>NZ_JBSFJE010000007.1:116009-459059 GCF_053597895.1 Streptomyces sp. NPDC001220
CCCGGCGATCCCGGTGGGCGAAGGGTCGGACCCCCGGCGGCCGGGAGCGGCCGGCGATCCCGGTGGGCGAAGGGTCGGACCCCCGGCGGCCGGGAGCGGCCGGCGATCCCGGTGGGCGAAGGGTCGGACCCCCGGCGGCCGGGAGGGACCGGCGATCCCGGTGGGCGGGAAGGCCGGTGATCCCGGTGGACGGGAAGGGCCGGTGATCGCGGCCGGGAGCGACGGCGCTCGGCCCCGGATACCGGCTCGCGACCTGGGCGGCCGCCCTGTTTTCCTCCGCGTTTTCCTCCGCTTTTTCCTCCACCTGACCCGCACCGGCCACCGCGCCCTCGTCGTGGACATCACGCTCCACCAGCACCGGCGCCGATAATGGGCGCATGTCCCGCGAGTTCCCCATCGGCCTCACCCCTCCCGACTGGCTGGTAAGGAACCTCCGGCCCCAGCAGGCCGCGCCCCTCAACTGGCCCGCCCTGGCCCGCGCCGCCCTCGGCATGGCCCTCCCGCTCACCGTCGGGCTCGCCGTCGGACAGCCCGCGTACGGCGCGCTCGCCTCCATGGGCGCCCTGTCCGGGGTCATCGGCGACACCGCCGACGCCTACCGGATGCGGATCCTCAACATCGCGGTCCCCCAGCTCTTCGGCGCCGTCGGCGTCACCGCCGGCGCGCTGGTCTACGGCCAGGGCTGGCTGACGGTCGTCGTCATCACCGGCATCGCGCTGATCTCCGGGATGATCTCGACGATCGGCGCGGTGTCCTCCGTCTCCGGCCTCCTGCTGCTGCTCAACTCCGTGATCGGCGCGGGCCTGCCGCTGCCCGGCGCCTGGTGGCTGACCCCGGTCCTGATGACCGGCGGCGGCCTGCTGGTCCTCCTCCTCGCCCTGCTGGCCTGGCCGCTGCGCTCGGGCGTACCCGAACGCTCGGCGGTCGCCGCCACCTACCGCACGGTCGCCGACCAGCTCACGGCCATCGGCACCGCCGACGCCGAGGAGTACGACCTCGCCCGGCACACCGTCACCCAGTCGCTGAACCAGTCGTACGACCTGATCCTGGCCCGGCGCGCCCGGTACCGCGGCCGCAGCCGCGACCTCACCCGCATGCTGGCCCAGCTGAACGCGATCACCCCCGTGGTGGAGGCCGCCCCCGCCGCCCGGCTCGCCGGGAAGCCGCTGCCGCCCGAGATCCCGGCGGCGGTCCACCACATCGCCGACGCCGTCGACACCGGCTACACCGGCCCGATGGAGCTCGACCTCCCCGAGCCGCGCAACGAGACCGCCCGGGCCGTCGACCACGCCCTGCGGCACGTCGCCGAGGTCGCCACCAGCCCCGACGTCGACCCGCGCGGCATCGACGACCGCCTCGGCCGCCCCGCCGCCCTCGGCATCCGCACCTCCCGCGCCGCCCGCAACGTCGTGCTGTCCGCCAACTCCTGGCGCTACGGCATCCGCCTGGCCCTGTGCATCGGCATCGCGCAGGCGCTGGTGTCCCTGGTCCCGGTCCCGCGCTCCTACTGGGTCGCCCTCACCGTCACCTTCGTCCTCAAGCCCGACTTCGGCTCGGTCTTCTCCCGGGCGCTGCTGCGTGCGCTGGGCACGGTGGTGGGCCTGGTGGTGGCGGCGACCGTCCTCACCCTGGTCCCGCGCGGCTGGCCGGACGTCCCGGTGATGCTGCTCCTGGCCCCGCTCATCCCCGCCGTCACCCCCCGGGGCTACGGCTTCCAGACCGCCGCCATCACCCCGGTGATCCTGCTCCTCTCCGACGAACTGAACCACATGGGCACCGGCCTGCTCGTGCCCCGTCTCCTCGACTCCCTGATGGGCTGCGCCATCGCGCTGATCGCCGGCTATCTCCTGTGGCCGGAGAGCTGGCGCACCCGGGTCGGCGACCGGCTCGCGAACGCGGTCGCGGACACCGCGGACTACGTCGACCTGGCCTTCGAAGAGGGCGCGGAGCCGGCTGCCCGCGCCCGGATGCGGCGCCGTCTCTACCGCGACCTGTCCACCATCCGTACGGAGTTCCAGCGCGCCCTGACCGAGCCGCCGCCGACGGGACGGCGGGCGGCGGCCTGGTGGCCGCTCGTCGTCGCCGTGGAACGCATCGTCGACGCGACGACGGCGGCCCGGGTCCGGGTACGGCACGGAGCACCGCCCCCGCCCCGCGCCGAGGTGGACCAGATCGCCCTGCAGCTACGCGAGTTGGCGGACGGCGTCCGCGAGGCGGACACCCTGGTCGCGGTCCGCACGGACCTCACGGGTCCATCGCACAGCGTCCTGGAACCCCTCCGCCAGGAGGTGGCGGCGGCCCGCGCGATCGCGTCCCCGCACTAGGACGCGCCCTGCCCCGCTCGCCGGGCACCGGCAGCAGCTCGCGTACTTTACTATCCCATTGCGACCTCGTGCCGTGAGCGTGACCTCGGGGGTACGGGCGTGCACACGGGCCGCCGCCGAGTGAACGAGAGGTGAACCGAGAGGACCCGACGGGGAGTTGAGAAGGGGCCGGAACTCGACGACCGTACGCCCGACAGGAGTCATCGACCCTCCCCAAGATCGCAACCTGGGGCAGCTAACCTTACGTGTCCGTCCTGGCCAGCGATTGACGGGTATCAACTCACGCGAAGGGTTGCGCACATGGGCATTCTCACTCTCCTGCGGAACGCATTCGGCCGGTCGCGAAAGCCGCGGCCCGCCGAGGCGGAGGGTGCAGACCAGCTCCCTTCGCAGCCGACGCCGGCACCGGCGTCGAAGCAGGAAGCACCGGAACCGGCCGCCCCGGCAGCGGTCCCGGAACCCCGCCCGGGGAACTCCGACGAGCACGATCTGGTAACGGCGGCGTTCGAGAACGTCACGGTGCCGAAGCAGGCCTCACGAACGATCGAACCGGAAATCGAGGTCCGCGCAGAGACACCGACCGAGCCGAAGCCGCCGACCGAGCCGGAAGCCGCGGCCGCGGCTGAGGCCGAGCCGACAGCACCGGCCGAGCCGGAAGCCGCGGCTGACGACAAGGCTGACTCGCCGACCGAGACAGAGGCCACGGCGGAGGCGAAGGCCGAAGCGCCGACCGAGTCAGGGGCGGAGACCGAGGCCGAGGCGGAGACTGAAGCGCCGGTCGAGGCTGAAGCGGAGACGGTGGCTGAGCCTGAGGTCGAGGCCGCGCCGGTGGCTGCGCGGGATGCCGGAGCCGAGCCGGTGGCCGAGGCGAAGGCCGAAGCCGCGGCCGACGTGACCGCGGAGCCGGTGCCGGAAACCGGGGCCGAGGCAGAGGCCGAGCCCGTGGCTGAGGTGGCGGCCGAGCCGGCAGCCGAGGCCGCGCCGGTCACCGAGCCGAAGGCGGAGGCGGTTGTCGAGCCGTCGCCCGAGCCGAAGGCGGAGGCAGCGGCCGAGCCGCAGGCCGAGGCCGCGATCGAGCCGACGCCGGAGGCCGAGGCGGCGGCCGAGCCCGTCGCCGCTCCGCAGGCCGAGGCCGCGATCGAGCCGACGCCGGAGGCCGAGGCCGCGGCCGAGCCCGTCGCCGAGGCGGTTGTCGAGCCGTCGCCCGAGCCGGAGGCCGAGGCCGAGCCGGTCGCGGAGGTCGAACCCGCCACCACCGAGCCCGAGAACACCCCGGCCGAGAAGGCCCAGGAGGCGCCCGCACCGGCTGCCGAGACGGTCGCGGAGCCCGCCCCCGAGGCCACTCCGGCCGACGCCCCGGAACCCGTCGCGGCCGCCGACGGCGCATCCGCCCCACAGGGGCCACCCGCACCCGACAACGAAACCGTCACGGGTGGTGCGGGTGGGAACGACCCGGCCGAAGGCGAAGCCAAGGCCGAGGCCGAGGCCGGCGACGACGCCGCAGCCACCGCCCTCGCCAAGGCCGGCCTCACCGGCACCCACGCCGCCACCTACCTCGTCCTCGACCGCTCCGCGAGCATGCGCGCGTACTACAAGGACGGCTCCGCCGCGGCCCTCGCCGACCAGACCCTCGCCCTCGCCGCCCAGCTGACCCCGGCCACGGAGACCCCCACCGTCCACGTGGTCTTCTTCTCCACCGAGGTGGACGGCACCACCGACCTCACCCCGGCCTCCCCCGAGAACGCGATCGACGAGGCGCACGCCGGCCTCGGCCGCATGGGCCGTACCAGCTACCACGCCGCCGTGGAAGCCGTACTCGCGCACTACGACAAGAACGCCGCCCCCGGCGCCCCGGACACCCCCGCCCTCGTCGTCTTCCAGACCGACGGCGCCCCCGACGCCAAGACCCCCGCCACCCAGTCCCTCACGGACGCCGCGAAGTCCCACCCCTCGGTGTTCTTCTCCTTCGTCGCGTTCGGCGAGCACGAGAACAAGGCCTTCGACTACCTCCGCAAGCTGAAGACCGGCAACGCGGCCTTCTTCCACGCGGGCCCGACCCCCCTGGAACTCACGGACGCGGAGCTCTACGACGGCGTACTGATCGACTGGCGCCCGTAACCCCCCGGCGGCACACCCGGCGGCACACCCGCCGCCACCACCCACCGCACGGCCCCATGCCGCCCGCTTCTCACCCCGTAAAACGGGAGGCGGGCGGCATACACATGTCGGCTACGATTTCAAGGTTCGCAAAAGCAGCAACGAATCCGACCTGGGAGCAGCCCCCGATGGCTCGACACCTCATCACCAGCGCCCTTCCGTACATCAACGGGATCAAGCACCTGGGCAACATGGTGGGGTCCATGCTCCCGGCGGACGTGTACTCCCGGTACCTCCGCCAGCGCGGCCACGACGTCCTCTACATCTGCGCGACGGACGAGCACGGCACCCCCGCCGAACTCGCGGCGAAGGAGCAGGGCATCCCGGTCGACGAGTTCTGCGCGCAGGCCCACGACGCCCAGAAGGCGGTCTACGACGGCTTCGCGCTCGCGTTCGACTACTTCGGCCGCAGCTCCAGCCCCGAGAACCGTGAGATCACCCAGCACTTCGCCCGCCGCCTGAACGAGAACGGCTTCATCGAGGAGCGGTCGATCCGCCAGGTGTACTCCCCGGTGGACGGCCGCTTCCTCCCGGACCGCTACGTCGAGGGCACCTGCCCGCACTGCGGCTACGACAAGGCCCGCGGCGACCAGTGCGAGAACTGCACCCGCGTGCTGGACCCGACCGACCTGATCAACCCGCGCTCGGCGATCTCCGGCTCCACGGACCTGGAGATCCGCGAGACCAAGCACCTCTTCCTCCTCCAGTCCAAACTGGAGAACGAGGTCCGCGAGTGGGTCTCCAAGCACGACAAGGACTGGCCGCAGCTGGCCTCCTCGATCGCCCACAAGTGGCTGACCGAGGGCCTGCACGACCGGGCGATCACCCGTGACCTGGACTGGGGCGTCCCGGTCCCGGCCGACACCTGGCCGGAGCTGGCGGCGGAGGGCAAGGTCTTCTACGTCTGGTTCGACGCCCCGATCGAGTACATCGGCGCGACGAAGGAGTGGGCGGACCAGGACCCGGAGAACCGGGACTGGAAGTCCTGGTGGTACGACGTCGACACCGACGTCCGCTACACGGAGTTCATGGCGAAGGACAACGTCCCCTTCCACACGGTGATGTTCCCGGCCACCGAACTCGGCGTCCGCGAGCCGTGGAAGAAGGTCGACTACGTCAAGGCCTTCAACTGGCTGACGTACTACGGCGGCAAGTTCTCGACCTCGCAGAAGCGCGGCGTCTTCACCGACCAGGCCCTGGCGATCCTCCCCGCCGACTACTGGCGCTACTTCCTGATCGCCAACGCCCCCGAGTCGGACGACTCCTCCTTCACCTGGGAGCACTTCACGGCCACGGTGAACAAGGACCTGGCCGACACCCTCGGCAACTTCGTCAACCGCGTCCTGTCCTTCTCCAAGAAGCGCTTCGGCGAGGAGGTCCCGGCCGGCGGCGAGCCCGGCGAGGCGGAGGCGAAGCTGGGCGAGCAGATCTCCGAACTCCTCGCCGAGTACGAGTCGCAGATGGAGTCCCTCCAGTTCCGCAAGGCCGCGGCGGCCCTCCGTGCCCTCTGGTCGGCCGGCAACTCCTACCTGGAGGAGAAGGCCCCCTGGCTGGAGATCAAGACGGACAAGGACGGCGCGGCCCTGACCCTGCGCACGGCGATGAACCTGATCCACCTCTACGCGGTGGTCTCGGAACCCTTCATCCCGGCGACGGCGAAGATCATGCGTGAGGCGTTCGCCCCGGCCGAGACCGCATCTGACCAGAAGCGTGCAACCTGGGTCACCGCCGCCGAGGCGAAGGCGCTGGCTTTCGTCCCCGCCGGCACCCCCTTCACGGTCCCCCCGGTCCTCTTCGCCAAGCTCACGGACGAGGACCTGGAGACGTACAAGGAACGCTTCGGCGGCACGCCCGCCGAGTAGGCCCTGCCCGCACCACACACGCCCCACCGCAGCACACGCACCACCGCAGCCCACGCACCGCCGAAGGCCCGGCGGGAGACCCCCTCCCGCCGGGCCTTCGGCGTGAGGTAAATCCCAGGAAAGAGACCGATCAGACTCTTACCGCACCTTCACCTCGCGTTTACCTGCGGGATAGTGTGCCGCTCGTGAAACGAATTCTGATCCGTTCCGGGAAGAGCCCGTTCCGTGTCGCCTCTCCGGCGGAGTTCATCCACCAGGACCTGATCGGAACGAACACCGGGAATCTGCTCTTCAGCGACTCGGCCCACAAGATGCTGACCACCCCGGACACCGAGGTGACGTCCAACGGCATCCGCACCGACCCCTCGGCCCGCCGAGCCGCGGAGATCAACGAGCAGTACGACGCCTTCGTCGTCCCGCTCGCCAACGCCTTCCGCCCGACGTTCCACGCCTCCCTGGACCGGCTCACCACGCTGATCGAGCAACTCACCATCCCGGTCGTGGTGTTCGGCGTCGGCGCCCAGGCCCCCGCGGACTACGACACCGGCTGGCTGCAGCCCATGGCGGACTCGGTCCGCCGCTTCGCCCGCGCCGTCCTGGACCGCTCCGCCTCCATCGGCGTGCGCGGCGAGCTGACCTCGGACTACCTCAAGGGCCTCGGTTTCAAGGACGAGGACGTCGACATCATCGGCTGCCCGTCGATGTTCCTGTACGGCGACACCTTCCCGGAGATCCGGGCCACGGAGCTGACCGCCGCCTCACGCATCGCCCTGAACCTGTCGCCGGACGCGATACCCGTCGGCGACATAGCGGGCCTGGCCCGGCACGCGTGGGAGCGCTACCCCCACCTCGCCTACTACGCGCAGAACACCGTCGACGCGGAACTGCTGATGTGGGGCGACACCTCGCCGGAGTCCGGACACACGGACCCCTTCCCGCTCCAGCTCAGCCACGCCCTGCTCCAGGAGAACAAGGTCCGCATGCCGCTGGACCCGGCCACCTGGATCGACGAACTGCGCGGCTACGACTTCGCCTACGGCACCCGTATCCACGGCAATGTCGCCGCCTTGCTGGCCGGCACCCCGAGCGTGGTCCTCACCCACGACTCACGCACCCTCGAACTGTGCCGCTACTTCGACATCCCGCACCGCTCGCTGACCGAACTGGGCGCCGACACCGACCCGCGGGAGCTGTACGAGGACGCCGACTTCTCCGCGATGCTCAAGGGGCACGGTGAGCGCTTCGAGCGCATCATCGCCTTCCTCGACCGCAACGACCTGCAGAACACCTACACCCACGGCGACGGCGGCGCCGCCTTCGACGCCCGGCTGGCCGCCCTCGACCTGCCCGCCTCGATGCCGGTCTGGGACGGCGGGGACGACGGCCAGATGCGGTACCGGATCAGCCGGCTGCGCGAGCGGATCACCGCGGCCGACACGAAGGCAGCCCAGCACGCCAAGGAGAACCGGGAGCTGCGCAACCGGCTGGCCACCGCCGAGAAGCGCACGACCGAGACGAATCGCCAGCTCGACGCCCTCCGCAAGGAACTGACCGCCGCCACCAAGCAGCTGTCCGCGGTGGAGCGCCGGGTCACCGGCATCGACAAGCGAGTACTGGTCCGCCTCGGCCCGGCCCTGCGCCGCCGCATGCGCAGCCCCCGACAGGACTGAGCACCCCCGCAGCCCCGCGCGCCCGTGCCCCGGCCCCCGGATCCTCCCCACGGATCCGGGGGCCGGGCGCTTCTCAGCTCGCGGTGAGCGCCCCGGCGCCCGCCGTCTTCGCCAGCTCCGCCGGCAGGTTCCCGGCGCTGCTCTCCAGGCCCGCCGTCAGGGTCGGTGTCCAGTTCACCGTCGTCTTGATCTTCTTCGAGCCGGCGGCGTTGTAGGCGGCGACGAGGTCGGTCGTGGTGCCGTTGACGAGGTTGCCGCCGCCCGCGACGGAGCCGGTGCCGTCACCGCTCAGCAGCTTGGAGATCTTGATGGAGCCGGGCACGGTCCAGTAGTTGTTCTGAGCCACGACCTGGGCCTTCGCGCGGGAGTTGATGCTGTACTGCAGCGCGTAGCCGTCGCGGGTCGTGACGTCGTAGTAGTTGTTGTAGAGGTGCACCTGGCCGACACGGGTCAGCGGGGCGCGCTGGACGATGCCCCTCCAGACGTTGTGGTGCAGGGTGACGCGCAGCTTGCCGCTCGGCTCGCTGTCGCTGCTGCCGATCAGCATCGTCTTGTCGTGGCTGGTGAACTGGTTCTGCTCGACGGTCACCAGGTCCGAGCTCTTGGTGATGTCGAGTTCGCCGTCGTGAACCTGGTACTCACGGCCGTAGTACTTCGGGTTGGTGCTGTCGAAGTGGCCCGCGTCGGTGAACGTGTTGTGGTCGGCCCAGACGTGTGTCGCCCCGCGCAGCGTCACCGAGTCGTACGCGGAGTTCCAGTTGCCGTCGTCGCCGTCGGTCGGGTCCCACTGCGGGAAGCAGTCCTCGGTGTCGGAGAAGGTCAGGTTGCGGACGATGACGTTGTCGACGCTCTGGATCTGGAGCATGCCGCCGGTGATGCCGGCCTTGGTGCCGGGGACACCGACGATCGACATATTGGCGGGCACCTTGAAGACGACGTTCGCGGCCTGCTTCTTCTGCGCGGCGGCCCGGGCCGTCTCCTGGGTCCCGGAGGGCAGCTCGGAGCGGCCGTACGTCGACGGGTCGAACGCCTTCAGGTAGGCGCTCAGCGAGTACCCCGTCCCGGCCGCGTAGTCGGCGCAGGTCAGCTTCCTGCCACTGCCGTCGGTGTTGGCGTCGATGGTGCCGTTGACCTTGATGATGCGCGGGATGGTGTCGGACGCCGACCCCAGCGCCTTCACCAGCTGGGCGCGGGTCGAGACGGTGAAGGTGTGCGCGGCGTCGGCCTTCGCCCCACCGGTCGTACCGGAACCGGAGGCCGCCCAGCCGTCCTTGGCGCCGAGCGTCCGGTGGTAGAGGTCGGCGCCGGACGCGTTCGCGCTCAGCACGAGCGCACCGGCCCCGACCCCGGCCGCCACGACGGCGGCGGAGACGACGAGGACACGGCGCTTACGGAGAGACCGACGGTGAGAGGCAGAGGCCACGGGGGAGTCCTTACATACTTCCGAAGTGCTGGGGACGGGCCCGCCGGGGCGGGCCTCACTCCTCTGTGGTCACGGAGATCGAAAAGGTTGCCGGCGGCGATCAGGCGGGGCCCCTGCTGCGAGAACGCCGTGGCATCCTCGGCAGAATCAAGTGAATGTTTGGGCGGGGTGAGGCCCCGGCCCCTGCATGTCCCCGACACATCCGTATGGTTTCGCCATGACCCCTGAGCTCATCCCGATCGCCTATGAGCCGCACGGCCGTACCGAGGCGATCGGCCGCTATTCCGACGGACAGTTCCTGGCGTCGGTCACCTACGCGTTCCCCGAGGGGTTCCGGCTCGACGAGGGCTGGGAGGAGCAGAAGCGGCTCTACTCGGTGCTGCATCTCTTCGACGCCGAGGGGCACTACCGCGACTCGCAGATCTGGTGCGCGGGCAGCTGGGCCGAGCAGCAGCGCGACCCGGACGGCACCGGGTCGGTGCTGGTGCGGGCCCGCGCGCACATGGCGAACATGCTGCGCAGCCTGCCGAGGCGGACGTACACGGACATCGCGATACGCCCGTTCCAGCTCGTCGTTGACGGTGTGTTCTTCGGGCTGGTGGCGAAGGAGGACGACGACGGGGGATGGGCCGAGCTCTACCCGGACCACCTGGGCTTCGGTGAGCCCTGGGACGGCCGGTACGACACCTGACCGACTTCGACGACGACGCCGGTGAGTGAACACGCTGGAGGCGCCCGGGGCCTTCCTTTCTGAGTCCCAGGCGCCCCGCGTCACGGACGTCTCTCGGATGTCAGCCGTTGCTCGTCTCGTCCGGCTCGACGCCCAGGGTCAGCTGGGCGCGGACGCCGCGGGCGATGTGGTGGCGGTCGTACCTCAGGTAGAGCAGGCCGCCCTCGTGCCCGTTGTCCGGGTAGATGCTGTCCCCGTCGAGGGTGGTGCGGGTGGTGGTGTTGCTCGAATACGGTTCCACCTCGGCCGACAGCAGCACCGACTTCTCGTCGAAGAACAGCTGACCCGTGTGGCAGGTGTGGCCGCCCTCGTACCCGGCGTCCGTCCATTCGCCGTCCACGTGCACCTTGACGTGGATGTGGACGCACCGGCCCTGGTACCAGCCGGGGAAGACGGTCTTGAAGGTGACGTGCCCGTGCCGGTCCGTGTGCCAGGTGCCGCGCAGGTAGCGGGTGTCGTCGGTGGGCTCCTGGTGGCCGCCGCCACCGCCGGGCGGGGGGCCGGTGGGAGCGCCGGTGGGCGCGTCGGTCGGCGGGGGGCCGGTCGGCGGGGTGCCGCCACCGCCGCTGCCCATCTCCTCGTACCCCGAGTAGATGCCCGACGCGTTGCAGTGCCAGATGTCCACGGCCGCGTTCCTGAGCGGCTTGCAGGTCTCCGCGTCGATCACCTTGAGGGTGAGGTGCAGCGGGATGCCCTCCTGGTCCTCGGTGACGTCCTGGCGGAGCTTGTCGGCATCGATGTAGTACGGGCCCTCGACCAGTTCGGAAGTGAGCGTGTAGCAGGTGCCCTCCGAGGACGAGGGCGAGGCCGCGGCTTGGGTGCCCTGCCCCGCGGCGGTGCCGTCGCCGGCGGCGAAGGCGCTGCCGACGCCCACCGCGGTCACGGCCACGCTGCCCGCCGCCAGGACCGTACGGCGGGCCAACTTCCTTCTCTCTTCCGCGGATTGCGCATCTGTGGGGGTGTGGGTGTCTGTCATGGTCAGGGACCGTAGACAAGGCGGAGCCGGTGGGAACATCGGAGCAAGCTGTGAATCACGGTGCGCAAGCGAAAGGCTCGAAACCGACGCCGGTTTCGAGCCTTTCCTTCAGCTGTGCTGCTTCTGTACGCCTTACTTCGGCTGCGGCTTACTTCGGCTGCGGCTTCCGGATGGTCAGGTGCAGCTCGCGCAGCCGGGTCTCGTCCAGCTCGGTCGGCGCGCCCATCATCAGGTCCTGGGCGTTTCCGTTGAGCGGGAACGCGATGGTCTCGCGGATGTTGGGCTCGTCGGCGAGGAGCATCACGATGCGGTCCACGCCCGGGGCGATGCCACCGTGCGGCGGGGCGCCGAAGCGCAGCGCGCGCAGCATGCCGGCGAACTCGCGCTCGACGGTCTCCTCGTCGTAGCCCGCGATGCCGAACGCCTTGAGCATGATGTCCGGCTCGTGGTTCCGGATCGCTCCGGAGGACAGCTCGACGCCGTTGCAGACGATGTCGTACTGCCAGGCCAGGATGTCCAGCGGGTCCTGGGTCTCCAGGGCCTCCATGCCGCCCTGGGGCATCGAGAACGGGTTGTGCGAGAAGTCGATCCGGCCGGTCTCCTCGTCCTTCTCGAACATCGGGAAGTCGACGATCCAGCAGAACCGGAAGACGTTCTCCTCGAAGTGCCCGGCGCGCTTGGCGGCCTCGACCCGCACCGCGCCCATGATCTTGGAGACCTCGTCGAACTCGCCCGCGCCGAAGAAGACGGCGTGGCCGGCGGCCAGCTGGAGCCGCTTGGTCAGCTCGGCGACGTTGTCCTCGGTGAGGAACTTGGCGATCGGGCCGGAGAGCGAGCCGTCCTCGGCGACGCGGACCCAGGCCAGGCCCTTGGCGCCCTGCGAGACCGCGTAGTCACCGAGCTGGTCGAAGAACTTGCGGGGCTGGTCCTGGACCGCCGGCACCGGCAGCGCACGGACGTGCTTGCCGGCGAAGGCCTTGAACTCCGAGCCCTCGAAGATGTCGGTGATGTCGACCAGCTCCAGCTGGGCGCGCAGGTCCGGCTTGTCGGAGCCGTACTTCAGCATCGACTCGCGGAACGGGATCCGCGGGAACGGCGAGGTGACCTCGTGGCCGCCGCCGAACTCCGTGAACAGCTCGGTCATCAGCTGCTCGATCGGCCGGAAGACGTCCTCCTGCTCGACGAAGCTCATCTCGACGTCGAGCTGGTAGAACTCGCCCGGCGAGCGGTCGGCGCGGGCGTCCTCGTCGCGGAAGCAGGGCGCGATCTGGAAGTAGCGGTCGAAGCCGGAGATCATCAGCAGCTGCTTGAACTGCTGCGGGGCCTGCGGCAGCGCGTAGAACTTGCCCGGGTTCAGGCGGGAGGGCACCACGAAGTCCCGCGCGCCCTCGGGGGAGGTCGCGGTGAGGATCGGGGTGGCCATCTCGTTGAAGCCGAGGGCGACCATCTTGTGGCGGATGGCCGAGATCACGGCCGTACGCAGCATGATGTTGCGGTGCATGCGCTCGCGGCGCAGGTCCAGGAAGCGGTACTCCAGGCGCCGCTCCTCGTTGACCCCGTCCTCGGCGTTGATCGTGAATGGCAGCGGGGCGGCCGCACCGAGCAGCTCGACCTCGCCGACCTCGACCTCGACCTCGCCGGTGGGCAGGTCGGAGTTGATGTTCTCGGTGCCACGGGAGACGACCTTGCCGTCGACCCGTACCGTCGACTCCTTGCTGAGCTTGTCCAGGGCCTCGTAGGCGGGCGTGCCCGGACGTGCCACCAGCTGGGTGATGCCGTAGTGATCGCGCAGATCGATGAAGAGGATGCCGCCCAGGTCGCGCCGATTGTGCAGCCAGCCACTCAGCCGGACGTCGGTGCCGACGTCAGAGGAGCGGAGCTCGCCGCAGGTGTGGGACCTGTACCGATGCATCGTGGTTCATCCAGCCTTCGCGGATCGGGGTGTGGTGTCAGCCTGGTGCTTCACGCTGGTGTTTCACGTGAAACACCACCCAGCGTACCGGGCCCCCCAGGGCCGACTCCCCTCATTACCAGGGAGGTGATCGGTAGCTTTTTTCGATCTCATCTTCCTAAAGTGGGGCAATGCGAACTGGCGAGCCCCTGCCCGCCGTGGAGGACGTCCTCGCCGCCCTCGCGACCGGGCTGTGGCACTGGGACACGGCCACCGGGCTGGTCACCGCGGATGCGGAGGCGGCGCGGCTCATCGGGCTGCCGGCCGAACCGTCCCTTCTCTCGGAGGCCCTGGTCCGGTCCCGTTTCCACCCGGTGGACTGGAACGAGAACACCAGCATCACCCGGCTGGCCGCCACCGAGGGCACGCTCGGCGAGGTACGGCTGCGGGTCATGGACGAGCGCGGCCGGCTGATCCGTACCGTCCGCAGCCGTTTTCGGCCGGTGTACGACTCCGAGGAGCGCGTCTACCGGGTCACGGGCACCATTCAGGAGGTCTCCGAGCCGTCCCCCGGCAACGCCGCCCAGCATCCGGTCACCGGCGACTGGCGGCGCTCCCGTGAGGCGTTCCTGCTGGACGCGGGCCGGGCGCTGGCCGAGGCGCGGTCCACCGAGGAGGTGCTGCGGGTCGCCGGGGGCCTGTCGATGCCCGGGTTCTCCCCGGACGGGCTGGCCGTCTTCGGAGTCAAGGGCGACCGGCTGATGATGATCGGCCACCACGGTCAGCACATCGACGAGGACAGCCCCTTCACCAGCATGCCGCTGGACACCGACTACCCGGCGGCGGAGGTGGTGCGGACCGGCCGGGCCGTCTATCTCTCCTCGGCCGAGCAGTACCGGTCCCGCTACCCGGTCACCTGGCCGCTGGCCCAGCGGTTCGGACGCCGGTCCTGGGCCTTTCTGCCGCTGACGGTGGCCGGGCGGACCATGGGCGCCTGGATGGCGGGGTTCACCTACCCGGTGTCGTTCACGCCCGACGAGCGGTCCGTGCTCACCACGGTCGCCCGGATGCTGGCGCAGGCCCTGTCCCGGGCCGGGATCGCCGACTCGGAGCGGGAGCTGACCGACGGCCTCCAGCGGTCCATGCTGCCGACGCTCGGTCCCGAGATACCCGGCATGGATGCGGCCGCCCGCTACATCCCGACCGGCGGCGGACTCCAGGTGGGAGGCGACTGGTACGACATGATCCCGCTGCCGTCCGGCCGGTTCGCGCTGGTCATCGGGGATGTCCAGGGTCATGACGTACGGGCCGCGGGCATCATGGGCCAGCTCCGGATCGCACTGCGCGCCTACGCCTCCGAGGGCCACCGCCCGGACGCGGTCCTCACCCGGGCCTCGCGTTTCCTGCACGGGATCACCTACGACGAGGAGATCGCCGACACCCGGTTCGCGACCTGCCTGTACGTCGAGGCGGACCCGGTGACCGGGGTGCTGGAGATCGCCCGCGCGGGCCACCTCGACCCGGCGATCCGGATGGGCGACGGCACGGTGCTGCGGCGGCCGACGGCGGGCGGCCTGCCGCTCGGCATCGACCCCGACGCGGACTATCCGACCACGCGGTTCACCCTGGAACCCGGCGAGATCATGATGATGTGCACCGACGGCCTGATCGAGACCGGCGGCCATGACATCGAGAGCGGCTGGCAGCGGGTCCGGGCGATCATGGAGGATCACGACAGCGACCTGGAGAAACTGGCCGACGCCCTGGTGCAGGCCGTGCACGGCCCCTCCTCGCACCACACCACGGGACCGCTGGCCGACCGCCGCGAGGACGACATCGCGGTCCTGCTGCTGTCCCGGCCGGGTGCCGTGCGCGACGACGGGACCGTCGCCGTACGGCCCCGGGTCCGCCGCACCCTGCTGTCGGTGGCCCAGGACGAGCCCGAGCGGATCGCCGAGGCCCGCCAGCAGCTGCGCGAGCTGCTGCACGACTGGGACTCGCCCGACCAGGTCGACTCGGCGGTGCTGCTGGTCTCCGAGATGCTCACGAACGTCCTGGTGCACACCGACGCGGACGCGCTGCTGCTCGCCGAGGTCTGGGGCCAGGCCCCGGACCGCCGGCTGCGCGTCGAGGTCACGGACGCCGGCGACGACCTCCCGCACAAGCGCCGCCCCGGGGAACTGGCCTCCTCCGGCCGGGGCCTGGTCCTGATCGAGCTCCTGGCCGAGGCCTGGGGCGTCGACCCGCGCGGGGAGGGCAAGAGCATCTGGTTCGAGCTGTACGAGGGCCGCGAGGGCTGCGAGGGATAGGGGCTGCGTGGGATAGGAGCTGCGAGGGATAGAAGCTGCGTGGGATAGGAGCTGCGAGGGATCGAGGGATAGGGGCTGCGAGGGATAGGGGAGCCCCGGGCCGGGCCCGGGCGGGGTGACCGGTCCCGCGGGGCCGGTCTAGTCCGTCGCGTACCGCGCTCGCAGCTCGTCTACGACCCCGAAGGCGGCCGCGGTGAGCGGTACGGCGAGGAGCATGCCCAGGATCCCGGCGACGGAGGCCCCTGCGGTGATCGTCACCATCACCACCGCCGGATGCATCTGCACGGTGCGGCTCTGGATCACGGGCTGCAGCACATGCCCTTCCAGCACCTGCACGGCGAGTACGACGCCGAGCGCCCACAGCGCGATGACGAAACCCCGGTCGGCGAGGGCGACCAGTACGGCGACGGCACCGGAGATGAAGGCGCCGAGGTAGGGGATGTAGGCGCCGACGAGAACCAGCGCGCCGAGTCCGACCGCGCCCGGCACATGGAGGATCAGCAGGCCGACGGTGATGCAGACGGCGTCGATGAACGCGATGACGGTGGTGCCGCGCATGAACCCCTCGATGCGCTCGAAGGCACGGCGGGCCATGGCCTCCAGCAGATCGGCGCTGCCGCCGGGCGCCACGGCCCGGATGGACTCGACGACGAGATGCGAGTCGCGGAGGAAGAAGAAGACGAGCAGCAACGCCAGTACGGCCATGGCGATGCCCTCGCCGACCACGCTCACGCCGCTGATCACGTTGGAGGCGGCCGTCCCGCCGAACTTGCCCAGCAGCTCCTTGGCGTTGCCGGCGAGGTCGTCGAGCGAGGTGCCGGCGGCACCGAAGTGCCGGGCGAGCGACTTCGCGGCGTTCTTGAGGGACGAGGTGATCTGGCCGCCGGTGTCGATGAGTGCGGCGACGACGATGTACACGGCCCCGCCGACGACCGCGACGACGGCGACGCAGGTGAGACCGGCGGCGAGGGAGCGCTGCACGCCGGCCGTGACGAGCCGCCGGTACAGGGGCCTGAGCAGGGCGGTGCCGAGGAGGGCGAGCAGCACGGGGGTGACCGCGGTGCGGAGCTCCGAGCAGAGCCGGATGCCGACCCAGCCGACGCCGGCGGCCAGCAGCAGAACGGCACACCAGGCGGCGAACCGGCGCACGGGCTCGGGCAACAGGGACACGGGTCCAGCGGATCACGCAGAGCCGCCACACGCCCTGCGGTACACCCCCTGCCGAGTGACCGGGCCCTCGCCCCAACCCCACCCATGCCCACCCACCACCCGACTCGGCTACTTGGAAAGCGAGGTCGAGGGCTCCGGATCGACTCGGGCGGTCAGAGGGCGGGGGCCGAGGGGCCGGGAGCGGCTCGGTTCGCGCAGTAGGTGAGGTCGGGCGCCGGGAGCGGCTCGGTTCGCGCAGAAGGTGAGGTCGGGCGCCCGGGAGCGGCTGGGTCGGTGGGGGGGAAGTCGGTGGTCGGGTGGAAAGGGGAGAGGCCCGATGTCCGTGGACGTCGGGCCTCTCGGGGCGGTGGCTGTGTTACGCCTGCGGGCCGGTCTCCGTCATTCCGTGGACCGCCGGGATCGTGCCCAGGCGGCCCTTCTGGAAGTCCTCGAAGGCCTGCATCAGCTCGTCCTTGGTGTTCATGACGAACGGACCGTAGTGGGCCATGGGCTCCCGGATCGGCTGCCCGCCGAGGAGGACGACCTCCAGGTCCGGCGTGTGCGAGTCCTGCTTCTCGTCCGCGCGGACGGTCAGCGAGGAACCCGCGCCGAAGACGGCCGTCTGGCCCAGGTGGATCGGCCGGCGCTCCGTGCCCACCGCCCCCTTGCCCGCCAGCACGTACGCCAGCCCGTTGAAGTCCTCGCGCCAGGGGAGCGTGAGCTCGGCGCCGGGGGCCAGCGTCGCGTGGATCATCGTGATCGGCGTGTGCGTGATGCCGGGGCCGGCGTGACCGTCCAGCTCACCGGCGATGACACGCAGCAGCGCACCGCCGTCGGGGGTCGTCAGCAGCTGGACGTTGCCACCGCGGATGTCCTGGTAGCGCGGCGCCATCATCTTGTCCTTGGCCGGCAGGTTCACCCACAGCTGGAGGCCGTGGAAGAGACCACCGGACATGACCAGGGACTCCGGCGGAGCCTCGATGTGGAGCAGGCCGGCGCCGGCCGTCATCCACTGGGTGTCACCGTTGGTGATGGTGCCACCGCCACCGTTGCTGTCCTGGTGGTCGAAGATGCCGTCGATGATGTAGGTGACGGTCTCGAAGCCACGGTGCGGGTGCCAGGGCGTGCCCTTGGGCTCGCCCGGCGCGTACTCCACCTCACCCATCTGGTCCATCATGATGAACGGGTCGAGGTGGCGGTAGTTGATCCCCGCGAACGCCCGGCGTACCGGGAAGCCCTCGCCCTCGAACCCGCTCGGCGCGGTCGTGACGGTGAGCACGGGACGGGCCACGGCGTCGGCCGGTGCGGCCACCCGGGGAAGGGTCAGCGGGTTCTCGACGGTCACTGCAGGCATGTTGGCTCCTCCTTGTACGCCCAGTTTAGTTGAGCGTTGAACTTTCTGCCAGCCCCAACGACGAGAGCCCGGAGGACATTCCCTCCGGGCCCGGTCGTCGCCGATCAGTGGATCAGTTGTCGAAGATGTCGCTCGCCGCCTCGCGGGGGTCAGCCGTACATCCGCCGCATCGCGAAGTCCACCATCTGTTCGACCGCCTTCGCGTCGAAGACCATCCGGTGCTCGCCCTCCATGTCGAGGACGAAGCCGTAGCCGGTCGGCAGCAGGTCGATGACCTCCGCACCCGTGATCACGAAGTACTTGGACTCCTTGCCCGCGTACCGGCGCAGCTCCTTCAGCGAGGTGAACATCGGGATCACCGGCTGCTGGGTGTTGTGCAGGGCGAGGAACCCGGGGTTGTCGCCGCGCGGGCAGTACACCTTGGACGTGGCGAAGACCTGCTGGAAGTCCTCGGCGGTCAACTGGCCCGTGGTGAAGGCCCGTACCGCGTCCGCGAGCGAGGGCGGAGACGGCTCCGGGTAGAGCGGAGGCTGCTGGCCGTACCCGCCCGCGCCGGGCATCTGCTGCTGCGGCTGGGCGTACTGCTGCTGAGCAGCAGCACCGTCCATGGGCTGGCCGCCGTATCCGTACATGGGCGCAAGCCTACCGAGACACGCGGCCTCCGCGAGAAGGTAGACCCTTCTCACACTTAACCCGAGGGGGGTTGCGTCTTATTACCGACGGGTAGCATCATCGGAGCTACTCGTTGGTATGTGAAAGCTTGCGCGGGGATTCAGTGCCTCGCCGATCCGGATACGGAGCCGTCACCATGGGGCACTACAAGTCCAACCTCCGCGACATCGAATTCAACCTCTTCGAAGTACTCGGTCGCGACAAGCTGTACGGCACCGGCCCGTTCGCCGAGATGGACACCGACACCGCGAAGAGCGTCCTGGAGGAGCTGACCCGGCTCGCCGAGAACGAGCTGGCCGAGTCCTTCGCCGACGCCGACCGCAACCCGCCGGTCTTCGACCCGGAGACCAACACCGCGCCGGTCCCGGCCTCCTTCAAGAAGAGCTACAAGGCCTTCATGGACTCCGAGTACTGGCGGCTCGGCCTGCCCGAGGAGATCGGTGGCACCACCGCTCCCCCGTCGCTGATCTGGTCGTACGCGGAGCTGATCCTCGGCGCCAACCCGGCCGTGTGGATGTACTCCTCCGGCCCGGCGTTCGCCCGCATCCTCTTCGAGGAGGGCACCGAGGAGCAGAAGAAGTGGGCCCAGATCGCGGTCGACCGGACCTGGGGTTCGACCATGGTGCTCACCGAGCCGGACGCCGGTTCGGACGTCGGCGCCGGCCGCACCAAGGCGGTCCAGCAGGCGGACGGCTCCTGGCACATCGAAGGCGTGAAGCGCTTCATCACCTCCGGTGAGCACGACATGGAGGAGAACATCCTCCACTACGTGCTGGCCCGGCCCGAGGGTGCCGGCCCGGGCACCAAGGGGCTGTCGCTCTTCCTCGTCCCGAAGTACCTCTTCGACTTCGAGACCGGCGAACTGGGCGAGCGCAACGGCGTCTACGCCACGAACGTCGAGCACAAGATGGGCCTCAAGGCCTCCAACACCTGCGAGATGACCTTCGGCGACCGCCACCCGGCCAAGGGCTGGCTGATCGGCGACAAGCACGAGGGCATCCGCCAGATGTTCCGGATCATCGAGTTCGCCCGCATGATGGTCGGCACGAAGGCGATCTCCACGCTGTCGACGGGCTACCTCAACGCCCTCGAGTACGCCAAGGAGCGCGTCCAGGGCCCCGACCTCGCGAACTTCATGGACAAGTCCGCGCCCAAGGTCACCGTCACCCACCACCCCGACGTCCGCCGCTCGCTGATCACGCAGAAGGCGTACGCCGAGGGCATGCGCGCCCTGGTCCTCTACACCGCCTCGATCCAGGACGCGATCGCGGTCAAGGAGGCGAACGGCGAGGACCCGAAGGCCGAGCACGCCCTCAACGACCTGCTCCTGCCGATCGTCAAGGGCTACGGCTCCGAGAAGGGCTACGAGCAGCTCGCCCAGTCGCTGCAGACCTTCGGCGGCTCCGGCTTCCTGCAGGAGTACCCGATCGAGCAGTACATCCGCGACGCCAAGATCGACACCCTCTACGAGGGCACCACCGCGATCCAGGGCCAGGACTTCTTCTTCCGGAAGATCGTCCGCAACCAGGGCGCGGCGCTGAACTCCCTCGCCGAGGACATCAAGAAGTTCCTGGCGCTGGGCACCGGCGGCGAGGAACTGGCGGGCGCCCGCGAGCACCTCGCGAAGGCCGCCGTGGAACTGGAGGCGATCGTCGGCCTGATGCTGACCGACCTCGCGGCCACCGAGCAGGACGTCAAGAACATCTACAAGGTGGGCCTCAACACCAGCCGCCTGCTGCTCGCCTCGGGCGACGTGATCGTCGGCTACCTGCTGCTCAAGGGCGCCGCGGTCGCCGCCGAGAAGCTGGAGACGGCGTCCACCAAGGCCGTCTCCTCCAAGGACGTCGCCTTCTACACCGGCAAGATCGCGGCGGCGAAGTTCTTCGCGGCCAACGTGCTGCCGGGCGTCACCCTGGCCCGCAAGATCGCCGCCGACGTGGACCTCGACCTGATGGAGCTGGACGAGGCGGCTTTCTGATCGCTCCGATCGACCCGGTTTGCCACGGTGGCCCGCTCCCTCGCCGGGGAGCGGGCCACCGTACGTCGTTAAGGTGAAGAGCATGAGCGAACCAGCCCGCCCGTCGCCCGCCACCGCCCTTCCACGGAGCGCTGCGCGTACCCCCGCCGTTTTCGACCGCGGCCACACCGACGACCTGATGTCCTTCCTCGCGGCCGGCCCCACGCCGTACCACGCCGTGGCGAACGCCGGCGAACGGCTGGAGAAGGCCGGTTTCCAACAGGTCGCCGAGACGGACGCCTGGGACGGCACGACGGGCGGCAAGTACGTACTGCGCGGCGGCGCGATCATCGCCTGGTACGTCCCGGAGGGCGCCGCACCCCACACGCCGTTCCGGATCGTCGGCGCGCACACCGACTCCCCGAACCTGCGGGTGAAGCCCCGCCCGGACACCGGGGCGCACGGCTTCCGCCAGGTCGCCGTGGAGATCTACGGCGGACCGCTCATGAACTCCTGGCTCGACCGGGACCTGGGCCTGGCCGGCCGGCTCAGCCTGCGCGACGGCACCACCCGTCTCGTCGACGTGCGCAGGCCACTGCTGCGGGTGCCCCAGCTCGCCATCCACCTGGACCGCGCGGTGAGCAGCGACGGGCTCAAGCTCGACAAGCAGCGCCACCTGCAGCCGATCTGGGGCCTCGGTGACGACATCCGCGACGGCGACCTGATCGCCTTCCTGGAACAGGAGTCGGGTCTGCCGGCCGGCTCGGTCACCGGCTGGGACCTGATGACCTACGCCATCGAACCGCCGGCCTACCTGGGCCGCGACCAGGACATGATGGCCGGCCCCCGGATGGACAACCTGCTGTCCGTGCACGCCGGTACGGCCGCCCTCGCGGCCGTGGCCGCGGGCGGCCCGCAGCTCCCCTGTATCCCGGTGCTCGCCGCCTTCGACCACGAGGAGACCGGCTCCCAGTCCGACACCGGTGCGGACGGCCCGCTGCTCGGCAGC
Organism: Streptomyces sp. NPDC001220; assembly: GCF_053597895.1. NCBI lineage: Bacteria > Bacillati > Actinomycetota > Actinomycetes > Kitasatosporales > Streptomycetaceae > Streptomyces > Streptomyces sp. NPDC001220. The sequence goes on from NZ_JBSFJE010000007.1 coordinate 137,493, forward strand.
GTGCTGGAGCGGTCGGTACTGGCCCGCGGCGGGTCCTACGAGGACCGGGCGCGAGCCCTCGCCGCCACCGTCTGCCTCTCCTCCGACACCGGTCACGCCGTGCACCCCAACTACGCGGAGCGCCACGACCCCACGCACCACCCCCGCCTCAACGGCGGCCCGATCCTCAAGGTCAACGTCAACAACCGCTACGCGACGGACGGTTCGGGCCGCGCGATCTTCGCCGCCGCATGCGACCGGGCCGGGGTCCCCTTCCAGACCTTCGTCTCCAACAACTCCATGCCCTGCGGCACCACGATCGGCCCGATCACCGCGGCCCGCCACGGCATCCAGACCGTCGACATCGGCGCGGCGATCCTCTCCATGCACAGCGCCCGTGAACTCTGCGGCGCCGACGACCCGTTCCTCCTCGCGAACGCGCTGGCGGCTTTCCTGGAGGGCTAGTCGCACATGCCCCGCGCCTCCCGGGGTACCCGGCACGAACCGGAACCACCGGACCTGAAGGGAAGGCAACGCTCATGGGGCTCGGCGGGTGCATCATCCTCATCGCCGTGGGGGCCATCCTCACGTTCGCGACCGACTGGCACATGCAGGGCGTCAACCTCGATGTCGTCGGCCTGATCCTGATGGCCGTCGGGATCATCGGCGTCGCCACGTTCACCAACATCGCCCGCCGTCGGCGGGTCATGGTGCCGCCGACGACGGTTGTCGAGGAACGGCACCATCACCACCAGGACGAGTACGGCGGCGGGTACGGCGCCTGACGAAGACGCCTAGGCCTCCTGGTCCATTCCGGCCAGGACCAGCGGCAGCCGGTCCGCTCCGCCCTCCGTGAGGCGGACCGGGACCCCCCAGTCCTGCTGGTGGACATGGCAGGCCGGGTACTCGTTGGCAGGGTCGTCGTCGCAGGACGCGGCCATCGCCGAGACATGCAGGACGCCTTCGGCCACGGCCGGGTTCAGCTCCAGCTCGCGGGAGAGGTCCGTGTCCGGGCCGTCCCCCTTGAGCAGCAGCTCCGGCGGGGTCGAGGACACCAGGAGCCGCGTCGACGGGCCGTAGCGCACGTCCAGCTTCTGGCCCGCCGGGGCCTGGAAGATCACGTCCAGCCGGAGGCGCCCTGGGGCCACCTCGGTCGCCGCCCGCTGGGTGCGGTGGGCGACCGACTCCACCCGGACCGCCTCCTCGGGCAGCCGCAGCCGGGTCAGCCGGTGGCGGGCCGACTCCACCACCACGATGTCGTCACCGACCAGCACCGCGTCGCTCGGCTCTCTCAGATCCGTCGCCAGCGTGGTGACCTCGCCGGTCGCGGGGTCGTAGCGGCGCAGCGCGTGGTTGTAGGTGTCGGACACCGCGACCGAGCCGTCGGGGAGCGCCGTCACGCCCAACGGGTGCTGGAGCAGCGCCTGCCCGGCCGCGCCGTCCCGGTGACCGAAGTCGAAGAGGCCGGTACCCACGGCGGTGTGGACGTGTCCGTCCAGATCGACCCAGCGCAGGGCGCTGGTCTCGGAGTCGGCGAGCCAGAGCCGGTCGGCGGTGGCGGCCAGACCGGACGGCTGCGCGAACCAGGCCTCGGCCGCCGGCCCGTCCACCAGCCCCTCGTTGGTGGTGCCGGCGGCGACCGCGACCGTCCGGCTCTCCGGGTCGTACGCCCACAGCTGGTGCACGCCCGCCATGGCGATCCACACCTTGCCGCCGAAGACCGCCACGTCCCAGGGGGAGGACAGGTCGATCTCGCGGGCCGGTCCCGAGGTCGGGGAGCCCTGCCACCACTGGCGGCCGGTACCGGCGAGCGTGGTCACCTCGCCGGTGGCCGGGTCGAGGCGGCGCAGAGCGTGGTTGACGGTGTCGGCGACGACCACCGAGCCGTCGTCGAGGAGCGCCAGGCCCTGAGGTTCGCTGAAGGCGGCATCGGCCGCCGGACCGTCGGCGAAGCCGCGCGTGCCGGCGCCGACCCGCCGCACGACCGTCTCCGCGTCCTCGGCCAGCTCCACCAGCTGGTGCCGGGTGGTGTCGCTGACCAGGAAGTTCCCGGAGGGCAGCAGCAGTGCCTTGCCGGGGAAGCGCAGAGCGGTCGGCTCGGGCTCCGGCGGCACGTACGGGCCGTCGCCGCGCCGCAGGGTGCCCTTCGCCTCGTGCTCCGCCTCCAGCTCCTCGACCAGCCGGGCGATCGCGTGCGCGTGCCCCTCGCCGGCGTGCTGGGCGACGACGTACCCCTCGGGGTCGATCACCACCAGCGTCGGCCAGGCCCGCACCGCGTACTGCTTCCAGGTGGCGAGCTCCGGGTCGTCGAGCACCGGGTGCTCCACGCCGTACCGCTCCACGGCGTCGACGACCGCCTGATGCTCCGCCTCGTGCACGAACTTCGGCGAGTGCACCCCGATGATCACCACCGTGTCCCGGTGACGCTCCTCCAGCTCCCGCAGCTCATCCAGGACGTGCAGGCAGTTGATGCAGCAAAATGTCCAGAAATCCAGGATGACGATGCGTCCGCGCAGGTCCGCGAGGGTGTACTGCTTGTCGCCGGTGTTCAGCCAGCCGCCCTTGCCGATCAGCTCGGGGGCACGGACGCGGGCACGGCGCGGGGTGGGGGCCGGGGATGTGTCGCTCATGGATCAAGGGTGCCACTTGTCGGCGGGAGCGTGTTCGCCCCTGTGGACAACTCGCGTCTGCCCTGGTCAGGCGAGGGTGTGGCCCGTGGTCGCGTCCACGTGGTGCGGGATTTCGTCGTGGCGGTCGCCGACCGTGGAGGTGCCGGTCGGTTCGAAGAGGAGGATCGAGGCTCCGGCCGGGGCGGCCGGCTTGTGCTCGGTGCCGCGGGGGACGGTGAAGACCGAGCCCTTGTGCAGGACGACCGTGCGCTCGCCGGCCGGCTCCCGCAGGGCGATGTGCAGCTCCCCCTCCAGGACCAGGAAGAACTCGTCGGTGTGGTCGTGGACGTGCCAGAGGTGCTCGCCCCGGACCTTGGCGACGCGGACGTCGTAGTCGTTGACGGCGGTGACGATCCGGGGGCTCCACAGGTCCTCGAAGGAGCCGAGGGCGTGGGCGAGGGAGACGGGTTCGCTGTTCTTGGCGCTGCTCGTGGCGTTCATGGCGTTCATCCTGGGCGCTCGCCCGGTGGTGGGGTGAGTGCTAGAAATCGCATATGGCGCAAGGATCCTCGCAGTCGACGCACCGGGTGGCCGTGATCGTGGACGCGGGCACCAATCCGTTCGAGGTCGGTGTCGCCACCGAGCTGTTCGGGCTGCCGCGGCCGGAGCTCGGCCTGTCCGTGCCGCCGTACGAGGTGATCCTGTGCGCGCCCACCCGCGAGGTGCGGATGAACCACGGCTTCTTCACCCTGAGCGGGGTGGCCGGGCTGACGGCGGTGGACGCGGCGGACACCCTCGTCGTGCCGGGGCGCCCGGACAATGTCGTACCGCGCGGTGCGGACGTCCTGGACGCGATCCGGCGTGCGCACGCGCGCGGGGTGCGGGTGGTGAGTTTCTGCACCGGGACCTTCGCGCTCGCCGAGGCAGGGCTGCTGGACGGGCGGCCGGCCAGCACGCACTGGCGTTGGGCCGACGTCTTCCGGCGGCTGCATCCGCGGGTGCTGCTCCGTCCGGACGTGCTCTTCGTCGACGACGGCGACCTGCTCACCGCCTCCGGCAGCGCGGCCGCGCTCGACCTGGGCCTGCACATCTGGCGGCAGGACCACGGCGCCGAGATCGCCAACGCGGTCTCCCGGCGGCTGGTGTTCGCCTCGCACCGGGACGGCGGACAGCGCCAGTTCGTGGAGCGGCCGGTGCCCGAGGTGCCGGACGAATCGCTCGGCCCGCTGCTGGCCTGGGCACAGGAGCATCTGGACGAGCCGCTGACCGTGGCGGACCTGGCGGCGCGGGCGGCCCTCTCCCCGGCCACCCTGCACCGCCGGTTCCGGGCCCAGCTCGGCACCACCCCGCTGGCCTGGCTGACCGGGGAACGCGTGGCCCTCGCCTGCCGGCTGATCGAACGCGGCGAGGAGCGCCTGGACGTGGTGGCCTCGCGCAGCGGCCTGGGCACGGCGGCCAACCTGCGCGCACGGCTGCGGCGCGAGACCGGGCTCAGCCCGTCGGACTACCGTCGGCGTTTCGGGCCGGTGGGCCGGGAAGGGGTACGGACATGAGATTCCTGGTACGCGACCGGCTCCTCGGCTTCGGCGAGGACTACTGGATCGAGGACGACCACGGCGACAAGGTGTTCCTCGTCGACGGCAAGGCCATGCGGGTGCGGGACACGTTCGAGCTGAAGGACCGGCACGGGCGCGTGCTCGTCGACATCCACCAGAAGATGTTCGCCCTGCGCGACACCATGGTGATCGGACGCGAGGGCGAACCCCTGGCCACCATCAGGCGCAAGCGGCTGTCGCTCCTGCGCAACCACTACCGGGTCAACCTGGTCGACGGCACCGAACTCGACGTCAGCGGCAAGATCCTCGACCGTGAGTTCGCCGTGGAGTACGACGGTGAGCTGCTGGCCGTGGTCTCCCGGCGCTGGCTGCACGTCCGGGAGACCTACGGTGTCGACGTCGTACGGGACGACGCGGACCCGGCGCTGCTGATCGCGGTGGCGGTCTGCGTGATCCACCTCGCCGACAAGGAGCGGGAGGAGGACTGAGGCGGAAGGGCTGTCTCGGAAGGGCTGTCGCGGGAGGACCGACGCGGGAGGGCTATCGGCGTGGGGGGTCGAGACCCAGCAGGCGGTCCTTCAGCGCCGGGAACTGTTCGCGGGTGACGGCGACCTTGGCCGGGTCGAGGTCGACGGTGAGGACCTCCTCGCCGGCGCCCGCCTCGGCCAGGACCTCGCCCCAGGGATCGACCACGATCGAGTGACCCGCCTGCGGAACTCCGGCATGCGTCCCGGCCGTTCCACACGCGAGCACGAACGCCTGGTTCTCGACCGCCCGCGCCTGGGCCAGCAGCGTCCAGTGCGCGCGTCGCCGCTCGGGCCAGCCCGCCGAGACCACCATCGTCTCGGCGCCGGCGTCGACGAGTGCGCGGAAGAGTTCGGGGAAGCGGAGGTCGTAGCAGGTGGCCACGCCCAGCGTGGTCTCCGGGAGCCGGACGGTCACCAGTTCCTGTCCGGCGCCCATCAGCACCGCCTCGCCCTTGTCGAAGCCGAAGCGGTGGATCTTGCGGTAGGCCGCGGCCAGCTCACCGGAGGGGGAGAAGATGAGAGCCGTGTTGTAGAGGGGGCCCTCGGGGTCCCGCTCGGGGATGGAGCCGGCGTGCAGCCAGACGCCCGCGTCGCTCGCCGCCTTCGCCATCGCCTCGTACGTGGGGCCCTCGAGCGGCTCGGCCTCGGTGGCGAACTCCTCGTAGGCGAACGCGCCGGTCGTCCACAGCTCGGGCAGTACGACGAGATCGGCGTCCGTCTGCTCGCGCACCAGTGCGGTCACGCGCCGCCGACGAGATTCGACCGATTCGCCCTCGTTTACATCGATCTGGATGAGCGAGGCGCGCACACTACCACCGTCCTGGCATTCGAGCCGTCCACACAGGCCTACGATCGTCACACGAAAGCACTGCCGGGGTGCCTCACAGCAGCGTAACTTAGCGTTTCAAGACACCCGCCGACAGCAGCCACCTCCACTGGCAGCGCCGCCACAACCTGCCCGAGTACCGACCGCCGAGGGGTCCCGTTCCGTGAGTCTGCATCCCACCCTCCAGCCCTACGCCGACGCCTGGACCCACTCCATCGAAGCGATATCCGAGCTGGTGACGCCCCTCGCCGAGGGCGAGTGGAACCGGCGGACGCCGTGCCCGGGCTGGTCGGTGCGGGACGTGGTCTCCCATGTCATCGGGATGGACTGCGAGATGCTGGGCGACCCGCGCCCGATCCACACCCTTCCGCGCGACCTGTACCACGTCACCAACGAGCACCAGCGCTACATGGAGATGCAGGTCGACGTACGACGCCATCACACGGCCCCGGAGATGACCTCGGAGCTGGAGTACACGGTCATCCGCCGCAACCGCCAGCTGCGCAACGAGTCGCGGGAGCCGGGGCACCTCGTGCGCGGGCCGATGAGCAAGGAGATCACCCTCGAAGATGCCATGCGCAACCACGCGTTCACCGTGTGGGTGCACGAGCAGGACCTGCGGGCGGCGCTGGGCCGGCCCGGCAACCTCGACTCGCCGGGCGCGCAGGTCGCCCGGGACGTGCTGCTCGGCGAGCTGCCCCGGGTGGTCGCCAACGACGCCGGCGCGCCGCGCAGTTCGGCGGTCATCTTCGACGTGCACGGGCCGGTGGAGTTCCTGCGCACCATCCGCATCGACATCCAGGGCCGTGGCACCCTGGAGACCACCCCCGCCCTCGGCCCCGCGGCCATCTTCACCCTCGACTGGGAGACCTACGTCCGCCTGGCCTGCGGCCGCACCACCCCGGACGCGGTCGCGGACCGGGTCAAGGCGGAGGGCGACCCGGAACTGACGGCGGCGATCCTGCGGAACTTCACGGTCACGCAGTAGCGGTTCACGGTCCCCCGGGAGGAAACGGGGGCACGCGCCGGAAATTCGGTGTGCCTCGGCGGCCGTCGGGATCTACCTTGCCCGGCATGACCACTGCCACCACAGCGCACGACGACCTCCCGCCCCGCCTGACCCGTCTCACCTTCCACGGCCCGCTCTCCGAGACCCGCGCGGCCGCGATGGTACGGCGGCTCGCCGCCACGCGCCCCACCACCGTGCTCGACATCGGCTGCGGCTGGGGTGAGTTGATGCTCCGTCTGCTGGAGGCCGTACCCCATGCACACGGCGTGGGACTGGATGTGCACGCCGGGGATCTGGCGCGCGGACGGCGGGCCGCCGAGGCGCGCGGGCTGGCCGACCGGGTGGAGTTCGCCGAGGAGTCGGCGGCGGGCACGGCTCGCGGTCCGGCCGACGTGGTGCTGTGCCTCGGGGCGAGCCAGGCGCTGGGCGACGACCTGGTGACGGCCCTGCGGGAGCTGCGGCGGCTGGTGAGCGACGGCGGGCGGGTCCTGCTCGGTGAGGGCTTCTGGCAGCGGACCCCGACGGAGGCGGAGCTCTCCGGGATGTGGCCGGGCGCCTCGACCGCCGACCACCACGACCTGGCGGCCCTGGTCGACCTGGCGGTGGCGGCGGGCTTCCGCCCGGAGTGGACGGAGACGGCGAGCCCGGCGGAATGGGAGGAGTTCGAGTCGGCGTACCAGGCGGACCAGGAGGTGTGGCTGGCGACCAACCCCGGCCACCCCCTGGCCACGGAGACCCGGGCCCGCCTGGACACCCACCGATCGTCCTGGCTGACCTACCGAGGCGTACTGGGCCTGACCTACCTCACCCTCGTACCAACGGCAGACTAACCACCCACCGCACCGCACCGCACCGCCGCCCACTCGACCGCAGTACCGGCAGCCGACCGACCGCCGGACCGCCGCCCACCCGACCGCGGCACCGGCGGCTGACCGACCGCCGGACCGACGCCCACCCGACCGCAGCACCGGCGGCTGACCGATCGCACCCACGGAAAGCCGCCGACGGCGATCGCCCCCGCAGGTCGCCCGGCCTCTCTGCCGACTGGAAACGGGTTGGTGCGCGGATGGGAGAAGAATTCACGCAGGCACGTGCACCGTCTCCACCCGGCTAGCCACCAACCGTTCCCGCTCCCGCCGAGCCGCCCGCCCCCGCAACCGCAGGATCTGGCTGACCCCGATCGCCTGCAGCACGAACACACACGAGAACGCCACCGAGTAGTCGTCACCGGTCGCGTCCAGCAGCACACCCACCGCGAACAGCGTCGTCATCGAAGCCACGAAACCACCCATATTGGTGATCCCGGACGCGGTCCCCTGGCGCTCGGGCGGATTCGCCGGCCGCGCGAAGTCGAAGCCGAGCATGGACGCCGGCCCACACGCCCCCAGCACCGCGCACAACACCACCAGCAGCCACATCGGCGCGTGCTCGGCCGGATACGCCAGCGTCGCCGCCCACACGACGGCCGTCGCCCCGACCGTGCCCAGCGCCAACGGCAGCCGCGCCGCGTGATGCCGGGCGACGATCTGGCCGTAGACCAGGCCGATCACCATGTTGGAGAGCACGACCAGCGTCAGCAGTTCACCGGCCGTGGCACGGGACAGCCCCTGCGCCTGGACCAGGAACGGCAGCCCCCACAGCAGCAGGAACACCATCGCCGGGAACTGGGTGGTGAAGTGCACCCACAGCCCCAGCCGGGTCCCCGGCTCCCGCCAGGACGCGGCGATCTGCTTGCGTACGTACGCCGCACCCTGGTGCGGGAAGGGCGCCGGCTCGTACCCGTCGGGGTGGTCCTTCAGGAAGAACAGGACGAGGACCAGCACGACCACGCCGGCCAGCGCGCTGCCCGCGAACGCCGGGGTCCATCCGATGCCGTGCAGCAGCCGGGCCAGGACCAGCGTGGAGACGAGGTTGCCCGCCATGCCGACCAGACCGGCGAGCTGTGCGACGAGCGGCCCGCGCCGCACCGGGAACCAGCGGGTGCCGAGCCGCAGCACACTGATGAAGGTCATGGCGTCGCCGCAGCCGAGCAGCGCGCGCGAGGCGAGCGCGGTGCCGTACGACGGGGAGAACGCGAAGCCCAGCTGGCCGGCCGTGAACAGCACCGCGCCGATCGAGAGCACCTTCTTGGTGCCGAGGCTGTCGACCAGCAGGCCGACGGGTATCTGCATGCCGGCGTAGACCAGCAGCTGGAGTATCGAGAAGGTGGACAGCGCCGAGGCGTTGACGTGGAAGCGGTCGGCGGCGTCGAGACCGGCGACACCGAGGGACGTACGGAAGATGACGGCGACGAAGTAGACCGAGACGCCTATGGACCACACCGCGACGGCCCGGCGGCCGCCGGGCGGATCGCCGGGCAACGAGACGCTGCTGCGGCTCATCGGACCTCACCCCGCGCCAGGTGCGCGAACCAGTCGACGTGCCGGTGCACCAGCTCGACGGCACGGTCCGCGTCCCCGGCGCGCAGCGCGTCCAGTATCTCCTCGTGCTCGGTGAGCGACTTGGCGATCCGGTCGGGGTGGGCGTTCATGATCGCGACGCCCATGCGCAGCTGGCGGTCGCGGAGCTGGTCGTAGAGCCGGGAGAGGATCTCGTTGCCGCCGTCGCGGACGATCTCGGCGTGGAAGCAGCGGTCCGTGACGGCCGCGGCGGCCAGGTCACCGGCGGCGGCCTCGGCCTTCTGCCGGTCCAGCAGCTCCTCCAGGCGGGCCACCAGCATCGCCGACGGCGGTACGGCCTTGCGTACCGCGTGCTCCTCGACCAGCATCCGGGTCTCCACCACGTCCGCGATCTCCTGCGCGGAGACGGGCAGCACCAGGGCGCCCTTCTTCGGGTAGAGCTTGATCAGGCCCTCGACCTCGAGACGCAGCAGCGCCTCGCGGACCGGGGTGCGGGACACCCCTACGGCCTCGGCCAGCTCGCCCTCGGTGAGGAGCGTGCCGCCCTCGTAGTGACGGTCCAGGACGGCTTGCTTGACATGGGAGTACACACGGTCGGCGGCGGGGGGCTGCTTGACGGCCAGGCTCATGCCTACAGCTTAGATACAACACGTACGCAAGAGGCAGGGACGTCCACCATCCGGACGTGACGAAAATCGCCCTCAGCAACCGCACAACCATGTGTGCTACTTACGTGTCACACACGTGCGGCTCCATTCGCTTTGGCACCCCCAACTCGGCCGCACGCCAGGGGCATTACGACTCGACTCGACTCGGGGTATTTCAGTTGATTACCGGTATTAAGGGCACTCGCTTCCGCAAGGCCGCCGCCGTCGCCGTCACGTCCGGCGCGCTGCTGGCGACCGGGGCCCTCACCGCGGCGCCCGCGCAGGCCGTCACCACGCCCTCGATCGTGGCCAAGGGCGGCTACATCATGAACAACGCGAACGCGAAGACGCTGTACACGAAGGCGGCGGACACCAAGCTGTCCACCGGTTCGACCACGAAGGTCATGACCGCGAAGGTCGTGCTCGCGCAGTCGAACCTGAACCTCGACAAGAAGGTCACGATCCAGAAGGCGTACAGCGACTACGTCGTCGCCAACAACGCCTCCCAGGCGCACCTGATCGTCGGCGACAAGGTCACCGTCCGTCAGCTGCTCTACGGGCTGATGCTGCCCTCCGGCTGCGACGCCGCCTACGCGCTCGCGGACACCTACGGCTCGGGCACCACCCGCGCCAAGCGTGTCGCCAACTTCATCTCCAAGATGAACACCGCCGCGAAGAACCTGAATCTGACCCACACCCACTTCGACTCCTTCGACGGCATCGGCAACGGCAACAACTACTCGACGCCGCGCGACCTGACGAAGATCGCCAGCAGCGCGATGAAGAACTCCACGTTCCGCGCGGTCGTCAAGACGAAGAAGTACACGGCGAAGACGATCACCAAGACCGGTTCCACCCGCACCATGGGTGCCTGGACCAACACCAACACGCTGCTCAGCAGCTACAGCGGCGCCATCGGCATCAAGACCGGATCCGGCCCCGAGGCCAAGTACTGCCTCGTCTTCGCCGCGACCCGCAACGGCAAGACGGTCATCGGCACCGTCCTCGCCTCCTCCTCCATCACCCAGCGCGCGACGGACGCGACGAAGCTCCTGAACTACGGCTTCTCGACGATCTGATCCCCTCGAACCAAGCCACCGAAGGCCCGCCGCAATCCACGCGGCGGGCCTTTCGCATACCCGAGCGACCCGGCGCAGCAGAACTCACGCCCTTCCCTCGCAATCGTGAACATCGCAGTATTTGACTGGCATATTCGATTTTCTTCGCCCTAAGTTCCGCGGCGGAGGTGGTTCCCATGAACGAACCCGACAAGCAAGCGAAGCCCGCGAAGTCCCACGAGGCGATCGACGTCAGCGACTTCGTGTACGCGGCGACCGGAGCCCGCGTACGACGACTGACCATGCCGGACGGAGCGCACTGGTTCCCGGCGGTGGATGTGTGCAAGGAACTGGGTTACGCCAACGCCCGGAAGGCTCTCGCCGACCATGTTCCGGAGGAGCATCGAGAGACTATCGAGAGCGTAACTGGAGGTTACGGTCTCAGCATTCCCGCAGGTAGGGACTGGCGTCGAGACATGAACCTCATCGATCTCCCGGGCCTCATCGCCCTCGTCAACGGCTGCACGAAGCCCGCCTGCGCCCCCTTCAAGGAGTGGGTCGCCGAAGTCATCGCGACAGTCCAGCGAGAGGGTTCCTACACTCTCGAAGAGGCCGAGGTGCAGCCCACCGAGCCGGGTGCACCCATCGCCTACGCCATGCCGGAGCAGGTCGCGGAGGCCATCGTCCGGCTCGAGGCGCACAACCTTCAGCTGGACGAGCAGTTGACGGACGGGCAGCGCGAACTGATCGAGTTGCAGAAGAGCACGCTCGCCGTGCAGCAGGCCATGGTCCGGGCCATGGAACGGATCGCCGACCGGCTCGACGAACTCGTCCTCGAACGCCGTAAGCCGTACGGCCCGCCCCTGGCGCTGCCGACCACCGAGTCCGTACTCGCCGACTGTCGACAGCGGTTGTCGGTGACGGAGGACGTGTGGACGGTGGCCGTCGTCATCGCCCCGGTCCTCGTCGAGCGGGGTGAGCTGCGTGAACCGCTCGAATCGATCGCCGCACGCACCGGCCTGACCGTGCACCGTGTCAACGAGTGTCTCCGGCTGCTGCGCAAGCACGCCTGCATCCACTCGCGGGGCGGGACGGAGGAGGGGGCGCCGGTCTACGTGCTGAACCGGCTCTGAAAGTGAGTGGGCGGTCGCAAGACGAATTTGCGACCGCCCACTGTCCCAATCTATCCGGGCTCAGCCCCAGGTAATCAACCGCTTCGGCTGTTCCAGGATCGCCGCGATGTCCGCGAGGACCTTGGAGCCCAGTTCGCCGTCGACCAGACGGTGGTCGAAGGACAGGGCCAGCGTGGTGACCTGGCGGGGCTTGACCTTGCCCTTGTGGACCCACGGCTGGAGCTTGATCGCGCCGACCGCCAGGATCGCCGCCTCGCCCGGGTTGAGGATCGGAGTCCCCGTGTCGATGCCGAAGACGCCGACGTTGGTGATCGTCACCGTGCCGCCCTGCATGGCTCCGGGCGAGGTCTTGCCGTCCCGGGCCGTGGTCACCAACTCACCGAGGGACTCGGCCAGCTGCGGCAGCGTCTTCGCGTGGGCGTCCTTGATGTTCGGGACGATCAGGCCCCGCGGGGTGGCCGCGGCGATGCCCAGGTTGACGTAGTGCTTGAGCACGATCTCCTGGTTCGCCTCGTCCCAGGACGCGTTGACGTCCGGGTTGCGCCGGATCGCGACCAGCAGGGCCTTGGCGATCAGGAGGAGCGGGTTCACCCGGAGGCCTTGCAGGTCCTTGTCCTGCTTCAGCTCCTCCACCAGCTTCATCGTGCGGGTCACGTCCACCGTCACGAACTCCGTGACATGGGGCGCCGTGAACGCCGAACCCACCATCGCCGCCGCCGTCGCCTTGCGGACGCCCTTGACGGGGACCCGGGTCTCACGCACGCCGTCGTACGGCACCGCGGGAGCCGCCGCGACGGCAGGAGCCGTCGGCGCGGCCGGCGCCGGTTCCGGGGCAGCCGTCGGTACGGCCGCCACCGCCGCGTGGATGTCCTCGCGCGTGATGACGCCCTCCGGGCCCGACGGGGTCACCGTGGCCAGGTCGACGCCCAGATCCTTCGCCAGCTTGCGCACCGGCGGCTTCGCCAGCGGGCGCGGACGCTCCACGGCGGGGGTCTCGGGGACCGCTTCGGCGGCCCCGGCACGGCCGTGGCCGTTCAGCTCCTGCTGGACCGCCGCCTGCACCGCGGCCTCGGCGGTCGTCGCCTCCGGGCCCTTGCGCGGGCGGCGCTTCGTGGAGGAGGCCGCCACGCCGTAGCCGACGAGGACCGGCTGGCGGCCCTGCGGCTCGGACTCCTCCTCGGCCTCCGGCGCCTGCGCGCGCGGGGGCTCCTGCGCGGGAGCCGCCGCTCCGCCCGACACGTCCACCGCGATGATCGCCGTGCCCACGTCGACCGTGGTGCCCTCGGCGAAGCGCAGCTCGCGCACCACCCCGTCGTAGGGGATGGGCAGTTCGACGGCCGCCTTGGCCGTCTCGACCTCGCACACCACCTGGCCGTCGGTGACCGTGTCACCGGGCTGGACGTACCACTTGAGGATCTCGGCCTCGGTGAGCCCCTCGCCCACGTCCGGCATCTTGAACTCGCGTACGGACGCTTCCGTCATCGTCGTCACGACCCTCTCCTCAGTACGCCAGGGCACGGTCGACGGCGTCGAGCACCCGGTCAAGGCCCGGAAGGTACTCCTCCTCCAGGCGGGCCGGCGGGTAGGGGGCGTGGTAGCCGCCCACCCGGAGCACCGGGGCCTCCAGGTGGTAGAAGCAGCGTTCGGTGATACGGGCGGCGATCTCCGCGCCCGAGCCGAAGAACACCGGTGCCTCGTGGACCACGACCAGGCGGCGGGTCTTCTCGACCGAGGCCTGGATGGAGTCGAAGTCCAGCGGGGAGACGGACCGCAGGTCCAGGACCTCCAGGGACCTGCCCTCCTCGGCGGCCGCGTCGGCGACCTCCTGGCAGAGCTTCACCATCGGGCCGTAGGCGGCCAGGGTGAGGTCGGTGCCCTCGCGGACCACCCGCGCCTTGTGCAGCGGGCCGGGGATGGCCTCCGTGTTGACCTCGCCCTTGTCCCAGTAGCGGCGCTTGGGCTCGAAGAAGATCACCGGGTCGTCGCTCTGGATGGCCTGTTGCATCATCCAGTAGGCGTCCGAGGAGTTGGACGGGGAGACGATCTTCAGGCCCGCCACGTGCGCGAACAGCGCCTCGGGGGACTCCGAGTGGTGCTCGACCGCGCCGATGCCGCCGCCGTAGGGGATACGCACGACGACCGGCATCTTCACCTTGCCCAGCGAGCGGGCGTGCATCTTCGCGAGCTGGGTGACGATCTGGTCGTACGCCGGGAAGACGAAGCCGTCGAACTGGATCTCCACCACCGGGCGGTAGCCGCGCAGGGCGAGGCCGATCGCGGTGCCGACGATGCCGGACTCCGCGAGGGGGGTGTCGATGACGCGGCTCTCGCCGAAGTCCTTCTGCAGGCCGTCGGTGACCCGGAAGACGCCGCCGAGCTTGCCGACGTCCTCGCCCATGACGAGGACCTTGGGGTCGGCCTCCAGGGCGCGGCGCAGCGACTCGTTGATCGCCTTGGCCAGAGCCATCTTCTCCGCTGCCATGGTCAGGCCCCCTCTACGTCCGCGAACGACGCCTGGTAGGCGGCGAACTGGGCTCGTTCCTCGTCGACGAGCGCGTGCCCGTCCGCGTACACATGCTCGAACATGGCGAAGTTGTCCGGGTCCGGCATGGCGCGGACCGCTTCGCGCACTCGCCTGCCCAACGCCTCGGACTCGGCTTCGAGTTCCGCGAAAAATCCCTCGTCCGCGTGGTTTGAGGCCTCCAGGTACCGGCGAAGGCGCAGGATCGGGTCCTTGGCCTCCCAGGCCTCGCGCTCCTCGTCGGCCCGGTACTTGGTCGGGTCGTCGGAGGTGGTGTGGGCGCCCATCCGGTAGGTGTACGCCTCGACCAGCGTCGGACCCTCGCCGCTGCGGGCGCGCTCCAGCGCCCACTTGGTGACCGCGAGGCAGGCCAGCACGTCGTTGCCGTCCACGCGGACGCCGGGGAAGCCGAAGCCCTGGGCGCGCTGGTACAGCGGGACGCGGGTCTGCTTCTCGGTCGGCTCGGAGATCGCCCACTGGTTGTTCTGGCAGAAGAACACCACCGGGGCGTTGTAGACCGCGGCGAAGGTGAACGATTCAGCGACGTCGCCCTGGCTGGAGGCGCCGTCACCGAAGTAGGCGATGACCGCCGAGTCCGCGCCGTCCTTGGCGACGCCCATGGCGTAGCCGGTGGCGTGCAGCGTCTGGGAGCCGATGACGATCGTGTAGAGGTGGAAGTTGTTGCTGTTGGGGTCCCAGCCGCCGTGGTTGACGCCGCGGAACATGCCCAGCAGGTTGGTCGGGTCGACCCCGCGGCACCAGGCCACGCCGTGCTCGCGGTAGGTCGGGAAGACGTAGTCGTCCTCGCGGGTGGCGCGCCCGGAGCCGATCTGGGCGGCCTCCTGGCCGAGCAGGGACGCCCACAGGCCCAGCTCGCCCTGGCGCTGCAGGGCGGTGGCCTCGGCGTCGAAGCGGCGGGTGAGCACCATGTCGCGGTACAGCCCGCGCATTTCTTCGGGGGTGATCCCGGCGACGTACGCGTCGTACTCGGCGTTCTTGACCCGCTTGCCCTCGGGCGTCAGCAACTGCACGAGTTCGGGATCGGTGCTCTTCTTCGTGGTGGTGCGATGCGTGGTGGCGCGGGTGGTGCGCTTGGTGCCGGTCTTTCTGCCGGTGGTCCCGGCTTTGCCTGCGGCGCTGCGTCGCGGTTGGCTCGCGGCACTGCTGTCCACGGTCACGTGTGCTCCTCCGTCGGTCCGGCCCCCGGGGTTGCCGGGTGAACCAGTGCGGCTCACCTGCTTCCGGCACCGGTGGCACGGGGTGGGTGCCACTCGGACGGGAACAGGCGTGACAGGTGCCCCGGCGAGCGTCCTGCAAGGTGCACGTTACCCAGTGCTCCACATTTCTGTGAAACCCCTCCTGACCTGCGATTTTGCTTGGAAATCCAAGTACTTTTTGCTTGGGTTTCCTAGTAAGTCGACAGGGGCCGGAAGGTCGCTGGTCAGAGCCTTGCAGGCGGGCCGGAGCTACCGCACGTTATCCCGCCGCACCGGGCCACGGGAAGAGTTCGCCGGCTCTCACCGAGCGCGCCCTCCCCGGCTCCGCTCCGCCCGCCGCGCGCGTCGAACCGTTCGTTCCCGTGCACCCGGCCAGTACACCCGGGTCCGTCACCGTCCACCAGGTGACCGAAAGCGACCAACAGCGACTGCCTGCGACAATCCCCAGCTCACAGGCCCAGGCGTTGCCCTAGCATCTGCCGCGTGCCGCGCCCATGTGTACCACCCCCAGTGCCCCACGCGCCCCCTCTGGGCGCCCTGCTCCGGCTGTACGCCGCCGGTTCCGCGCTCACCTGCGAACCCGTGGAACAGGGCCTGCTCAACCGCGGCTACCGCGTCCGCACCACCCACGGCCGTTACTTCCTCAAACACCACTTCGACCCCGACACCGCCGACCCGGCCGCCATCGAGCGCCGCCACCTGGCCACCCAGCGCCTGGCCGCCCTCGGCGTCCCGGTCGCCCCGCCGCTGGCCCACCGCGAGGGCCGGACGGTCGCCGTCGTCGGCGGCCACGCCTACGCGCTGCACCCCTGGATCGACGGCAGGCACCGGCACGGCGGGCAGCTCACGCACGGGGAGTGCGCGCGGCTCGGTGCGCTCCTGGGCGCCGTGCACGCCTGCCTGGAGCGCGTGATGCCTCCCAAGGGGCGCACGCGCCCGGCCACAAGCCCCCATCCCGTCGAGAGCGCCGACCCCGCCGACACCTTCGCGCTCATCGACGACCTGCTCGCCCACGTCAGCCGGCACCGCCCCGCCGACGCCTTCGACGAACTCGCCCGCCACCGGCTGCTCGAACGCCGCGCCCTCCTGGAGCAGCACGCCGGCCGGCGCCCCCCGCGCGGCGCCTCGGTGGGCTGGGTGCACGGCGACTTCCACCCGTTCAACCTGCTCTACAAGGACGACGCGCCCGCCGCGATCGTCGACTGGGACCGGCTGGGCGTGCAGCCCCGCGCGGAGGAGGCCGTGCGCGCCGCCGCGATCTTCTTCGTGCGCCCGGCGGGGGCGCTCGACCTGCCGAAGGTGCGGGCGTACGCGCGCGCGTACCGGCGCGCGGCCGGCGCCACGCCCTCGGAGCTGGCGGCGGCCGTGCACCGCGTGTGGTGGGAACGGCTCAACGACTTCTGGATGCTGCGCTGGCACTACGAGCGCGGTGACACCCGCGCGGACTCGCAGTTCCCGGCCGCCTCGGCGCTGGCCGTGTGGTGGACCAGCGAGTACGACGCGGTGTGCGACGCGTTCGTCCGGTGAGGACCGCCGGCACCGGCGCTCAGCCCCGCAGAGGCGTCGGTGTCCTTCAGGGGTTGCCCAGGCCGGTGCCGGCGACGGAACCCGCGTCCGTGTTCCCGCCGCCGCCGTCCGTGCCCGTCGACTCGGTGGGGTCCGTCTCGGGGGAACTCGCGGTGTCGGTGGGCTGGGAGGCGCTCGCCGTGTCCGAGGGCTCGTCGGTCGGGTCGGTGCTCTCCGTCTGGGACTGGGTGTACGACGGGGTCTCCGACGGCGTGTAGTGGGAGTTGTCGTTGTTGCCCGAGCCGCTGGTGTCGGTCTCCGTGTCCGTGGCGGTGTCGGTGGCCTTGTCGGAGGGGCTCTCGCTGGGCGTCTCGTCCTTGGTGGAGTGCGAGATGCTCGGCGACGTCGACGTGCCCGGGTCACCGCCGTGGCCGCCGCCCTTGTTCAGCGCCAGCGCGACGCCCGCCGCGATGGCGATCACCGCGAAGACGGCCAGGATCCACAGCTTGCCGCGACCGCTGCCCCGGTTGCCGTGGCCCTCGAAGCCGCCGTCGTCACCGCCGCCGTAGCCGGACGGCAGGATCGGCTGCGGGATCTGCGAGGTCCCGTTGGAGTCCATCGGGTTCTGCATCACCGACGTGCCGGCGAAACCGCCTGCCGCGGCGTGCCGGCCGTCGTGCACGGTGACCGGGCCGGTGTTCCAGGTGCCGGTGTGGGCGCCCTGGTCGTACAGCATCTGCAGGCCGTACTGGACCAGCCCGCGCATCTCCTCGGCGGTCTGGAAGCGGTCGTCGGGCTCCTTGGCGAGCGAGCGCATGACGAGGCCGTCCAGCTCCGGCGGGGCGACGCCCTCGGAGGTCTGGGACGGCGGCACCGGGATGTCCTGGACGTGCTGGTAGACCACCGACAGCGGGGTCTCGCCGATGAAGGGCGGCCGCAGCGAGAGGAGCTCGTACAGCAGACAGCCGGTGGCGTACAGGTCGGAACGGTGGTCGACGGCCTTGCCGAGCGCCTGCTCCGGGGAGAGGTACTGGGGGGTGCCCATGACCATGCCGGTCTGCGTCATCGTCGTGGACGCACCGTGCAGGGCGCGGGCGATGCCGAAGTCCATCACCTTGACCGCGCCGTTGTGGGTGATGATCACGTTGGCGGGCTTGATGTCACGGTGCACGATGCCGTGCTGGTGCGAGTAGGCCAGCGCCTCCAGCACCCCGGACGTGATGATCAGGGCCTGCTCGGGGCCCGGCGCCTCGGCGTTGATCAGCAGGTCGCGGATGGTGCGGCCCTCGACCAGCTCCATCACGATGTACGGCACCGACTGGCCGCCGACGACGTCCTCGCCGGAGTCGTACACCGCCACGATCGCGTGGTGGTTGAGCCCGGCGACCGACTGTGCCTCGCGGGTGAAACGGGCCTTGGAGACCGGGTCCTCGGCGAGATCGGCGCGCAGCAGCTTGACGGCCACGGTCCGGCCGAGCCGTACGTCCTCGGCGGCGAACACCTCGGCCATGCCGCCCCGGCCGAGCCGGTGGGTGAGCCGGTAACGGCCGTCGCCGACCAGGCCGCCGTTGCCCCACATCTCCGGCGTCTCTGACATGCCGCCGCCAGTCGCCTCGGGGTCGGACGGGCCCTGGGCGCTGTGCGTCTGTGCCATCGGTCCTCGCCGTCGTTTCTGCCCGCGGTACGCGCGGTGTTGTCACGGTCTCCGTCGGCCACGCTACAGCCTCCGCGCAACCCCCAGGTCCGGGTTCCGGCCCGTGGACGGACCGGCCATCAAACCCGTACCCCGCGTTGCCGTGCAAATTCCGTGTACCGGAGGTACGGCAGCTGTAACGCTTCCGCGCCTCTTCTTTCGCGTACGGTCACGGAACGGGCACCGCGCTTGACGTGTCAGTGCCCTCGGGCAGACTTGGCCCGGAACTTGACCAGGAATGGGACATTCGATCAACAAGGGTGCCTGAGCGCCCGGCGGGGGACGGGGAAAATGAGCCAGGACGGCGCACACGGCCGTTACGCGGGGCGGGCTCTGGCCGGTGGCCGCTACCAACTGCGCGACCTGCTCGGCGCGGGCGGTATGGCCTCCGTACACCTGGCGTACGACTCGGTCCTGGACCGGCAGGTCGCGATCAAGACCCTGCACACCGAACTCGGCCGGGAACAGGCCTTCCGCGAGCGCTTCCGCCGCGAGGCCCAGGCAGTGGCCAAGCTCACGCACACCAACATCGTCTCCGTCTTCGACACCGGGGAAGAAGAGCTCGACGGCTCGACCATGCCGTACATCGTCATGGAGTACGTCGAGGGCCGCCCGCTCGGCTCGGTGCTCGACGAGGACGTGACGCGGCACGGCGCGATGCCCGCCGACAAGGCCCTGAAGATCACCGCCGACGTACTGGCCGCGCTGGAGATCAGCCACGAGATGGGGCTGGTCCACCGCGACATCAAGCCCGGCAACGTGATGATGACCAAGCGCGGGGTCGTCAAGGTGATGGACTTCGGCATCGCCCGTGCCATGCAGTCCGGGGTCACCTCGATGACGCAGACCGGCATGGTCGTCGGCACCCCGCAGTACCTCTCCCCGGAGCAGGCGCTCGGCCGGGGCGTGGACGCCCGCTCCGACCTCTACTCGGTCGGCATCATGCTGTTCCAGCTGGTCACCGGTCGGCTGCCGTTCGACGCGGACTCGCCGCTGGCCATCGCCTACGCGCATGTCCAGGAGGAGCCGGTCGCTCCCTCCTCGGTCAACCGCGCGCTTCCCCCGGCCGTGGACGCGCTGGTCGCCCGCGCCCTGAAAAAGAACCCGAACGAGCGCTTCCCGACCGCCGAGTCCATGCGCGACGAGTGCCTGCGGATCGCCGCCTCGCTCCAGCCTGCCGCGCCCAGCATCGTCCCGGGCATCCCGCCCACGCAGAGCGGCTCCGGGGTCGGCTCCGCGGTGTTCCCGCCGGTCGACCAGGCGGCACCGGCGCCTCCCGGGCCGGTGCAGACCCCGTACCAGCCGATGCCCACCCCGAACCCGTACGGCACCCCGGCTCCCGCTCCGGCGTACGGCTATCCGCAGCAGGCGGGCTACCAGACGCCGGCCGGGTACCCCCAGCAGGCGCCGACGACCCCGCCGCCGTACAACATCACCCCCCAGTCGCCGTCCTCCGGCGGTGGTGGGGGCAAGGGCAACCGGCCGGTGGTCATCGGGTCGATCGTGGTCTCGCTGGTCGCGGTGATCGGTCTGGTCGTCGCGCTGGCGCTGAACGGCGGCGGCGGCGAGGACGACAACGGCGGAGGCGGCAGCGGTGGCGGCACCGCGAGCACCGGGGCCTCGCACACATCGGGCTACCGCGGCCCGGACACCGCGAAGACCATAGAGAAGTCCGAGTGCACCGAGCCGCAGGAGTCGTACGACGACGCCGACAAGATCCAGGTCCCGGACTTCAAGTTCAAGTACATCAAGTCGGTCAAGGAGTGCTTCCAGGCCGCCGGCTGGCGGATGAAGATCACTTCCGAGGACGAGAACACGTACGGCGACGGCACGATCATGGAGCAGTTCCCGGCCTCCGGCACGGACGTCGACCCCGAGAACATGCCGACCATCGAGCTCAAGGTGTCGACGGGCAACCCGCCCACCGGCTGAGGCAGCGGCGCGGTAGTACCCGGTAGACCCAGTAGTGAGGGCCCGGCGGTGACACCGCCGGGCCCTTCGCCGTCCTGCTCGGTGGTCCTAGAGGTACGGTCCGCCGGAGCGGCCGGCCGGTCCGTGTTCCTCGCCCGCGTCGCCGACGCCCGGCGGCAGCGCCCGGCGCATCTGCTCCAGCTGGGCACGGGCGGCCATCTGCTGGGCGAACAGCGTCGTCTGGATCCCGTGGAAGAGGCCCTCCAGCCAGCCCACCAACTGGGCCTGCGCGATGCGCAGTTCCGCGTCGGTCGGGGTCACGTCGTCGGTGAAGGGCAGCGAGAGCCGCTCCAGCTCCTCCACCAGCTCCGGCGCCAGACCGTCCTCCAGCTCCTTCACGGAGCTGGCATGGATCTCCTTGAGCCGGACCCGGCTGGCCTCGTCGAGAGGAGCCGCGCGCACCTCCTCCAGGAGCTGCTTGATCATGCTGCCGATCCGCATGACCTTGGCGGGCTGTTCCACCATCTCCGTCACCGGGATCTCGCGGGAGTCCTCGTCCCCGTTGCCGCCACCGAGTGCCATCCCGTCCTGGCCCACGACCAGGATCTGCGGGTTCTCGGGCGACCGTTCGTTCCTCGGCATCTCCATGCCGCCATTCTCTCGCACCCGTACACCTCACCACCGTGGTGCCCCCCGTTGAGCCTGATCCACCTTTCCGAGCCGCCCCTGACGGGCTTAGACCCATCGGCCGAATCAGAAATGCCGGTCTTGTCGGTGAATGTGAGGCTGGTGTCCGTCGGCTCTGACGACTGTGTTCCAGGAGGTCACCGACGTGACTCCAAGGCCGCGATCCACCCTCGGCGGCGTACGGCTCGCGCCGGTACGCCTGCTGCTCGTCCTCGCGACGGTCCTGCTGCCGTACGGCACGGCCGTCGCGTACGACCCCGAGCCCGTGGTCGTCCATGGTCCCGAGCCGGTGTCCTCGGACTCCTCAGACGCCTCGGCCTCCCCCGAGCCGTCCCGGGCCGGAACCCTGGCCGGTGAGGGCAGGCTGCGGCCCGGACGGCCCCAGGGCCCGGCGGCGGCCGTCCAGGGGCAGGACGAGGACGAGAACGGGAACGAGGACGAGGACGAGCCCGGCGAGGAGACGGGTGACGCCAGCCCGGCCGCCACCTCGGCGCAGCCGCCCCGGGATGTCGAGCTGGTGCCCAGCGCACCCCAGCCGCCCCCCGCCCACCAGGCCGTGGCCCACAGCGAGGACGACGGCTCCGAGCCCGTGCTGCACATCCTTCCGCTGGGCAGCGGCCTGGTCCTGATCGGCCTCGGGCTCGGTCTCGCCTTCGTCGCCCTCCGGGTGCGGCGGAGCTAGTTCCTGGTCAGGAAGCCACGAGGAGGACCTTGCCGATGTGACCGCTGGCCTCCACCAGGCGCTGGGCCTCGGCCGCCTCGGCCATCGGCAGCTCCCGGTCGACGACCGGCCGGACGTGGCCGCCCTCGATCAACGGCCAGACATGCTCCCGCACGGCCGCGACGATGGCCGCCTTCTCGCCGAGCGGACGGGCCCGCAGCGAGGTCGCGCTGATCGCGGCCCGCTTGCCGAGCAGCGCACCGATGTTCAGCTCGCCCTGCACCCCGCCCTGCATACCGATGATCGCGAGCCGTCCGTTGACGGCGAGGGCCCGCACGTTCCGGTCCAGGTAGCTGGCGCCCATGTTGTCGAGGATGACGTCGGCCCCGGCACCGTCGGTGGCGCGCCGCACCTCGGCGACGAAGTCCTGGTCGCGGTAGTTGACGAGGATGTCCGCGCCCAGCTCCGCACAGAAGTCCAGCTTCTCCTTGGTGCCCGCGGTGACCGCGACCTTGGCCCCGATCGACTTGCCCAGCTGGATCGCCATGGTGCCGATGCCGCTGGAGCCGCCGTGCACGAGCAGCGTCTCACCCGGGCGCAGGTGGGAGATCATGAAGACGTTCGACCAGACCGTGCAGGCCACCTCGGGCAGCGCCGCCGCCTGCTTCAGGTCCACGCCCGCCGGCACCGGCAGCAGCTGCCCGGCCGGGACGGCGACCTTCTGCGCGTAGCCGCCACCCGCGAGCAGGGCGCACACCTCGTCGCCGACCGACCAGCCGGAGACACCGGGGCCGACCTCGACGATCCGGCCGGAGCACTCCAGACCGGGATAGGCGGAAGCGCCGGGCGGCGGGTTGTAGTTGCCCTGCCGCTGCAGGATGTCGGCACGGTTGACGGCACTGGCCACCACCTCGACCAGCACCTCGCCCTCGCCGGGCACGGGATCGGGGACCTCGTCCCACACCAGCGCCTCGGGCCCACCAGGTTCGGGAATCGTGATCGCATACATGCGGCCGACGCTACCCCCCGCCCGGCCGCGCTCCCGGTCAGGTCCGGGACAACGGTCGTATGTCCCGGGGAAACGGCGGTATGTCGCGGTCGACCCGCGGCAGCCGTCATGTGTCCGGGTCAGGCCCGGGGCAGCGGTCGTGTGCCCCGGTCAGGCCCGGGGCAGCGGTCGTGTGCCCCGGTCAGGCCCGGGGCAGCGGTCGTGTGTCCCGGTCAGGCCCGGGGCAACGGTCGTATGTCCGGGGCGACCTGGGTGCCCGGGGAGGCCCGCACGATCGTGATCAGGCGGTCCGTCAGCTGGATGGTGCCGACGGCCGGGTCGTCGTAGCCGAGCACCCGGTGTCCGCGGAGGACGCTCACCACCAGGTCGGCCGTCTCGCGCGGGGTCTTGCCGACCTCGGCCTTGACCGCCGGGCGCTCCACCAGGTCCAGGCCGGTGCCCTGCTGGATCAGGTCCTCCATGACCATGCCGGCGGCCGGACTCAGCACGGACAGCCCCAGCAGCCGCCCGGCGGCGCTCGCGCTGGTGATGACGGCGTCGGCGCCCGACTGCTTCAGCAGCGGCGCGTTCTCCTCCTCACGGACCGCGGCCACGATCTTCGCGCCCTTGTTGAGCTGCCGGGCGGTCAGGGTCACCAGGACGGCCGTGTCGTCCCGCTGGGTCGCGATGATGATCTGCCGGGCCCGGTGCACCTCGGCCCGCTTGAGCACCTCGCTGCGCGTCGCGTCCCCGATCACGCCGGCGTAGCCCTCGGCGGTGGCCGCCTCGATCGCCTTGGCGCTGGGGTCGACGACGACCACCTGCTCCGTGTTGAGCCCCGTCGCGCAGACGGTCTGGATCGCCGACCGCCCCTTCGTCCCGAAGCCGACGACGACGGTGTGATCCCGCAAGGCGGACCTCCAGCGGTTCTGGCGCCATTCCTCCCGGGTGCGTTCGGTGAGGACTTCGAGCGTGGTGCCGACCAGGATGATCAGGAACAGCACGCGCAGCGGCGTGATGACGAAGATGTTGGTGAGCCGGGCGGCGTCACTGACCGGGGTGATGTCGCCGTACCCGGTGGTGGAGAGGGTGACGGTCGCGTAGTAGAAGGCGTCGAGGAGGTCGACGCTGCCGTCCGAGGTGTCGTTGTAGCCGTCGCGGTCGGCATAGACGATGAACGCGGTGGCGACCAGCAACAGCAGGGCCAGTGACAGCCGTTTGCTGACCTGGCGGATCGGGCGCTCCACCACCTTCGACGGGAGTTTCACCCGTTGGGTCACCAGATGCTCGTCCGCCTGGCGGGCGATGGCGTCATGGCCCGGAAGTTTCACGTGAAACACACCTCGATGCCCGCGGCCGCCCATGGCAGATCCAGCAGTTCCGTCTCCTGGCCCTGCCGCGCCCCGCCCGGCGGTACGACCGCGAGTGCGTCGGCGGCGGCGATGCCACGGAGCATCGCCGGGCCGTTGTAGTGCAGCGGAACGGCCGCGTCACCGCGCAGGACGACCGGGATGAGCCGGGTGTCGTACGGGTGTCCGTGCGTCGCTTCCGCCAGGGGTACCGCGTACGGCTCGGGAGCCGGGTGGGCGGCGAGGGTGCGCAGCAGGGGTTCGGCGAGGGTGAGCAGGCCGGAGACGGCGGCGAGGGGGTTGCCGGGGAGACCCACGAGGTGCTGGTTCTGCTGGGTGCGGGCCAGCAGCATGGGGTGGCCGGGGCGGACCTTGACGCCGTCGACGAGGAGTTCCGCCCCGATGCGTTCCAGGGTGGAGTGGACATGGTCGACCGGGCCGGACGCGGTGCCGCCGGTGGTGACGACCAGGTCGGCGCCGGACGACGTGATCGCCTTGTACAGGGCCTTGGCGTCGTCGCCGAGCCGGCGTACGGCGGTCACCTCGGCGCCGAGCGCGCGCAGCCAGGGCGGCAGCATCGGGCCGAGCGCGTCCCGGATGCGTCCTTCGCTCGGCAGCCCTTCGGTGAGCAACTCGTCCCCGAGGATCAGGACTTCGGCCCGGGGGCGTGGGACGACCGTGACGTCGTCGTAGCCGGCGGCCGCGGCGAGGCCGAGGACGGCCGGGGTGACCAGGGTCCCGACGGACAGCAACTGGTCGCCGCTACGGCACTCCTGGCCGCGCGGGCGGATGTCCTGCCCGTGCACGACCTCACGGGTGGGGTGCAGCCGGCCCTGGGCGTCGATACGGCCATGTTCGCTGCGCAGCACCGCGGTGGTGTCGGCCGGGATCCGGGCGCCGGTGGCGATCCGTACCGCTTCGCCGTCGGTGAGCGGCTCGGGCTGCGCATGCCCGGCCAGGACGCCCTCCTCGCGCACGTCCCAGGGGCCGGGGCCCGCCACCGCCCAGCCGTCCATCGCGGAGGTGTCGAAGGAGGGCAGGTCGGTGAGGGCGTCCAGCGGGGTGGCCAGGGCCAGGCCGAGCGCGTCCGCCAGCGGTACGGAGACGGGGGCCCGGCGGGCGCCCGAGCGGGCGGCGCGGGCGGCGATCTCGCGGGCCTGAGGCCAGGGGGTGGCACGGTGCTGGTGCGCCGACGGGTCGCCGTGGGCGTGGCCGCCCTGGGCGTGCTCGCTCTGGGCGGCGGCCGGAAGCGCCTGGCTGCCGGTGGCCCCCTTGCCGAACTCCCTGGGCTCCCTGGGCTCTCTCACGAGGGCGAGCGCCTCCTCGACGTCGAGATCGTCGTCCGTGTCCCCGGCGGACGCGCCGACCCGGATGCCGCGGGCGGTCACCGGCCGGGCCCGGAGCCGGGAGCGGGCTTCCCGGAAGCGGACTGTTCGGCGGCGTTCGCCTCTTCCTCCCAGCGCAGGGCCAGCGCGACGGCCTTGCGGGCCGCCTCGGCGACCGCCTCGGGGCCCCCCTTGCCCTGCGCGGCCGCGTAGCCGACGAGGAACGTGGTCAGCGGGGCGGCCGGGCGCGCCACGCCGTGCGCGGCGTCCCGGGCCAGGTCGAGCAGGACGCCGGTGTCGACGTCCAGGTCGATGCCCAGCTCGTCCTTGACTGCGGAGATCCATTCATCCAACACGTGCCCATGCTCCCTGATGCGTGCCCTGGCGTCGGCGATGTCGTCCCAGGTGTCGCAGTCGAAGGACGCGAGGGGGTCCGGGACGCGGGTGAGATCGAGTGCGGCGGTCAGGCGCCGCAGGGGGAGACCGGCGAGGCCGGGGCCCGCGCGGCCGCCGGGGCCCGCGCGGCCGCCGGGGCCCGCGCGGCCGCCGGGGGCCGCACGGCCGAGTGCCTCGCTGTCACCGCCGTGGCTACCGCCGCCATAGGTGGCGCTGTCGTCATGGCTACCGCCGCCATAGGTGGCACTGTCGTCATGGCTACCGCCGCCGTGGGTGGTGCTGTCGTCGTGGCCGGCGCCGGCGTCTTCGGCGAGGGCGGACAGGGCGCGGCGGAGCGGTGCCGTGCGGTACGCCGCGACAAGGGGCTGGTCCCGGCCCTCCGCGTCGGTGAGCAGGGCGGCGTCGGCGCCGGTGCTGTGCAGGGCCGTCAGCAGCCGCTCCACGGTCGCCTGTTCGAGGAACGGGAGATCCGCGGAGAGTACGACCGCACGGTCGGCGGTGGTGTGGCGCAGGCCGGCGTCGAGGGCGGCGACCGGGCCGCCGCCCGGAGGGTCCTCGCGGGTCCAGCGCACGGGCCGGGAGGTGGGGCGGGGCGCCGCCACCACGACGGTGTCGCGGGCGCCGGCACAGGCCGTGAGCACACGGTCGAGCAGGGGACGGCCGCCTACTTGGACGGAGGGTTTGTCGGCCCCGCCGAGGCGTCTCGCTGCGCCGCCGGCCAACACGATCGCGTCGTAGGCCGGCGGCTCGGTGTCGGTCACCTTTCGAGTATGGGGGGCGGGTGGATCACTGGGAACCGATGGGACTGAGTGCGCTCCGCAGGGAGTGGTCGCGGGATGCGCCCCTGCAGGAGCTCCGGCGCTCCCCGGCTAGAGCGTCCTCAGGAGAACCGCCGGCTGCTCCACGCAGTCCGCCACGTACCGCAGGAAGCCGCCCGCCGTGCCGCCGTCGCAGACCCGGTGGTCGAAGGTGAGGGACAGCTGGACGACCTGCCGGACCGCCAGCTCGCCCTCGTGCACCCACGGCTTCGGGACGATGCGGCCCACGCCCAGCATCGCCGCCTCGGGGTGGTTGATGATCGGTGTGGAGCCGTCGACACCGAAGACGCCGTAGTTGTTCAACGTGAAGGTGCCGCCGGTGAGTTCGCCGGGGGTGAGCTTTCCGGTGTGGGCCGCCTCGGTCAGCCGGGCGAACTCCGCCGTCAGGGCCTCGGCGTCGCGGGTGTGGGCGTCCCGGACGACGGGGACCATCAGGCCCCGGTCGGTCTGGGCGGCGAAGCCCAGATGGACTTGGTCGAGTTGGACGATCTCGCGGGCCTCGACGTCGACGTAGGAGTTCAGCTCGGGGTAGCGGGCCAGGGCGGCCGTACTGATCCGGGCGAGCAGCGCGAGCAGGGAGATCTTCGGGCCGGCCGCCGCGTTCATCGCGGTCCGGGCACGCATCAGTTCGGTCGCGTCGGCGTCCACCCAGCAGGTCGCGTCGGGGATCTCCCGGCGGCTGCGGGAGAGCTTGTCGGCGACCGCGCCCCGGATGCCCTTGAGAGGCGTACGGATGCCCGTCCGGTCGTTCACCGGGCTGCCTGCCGAAGCGGTCGGCGAGCCGACCGGGGCGGCCAGCGGGTCGGCCGTCCTGGTGGCGGCGCGGGCCGCGCTGACCCGCAGCGCGTCCTCGACGTCGGCGCGCAGGATCAGGCCGTCGGGACCCGAGCCGGAGAGCCGGCGCAGGTCCAGGCCGTTGTCCCGGGCGAGCCTGCGGACCAGCGGGGAGATCACCGGGACCGGGCCCTCGGGGAGCGGGGGCGGGGCGGGCACGTGCGGGTGGGCCGCCGTTTCGACGGCGGCCGCCTTCCCAGCCGTGCCGTTGGCGCGGTCCGGGGCGGTGGGGCGGGCCCGGCGGCGGCGCGCCGGGGGCGCGCCGGTGCCGTAGCCCACCAGGACGTTGCCGGAGCCCTCCGGTTCGGGGACCGGGGTGGCCTCGCCGACGGCGACCGTCAGCAGCGGGGCGCCGACGGGCAGTTCGGCGCCCTCCTCGCCGAAGCGGGCGGTGACCACACCGCCGTAGGGGCAGGGGACCTCGACCATCGCCTTGGCCGTCTCGACCTCGACGACCGGCTGGTCGATCGCGACGACCTCGCCGACCTGGACCAGCCAGGTGACGATCACCGCCTCGGTCAGCCCCTCCCCGAGGTCGGGCAGTTTGAACTCCAGCACCTGTGCCATCAGCCCTCGGCCTCCCACTGCAGACGCGCCACCGCGTCCAGGATGCGGTCGACGCCGGGCAGGTGGTGGCGCTCCAGCATCGGCGGCGGGTAGGGGATGTCGAACCCGGCCACGCGCAGCACCGGCGCCTCCAGGTGGTGGAAGCAGCGCTCCGTGACCCGGGCCGCGATCTCCCCTCCCGGTCCGCCGAACCCGCCCGACTCGTGTACGACGACCGCTCGCCCGGTGCGCCGTACCGAGGCGCAGACCGTCTCGTCGTCGAACGGCACCAGGGAGCGCAGATCGACGACTTCGAGGTCCCAGCCCTCCGCCTGGGCGGCCTCGGCGGCTTCGAGGCAGACCGGTACGGACGGGCCGTACGTGATGAGCGTGGCGCTGCGCCCTGTGCGGCGCACCACCGCGCGGCCGATGGGTTCAACGTCCGTCGGGTGCTCGGGGTTCCAGGTGTCCTTGGACCAGTACAGGCGCTTGGGTTCGAGGAAGACGACCGGGTCGTCGGAGGCGATGGCGGCGCGCAGCAGGCCGTAGGCGTCGGCGACCGTGGCCGGGGTGACGACGTGCAGGCCCGGGGTGGCCATGTAGTAGGCCTCGGAGGAGTCGCTGTGGTGCTCGACGCCGCCGATACCGCCGCCGTAGGGGATGCGGATGGTGATCGGGAGCGGCATCCGGCCCCGGGTGCGGTTGCGCATCCGGGCAACATGGCTGATCAGCTGCTCGAACCCGGGGTAGGCGAAGGCGTCGAACTGCATCTCCACCACCGGGCGCAGCCCGTACATGGCCATGCCGACGGCGGTGCCGAGGATGCCGGCCTCGGCGAGCGGGGTGTCGGTGCAGCGGTCCTCGCCGAACTCCTTGGCGAGGCCGTCGGTGACCCGGAAGACCCCGCCGAGGGCTCCGACGTCCTCGCCCATGACGTGCACGGCGGGATCGGCGGCCATCGCGTCGCGCAGCGCGCGCGTGAGGGCCTGCGCCATGGTGGCGGGCTTGACGGCGACGGTCGTCATCGGTGGCCGCCTTCCTGGTCGGCCTGCTCGGCCTCCAGCTCGGCCCGCAGCATGGCGCGCTGCTCGCGCAGCTGGCTGGTGGTCTCGGCGTACACCTGGTCGAAGAGGCTCATGGGGTCGAACTCCGGGTCGCGGTTCATCCGCTCACGCAGGTCGGCGGCCATGGTCTCGGCGTCCTCGCGCGCGTGCCGTGCGAAGTCCTCGTCGAACAGCCCGCGGTCGGTCAGCTCGCGCTCCAGGAGTAGGATCGGGTCGTGGTCGCGCCAGGCGTCCACCTCGGCGTCGCCCCGGTAGCGGGTGGCGTCGTCGGCGTTGGTGTGGGCGTCGATGCGGTAGGTCACCGCCTCGACCAGGGTGGGGCCGCCGCCCTCGCGCGCGTGCCGCACGGCGTCGGAGAGGACCTGGTGCACGGCGGCCGCGTCGTTGCCGTCGACCAGGCGGCCCGGCATGCCGTACCCGACGGCCTTGTGGGCCAGGGAGGGGGCGGCGGTCTGCTTGGCGAGCGGGACGGAGATGGCGAAGCCGTTGTTCTGGACCAGGAAGACGACCGGGGCCTGCCAGACGGCGGCGAAGTTCAGTGCCTCGTGGAAGTCGCCCTCGCTGGTGCCGCCGTCGCCGACCATGGCGAGCGCGACCACGTCGTCGCCCTTGAGGCGGGCCGCGTGGGCGAGGCCGACAGCGTGCGGGAGCTGGGTGGCGAGCGGGGTGGAGAGGGGCGCCACGCGGTGGGCGTAGGGGTCGTAGCCGGTGTGCCAGTCGCCGCGCAGCAGGGTGAGCGCCTCCACGGGGTCCACGCCGCGGGCGACGACCGCGAGGGTGTCGCGGTAGCTGGGGAAGAGCCAGTCGCGCTCCTCCAGGGCCAGCGCGGCGGCGATCTCGCAGGCCTCCTGGCCGGTGCTGGACGGGTAGACGGCGAGGCGGCCCTGTTTGGTGAGGGCGGTGGCCTGTGTGTTGTACCGGCGGCCGTGCACCAGCCGGGTGTAGAGCCGGCGCAGCAGCTCCGGGTCGGCCTTGGCGGCCGCCTCGGTCCCGAGGACGCGGTAGGGCCGCTCGTCGGGCAGCAGGGGCGCGGGGTCCGTCCGGGGTTGCCAGGCGGGCGGCGGCGACGGGCGGTATGCGCCTCGCTGCTCCAGGACCGTCATGACGGCACCTCCTCGTGGGGGTGGCTACGGGAGACGGATCGGCTGTGACCCGTCCCACCTACCGATTGTTCGGTCGTCAGCACATTTTGGCTACAGGCGGCTCCAGGCTGTGGACAAACGGTTCTCCACAGCCTGCAATGAACGCAGTACGTCCATGCGAGGAAGGCGGGGGGACATGCCACCTGAACAAATGGCCGAGGGCCCGCAGGACCGCGCCGCACTGCCGCCCGCGCGCCCGCTGGACGCCATTGATCAGGACATCCTGCAGATCCTCCAGGCGGACGGCCGGGCCTCGATACGGTCGGTCGCCGAACGGGTCCATGTCTCGCGCGCCAACGCCTACGCGCGTATCAACCGTCTGATCGAGGACGGCGTGATACGCGGTTTCGGCGCCCGGGTGGACCACGAGCGGGCCGGGCACGGCACCTCCGCCTACATCACCCTGAAGATCGTCCAGAACAGCTGGCGCACGGTGCGCGAGGAGTTGCGGCTGCTGCCGGGCGCCGACCACATCGCCCTGGTGGGCGGCGACTTCGACGTCCTGCTCCTGGTGCACACGCCCGACAACAGGGCGCTGCGCGAGCTGGTGCTGACCCGGCTCCAGGCGATCCCGGAGGTGCTCAGCACCCGCACCCTGCTGGTGTTCGAGGAGGAGGACCTGGGACCGGGCGGCTGACGCCGGACGGCCCGGGTCAGTCCGCGCGGAGCCCCGAGAACACCAGGCGCGCCACCGCGTCGGAGACCTCGCGCTCGGTCGCGCCGCGCCCGTCCGGGCGGTACCACTCCACGATCGAGTTGACCATGCCGAAGACCAGCCGGGTGGCGAGGCGCACCTCGATGTCACCGCGTACGTCCCCGTCGGCGGCGGCCGCCTTCAGCAGGTCGGCCACCCGGTGGTCGAAGTCCCGGCGCCGCTCCAGCGCCCACCGCTCGGTGCCGGTGTTGCCGCGCACCCGCAGCAGCAGCGTGACGTAAGGCAGTTCGGTGATCAGCACCTCGACCATGCGCCGCACGACGTGCTCCAGGCGGTCGGCGGCGCCCCCCACGCGCGCGGGCTCCTCGTCGAGGATCCCGAACAGGCCGTCCAGGGCGCGGCTGACGGCCCGGCGCAGCAGTTCCTCCTTGCCGGAGACATGGTGGTAGATCGACGACTTGGAGATGCCGGCCGCCTTGGAGAGGTGCTCCATGGAGGTGCCGTCGTAGCCGCGCTCGTTGAAGACCTGGACGGCCACCGAGAGCAGGGTCTCGGGGGTGTAGGTGTCGCGCTTGGCGGTGGTCATGAGGCGCCCTCCCGCTTCTCGGTGGCGTACGCGTGGCGGTAGAGCGCGAGGGAGGGCGCGTAGCGGCCGCTCGGGTCGCGCAGGTGCAGGTCGTCGAGGAGGTCGTAGGCGAAGTCACGGCCGAGGCGGCGGCTCCACTCGAAGGGGCCGAGCGGGTAGTTGACGCCCAGGCGCATCGCGGTGTCGATGTCCTCCTCGGTGGCGACGCCCTTGGCGACGGCGTCGTGCGCGAGGTCGACGATCCGGGCGACGGTACGGGCGACGATCATGCCGGGGACGTCACCGATGACGCTGACCTGCTTGCCCAGCGCCTGGAAGAGACCGACGGCCTCGCCGAGCGTCTGGGGATGGGTGTCGTGTCCCGCGGACAGGGCGATGCGGGTGGCCCGGCGGTAGTCGAGGGCGAGGTCGAAGTAGACGACGTCCCGGAACTCCACCGAGGTCTGGCCGTCGGCGAGGACCAGCTGGCCGCCGCTGGGCAGCACCAGGCGGGTGCCGTGGTCCTCGTCCTCCTCCCGGACCTGGATGCCCGCCTCGCGGATCATCGCGAGCAGTTCGGCCGCCGGGCCCAGGGTGCCCTCGGCGACGACGTAGGCGGGCCGGTCGGCCGGTTCGGCGGTGTGCGGCTCGGGGCGCTCGGCGTCGTCCGCGTAGTCGTACCAGCCGTGCCCGGTCTTGCGGCCGAGGTGGCCGGACTCGACGAGCCGGCGCTGGGCCAGCGAGGGCGTGAAGCGGACGTCCTGGAAGAAGGCATGCCACACGGAGTGCGTGACGGACTCGTTGACGTCCTGGCCGATCAGGTCGGTCAGTTCGAAGGCGCCCATCCGGAAGCCGCCGCTCTCGCGCAGCACCGCGTCGATGGTGGCGGGGTCGGCGGCCTGCGCCTCGTAGACCGCGAACGCCTCGGCGTAGAAGGGCCGCGCGATGCGGTTGACGATGAATCCGGGGGTGTCCGCGCAGGCGACCGGCGTCTTGCCCCAGGTGCGGGCCGTCTCGTACGCGCGCGTGGCCGACGTGACGTCGGTGGCGAACCCGGAGACGACCTCGACCAGCGGCAGCAGCGGGGCCGGGTTGAAGAAGTGCAGGCCCACCAGGCGGGCGGCGCTGCGCAGGGCGCCGCCGATGGCGGTCACCGACAGGGAGGAGGTGTTGGTGGCCAGCAGACAGTCGTCGTCGACGATGTCCTCCAGGGCCCGGAACAGCTCCTGCTTGGCCTCGAGCCGCTCCTGGACGGCCTCCACGACCAGGGTGCAGTCCGCGAACTCGGTGAGGTCCTCGGCGGGCAGCAGCCGGGCGCGGGCCGCGTCCCGGTCGGCGGCCGTCATCCGGTTCTTCCCGACCAGCCGGCCGAGACGGGCGCCGATCGCCGCGGCGGCGTCCCCGGCCCGTCCGGGGACGGCGTCGTACAGCCGTACGCGATGGCCCGCGACGAGTGCGACCTGGGCGATGCCCTGGCCCATGGTGCCGGCGCCGGCGACCCCCACGGGGCTGCTGAGGTCGAGTGCTGTCATGTGCGCGATCCTCCCGCACGGGGTTTTCCACAGATGCGGCAGGCCCCCTTGTCCCGACCGATCGTTCGGTTACTCTAACTCTGTCCGGCCGTTTCCGCCCAGGTCATGAGCTCGAAGGGGAGCTCATCAGAGGAGTTGGTCCCGCATGACCGCCGAACTCACCGTGCACGAGCTGATCGCCAAGCACCGGCCCACGCTTGACCAGGCGCTGGAGGCGATCCGCACGCGCGCGTACTGGTCCCCCCACCCCGAGCACCCCAAGGCCTACGGCGAGCACGGCAGCCTGGACGCGGCGGCCGGCAAAGCGGCCTTCGACGCCCTTCTCGGCAGCCGTGTCGACCTCGGACAGCCCGGCACCGACGACTGGCTGGGCGACGAGGTCTCCCCGTACGGCATCGAGCTGGGCGTGACCTACCCGCACGCCGACGTCGACACACTGCTGTCCGCCATGAAGTCCGGCCAGCGCGCGTGGCGCGACGCCGGCGCGGAGGCGCGCGCGGTGGTGTGTCTGGAGATCCTCAAGCGGATCAGCGACCGGACGCACGAGTTCGCGCACGCGGTCATGCACACCAGCGGCCAGGCGTTCATGATGGCGTTCCAGGCGGGCGGGCCGCACGCCCAGGACCGCGGCCTGGAGGCGGTGGCCTACGCGTACGTGGAGCAGATCCGCACCCCCGACACGGCCGAGTGGTCCAAGCCGCAGGGCAAGCGTGACCCGCTCGCGCTGACGAAGGCGTTCAAGCCGGTCCCGCGCGGGATCGCACTGGTCGTCGGCTGCAACACGTTCCCGACGTGGAACGGCTACCCGGGCCTGTTCGCCTCCCTCGCCACGGGCAACGCGGTACTGGTGAAGCCGCACCCGCGCGCGGTGCTGCCGCTCGCCCTCACCGTGCAGGTCGCCCGGCAGGTGCTCGCCGAAGCCGGCTTCGACCCGAACCTGGTGGCACTGACGGCGGAGCGCCCCGGCGAGGGCATCGCGAAGACGCTCGCCACCCGCCCGGAGATCAAGATCATCGACTACACGGGCTCGACCGCCTTCGGCGACTGGCTGGAGGCCAACGCCCGGCAGGCGCAGGTGTACACCGAGAAGGCCGGTGTCAACACGGTCCTGGTCGAGTCGACCGACAACTACAAGGGGATGCTCTCCAACCTGGCGTTCTCGCTCTCCCTGTACAGCGGCCAGATGTGCACCACCCCGCAGAACCTGCTGATCCCCCGCGACGGCATCCGCACCGACGAAGGCCCCAAGACCTACGACGAGGTGGTCGCCGACCTCGCCCGCGCGGTCGACGGTCTGCTCGGCGACGACGCCCGCGCGAACGCGCTGCTCGGCGCGATCGTCAACCCCGACGTCAAGGCCCGCCTGGAGGCCGCCGCCGGGCTCGGCGAGGTCGCCCTCGCCTCCCGGGAGATCGCCAACCCGGAGTTCCCGGACGCGGTCGTCCGTACGCCGGTGATCGTGAAGCTGGACGGTGCGCGGAAGTACTGGGAGGGGGCCGACGACGAAGCCGCGTACATGAGCGAGTGCTTCGGCCCGGTGTCCTTCGCGGTCGCCGTCGACTCGGCCGCCGACGCGGTCGAGCTGCTGCGGCGCACGGTCCGGGAGAAGGGCGCGATGACGGTCGGCGCGTACACCGTCGACCCGGACGTGGAGCACGCCGTGGAGGAGGTCTGCCTGGAGGAGGCGGCCCAGCTGTCGCTGAACCTGGTCGGCGGGGTGTACGTCAACCAGACGGCCGCGTTCTCCGACTTCCACGGATCCGGCGGCAACCCCGCGGCGAACGCCGCGCTGTGCGACGGGGCGTTCGTGGCGAACCGGTTCCGGGTGATCGAGGTGCGCCGGGAGGCGTAGCCGTTCGGGGTGGCTGATCGCCGTTGGGAACCGCGGGTCCGTTGTGGCTGGTCGCGCAGTTCCCCGCGGCCCCCTTCAGGGGCGTCGCGGCCGAGGCCCGCTACAAGGCACTCCAGTGGTACAAGGTCATCGCCACGCTGGTCGCCAGGTTGTAGCTGCTCACCTGCGGGCGCATCGGCAGACGCAGCAGGTGATCGGCACGCGCGCGCAGGTCCGTCGACAGGCCCGTTCGTTCCGATCCGAAGGCGAGGATCGCGTGGTCCGGGAGCTTTGTGTCCCGGATGTCCTCGCCTTCCGGGTCCAGTGCGTACACCGGGCCCGGCGGCAGCTCCGGCACGGTCAGTCGCTCGACCGCCGTCGCGAAGTGGAGGCCCGCGCCGCCTCGTACGACCGTCGGGTGCCAGGGGTCGAGCGTGCCGGTCGTGATCACTCCCGTCACGCCGAAGCCCGCCGCCAGGCGGATCACCGCGCCCGCGTTGCCGAGGTTGCGGGGCTCGTCGAGAACCACGACGGGGGCGGGGCGCGGGTCGCGGGCCAGCTCACGCAGGTTGGCCTCACGGGACGGTCGTACCGCCAGCGCGGCCACGGCCGTGGGATGCGGGCGGGAGACCAGGGACGCGTACGTCTGGGAGGGCACCTCCGTCAGCAGGGCGGCCAGCGCCTCCCGTACGTCCGGCGCCAGCTCGTCCGCCAGGGCCAGTGCCGCGGCCCGGTCCGTGGTGACCGCCACCGGTACCCGCGCGCCGAAGCGCAGGGCGTGCTTGAGGGCGTGGAAGCCGTCGAGGAGGACGGCCGAGTCCGCCAGCCGCGCCCAGTGGTTCAGGGGGTCGGTCATGCCCCGAAGCCTACGCGGGACTGTTCGTCGGCCTCCGGGGAGCGAGCCGGAGGCAGTGCGGGGGCGTCGCGCCGGAAGACGCGGTCACGCGCGCGTGCCGCTCGGCCGCCCAGCCAGAGCAGGAAGGCCGTCGGCAGGAAGACCGAGTCCGCGGCGATCATGGCGAGCGAGAAGAAGGGCAGGCCCAGGACGACCGCGATCACCGCGTGCTCGGTCATCATCGCGGCCAGCAGTACGTTCTTGACCCGGCGGTTGAACAGCGTGAACGGGAAGGCGACCTGGACGATGACCGTCCCGTAGGTCACCAGCATCACCAGTGTGCCGTTGGCGGACAGCAGGTCGGCGAGGGCCGGCCAGGGCGAGAAGTAGTCCAGGTGGAGCGGGTAGTAGACGGCGGTGCCGTCCTGCCAGCGGGAGCCCTGGATCTTGTACCAGCCGGCGGTCGCGTAGATCAGGCAGGCCTCCGCCATGATCACGAACAGGGCGCCGTTGTGCAGGATGTCGGCGATGACGTCCAGCAGGATCCGGGGCTCGGGGGTGCGCGCCCAGCGGCCCGCCGCCCACCACAGGGCGGCACCCACCCAGGTCGCCCACATGAGGGCGGGCACCAGCCAGCCGCCGCCGGTACGGCCGGTGAGGGCCGCCACGACCAGCAGGACACCGGACACCGCCCACAGCGCCGGTCCGACCCGGTCGGTGACCGGCTGCCGGGCGTTACGCGCGCGTGCCGCCCGGCGCGCGTCCAGCGACCACACCTGGCCGCAGCGGGTGAACACCAGGTAGAAGGACATCAGGTGCAGCACGTTGTCACCGCCGTCGCCCACGAAGACGCTGCGGTTCTGCAGGGACAGCACGCCGACCATGAACAGCAGGGACATGGCACGGGTGCGCCAGCCCACCAGCAGCAGGGCGCTGCAGAGGACGGCCAGGAAGTAGAAGACCTCGAAGAAGACCCGGCCGTCGGAGACCAGCAGCGCCGTGAAGGCGTGGTTGTCCGCGGTCAGCTGCTGGGCGAGGTCGAAGCTCCAGGGGCCGTCGGGGCCGTACAGCTCCTGACGGTGCGGGTACTCGCGCAGCAGGAACAGCAGCCAGGTGGCGGCGAAGCCGATGCGTACGACGGCCGTCTGGTACGGGCCGAGCGCCGACCCGGTGACCCGGGCGATGGCACGGGACAGGCACAGGGCGAGGCGGCTCATCGCACACCTCCGTCGGCCTCGTCCGCCGTGACCGTCCACCAGGGCAGCACCCGGTAGACCGGGGTGTCGGAGACCTTCTCACCGCTCCAGTCCGGCGGTGGCACGTTGGTGGTGCTGGAGCGCACCTGGACGCGCTCGACGGTGCCCTTCTCGCTGGTCGCGTCCCCCGCGTACATCCGCATCACGACGATCCGGCGCAGGTACCGCTCGGACAGGGAGCCGCGCAGGCCGATCGGGCGGTTGTCGGTGCCGTGGGTGGTGACGAAGAAGTCCCAGGCCCGTCGCAGTTCGTTCTGCACGGTGTGGCTCGGCAGCAGGCTGCCGTCGATGGCCTTGCCGTCCTGGGCGGACAGGTCGTTCCAGCCGGTGGTGGTCGTGGTGCCGTCCTGCATCCGCACGTCGGCGCGTACCTGTACGGCGATGTTCTGCTGGAGCGGGTTCGGCGCGAACAGCTTCCAGTTCTGTTCGAACTCCGGGTACACCCACTCCTCGATCGCCTTGCCGTGCTGCTTCGTCACGGTGTTCGCCGGCGCGACGCTCAGGAACACCATTCCGAGGTGCACACAGGCGGCGACCGCGACCAGGGCCAGCGCGAGGGCCGCGCCGACCTGGTAACGGGGGGAGAGAGCGGCGACACCGGTGCGGGGCGGGGCATACGGGGGCTGCTCCCGGCCGCCGCCTTCGACAGGCGCGACAGATGTGACGGCTGCGACAGATGTGACAGGTGCGACGGGTTGGGCAGGTCCCGGATCCGGGCGCGGCTCGCCAGGACCCTCCGGCCCGTGCCGGGCGTCCGAGTCCCCGTCGTACGCGTCCATGCCGCCCCGTTCCCCGATACCGCCGTGTCGTCCCATGTCGTCCGGACGGCCCGTCCGGGGCCGTCCGGTGTGCCGCTGCCCGGCACTCGCACGGAACGGTACTCAGCACCGGCCGCCGGGCGCAGCCCCGGGGACCGGCCGAAGAGCGTGGCCATCGCCACTCCGGCGGATCCCGGCGGCCGTCGTCGCGGCGGTTCGCCAAAGCCTCAGGACCAGGTCACCGCAGGTGGTACGGCGGACAAGGGCGGCCCCCGGAGCCCCGCTGGGCGGGTTGTCCACAGGCCGCGCCGGCGGTTTTCCACAGCGGTTGAAACCATGGACCCCGGCCTCGAAACTGTGGATCTGCCCCGGCACCAGGCGTAGCGGATGTGTCAGGCGTTCACGGTCCGGGCGCGGAGCATACGCAGGACGGTGTCGGAGCGTTCCAGGAGGGTGTTGCGGACCACGGGGGCCGCTTCCTGGATCGCCTGCTGGGCCTTGTCGACGTATGCGGAGTCGATGGCGTACAGCGGGAAGAGCTGGGAGGTATAGACCATCGCCGGGATCATTCCGCCCTGGTCCAGCTGGGGGATCGCGGCCAGGTAGTGCTCGGCGTAGGGGGCGAGCAGGGCGTCCTGGCCGGGGCGCCAGAAGGCGGCCGCCACCGCGCCGACCGACTGGACGGGCACCGTGCGGTCCACGGCCAGCCGCTGCCAGACCTCCGCCTTCGCGGCCGGGTCGGGGACGGCGGCGCGGACGGTGAGGGCGCGGACCCAGGCGTCGGGGTCGGGGTCGCGTTCGAGCAGGGCGGCGGTCTCGGTGGTGACGTCGCCGCCGAGTTCGGCCTCGCGGACAAGCGCGCGCCAGCGCAGGTCGACGTCGTCGCCGGCCTGGTCGCGGAGCCAGGCCAGGTCCTCGGCGCCGGTCGCGGTGCGGGCCAGGCCGCGCAGGGCCACCTGGCGGCGGCCCGGGTCGTCGGCGAGCTGCCGGCAGGCCCCGGCGACCGCCTCCGTCAGCGCGGGGCGGTCGGCGTCCGGGGCCCAGAGTTCGGCGATGTTGGTGACGAGGGTCAGGAGGGGCTCGATCACGGCGTCGGACGTCTCGGCGGCGAGGACCGCGGTGAGGCACCGTCCGGCCTCGGCCGCCGTGGTCTCGCCGGCCGTGAGCATGTCCCAGACGGTGGCGGCGGCCACGCCCCGGGAGATGGCCGTGGGCAGCTGGGCCGCCGTGCGGAAGAGGGTGTCCCGGGTGGCGGGGTCCGGGCGGCTGGTGGCGAAGGTGAGGTCGTCGTCGTTGATCAGGAGGAGGTCGGACATGGCGGGAAGGCCGGTGACCGGGGTGCGGGGCTCGGTCACCTCGACGCGGACCACGGCGGTGCGTTCGAGGGCGTCGCCCGCGCGGTCGTACGCACCGACCGCCAGGACCTGCGGGCGCGGGGTGCCGTCGGCGACCAGGGTGACGGTGTCGCCGTCGTGCTCCAGCGTGAAGCGGTCGGTGCCGGCCGTCTCCAGCCAGGCCTTCCGCCAGGTGGCGAGGTCCCGGCCGCCGGCCTCGGCGAGGGCGTCGATCAGGTCCTGGAGGGTGGTGGTGCCCCAGGCGTGGCGGGCGAAGTAGGCGGCCATGCCGGTGCGGAACCGGTCCTCGCCGACATAGGTCATCAGCTGCTGGAGGACGGAGGCACCCTTGGGGTAGGTGATGTTGTCGAAGATCGACGCGGCCTGGGCGACGTCGTGGATGGGCTGGTGGATCGGGTGGGAGACCGGGCCCTGGTCGGAGAGGTAGGCCTTGAGCTTGCCGCCGGCGAGGTGGCCGGCCCAGACGTCGGTGTACCGGGTGGCGCCCTCGGCGGCCCAGTGGCAGGCGAACTCGGCGAAGGCCTCGTTCAGCCAGAGGTCGTCCCACCAGCGCATGGTGACGATGTTGCCGAACCACATGTGCGCCATCTCGTGCAGCAGCACGACCGCGAGCAGCTCGCGCTCCGCGTGTGTCGGCGTGGCCCGCCGCAGGAACATGTCCGACCAGGTCACGCAGCCGTAGTTCTCCATCGCGCCGCCGAACTCGGGCATGAACACCTGGTCGTACTTGCGCTGCGGGAACGGCATCGCGAAGGCCTCGGCGAAGAAGGCGAGGCCCTGGCGGGTGAGGGTGAAGATCTCGTCGGCGTCGCGTTCCAGGACCTCGGCGAGCGAGCGGCGGGCGAAGATGCCGAGGTCGTGGCCGTCGGCCTCGCGGCGGATCTCGTGGAAGGGGCCGGCGTTGACGACGGTGTTGTACACGGACAGCGGCGGGGTGTCCGGGAAGCTCCAGCGGCGGGCCGCGCCCTGCTCCTCGACGCGCGGGTCGCCGGAGTTGCTGAGGACGGTCCAGGCGGCCGGGGCGGTGACGGTGAAGGCGTGCGGGGCCTTGAGGTCGGGCTGGTCGAAGCAGGCCCAGACGAAGCGGGCCTCGTCGGGTTCGAAGCTGGTCCAGAGGTAGACCTCGCCGTCGGCGGGGTCGACGGCCTTGTGGGCGCCCGGGCTGGTCGTGGTGTCGGTCTGGACGCTCTCGACGCGCAACACGTTGTGGGCGGCCAGGCCGGGCAGCGGGATCCGGCCGTCGTCGCCCGGGGTGAGGGGGATGCCGTTGAGGGTGGCGGAACGGACCTCGGCCGCGCAGTCGACGAAGGTCTCGGCGCCCGGCTCGGCGCAGCTGAAGGCCACCGTGGAGACGCACCGGATCTCCGGTCCGCCGGGCAGGGCGGTCAGGTCGATGTCCACGTCGTACCGCTCGACCGTGACCAGTGCGGACCTGCGCTCGGCCTCGATGCGGGTCAGGCTTCGGATCGCCATGTGTCCTCCCTCGTGTGCCCGTCCCCGTCGGCGGACAGCGGCCGACAGCCTACGTCGGAAGGAGCGGGTGATCGCAGGGGTTTTTGGTTCCCTTCTTCTAGAACCTGTTCTATCTTGACGGACCGTCAGGTAGCGGACCCGCCGGGAGGACAGGACCGTGGACTTCACCTTCACCGAGGAGCAGCTGGCGGCGGCCGAGGCGGCGCGCGGCGTGTTCGCCAAAGTGGCGCCGGACGCGGTGCCGAGCCCCGCGCTGACCACCGGCGCCGTGGCCGAGCACTTCGACCGGGAACTCTGGGACACCCTGGCCGGCGCGGACCTGCTGAGCCTGTTGCCGGCCGAGGAGTACGGCGGGGCGGGGCTGGACGCGATCGCGCTCTGCCTGGTGCTGCGGGAGTCGGCGAAGGTGCTGGCCCGGGTGCCGCTGCTGGAGAACAGCGCCGTCATGGCGGCCGTGCAGGCGTACGGCGACGAGGAGCTGCGGGGCCGGCTGCTGGCGCGGGCGGGGCGCGGCGAGCTGGTGCTGACCGTGGCCGCGAGCGGCCGCACCGGGCACGACCCGGCCGAGCTGGCGGTGACCGCGCGACGGGACGGCGACGGGTGGGTGCTGGACGGGGTGCAGACGGCGGTGCCGTGGGTGTACGACGCCGATCTCGTCGCCGTACCGGCGCACACCGACGGCGACCGGAGCGTGCTGGCGCTGGTGGCGCCGTCGGGCGACGGGATCACGCTCGCCGAGCAGGTGTCGACCAGCGGGGAACGGCTCGGCGAGCTGCGCCTCGACTCGGCGCGGGTCGCGGGGCGGGACGTGGTGACGGCGGAGGGGGCCTGGGAGTGGCTGCGGGAGCTGCTGGCGACCGGGACGTGTGCGCTGGCGCTCGGGCTGGGTGAGCGGGTGTTGCGGATGACCAGCGAGTACACGGGCAGGCGGGAGCAGTTCGGGCATCCCGTCGCCACGTTCCAGGCGGTCGCCGTGCAGGCCGCCGACCGGTACATCGACCTGCGGGCCATGGAGGCGACGCTGTGGCAGGCGGCGTGGCGGATCGCCTCCGGCGCGGCCGGGGCGTTGCCGGCGGCCGGGGATGTGGCGGTGGCGAAGATCTGGGCGGCGGAGGGGGTGCGGCGGGTGGTGCAGACCGCGCAGCATCTGCACGGGGGGTTCGGGGCCGACACGGAGTATGTGCTGCACCGGTACCACGCCTGGGCGAAGCAGATCGAGCTGGCGCTCGGGGGGGCCGGGGTCCATGAGGAGGCGTTGGGGGATTTGCTGGCTTCGCATCCACTGGCGTAGAGGGGCGAGATATCAGGGGGCGCTCGGCGGGAGGGGATCCGCGGGGCGGTGGGGGCTGGTCGCGCAGTTCCCCGCGCCCCTTACGGGGCGCCTCGATGCGGGGGGCGCTCCAGCGCGGGGCGCCTCAATACGGGGCGCCTCAATACGGGGGGCGCTCCAGCGCGGGGCGCCTCGATACGGGGCGCCTCGATGCGGGGGGCGCTCCAGCGCGGGGCGCCTCGATACGGGGCGCCTCAATGCGGGGGGCTCCAGCGCGGGGCGCCTCGATACGGGGCGCCTCGGCGCGCAGGCACCCCGTGTGAGAGGGCCTCGGTGCAAAGAGGGTCTCGCTGCGAGGGGGCGACGAGTCGGCTCAGATGACGAAGCCCGGTTCTCCCGCGTCCGTGACGACCTCGCGGCCCGCCGCCTGCCATACCTGCATGCCGCCGTCCACGTTGACCGCGTCGATGCCCTGCTGGACCAGGTACATCGTGACCTGGGCCGAACGGCCGCCGGAGCGGCAGATGACGTTGACGCGGCCGTCCTGGGGAGCGGCCTCGGTGAACTCGCCGTAGCGGGCCACGAACTCGCTGATCGGGATGTGCAGGGCGCCGGTGGCGTGGCCCGCCTGCCACTCGTCGTCCTCGCGGACGTCCAGCAGGAAGTCGCCGTCCTTGAGGTCCGCGACCTCGACCGTGGGCACACGCGCTGCGAAGTTCATGGCTCCGACGCTACCCGACCGCTACTCCTGGGTGAGCAGCGCGGCCAGCTCGCTCTCCCGCTCGGCGACGTCCTTGTAGAGCTTCTCGGCGATCTCGTCGAGGAGGCTGTCGGGGTCCTCGGGGGCCAGCCGGAGCAGGCCGGCGATGGGGCCGTCCTCCAGCTCCTTGGCGACCAGGGTGAGCAGTTCCTTGCGCTCGGCCAGCCATTCGAGGCGCGCGTACAGCTCCTCGGCGCGGCTCGGCTTGCGCTCGGGCGGCACCGGGCCGGCCGCCCACTCCTCGGCCAGCTCCCGCAGCAGAGCCTCGTCGCCGCGGGCGTAGGCCGCGTTGACCCGGCTGAGGAACTCC
The DNA here is from genome assembly GCF_053597895.1 of Streptomyces sp. NPDC001220. NCBI lineage: Bacteria > Bacillati > Actinomycetota > Actinomycetes > Kitasatosporales > Streptomycetaceae > Streptomyces > Streptomyces sp. NPDC001220. The sequence goes on from NZ_JBSFJE010000007.1 coordinate 180,494, forward strand.
TCGCGCCGCTCCTGCTCGGGCCCCTCCTGCACCAGGTCGGGATGGGCCTTGCGGGCCAGCTCGCGGTAGAGCCGGCGGGCCTCCTCGCTGGGCCGCACCCGCTGCGGGGGCCGTACCTCCTGCTCGGTGAGCATCGCGACGGCCTCCGGGAACAGGCCCTTGCTGTCCATCCAGCCGTGCAGCAGTTCCTCGACGCCGGGGATGGGCAGGACCCGGGCCCGGGCCTCCTCCGCGGCGCGGATGTCCTCGGGGTCGCCGGTGCGGGCGGCCTTCGCCTCGGCGATCCGCGCGTCCAGCTCTTCGAGGCGGAGGTAGAGGGGGCCGAGCTTCTCCTCGTGCAGGCGAGAGAAGTTCTCGACCTCGACACGGAAGGTCTCGACCGCGATCTCGTACTCGATCAACGCCTGCTCGGCGGCCCGCACGGCCCGCTCCAGGCGTTCCTCGGGCCGCGGTGCCTCAGACTGCTCAGCTTCCGGGGTCGTCACCCGACCAGACTAGGGCCTGTCGTCCTCATGGGTGGCCGCCACCCGCTGGGTGACCGGATCTCCGCAGGCCACGACGGGGGTTCCGGGGCCGGCAGACCGGCTCGCGGGTGCGGCCGACGGGGCAGTCGCGGTACGGGGGATCTCGTCGAGGATCACCTTCGCCGGGCAATGCCGGGTCGCGGGCGCCCAGGATTCAGCACCTCGGGGGCCCGCCACCGGAGGTCACACCCCGAGCTCCGCCGCGATCCGCCCCGTCCGTACCGCGGTGACCAGATCCCCGTGGTCCGCCTCCGTGCGGTCGGCGTAGGTCACCGCGAACGCGGCGATCGCCTCGTCCAGCTCCTCGTTCTTGCCGCAGTAGCCGGCGATCAGGCGCGGGTCGGCGCTGTGCGAGTGGGCGCGGGCCAGCAGGGCGCCGGTCATCCGTCCGTAGTCGTCGATCTGGTCGGGCGACAGCGCGGCCGGGTCGACGCTGCCCTTGCGGTTGCGGAACTGGCGGACCTGGAAGGGGCGGCCGGCCACCGTGGTCCAGCCGAGCAGGATGTCGCTGACCACCTGCATCCGCTTCTGCCCGAGGACCACCCGGCGCCCCTCGTGGTCCACGGCGGGCGCATCGAAGCCGGCCGTCGCCAGGTGGGGTACGAGCGCGGACGGGCGGGCCTCCTTGACCTGGAGGATCAGCGGCTCACCGCGATGGTCGAGGAGCAGCACGACATACGACCGGGTGCCGACACTGCCGGTGCCCACTATCCGGAAGGCGACGTCGTGCGGGGCGTGCCGGGAGAGCAGCGGGTGGCGGTCCTCGGAGAGCGTGGTGACGTAGTGCTCCAGGGCCGCCACGACCGCTTCCGCCTCCTCGTCGGCGACCCGGCGCAGCACCGGCGCGGCGTCGACGAAGCGGCGCCCGCCGTTCTCGGTGGGCTCGGTGGAGCGGGCCGCGAACCGGCCGCTGGTGTTGGCGCGGGCCTTCTCCGAGACGCGGCGCAGGGTGCCGAGCATGTCGTGGGCGTCGGAGTGGGAGACCAACTCCTCGTCCGCGATGGCGTTCCACGCGTCCAGCACCGGGAGCTTGGCCAGCAGGCGCATGGTGCGGCGGTAGGCGCCGGCCGCGTCACCCGCCGCCTTGCGGCACGTGTCCTCGTCGGCGCCCGCTTCCCGGCCGGCCAGCACCAGGGAGGCGGCGAGCCGCTTGAGGTCCCACTCCCAGGGACCGGGCACCGTCTCGTCGAAGTCGTTGAGATCGATGACCAGGTCGCCCCGCGGGTCGCCGTACAGACCGAAGTTGGCCGCGTGGGCGTCGCCGCAGATCTGGGTGACGATCCTGGTCATCGGGGTGCGGGCCAGGTCGTGCGCCATCAGGCCGGCCGAGCCGCGCAGGAACGCGAACGGGCTCGCCGCCATCCTGCCGACCCTTATCGGGATCAGCTCCGCGATGCGGTCGCGGTTGGACTCCTCGACCGCGCCGACCGCGTCGGGCCGGGAGCCGTCCAGATCCAGGGCGGCGTGGCTGCTGCGCGGCACGGCCGAACGCAGCGCCTTGCCCTCCTCCTTGGGCGAGCCCTGCACCGGCCACTGCGCAAAGCCCCTCGGCGAGGGCAGCTTGCGCGCCCCGGCCGTCGCCGGCTCTTCCAGTCCGGTCACATCGACCGCCTCCCCCGTACTCCGCACACGCACGAACATCAACTCGTGGAGACGGTACAGCGAGTGGCCGAAACCCGTCAGACCCGTGGCCTCGGGGCGGCGTCCGTGCCATGGCCGACCGGGCCACTATTCGCTCGCCAGCTCCCTCCCCAGCCGATCGATGTGCCGGTCCGCCTCCGCCAGGCGCGACTGGTCCAGCGACACGCCCAAGAGGTAGCGGCGTTGCCGCAACTGCTGGAAGTACACCGCTCCGTGCTCGATGTTCAGGACAATCTGGCGCATCTCCCCTTCGAGTAGCGCGTACAAGGACGTGTTCATACGGCCTGTGACGCCCGGCAGTAACTGGCCCAGCAGGGAGTACCTGTCCCGGCGCTGTTGCGGTGTGGAGGACCCGAGGAAGCTCCGTAGCGCGGGGTGGCCGAAGATGTCGACCGCGAGGGTCGGCACACCCCCGACGTAGTAGGCCAGGTAGTGCAGTCCGCGAACGCCGAGTGCCTCGCGCAGCAGGCCGGCGGTGGCGTCGGGGACATCGGTCGCGCCGGCGGCGTTGTCCTCTGTGTGTGTGGTGGCGTCAGTGACGTTCTCGAAGGACTCGTCGGCCTGCTGCCCGTCCTCCGTGCCCTGCGTGGACGGTGTCCTGGAGTCGCCGGAGGACGGGTCTGCGGCCCCGCCGTACCTGCTCGCATACGAGCGCCGGACGGCCAGGTGGTAGCTCGTGGCCGGGCGCAGGCCGCCTATGCCCTCGGCCAGCCGGGGAATCAGTTCGCCGATCCGGTCTGTGGGCGTGACACAGCACAGATGACTTCCTCCCGCGACAGAATGGTAGAGAAGTGCTCCGGTGGGCACATCCACCACCGTGCGTATGGGCGCGCCGGTCCGGAGTTCGGCGAAATCCGGCGCCAATTCTTCAAGTATGTAGAACAGTTGCCGCCCGGCGCGTTCGAGTCGGTGCGATGTCGACTCGGCGGGGGAATCCCCCGGTGTTTTCGACGTCTCGGCGGCGAACATTTTCGCCCGGTCCCGATCGTAGAAGGCGAGATGTGCCAGACCGCATGACTGCAGCAACTGCCTGAGCTGTAAATCGAATTCGCTCATCTTCTGCTTCCCCCCGTCGCGTTCGTGCGTCGGTTCCGCGGAAGGGTCAGACACCCTGCACCTCCAGATCGGCACCGGTCCTCCGATACGGCTCGGCCAGCAGTGCCCTGGCAAGGCCGTGGTCCTTCGCAAAGTGTTCGGCGACCTTGCGCTCGAGGCTTGCCTCGAGTTCGCCGTCGGTCTGAGGGCGGGAGGAGAGCAGGTTCGCCATGGCGGTCAGCGTGACCGGATGGCTGTCGCCCCACGCGGACCGCTCCTTGCAGCCGTCGTAGATGTCCTGGTCCTCGCCGGCCAGTTCCATGGCGGGCAGGCTTTCGAGCGCGGCCATACAGTTGCTGCGGTTCATCCGCGCGACGAGCGTGTAGCGATGTCTGCGGTGGAAGGCGTCCTTCAGCTGGAGTACCGCCTTGTCCGCGTGTTCGGCCGCCTCCTCCGCCTCCCCGCAGACCAGCAGATACAACGCGAGGTTGCTGCGGCAGATACCGGTGAAGGGATGGTCGTCGCCGTACACCTCGACGTAGTGCCTCAGAACGTCCCGGGCGTAGCCCGCCGCGTCGGCGGTCCTGCCCTGGGCGTGCAGACCGATGGCGAGGGACAGCCTGCAGGACATCGTCCGGGGGTGCTTCTCGCCCCACTGGTCGCGGTAGGCGACAAACGCGTCCTTGAGGAGCGGCAGGCCATGCTGGCCGTCGCCCTGGCGCACCATGGTCATGCTCAGGCTGGCGACCGCGCCCAGCACGTGGTGGGATCCGGAGTCCGGCAGCTTGTTGAGCTGGTTACGGGCCTCGGTCAGATACCGTTCCGAGGCGGCCAGATCGCCCAGCTCCCGGTGGTAGGTGCCGAGGTGCGCGTACGACACCCACCGCTTGGGATCGGCGTCCTTGCCCGACGCGCTCTGTCCGCGCCGTTCGTGCGCGTGCTGCTCCTGGAGGATGGCGGCCGGGACCGACTCGACGTAGAACTTGGACAGTGCGAGGTTGCTGGAGGCGGCCAGCGTCCCGTTTGCGTTCTCCCCGATGGCCTCCTGCAGTCCCGAGAAGGTCCCCCGGTCCTCGTCGAACGCCTCACTGAACTTGCCCGCGGCGCGTAGATCGGCCGCGTACCCGCGGCGAGCCAGCAGGATGTCAGCCTGGCTGTGCCCGTCCCTGCGCAAGGTGGTCGTGGCGTGGGTGGTGAGTACGAGCGCCGTACGGTAGTCGCCGAGAAGCCGGCAGGCCGCGCCGAGCTGCGACTCCATGCGCAGCACCATGAGGTGCTCCTGGCCCAGGGTCTGCCGCCAGCACTCCAGGACGCGTTCGCCCAGCTCTCGGGCGCCGTTCCAGTCGTTGGACATCCAGCGGTGGTACACCTGGCTGACCAGCCAGGCGTGGACCTCCGGATCGGTGCTGTCCACGGCGCCGGAGACGATGACATGGCGGTCGAGCTCCACGAAGGTGTCGTGGTGCTTCGGCAAATGCCGTTCCAGGTCGTTCGGCACCATCGCGGCGAGAACCCCGAGGACCTCCGCGCGGGTCGCCACTCGCTCCTCCTCCGACATCCAGCCGCGCACCAGGTCCTGGACGACGCGGTGGACCCTCAGCGTCTGGGAGGGGAAGTCCTGGACGGCGAGTGCCTGGTCACCGAGGAGGTTGAGATGGCGGTACAGGGTGAAGACGGAGTTCCCGAGTTCTGAGTCGAAAGGCTTCAGCAGCTCCACCATCCGGTCCGACTGGACGACGTTCATGCCCACACCGTCCGGTGACAGGAAGGAGCACAGGTCCAGGAGCCTGGCGGCGGCCGGGGACTTCTCACGCAGGTCGTCGTAGGCAAGCCGGCAGACCTGGGTGAAGGCTCGATAGGCGGGCAGAACCGCCTCCTGGGGAGCCGGCTGACCGCTGTCGAGCAGTTCGATGTAGGGGACTATGTCCTGGGGACAGGCCTGCAGGACCGCGGCCGCCGCCTCCTCCGCGATCGGCAGGTGCCCCACCCGTTCGGCGAGCAACCTCAGTTCCTCGTCGGCGACGCCGGGCAGCCGCTGGCTGAGCAGGGCCACGCTCTCGTCGTCGGTGAAGGCGTCGACGGCGTACTTCGTGTACCCGGAGGGCCACTCCATGTTGTTCGAGGTGATCAGGACGTGGCCCGTGCCGCCGGTCGGGATGTACTGCTCGACCGCCTGCTGGTTCGCCGCGCCCTCGAAGACGATCAGCCACCGCCGCAGTTCCGGAGACCGCCCCTCCCGCAGGTCCTCCAGCAGCGCCTGCCGGTCCTCGCCGGTGCGCCGGCCGTCGCTCCTGGCATTGACCGCCTGGGCCAGTTTGGCGAACGAGTCCTGGATGCTCTCTGCGGTGGCGGCCGGTATCCGCCACACCAGGTCGTACTGCGAGGCGAACCGATGGGCGTACTCCAAGGCGATCTGCCGCTTGCCCATGCCGGTCAGACCGCACAGCACCTGGGGCGGGGAGTAGCCCGCGCCGGAACAGTCGAAGCCCTGGCGCAGCGCGTCGAGCTGGTCGATCCGCCCGATGAACCCGGCGTTGCGCCTGGGCAGATTCCATACCGCCGGCTGGAGTCCGGGGAAGCGGGGCCCGGTCCAGACGGACTCCGGCTCGGTACTGGCGGGCAGCCCGAAATGGCCGAGCAACTCCTGGCGGGCCGCGTCCTCGCTCTGCCCGTCCAGCGTGATGGTGTCCTGCCAGCCGAATTCGAAGTGCGGGGCGAGCCGTGCGGTACTCACTCGCACGCCGATCACTCGCTGGTCGCCGGGTCCCCTGCCCACCGGTGCGCCGGTGGTGAGACGCGCCACGGTCTCGCCGGCCGGCGTACCTGCCAGGTGCGGGGAGAGCAGGGCGAGGACATAGGTGCTGTCGGGTAACGAGTCGGCCGGTTTCTCGCCGGGCGGGACGACCTGGAATCTGGCCGGACGCAGCAGCTCGCCGATCCAGTCGGCCCAGAGCTGGTCGTTGGGCGCGTGCAGCAGGGTGACCGTGCGGGGCTCGGCCTCCTGCTCGGCCTGGAGCCGCTCGCGCTGCTCCAGGGTCCGGCGGTAGGAGCGGTACTGGGCGGGCGACGGCGGCTGGAGATCCCGTATCTCACCGTCGGTGATCTGCTCTACGAGCCGTACGTACGCCGCGACGATGCTGCCGGCGACGCGCGGGTCCTCCCGCATCACCGCCAGCTCCTCGCCGTACGTGTAGTAGGGCACGTAGGGCACTCTCATCTGCCCCCAGTAGGTGGCGAGCTCGTTCTCGTCCTCGATGCGGAGATACGGGTCGAGGGCCTGGCGTGCCTCGATGAAGCGCTGGTCCAGCCGATCCCGTTCGTTCTGGTCGACCCGCATCTGGACGAAGTGCAGTCCGGTGTTCGGGCGGTGCCGTCGGATGAGCTCAGCGATCTTGCGGGCGCCCTGGATGGCCTGCGGGTTCATGGTGAGGGCGATGACGACCTCGTCGGGCAGGGCGAGCGTGCAGATCCTGGCGCCGTCGGAGAAGCCGGTGCGACTGTCGATCAGGATGTAGTCGTAGTCGCTGTCGTGCAGCCGAGCACGCAGGGCTTCCAGGAAGTCATTGCCGTCGGCACTGGTGTGGAACCCGGTCCAGTTGAAGTCGGCCAGGCGGTTGGCGTAGTCCTCGTCCATCCGCCCGGGGCCCATGTAGTGGAGCCGGCCGCCGTTCGGGAAGCTGTGATCGAGGTCGACCTGGTAGCGCTCGAAGTTGGTGTGCTGCGGATGCAGCGCCCTCAGGTCGTACGGCATCTCGTCGCCCATGGCTGCGGCGGCGCCCGCGAAGGCGGAGAACATGTCCAGGACGCCGTCGGAAAGGCTCAGGTCGGAGACCGGGAGAAAGGCGCCGTAGTAAAGGTGCAGGTCGGGCGCCTCCAGGTCCCAGTCGACGACCAGCACCGACTTCCCCTGACTGGCGATGATCCAGGCGGCGTTCGCCAGGGCCATGGTGCGGCCGGCCCCGCCCTTGAACGAGTAAAAGGTAATGATCTTCGCGCGGCGCGACGATCCCGTCGACTCCACGGAGTCCGACGGACTCGCTGCCCCTCCAGAACCTGTGGTTCTCATCCCCCGCCTCACGCGCTCAGCTCGGGCCCAGCGACTCGCCGGGCGTTCTGCTCAGTACCGGGGGCCACGAGTTCGCCGCGCGCCGGAGCCAGCCGACCCGCTCCCGCTGTCTGCGGCTGCGCTGGTCGTCCGGACTCTCGATCATCAGCTCACCCGTTCTGGCCCGGGTACCTCCTGTGTCTTCCTCGGGGTGCGTGAGGGTGTCGGCCATGACGGCCACCACGATGTGGGCGAGCGCGTCCCGGCTGCCCACCTCATGATGTGCCGCGCCGAGCATCCGCGCCGGCGTCCGGGAGACAGCCTCACGTAACCGTGCCGCGTTGGCCAGGCTCTCCTCGTCGCCACGGGCGAGCACGACGACGACGGCGACGACCCGCGCACGGGATCGCGCGATGCGCTCCCACAGCGCGCGGAACCCCGGATCACCCGTCAGCCAGGGGTCGACCACGACGAGGACCGTCGCCGACTCGTCGATGCCGTCGGGCAACAGGTCGTCCGCACCGGGTACGACGACGGTCGGTCGCTCGCCTCCGCAGGCCCGCACCGCCCACCCGACCGTGGACGTCACGGTCTCCTCGCTGTGCGGACTGAATGGCCGCCAGTCTCCAGCCGTTTCGCCGTAGTGATCGACGTGGTCGCGCAGGTGCCTCATCCGGTCGCCGGTGCCGACCACCAGGAAGAGAGTGATCTTCCGCCCGGCGCGGCCGGAGGCCGTCTTCACCTCAGTCGTCGTCTCCGGGAGCCCCGGCTCGGCGGCACTCGCTCTGCTCGGGGCCACCGCCCGGCTCGGACCGAACCGCGGGGCCACGCTGTGTCCCTCCGCCTCGGACATGACCGGAAGCGACGACTCGGCAGCCCGCATCAGACGCGCGGCGACGCGGCGCACGATCCACTGGTACCGGTCCCGGCTGAGCGGATCCTGTTGGAGGCCCAGCACGCCGGGTCCCTGATACTCCTCGTCGACGATGTGCTGGACGGCGGTGACAGGACGGGGCAACGCAAGCTCGTCGGTCCGCCACACGACGCCGACCAGCGAGTCAGGGCGTTCCCCCGTGCGTCGCATCCGGCGGTCCATGCGCTCGGCGAAGACAGACCACTCCGTGGCGCACTGTGCGTCGTCCACGTACTGTGCCGAGTAGAGGACCAACAGGGCGCGACAGTCCAGAACCGACGGATCGGGTCCTCGCGCAGGCTCGGGATGCTTCAGCCGACCCTCGGCGGAAGCAGTACGGCCCAGCACGCTGTAGATCTCATTCTGGACATCGATATGGAACCGTTGGACCGGCCCTCTGTCACCGGTCGAGCTGGCGTAGCTGGTAAAGAACAACGGCCCCATCGCATCCCCCCAAGGGCCTGCCTCCTGCTGCAACCACGACTTGGCCTTTGCCCATAGACTCACATCGACGTGAAGTGCACGGGTAGGTTTTAGTTGTGCGCCGCCCCCACGCCAATTGCCCCCATGCTATGGGGTTTTGCCCGCCAGGCGCCCCCGAAAACTCGACATCGCCAATTCTCTCGCCCGAAAGGGCGCGGGCCGTCGCACATATGCGCTGGTAGCCGCCTCCTTTCGGCCGCGCGTTCCGGATAACAAGGTCATTGATCCCGCCAGGGCCCGATGTGCCGGATGAGGGCTGAGATGTCCTTGCAGTAGACGGAGGGGTTGGCGAAGTCCTGGCCACGTCCGAAGCGATGGGCGCGCAGTCCACCACCGCAGACGCGCACCAGAGTGCACTCCTGGCACATGTGGCACAGGGACCCCATGCCGTACTCCGGCGCACAGGCAAGACCCAGCACGGCGTCGAAGGAATGGCTGAATACCGTCCCGCCCGTGTCGGCCGCTCCCTCCGCGACCGCGTTGAGGGACTCGGTCCATGTGATCGCGCCGTCGGTCTCGATCGCCACGGCCGCCGCCGGCATGGTGCCCAGCACCTCGCTGCTGCTTCCTCCGTCATACCGGGACAGAGAGTCGACCGACTCGAAGAGCCGGACCCGCATGGGCCGTCCGGTCTCCCTCCACCGGTCGTGAACCGCGCACAGCCACACGCCGTACGGCGCCCCGGCGCCCCCTGCACCGACCGGCGGATGATCCCAAGTCCCGTGCGGCAGAAGGAAGTCCGCTGCGGGCGGACGGTGGGCGGCGATGGCGTCGAAGGTACGCACCGGATCGCTTGCCGGGTCGATGGTGCACAGCAGGCCGCCGAACAGCGGCCGGTAGCGCGCGCTGCCCAGCAGTCCGAGCGCGGCGACCACCCGGGCATGGCTGCCCCGGCGCGGGCCCGGCCCGCGCCGGTGCCGGTCGTGCGCCTCGGCATCGCCGTCCAGGCTGACACCCACCCGCACGTCCAGCTCCAGCAGCAGGTCCAGGAGGGCCTCGGTGAGCAGCACACCGTTGGTTTGGAGAGCGAAGCCCACCTCGACTCCGGCCCCGTCCAGCGCCCGGCGAACCGCCGTGGTGAACTCGGCGATCACCTGGGGGCCGGCGAGCAGCGGCTCTCCACCGTGCAGGAGCACCCGGACCCGGTCCGGACGGTGCAGCCGCACATGTTCCACGATGCGTGCGACGAGACGTTCCCGGACCGACACGGGCATGATCCGGGGGCGTTCCCGCCACCCCGAGTCGCGTAATTCGTATACGTAGCAGTAGTCGCACGAAAGATTGCACCGACTGCTCAGCTTGACAATGAATTGGTCGAATGCCCTGAGCAATGTCCGACCGCCCTCGGTGACGGAAGTCCGAGGCTCTGGCCAATGATTTTGGGGCGGTGTCGAGTCGTCCCAAGTAGGTCCCTGACGCCTGTTCCTGACCGCCGTCAATGACGTAGTGTCAAGGCCCGTCGAAACTCCCTGCATCGGCCCCCCGATCGTCGCCCGGGGGTCGGCCCGATACCACGCCGAAGTGGCAGACAGCGTGGCGATGTGTGTCCCCCCGCTCAGCGTACGAGGAGCGACCGGTGTTCGATGAGCCGCCAACTGGCCAACGTCAGGCTCCCTTTGGCCTGAGCACGGCTACCGCCGGGCCCAGGGAATGAAGGGGCTGCGCATGGCCAACGACTTCATCACGAGTTTCGCCGCCGAAGAGAACCGGGCCTATGCGGCACGCTTCCATCAGGACCTGGCCGCCGCAGTGGCACGGCGCAGGGGACGCGCGGTCGAGGCGGCCATGTGTCGTGGCGGTCAGGGCGGTGCCAACCTCGCCCTGGTCGTCGAGGCCCATGTTCTCGTCGCCCTGTGCTCGCGGGCCTACTACGAGGACCTGGGCTGCGGCACCGACTGGGCGGTGTTCGATCACCGGCTGAACCTCGTGCCGGTTCAGTTCCGCCCCCCGGTCCCTCCCGCCCGTGTCCTGGTGCGCTGGCAGCCGGCCGACCCGCCCTCCGGTCTCCCTCTCGCCCCCATCATGAGCGGCGAGGTCACGGACAGCTATGCCTGCAAGGGCCTCTACGGCATCATCCGCGAGGAGGGCTTCCGCTCCGAGGCGTACCGGAATGCCATCGACGAGATCGCCGTCACGGTCTGCCGCGGATACGACTGCGGCCCACCCAGGGTGACCGCCGCCGAACTGCCCCGGCTGGCGCCGCCGTTTCCGCGCCGGGAAAGCGGTTCGCGGGTCAAGGTGCCGCCTCCGCGGACATCGCGGGAGGACCCGGAGAGACCGCGCGTTTTTCTCTCATACGCCCATGAAGAAGACGGTGGGGTTCACAAGGACAGGGTCGAGAAGCTCTACGACCGGCTGTGCGACGAAGGGATCGACGCGCGCCTGGACACCGCGGCGCACCGGGAGGGGCCGCAGCACTGGGGGCGGTGGATGCGCCGGCAGTACAAGGACGCGGACTTCGTTGTCGCGATCGTCTCCCCGGCCTACAAGCGCCGCGCCGAGCACGAGGAGACCAGGGGCAAGGGCGACGGAGTGGGGTACGAGGCGGACTACATCCTTGCCGAGCGGATGACCGACCGCGACTGGTACCAGCGCATCTTGCTGGTGTCCTTCCCCGAGCACGGAATGGCACATGTGCCCGACTTCTTGCGCGGGGTGACCCTTTACACAGTCGACCCCGAGACCGGGGCGGGGGACCTGACCGACCTCGTCGACTACATCAAGAGGAAGTCGCGCTGAGCGCCGCGATATCCCGCCGCGCCGGGAGAACGATGCGTAGTTGGGTGATCACACATTGACGGCAACGAGTGCCGCATCGGCGATCAGCAGAGCCCCGTAGAAGAGCTGGAGCGTCCTGGAGAACGTCGCCTCGAACCAGCTGATCCGCCCGAGGTACGGACCCACGTTCATGGACAGCGTCTCCACCTCGACCTCAGGGCGCCGCACATCGTCGTACAGGTACCGGAAAAGGCGCTCCTGGCGCAGGAAAAGACCGTCGAGGAACCAGAAGCACGCCAGCGGCACCAGCCCGCTCGCGGCCACCTGCCAGCTCTGCTGACTGGAGGAGACGGCGAAGAACCCGGCCGCCAGCGTCAGCGCCCAGCCCTTGACCAGGAAGGAGTGGTTCGACAGCCGCGTGATGACAGCCTGCAGAAACTCCAGATGCTTGAGCCGGTCATCCCCCAGGGACGCCGGTCCCTGCGCGGCCCCCGAGCTCGCTTCGCCCAGCGTGGTCATCGGCCCCCCTGTACCCGCGGACCCCTCATTCTAGGGAGTACGCCGGCGGCGCGCACCGATACCGCCACCCCGGCCGACGGGCCAGGACGGCCTCCCCATGCTCCAGTGAGAGAGACCTCACACCTGCAGAAAAATCACACCGCAGCGAGAAGAATCCATCGCCCCTGGAGACAAGCAGAAGGCCCATCGTGATCACGATGGGCCTTCTGCCTCTGTGCGCGAGGGGGGAGTTGAACCCCCACGCCCTTGCGGGCACTGGAACCTGAATCCAGCGCGTCTGCCTATTCCGCCACCCGCGCATTGGGTGTGTCCTCCGGCCCCGGCCCCTGTGTTTCCTTCGGGGCGGCGCCTTCCGACACGCAGAACACTAGCACGTGGGAGGGGGTGGGTTCACATCCCTTGTCTCCGGGCAGCGCTCACCCGAAGCTCACGTACCGAGCAGTCGGCGTTCACGTATCAACCTCGTACCGGTCCAGCCCATCTGTCCAGGAGACGGATCAGGTCCACAGTCAGGTGCGGGACACTGGTCATGAGCCGCCTCTACGATCCTTGGCAGCGGAACCGCCGATCCTTGACAGGAAGAAGCGCGCCGAGGAGTTCGAAGGGGGGCCGCTGGGGGAACCGGCTGATTGCCGGGCGCGTAGATACGATCAGTGAGCAGTAGCGGTAAGGCAAGCCGTACGGGCAACGCGACAGAGGAGGTGCCCTGTGGGAGTCCTGAAGAAGTTCGAGCAGCGTCTCGAAGGTCTGGTCAACGGCACCTTCGCGAAGGTGTTCAAGTCCGAGGTCCAGCCCGTGGAGATCGCCGGTGCGCTGCAGCGCGAGTGCGACAACAACGCGACCATCTGGAACCGCGACCGGACCGTCGTACCCAACGACTTCATCGTCGAGCTGAGCGCTCCCGACTTCGAGCGGCTCAGCCCCTACTCCGGACAGCTCGGCGACGAGCTCGCCGGGATGGTCCGCGACTACGCCAAGCAGCAGCGCTACACCTTCATGGGGCCGATCAAGGTCAACCTGGAGAAGGCCGAGGACCTGGACACCGGCCTGTACCGGGTGCGCAGCCGCACCCTCGCCTCCTCCAGCAACCAGCAGGCCGCCCCGGAGCGCACGCCCGCGGCCGGCGGCACCCCGCAGCGACAGGGCGGCTACGGCTACCCGCAGCCCGCCGCGGCCCCGCCCATGCCGAGCGCACCGCCCCCCGGCGCCCCACAGCGCCCCGGCGGCTACGGCTACCCGCAGCCCGCCCAGCCCGCCGCCCAGCGGCCCGCCGGGCCCTCCGGACCGGTCGGCGCCCCGGCGCCCGGCTCCCGTACCCGCTACTGGATCGAGATCAACGGCACCCGCCATCAGATCTCCCGCGCGACGCTCGTGCTGGGCCGCAGCACCGAGGCCGACGTGCGGATCGACGACCCCGGCGTCTCCCGCCGGCACTGCGAGATCCGGACCGGAACGCCCTCGACGATCCAGGATCTCGGATCCACCAACGGCATCGTGGTGGACGGGCAGCACACCACCCGCGCTACGCTCCGCGACGGCTCGCGGATCGTCGTGGGCAGCACCACCATCATTTACCGGCAAGCCGAAGGGTGAAGCGGGGGCAATGTCAGAGCTGACCCTCACGGTCATGCGGCTGGGTTTCCTGGCCGTACTGTGGCTGTTCGTGATCGTGGCCGTGCAGGTCATCCGCAGCGACCTGTTCGGTACGCGCGTCACCCAGCGCGGATCGCGTAGGGAAGAAGGACGCCGGCAGCAGCCCGCCGCCGCCCGGCAGCAGGCCGCGCCACCGCAGCAGCGCGGCCAGCAACCGGCGGCCGGCGGCGGCCGGCGGCGCAACGCCCCCAGCAAGCTCGTCGTCTCCGAGGGCACGCTCACGGGTACCACGGTCGCGCTCCAGGGACAGACCATCACCCTGGGCCGCGCCCACGACTCCACGATCGTGCTGGACGACGACTACGCCTCCAGCCGCCATGCCAGGATCTACCCGGACCGCGACGGCCAGTGGATCGTCGAGGACCTCGGGTCCACGAACGGCACGTATCTGGACCGGTCCCGGCTGACGACTCCCACGCCGATCCCGCTGGGCGCGCCGATCCGCATCGGCAAAACCGTCATCGAGCTGCGGAAGTAGTGCTACATCATGGATAGGCGCGAGCGGAGCGAGCACGCGGCGGCGGACCGGACGCCGGTCCCCGGCGCGCTCCCGACCGGAGGGTGGGCACCGTGCGGATGTACCCGGAGCCGACAGGCGAGGTGCGCATGAGTCTGTCACTGCGCTTCGCCGCCGGATCGCACAAAGGCATGATCCGGGAGGGCAACGAGGACTCCGGTTACGCCGGTCCCCGCCTGCTCGCCATCGCCGACGGCATGGGCGGCCAGGCCGCCGGTGAGGTCGCCTCCTCCGAGGTGATCTCCACCCTGGTCACGCTCGACGACGACGTGCCCGGCTCCGACATCCTCACCTCCCTCGGCCACGCCGTGCAGCGCGCCAACGACCAGCTGCGCGCCATGGTCGAGGAGGACCCGCAGCTGGAGGGCATGGGGACCACCCTCACCGCCCTGCTGTGGACCGGCCAGCGGCTCGGCCTGGTACACGTCGGCGACTCCCGCGCCTATCTGCTGCGGGACGGCCTGCTCACGCAGATCACCCAGGACCACACCTGGGTGCAGCGGCTCGTCGACGAGGGCCGGATCACCGAGGAAGAGGCCACCACCCACCCGCAGCGCTCGCTGCTGATGCGCGCGCTGGGCAGCGGCGACCACGTCGAGCCCGACCTCTCCATCCGCGAGGTACGCGCCGGTGACCGCTACCTCATCTGCTCCGACGGGCTCTCCGGGGTGGTCTCCCACCAGACCCTGGAGGAGACCCTCGCCAGCTACCAGGGGCCGCAGGAGACCGTGCAGGAGCTGATCCAGCTCGCGCTGCGCGGCGGCGGCCCCGACAACATCACGGTCATCATCGCGGACGTCCTCGACCTGGACACCGGAGACACCCTCGCCGGGCAGCTCTCCGACACCCCGGTCGTGGTCGGCGCCGTCGCCGAGAACCAGCACCACCTGCACGACAACGGCTTCATGCAGACCCCCGCCGGCCGCGCCGCCAACCTCGGCCGCCAGGTGCCCGGCCAGGGCGGAGGCGGCGAGTTCGGCCCGCCCGGCTCCGGCGACACCACCGGATACGTCCCGGCCGGCAGCTTCGGCGACTACACCGACGACGACTTCGTCAAGCCCCGCAAGGGCCGCAGGTGGCTGAAGAGATCCTTCTACGGCATCCTCGCCCTCGCCGTGATCGGCGGGGGCCTGTACGGCGGCTACCGCTGGACGCAGACCCAGTACTACGTCGGCGCCAACGGCACGCACGTCGCGCTGTACCAGGGCATCAGCCAGGACCTGGCCTGGGTGTCGCTCTCGAAGGTGGAGAAGGACCACCCCGAGATCGAACTCAAGTACCTGCCGCCGTACCAGCAGAAGCAGGTCAAGGCCACCATCGCCGAGGGCGGCCTCACGGACGCCCAGTCGAAGGTCCAGGAGCTGGCCGTGCAGGCCTCCGCCTGCAAGAAGGAGTCGGAGCGCACCGCGTCCGAGTCCAAGACCAACTCCAAGACCGGCCAGGGCGAGGCCGGCGGCACCACGGGAACCACCAAGACCTCTCTCACGTCCAAGGCCTCGCCAAGCCCCTCGAACTCGGCGTCCTCCACGGCGTCACCGTCCCCGTCCACCTCAGCCACCCCCAGCCCCGGCCCCACCCTCTCGGAGGATGAGCAGAAGGTCGTCTCGCTGTGCGGTAAGCAGTAGGCAAGCCGTGAGAGGCCCTGTCACACGATGAGCAGTACTACCAACACGTCGACGAACCACACGTCCACCATCGGCTCCATCGGCGCCCCGAGCCGCCGCAACACCGAGCTCGCGCTCCTGGTGTTCGCCGTGGCCATCCCGGTGTTCGCCTACGCCAACGTGGGCCTGGCCATCGACGACAAGGTCCCCGCCGGACTGCTGAGCTACGGCCTGGGCCTCGGCCTCCTGGCCGCGGTCGCCCACCTCGCCGTCCGCAGGTTCGCCCCGTACGCGGACCCGCTGCTGCTGCCGCTGGCCACGCTGCTCAACGGCCTCGGGCTGGTCGTCATCTGGAGACTCGACCAGTCCAAATTGCTGCAGTCGCTGCCCAACTACTTCCAGGCCGCACCCCGCCAGCTGCTGTACACCGCACTGGGCATCGGTCTGTTCGTCGTCGTACTGATCTTCCTCAAGGACCACCGCGTCCTGCAGCGCTACACCTACATCTCGATGTTCGGCGCGCTGGTGCTGCTCATCCTGCCGCTCGTGCCCGGCCTGGGCGCCAACATCTACGGCGCCAAGATCTGGATCCGGGTCCCGGGCCTGGGCTCCCTGCAGCCCGGTGAGTTCGCGAAGATCGCCCTGGCGATCTTCTTCGCCGGCTACCTGATGGTGAAGCGCGACGCGCTGGCGCTGGCCAGCCGTCGCTTCATGGGCCTGTACCTGCCGCGCGGCCGCGACCTCGGTCCGATCCTCGTCGTGTGGGCGATCTCGATCCTCATCCTGGTCTTCGAGACCGACCTTGGTACCTCGCTGCTGTTCTTCGGCATGTTCGTCATCATGCTGTACGTCGCCACCGAGCGGACCAGCTGGATCTTCTTCGGTCTGCTGATGTCCGCGGCCGGCGCCGTCGGTGTGGCGAGCTTCGAACCGCACGTCCAGCAGCGTGTCCAGGCATGGACGGACCCGATGAAGGAGTACACGCTCAGCCAGCAGGGCGTCGTCGGCCACTCCGAGCAGTCCATGCAGGCGCTGTGGGCCTTCGGCTCCGGCGGCACCCTCGGCACCGGCCTCGGCCAGGGCCACTCCGACCTCATCCGGTTCGCTGCCAACTCGGACTTCATCCTCGCCACCTTCGGCGAGGAGCTCGGCCTGGCCGGCATCATGGCGATCCTGCTGATCTACGGTCTGATCGTGGAACGCGGCGTGCGCACCGCCCTCGCCGCCCGCGACCCCTTCGGCAAACTGCTCGCGGTCGGCCTGTCCGGCGCCTTCGCCCTGCAGGTCTTCGTCGTCGCCGGCGGTGTCATGGGGCTCATCCCGCTGACCGGTATGACCATGCCGTTCATGGCGTACGGAGGCTCCTCCGTACTGGCCAACTGGGCGTTGATCGGCATCCTCATCAGAATCAGCGACACCGCGCGCCGCCCGGCGCCCGCCCCCGCCAGCAACCCCGACGCCGAGATGACCCAGGTGGTCCGCCCGTCATGAACAAGCCCCTGCGCCGGATCGCGATCTTCTGTGGCCTGCTGGTCCTCACCCTGCTGCTGCGCGACAACTGGCTCCAGTACGTCAAGGCCGACGGCCTCAAGACCGACCCGAAGAACCGCCGCGTCACCATCGCCCGCTACTCCACCCCGCGTGGCGACATCATCGTCGACGGCGACCCGATCACCGGCTCCACGGCGTCCGGCTCCTCGAGTCTCAACGACCTGAAGTACAAGCGCACGTACAAGAACGGCCCCATGTGGGCGCCGGTCACCGGCTACGCCTCCCAGGCCTTCGGCGCCAACCAGCTGGAGTCCCTGGAGGACGGCATCCTCACCGGCGACGACGACCGGCTCTTCTTCCGCAACACCCTCGACATGATCACGGGCAAGCAGAAGTCCGGCGGCAACGTCGTCACCACCCTCAACGCGGCCGCCCAGAGCGCCGCCTACAACGGGCTGAAGAAGCAGGGCGGCAAGGGCGCCGTCGTCGCCCTGGACCCCGCCACGGGCAAGATCCTGGCCCTGGCGAGCTACCCCTCCTACGACCCCTCGGCCTTCGCCGGCACCTCGGACACCGACGCCGAGGCGTGGAAGAAGCTGCAGAAGAAGTACAACCCGAACGACCCGATGCTGAACCGGGCGCTGCGCGAGACCTACCCGCCGGGCTCCACCTTCAAGGTGGTCACCGCCGCGGCCGCGCTCCAGAACGGGCTGTACACCTCCGCCGACGAGGCCACGAAGTCGCCGCTGCCCTACGTCATGCCGGGCACCACCACCGAGCTGAAGAACGAGGGCAGCATCCCCTGCAAGAACGCGACCATGCGGATCGCGCTGCGCTACTCCTGCAACACCGTCTTCGGCAAGATCGGCGCCGACCTCGGCAACGACAAGATGCTCGCCGAGGCGAAGAAGTTCGGCTTCGACCAGGAACAGTTCACCCCGGTCCGCTCCAGCGCCTCGGTCTTCTCCGACAACATGAACCAGTCGCAGACCGCGCTGTCCTCGATCGGCCAGTTCAACACCGCCGCCACCCCGCTGCAGATGGCCATGGTCGCCTCCGCGGTCGCCAACGACGGCAAGCTGATGAAGCCGTACATGATCGACAAGCTGCAGTCGTCGAACCTCGACACCATCTCGCAGAGCGACCCCGAGGAACTGAGCCAGCCGCTGTCCTCCGCCAACGCCCAGGTCCTCCAGTCGATGATGGAGACGGTCGTCAAGCAGGGCACCGGTACGAACGCCCAGATCAACGGCGTCACCGTGGGCGGCAAGACCGGTACCGCCCAGCACGGCGTGGAGAACAGCGAGAACCCCTACGCCTGGTTCATCTCCTACGCCAAGCTCCCCGACGGCAGCAAGCCCGTCGCCGTGGCCGTGGTGATCGAGGACGACCAGGCCAACCGTGACGACATCTCCGGCGGCGGCCTCGCGGCCCCGATCGCGAAGAGCGTGATGGAGGCGGTCATCAACTCCAAGAAGTGACCCCGCTCACGTCCCCTTCACATCGGTGCACGTTGACATACCGGTCCTGTATCGGGTTACGGGCTTGGCCAGGTCACACAAACACAGCCGGGTACGGTAGGCCCGGACGGCAGCCTCCGACCGCACACCCGTGCCGGTCGGGACCGACGGAGAGGGCTGGTAGGGAACTATGGAAGAGCCGCGTCGCCTAGGCGGCCGGTACGAGCTGGGCCACGTGCTCGGTCGCGGTGGCATGGCGGAGGTCTACCTCGCCCATGACACCCGGCTCGGCCGCACGGTGGCGGTGAAGACGCTGCGCGCGGACCTCGCGCGCGACCCTTCCTTCCAGGCCCGGTTCCGCCGGGAGGCCCAGTCGGCCGCCTCGCTCAACCATCCCGCGATCGTCGCGGTCTACGACACGGGCGAGGACTACATCGACGGGGTCTCGATCCCGTACATCGTCATGGAGTACGTAGACGGCTCGACGCTCCGTGAGCTGCTGCACTCCGGGCGCAAGCTGCTGCCCGAGCGCGCGATGGAAATGACCATCGGCATCCTCCAGGGCCTGGAGTACGCGCACCGCAGCGGCATCGTCCACCGTGACATCAAGCCGGCGAACGTCATGCTCACGCGCAACGGCCAGGTCAAGGTCATGGACTTCGGCATCGCCCGCGCCATGGGCGACTCCGGCATGACCATGACCCAGACGGCCGCGGTCATCGGCACCGCCCAGTACCTCTCCCCGGAGCAGGCCAAGGGCGAGCAGGTCGACGCCCGCTCGGACCTGTACTCGACGGGTTGCCTGCTCTACGAGCTGCTGACGGTACGACCCCCGTTCGTGGGCGACAGCCCGGTGGCCGTCGCCTACCAGCACGTCCGTGAGGAACCGCAGCCCCCGTCGGTGTTCGACCCCGAGATCACGCCCGAGATGGACGCCATTGTCCTGAAGGCCCTGGTCAAGGACCCGAACTACCGCTACCAGTCGGCCGACGAGATGCGCGCCGACATCGAGGCCTGCCTCGACGGCCAGCCGGTCGCCGCCACCGCGGCGATGGGTTCGGTGGGCTACGGCTACCCGGACGACCAGCAGACGACCGCCCTGCGCTCCGACGCCGGCGCCACGACGATGCTGCCGCCGATGAACCCGGACGACGGCGGCTACGGCTACGACGAACGCCCGGACCGCCGCCGCCAGCAGAAGAAGAACAACACCTCCACGATCCTGCTCGTGGTCGCCGGCATCCTGGTGCTGGTCGGCTCGATCCTGATCGGGAAATGGGTGGTCAGCGGCAACGGCGCGGACAAGCCCTTCGCCGCCCCGAACTTCGTCGGCCAGACCTACGCGGATGCGCAGAAGATGGCCGACAACTCGGGCCTGAAACTGGGGACCCCCACCCGGAAGCCCTGCAGCAACGCGCCCAAGGGCAGCGTCTGCTCCCAGGACCCCACCGAGGGCTCGGACGTCAACAAGGGCGACACGATCAACCTGGTGGTGTCGACGGGCGCGCCGAAGGTGGTCGTACCCAGCGTCGTCGGCCAGAACATCGACGACGCCACGTCGACGCTTGAGGGCGACAAGTACAAGTTCCGCGTCAAGACGAAGCAGCGGACTTCCGGGGAGGACCCCGGCACCGTCCTGGAGCAGAACCCGTCCCTTGGCGCGGAGGTCCAGAAGGGCTCCACGATCACCCTCACCGTCGCCAAGGCCGAGGAGAAGGCCACGGTCCCCGACGTCACCGGTCAGACCTGTGACGCGGCCAAGGCGCAGATGACGGCCAACAACCTCACCGGCAACTGCACCGAGGTGGACACCGACGACCCCAACCTGGTCGGCAGGGTCATCTCGACCGACCCGCAGAAGGGGCAACCGGTCGACAAGAACTCCACGGTGAACATCCAGATCGGCAAGGCCAAGCAGCAGACGCCCGTGCCGGAGGTACGGGGCCAGACCGTGCAGCAGGCCAAGCAGACCCTGCAGGCGGCCGGATTCACCAAGATCCAGTTCAACGGCAACTCCAGCGACGACGCGATCGTCACCGGCGAGGACCCGCAGCCCAACACCCCCGAAAGCGACCCGGGCAACACGACGATCACTCTCACCACGGTCGGCGGCAACGGCAACAACGGCGGGAACAACAACGGCGGTACCAACTTCTTCGGCGGTACCGGCGGCTGACCCCCGCACCCGTTCAACAGAGCCCCGGCGCCCCTCCTCCCGGAGGGACACCGGGGCTCTGGCTTGCCACGCCAGCCGCACGTGAGTTCTCCACTCGCTCGTACCTTTCCCTCATGCCGACTCGTTGACCGGGTGAAGGCACTGTCACTGCTGCCGGACGGGATGCATGTGACGACGGCGATGGTGGCGACGTACTTCAAGGGACTGAGGTGACCCCTGAGACGACAAGGCCCGAAGTCGCAAGAGATAGTTGCGGCTTCGGGCCTTCGCCATGCTAGGCGACGGAGGTCCTGCAGGGACCTCGGTCAGCTCAGTTCCTTCGGCGGAGTCCGCTCGCTGTCCACCTTCTGCACCCGCACCAACTCGCCCCACACCACGTACCGGTACCGGCTCGTGTACACCGGTGTGCAGGTCGTCAGGGTGATGTAGTGGCCCGGCTTGGTCTTGCCGGACTCCTTGGGGACCTGGGAGAGGACCTTGACGTTGTACTTCGAGGTCTCGGGGAGGATCGAGTACGCCTTGTAGACGTACCAGTCGTCCCGCGTCTCGAAGACGATCGGGTCGCCGACCTTCACCTTGTCGATGTTGTGGAACTTCGCGCCGTGGCCGTCGCGGTGGGCGGCGAGGGTGAAGTTGCCGGTCTTGCCGGTGGTGGGGAGCATCGCCTTGGCCGGGTCCGTGTAGTAGCCGGCGACCCCGTCGTTCAGGACGTCCGTCGACGTGCCCTTCTCGACCAGCACCTCACCGTTCCTCATGGACGGCACATGCAGGAACCCGATGCCGTTCTTCGTGTTCAGCGCGCCCGGACCGGTGTCCTGCTGGGCCCAGGTGTCACGGACCCTGTCCCCCTCACGGTCGGCCTTGCGGTCCGCTATCACGTTCGTCCACCACAGCGAGTAGACGACGAACAGGCCGAGCACCAGGCCCGCCGTGATGAGGAGTTCACCGAAGACACTGACCGCCATCGCGATCGGGCCGATCGGCCGGCGGCCCGGCACAGGCACCTCGTCCGGCACGTCGGTCTGCTCTTCGGTGTCGTCGGCGGTCGCTGCCACTGTTCCTCTGCCTCTGCCCTTACTCGACGAGCGCGTCTGGCTTGCCCTTGCTGCGCGGGCGTTCCTCGACCATCTTGCCCCACACGATCAACCGGTACTTGCTGGTGAACTCCGGCGTGCAGGTGGTCAGGGTGATGTACCGGCCCGGCGCGGTGAAACCCGAACCCTTCGGGACCGGGTCCAGCACACTCACGTTGCTCGGCGACGTCACCGGCAGCATCGACGTCACCTTGTACACGAAGTACTCGTCCTGCGTCTCCACCACGACCGCGTCACCGGCCGCCAGCCTGTTGATGTACCGGAACGGCTCACCATGCGTGTTGCGGTGCGCGGCGAGACCGAAGTTGCCGGTCTTGTCCTGCGGCATAGCGGTCTTCAGCACACCCTCGCCGTAGTGCCCGACCATGCCCTTGTCGAGCACCTTCTTGTTGCTGACGCCCTCGGCGATCGGCGCCACCACATCCAGCTTGGGGATGTGCAGGATGGCGAAGCCCTGCCCCGGCGCGAAGACACCGGGCGCCCGCTTGCCGCTCGCCCAGTCCTTCTGGAGGCTGCTGGTCTCGCTGCCCGCCTGGGCATGGGCCCGGACGTTGGTCCACCACAGCTGATAGGTGACGAACAGCAGCATCAGCACGCCGGTGGTGATGAACATCTCGCCTATCGCCCGGCTCGCCATGACCGCCGGACTCGGCTTGCGCAACCGCGCCTGCCGACGGGCCTCGACCCGGGAGAGCGGCCGTCCCGACGGACTGTTATCCGCCGGCGCGGTCTCCGGTACGCCGCCATGACGGCCACCACGCCGCTTGGCGGCCTTTCTGCGGGCCGCTCGGCCACCCCCTGGGAGTCCAGGGGCAGATGAGGCTGCCGTGCCCGCAGAAGCCGATATGGGCGGCGGATCGGGGATCCTCAGCGCCACGGTCTCGTCGTCCGTCGGCGGGAGATACGCCGTGTCCCCGAACGCACCCGACCCCCCGTACGGCTGACGCCCGTACGAGGTGTCGGTCTCGCGCTCGGGGCGCAGCGCGGTCACGCCGTGGCCCTGCCCACCACCGGGGCAAGCCCCGCCGACCTCGCCACGGCCCCCTGGTCACCGCACTCCACCAGCCAGTTCGCCAGCATCCGGTGCCCGTGCTCGGTCAACACCGACTCCGGATGGAACTGCACGCCCTCGACCGGGAGTTCACGGTGCCTCAGGCCCATGATGATCCCGTCGTGAGTGCGGGCCGTGACCTCCAGCTCGGCCGGCACGGTGGCCGGCTCCGCGGCGAGGGAGTGGTAGCGGGTCGCGGTGAACGGGGTCGGCAGCCCGGCGAAGACCCCCTGGCCCTCGTGCTCCACCAACGAGGTCTTGCCATGCAGCAGCTCCGGCGCCCGGTCCACCACACCGCCGTACGCCACCTGCATCGACTGCATACCGAGACAGACGCCGAAGACGGGGACGCCGGTGGCCGCGCAGTGGCGGACCATCTCCACGCAGACGCCCGCCTCCTCCGGCGTGCCGGGACCCGGCGACAGCAGGACGCCGTCGAAGCCGTCCTGGGCGTGCGCCGTCGACACCTCGTCGTTGCGCAGCACCTCACACTCGGCGCCCAGCTGGTACAGGTACTGGACCAGGTTGAAGACGAAGCTGTCGTAGTTGTCGACGACGAGAATCCGCGCGCTCACTGGTTGTCCACCGTCACATCGTTGAAGGGCAGCAGCGGTTCGGCCCAGGGGAAGACGTACTGGAAGAGGACATAGATCACGGCCAGGACCAGCACGAATGAGATCAACGCCCTCACCCACGCGTTGCCCGGCAGATGCCGCCAGATCCAGCCGTACATGCCGTCCCTTCCGTTCCACCACGGCACCAGAATCCCGCCGTACTGCACCAGACTAACGGCGCAGCGCCTTGGGTTTGCCTGCCTCCACAGGCTGTGTGGAGTCCAGATGCGCCCAGACGATCAGCCGATGACTGTGCCCCCATTCCGGATCGCACGTGGTCAGCGTGAGATAGCGGCCTGGACCCCTGTACCCCGACTTACGTGGCACAGGGTCGATCACTTCAACGTCCGTCGGAACTGTTTTGTAAGGGCCTTTGTCGATCCGATACGTGAACCAGGTCGTACCGTCCGTCAGCACGATCGCATCGCCCCTGCGCAGCTTCGGGAACTGCAGGAACGGGTCGCCGTACGTGCGCCGATGGCCGGCGACCGCGAAGTTGCCCTCCTGGCCCAGCCGGGCGGTACGGGCGTAATGAGCGAGGCCCTTCTTCAGCACATCGGTGCCGGTGCCCTCCAGGACCGGCTTGTTCCACGTGAAACCGAACCGGGGGATGTACATGATCGCGAAGGGCCTGCCGTAGTGGTACGCGGCCGGCTCGGCGGGAGCGGCGGTCGCCCCGGCCGTCGGGTGCACCGCGGCACTGTCCGACCACTGGCGCTGTAACCGGTCGATCTGGTCATGCATGACACTGTCGGCCTTCACACCGGTCCAGAACAGCACATACACGACGAAGAGGACTATGAGCGTACCGACGGTGATGCAGAGCTCGCTGACGGTCCTGACGATCACGCGCACCGGCGGCTCCAGAAGACGACGGGCTGCTTACCCCACAGGCTTCGCGTAGTGCAGATCCACTGTGCCCGAGTAGCCCGGCAGAGTCACCGCCCCGTCCTCGGTGACTTTCCAGCCGAGCCCGTACACGTTGACGTACACCATGTAGTTCTGAATCGCCTCGGAGTCCGCCAGCGCCTGCTGCATCTTCGCCGGATCCCCCACCGCCTGGATCTTGTACGGCGGCGAGTACACACGGCCCTGGAGGATCAGGGTGTTGCCCACACACCGCACCGCGCTGGTGGAGATCAACCGCTGGTCCATCACCTTGATGCCCCGGGCCCCGCCCTGCCACAGAGCGTTCACCACGGCCTGCAGGTCCTGCTGGTGGATCACCAGGTAGTCGGGCTGCGGCTCGGGATAGCCGGGGAGCTTGGCCGTGGCGTTCGGAGGAGCGTCGTTCAGCGTGACGGTGATCGCGTCGCCGGTGAGCTTCCGGGTCCCCGCGTCCTTCTCCAGACCGGAGAGCTTGTCGTCCTGGGCCTTGCTGGAGCCGTCGTCACGCTCGGCGAGCTTCTCGTTCCGGTTCCGGGAACCCGCGTTGGACTCGTCCAGCTCCTTGTTCTTGCGGCTGCGCTCCTGGATCAGGTCGGACAGCTTCAGCAGATTGTCATCCGAGCGGATGTCGGTGCCCTTGGCCGTGTTGAAGCTGGTGAAGAAGAGAAGACCGGCCAGGGCGAAGACGGCGACGGTGAGAATCCGAACCGGCCGGAAGCCACCCTTGCGGACAGGGTCCGTACCCGTTGATCCGGTGGCGTTGGAGTCGGCAGAATTGCTCAACGTACCCTTATCTCCTTCGGCGCCGCGGAAGCACTACGCTAACGGACGCCCGGGGGAGCGGTCAGTGCGCCCTTACTGTCCCCTTGTACGCTGCTCCGAGCCCGACCCAGTTACCTGCGCGGCCACGCAGCGCATCGACAGGAGAGACCCTCGTGCCGAAGTCACGTATCCGCAAGAAGGCCGACTACACGCCGCCCCCGGCGAAGCAGGCGACCGCCATCAAACTGAACAGCCGTGCCTGGGTCGCGCCGGTGATGCTGGCCATGTTCCTCATCGGACTGGCCTGGATCGTCGTCTTCTACGTGACCGACGGTTCGCTGCCCATCGACAGCCTCGACAACTGGAACATCGTCGTGGGCTTCGGCTTCATCGCCGCCGGCTTCGGCGTCTCCACGCAGTGGAAGTAGCTCTACCCAGGGCTGTTCGCTGAGTTATCCACAGGCCTGTGCATGGACCTGGGGAAAAGAAGACGATCTGTGGATAACCCGTAGGGCGTTGACGCCGGTACGACTACCACAACGCCCTTCGTGTAACTGTTCGCCCCCTCCCTGACCTGCGGAAACGCAAGTGAGGGTCAGGGGGCACAGTTGTGCGCGCACCCTGTGCACAAGATCCGCCACCGACTGTGGACAACGGTTCGGTATCGGTGCGGCGAGCCGCCGTGAGCGGCTGAACCGGGCGCGGGGCCGCACGATCCGGGCGCGTCCGATCAGGTGAGCTGTGCGGTCCTGATGACCGTCAGGACGAGCGCCACCAGCAGGACCAGCGCGCAGGTGCCGTACTGGACGAGGTTCCGCCGCTCGCGCGGGGCGTGCACCATCGCGTAGCCGGTGACGACACCGGCGACCAGGCCGCCGATATGGGCCTGCCAGGCGATGCCGCCGCTGAAGGTGAAGATGAGGTTGATCACCAGCAGGGCGATGATCGGCCGCATGTCGTAGTTGAGCCGGCGGATGAGCACCGCGGTCGCGCCGAAGAGGCCGAAGATCGCCCCGGAGGCGCCGAGCGAGGGCTGGTTCTGGGCGGCCAGCAGATAGGTGAAGGCGCTGCCGGCCAGCCCGGAGACGAAGTAGAGCGTGATGTACCGCGCGCGGCCGAGGGCGGCCTCCAGGGGGCCGCCGATCCACCACAGGCTGAGCATGTTGAACGCGATGTGCATGGGGTTCGAGCTGTCGTGCAGGAACATCGCGGTCAGCAGCCGGTAGTACTGGCCCTGTGCGACGCCTTCGACGTCGCCGTACTGCGGGAACCAGGCCTGGCCGATCAGGTCGAAGTGGTTGGTGAAGCTGTCTCCGACGGAGAGCTGGACCAGGAAGACGGCGATGTTGACGCCGATCAGGATCTTGGTGAGCAGCCGGGGGTCGGCGGTGACGGTGCCGCCGGCGAGGGTGCGCGGGCGGGTGTCGGCCGGGGGTGGGCCGCTCTGGCCGGGGGTGGTGCCGCGTACGCATTCGGGGCACTGGAAGCCCACGGAGGCGCTGACCATGCACTCGGGGCAGATGGGGCGCTCGCAGCGGGTGCAGCGCACGCCCGTCTCCCGGTCCGGGTGCCGGTAGCACATGGGCAGGCTGTGGGCGTCGCGCGCGCTGCCTGTCGCCTGATCCTCCATGGGGTCCCCTTGCTCGTCGTGGGCAATACTCTGCCCCGCACATCCTTACGGACGAGCGGGGCGTTTGGTTCCCTCCGGATGCTTCCTTTCGGTCGCTTCCTTCTGGGCGCTTCCTGCTGAGCATTCCTGCTGAGCGTTCCTGCTGGGCGTTTCCTGCTGGGCGCCATCGTCTGGGCGCCACTTTCTTGGCGCAATCTTCTGGCGCCTTCTTCTGGTGGGTCAGCTCTCGCGCTTCTCGACGACGACCGTCTCGACGACGACGTCGTTCTCGGGACGCTTGTTCGGCCCGCTGACGGTGACGGAGGCGATCTTGTCCACGATCTTCTGGCTGTCCGCGTCGACGACCTCGCCGAAGATGGTGTGCTTGCGGTTGAGGTGGGGCGCGGGGTTGACCGTGATGAAGAACTGCGAGCCGTTGGTGCGGGGGCCGGCATTCGCCATGGCCAGCAGGTAGGGGCGGTCGAAGCGGAGGTCGGGGTGGAACTCGTCCTCGAACTTGTAGCCGGGGCCGCCGATGCCGGTGCCGAGCGGGTCGCCGCCCTGGATCATGAATCCGCCGATCACCCGGTGGAAGACCGTGCCGTCGTACAGCGGGTCGGTGGAGACCGTGCCGGTGGCCGGGTGGGTCCACTCACGCTCGCCCTGCGCCAGTTCGACGAAGTTCTTGACCGTCTTCGGCGCGTGGTTCGGGAAGAGCCGGACCTCGATGTCGCCGAGGCTGGTCTTCAAGGTGGCGTAGAGCTGCTCGGCCACGGTCCGCCTTCCGTTGTGCTCTCGTGTGCTCGGGTGTGACCCGGTGCTGGGTTCGCCCTCACGATCCTCGCACGGTACGGCGGCCCGGTGGCCCGCCTGGCGCGTCCCTGCTCAGATCCTCACGAATCGCTTGCGGAAACCCGGCGGGGTCCCCCCGATCCTCTTCGAGCCGTTCCGGGCGGGAGCGCTGGGCGCCGATCCGTGGCATTGTCGTCGACAAGCCCCTCTTAGCTCTGGTTGCACCCGTATGCCCGTCCTCGCGCGCCGCTCGGCTCGTCGGCAGGCATGATCCCTAAAAGGGTGGAAAGTCGAATTACCGTACGCCACCGAGGAGGAGGAAACTCGTGACCCGCAAAGAGAGCGTGCGCACCGCGACCAGCTCGGCGAAGGACAGCGTGCGGCACGCCGCGGAAGTGGTGGCGCCCTACGCCGACACGGCCAAGGAGCGTGCCGCGTACTACGCACAGGAGGCACGCGTACGGCTCGCGCCCGTGGTGTCGCAGGCCGCTGAACAGGCCCGCGTCCAGTACGACGCCCGTCTCGTGCCGCGTCTGGAGCAGGCGCGGACGCATGTGCCACCGATGGTGGATCAGGCTGCGCACGATGCCGCTGATCTGACCCGTAAGGCGGCCCGGCAGGCCGCTGACTACTCACGTCCGAGGTTCGAGCAGGCCGTGGCGGCGGCCGGCCCGGTCCGTGACGAGGCCACGGCGCGGGGTGCTGCCGCGCTGGCCGCGCTGCGGGGCAATGTCTCCGCCGAGGAGATCGAGAAGCTGGCGCGCAGGAACGAGCGGCGTTCGTCGTACGGCCGTGCGTTCAAGGCGTTCGCCGTGTTCGGCGTGCTGGCCGGTGCGGCCTTCGCCGCGTGGAAGTGGTGGGACAAGCAGGCCAACCCGGACTGGCTGGTCGAGCCGCCCGCTGCCACGGAGGTGCCGGATTCGGGCCGTCTCGGTTCGGTGGACGGCAGTTCTCCCCTGCACCCCGAGGTCCAGGCCAAGGAGGCGGAGGAGCAGTCGTCCCGGGACGACAAGAACCGCTGAGCCGGCGTTTCACGTGAAACCACCGAACCCCCCCGATCCACGTGGATCGGGGGGGTTCGCCGGTGCGGTGTCGGCAAGCGTGTTCACCAGCTGATTCCGGCGGCCACCGGCAGGTGGTCGCTGCCGGTGGCCGGCAGCACCCACGAGCTCCGCGGCCGCACGCCGCGGACGAGGACCTGGTCGATCCGTGCCACCGGGAACTTCGCCGGCCAGCTGAATCCGAAGCCGTCGCCGGCCGCTGCCTGGGCGGAGTGCACCTGCTCGGTGAGGTCGGCGAACGCGCGGTCGTCCATGGTGCCGTTCAGATCGCCGAGCAGTACCACGCGCTCGTTCCGCTCGGCGGCGACGGCCTCGGCGAGGGCCTGCGCGCCGGCGTCCCGCTGGGACGTCCAGAAGCCCGTCCTGGGGAGCACCCGTACGGATCCCAGGTGGGCCACGTACACGGCCAGCGGCCCGTGGTCGGTGGCCACGGTGGTGCGCAGCGCCCGGTTGTACTCCATCTTGGCGGCGGCCGGGATGGCGTCCGCCAGCGGCCCCTGGTCCGTCTTGACGTCGACCGTCCGGGTGTCCGACAGCGGCAGCCTGCTCCACAGCCCGACCGTGCCCCGTACGGCGTGGTAGGGGTAGGCCTTCGCCAGCGCCTTCTCGTACGTGCCTGTGGCCTGCTGGGTCAGCTCCTCCAGGGCCAGCACGTCGACGCCGGAGGCGGCCAGGGCGCGGGCGGTGCCGGCGGGGTCGGGGTTGTCGGCGTCGACGTTGTGGCTGGCCACGGTGAGGTCTCCGCCGGGGTGGGACTTGTCGCCGAGCAGTCCGCCGAAGAGGTTCAGCCACACCACTACGGGCAGCAGCAGCGCGACCACCGCGGAGGCTGAGCGGCGCCACAGCGCCCCGGCCAGCAGGACCGGGACGAACAGGCCGAACCAGGGCAGGAGGCTCTCGACCAGGCTGCCGAGGTGGCCGATCCGGTTCGGGATCTCGGCGTGCCCGAGCAGGAGCAGGCCGAGCAGCAGCGCCAGCGCCGCGAGCACGGGGCCACGTTTCCAGGGCCCGGGCGGGGCGCTGCTGCGGGTGCCCTGGCGGATGCCCCGGCGGCCGGCGCCGTCCTGCCCGCTCCCCGCCGTTTCCGCCACGTCCGCTTGCCCCGTCACGAAGTCCGCCGTGTCCGCCGTGTGCGCCGTGTCCGCCGTGTCCGCTTGCCCCGTCACGTCCGCCGTGTCCGCCGTGTGCGCCGTGTCCGCTTGCCCCGTCACGTCCGCCGCATACGCCGTGTCCGCCGTGTCGGCCCTGTCCGCCGTATCCCTCTGCGTCATCGTCTGTCCTCGGTCACTGCGGCGAAAGCCGGGCGTTCCTGACGTCATGGCCGCCAGTCAAGGCGGTGCGGTGTTGCCGACGCGTATGCCGTTTTCGATACACGGACGATATGTGCCGACTCGTAGCATCAATGACATGCGTGTGCTGATCGTCGAGGACGAGCCCTATCTGGCGGAGGCCATCCGCGACGGCCTGCGCCTGGAGGCGATCGCGGCCGACATCGCGGGCGACGGCGACACGGCTCTGGAGCTGCTGGGCATCAACACGTACGACATCGCCGTCCTCGACCGCGACGTCCCTGGGCCTTCCGGCGACGAGATCGCCAAACGCATCGTCGCCTCCGGCAGCGGCATGCCGATCCTCATGCTCACCGCGGCCGACCGGCTCGACGACAAGGCCTCCGGTTTCGAACTCGGCGCCGACGACTACCTCACGAAACCGTTCGAACTCCAGGAACTCGCGCTCAGGCTCAGGGCGCTCGACCGCAGGCGGGCCCACCACAGGCCTCCCGTTCGGGACATCGCGGGTCTGCGCCTTGACCCGTTCCGCAGAGAGGTCTACCGGGACGGCCGCTACGTCGCGTTGACCAGGAAGCAGTTCGCGGTGCTCGAAGTCCTCGTCGTTGCCGAGGGCGGTGTCGTCAGCGCCGAGGAACTCCTGGAACGTGCCTGGGACGAGAACGCCGACCCGTTCACCAACGCCGTGCGCATCACCGTCTCGGCGCTGCGCAAGCGTCTTGGCGAACCCTGGGTCATCGCCACCGTGCCGGGCGTCGGCTACCGCATCGCCACCCAGCCGGAGGCGGGGCACGGGGGCGGAGACCGTGGCTAGGGCCCCTGGTCCGAGTGTCCGCCTCCAACTCACCCTCAGCTATGCCGGGTTCGTCATGCTGGCCGGCGCCCTGCTGCTGGCGGCGGTGTGGGTGTTCCTGAACCGGGTGCCGCACCCCGGGCTGATCATCGAGCCCGACTACCGCCTGGCGGTCGTGCGCACCTTCGCCCCGACGGCCGTCGCCGTACTGACGTTCCTGCTCGTGTTCGGCCTCGTGGGAGGGTGGATCCTGGCCGGCCGGATGCTGGCCCCCCTGACCCGCATCACGGATGCCACCCGCCTGGCCACGGAAGGATCGCTGGCCCACCGGATCCGGTTGCCCGGCCGCATGGACGAGTTCCGCGAACTCGCCGACACCTTCGACACGATGCTCGCGCGGCTCGAGGCACACGTCGCCGAGCAGCAGAGGTTCGCGGCCAACGCCTCTCACGAACTGCGTACCCCGCTCGCCGTGTCGAAGGCGCTTCTCGACGTGGCCCGCAGCGATCCACACCACCAGGCCGGCGAGATCATCGACCGGCTCAACACCGTCAACACCAGAGCGATCGACCTCACCGAGGCACTGCTGCTGCTCAGCCGCGCCGGCCAACGGTCCTTCACCCGGGAACACGTCGATCTGTCCCTCATGGCGGAGGAAGCCACCGAAACCCTCCTCCCCCTCGCGGAAGAGCACGGCGTCACCATCGAGACCTCCGGCGACATCACCCCCGCGCTCGGTTCACCGGCCCTCCTGCTGCAGCTGACCACGAACCTCGTGCACAACGCGATCGTCCACAACCTGCCCGAACAGGGCACCGTGTGGGTCCGTACCGGCGTCCGCGCCGGGACCGTGGTACTCACCGTCGAGAACACCGGCCGGCACATCACCCCGCAGCTGGCCTCGACGCTCACCGAACCGTTCCAGCGCGGCACCGAACGCATACGCACCGGCCACGCGGGCGTCGGCCTCGGCCTGGCCATCGTCAGGACCATCACCCGCGCACACGACGGGACACTCACCCTCACCCCGCGCGCCGCCGGCGGAATCCGCATCACTGTCGAACTCCCCGCGATCTCCCCGAACACCGACGGATGACGAGCCAGGGAATCGAGCCAGGACATCGAGCCAGGGAATCGAGCCGGAGGACATCGAACTCGACCGCTCACATGACGTGACCACCGCCGCACGCACGGTGCACATGGATCTCCGTCCCGGCGCCGACCTCCGAGCCGTCACCTCGGGCGTGCGCTCCGCACCGAGACCCTGACGGGAAACCGGGACAAAAAAGACCCCTCCGACCGCGTTTCGGCAGGTCAGAGGGGTCTCACAGTGTGGAGCCTAGGGGAGTCGAACCCCTGACATCCGCCATGCAAAGACGGCGCTCTACCAACTGAGCTAAGGCCCCGTACGGGAAGCCACCGCCCCAGCGAAAGGTCCGCTGGTCGGTGCCGCAGACCAGAGTACCGGGTCACCCCCCGTACCTCACAAAAAGATTGGGGGTCCCCCCGGATGACCACGCTCCGTAAGATGCTCGACGGGGTTCGCTGTAGCGAACCGTGGATTTTTTGGGGAAGCGATGGGGAGACGCAATGGACGCCGCACAGCAGGAAGCCACCGCCAGAGCGCGGGAGCTGCAGCGGAACTGGTACGGAGAGCCGTTGGGGGCGCTCTTCCGTAAGCTCATCGACGACCTGGGGCTCAACCAGGCACGTCTCGCGGCGGTCCTCGGACTGTCCGCGCCCATGCTGTCGCAGCTGATGAGCGGACAGCGGGCGAAGATCGGCAACCCGGCCGTGGTCCAGCGGGTGCAGCTGCTCCAGGACCTGGCGGCGCAGGTCGCGGACGGCAGCGTGAGCGCGGCCGAGGCGACCGAGCGGATGGACGAGATCAAGAAGTCCCAGGGGGGCTCGGTGCTCAGCAACACCACGCAGACGACGAGCGGTTCGGGTGCGCCCACGGTCAAGCGGGTGGTCCGCGAGATCCAGTCGCTGCTGCGCTCGGTGGCCGCCGCCGGTGACATCATCGACGCGGCGGACACGCTGGCTCCGACCCATCCGGAGCTTGCGGAGTTCCTCCGGGTCTACGGCGCCGGCCGCACCTCGGACGCGGTCACGCACTACCAGTCGCACCAGAGCTGAGCCACGGCCCGGTACACCGGAGGGGGTCCGGTGAACCGGGCGGGGCCCGGCCCTGGCCGAGGGGGTCACGCGAGAGGGGTCGTATCGCTCATCCGGGGGAAGGCAAGGGGGGTGCGGGGCAGGGGGGACCAGAGGGGGAGGGCTACGGGCAGTCATGGGTGAGGTCTTCGCAGGCCGGTACGAACTGGCCGACCCGATCGGTCATGGCGGTGTGGGCGCCGTGTGGCGCGCCTGGGACCACCGGCGCAAGCGCTATGTGGCCGCCAAGGTGCTCCAGCAGAGCGACGCCCACGCGCTGTTGCGCTTCGTGCGGGAGCAGGCGCTGCGCATCGACCACCCCCATGTCCTGGCTCCGGCCAGCTGGGCCGCCGACGACGACAAGGTCCTGTTCACGATGGACCTGGTCGCCGGCGGCTCGCTGGTCCACCTCGTGGGGGACTACGGTCCCCTGCCCCCGGCCTTCGTCTGCACGCTCCTCGACCAGCTCCTCTCCGGCCTCGCCGCGGTGCACGCCGAGGGCGTGGTCCACCGGGACATCAAGCCCGCGAACATCCTGCTGGAGGCCAGCGGTACCGCCCGCCCGCGCCTGCGGCTGTCCGACTTCGGCATCGCCATGCGGTTCGGCGAGGCCCGGCTGACCGAGACCAACCTCGTGGTCGGCACGCCGGGTTACATCGCCCCCGAGCAACTCCTCGGCGCGGAACCCGACTTCGCGGCCGACCTGTTCGCCGTCGGCCTGGTCGCCCTGTTCCTCCTGGAAGGCGCCAAGCCCGACGCCAAGGCGCTCGTCCAGCACTTCGCCGAACACGGCACGCCTGGAGCGCCCAAGGGCATCCCCGACCCCCTCTGGCAGGTCGTCGCCACCCTCCTCCAGCCCAACCCCCAGTCCCGCTTCCGCACGGCCACCGGCGCCCGCAAGGCCCTCGCCCAGGCCATGGAGCTCCTCCCGGAACCGGGCATCGACGACGAGTTGATCGAGATCTTCGACCAACTGGGGCCACTTCCGCCGGGGTTCGGGCCCAAGGGGCCACTACGTGTGGCGTCGGGGGTCGATACGACACGGAATACGACAGGCACGACAGGCACGACAGGCACGACAGGCACGACAGGGACGGCGGGGACGGGAACGCGGGCCGCCGGGAGTACGACGGAGGCCGCCGCGGGTTCGGGGGCTGCCCCCGGTACGGCCGCGGGGGCGGAGGCCGCCGCGGAACCGGCCGCGGTGACAGGAACGAGCGCGAGTTCGGGCACGACGGCGGAAAAGGGGAGGGCGTCAGAGGCGTCCACCCCGACGGGTTACGGCACGACACCGCAATCCGCGTCCGGCACGGCACCGGAGACCGCCTTCGGCACGGCACCGGAGGCCGCGTCGGGCATACCGACCGGCGCGGACGCCGACTCGGCGGCCGGAGCCCAGGCAGGAAGCGCGGACGCACCCCCAGCCACCCCCACCTCCGACTCCGCCTACCCCGGCTCGGCAACCGGAGCCCGGGCAGGAAGCGCGGACGCACCCCCGGCCACCCCCGCCGATCCCATCGGCTCTCCCTCGGCCCCCGCCGGCATGTCCGACACCGGCAGCTTCCGGCTCCCACCGCCCCAGGCGCCGGGACCTCCCGCCCCGTACGCGGAACCGCCGCAGCCCACGCCGCCGTACCCGCCGTACACCGCCCACCAGCAGCCGCGGTCGCGGCCACGAACGGAATCGGAACCGTGGCCACGACCGGAGCCGCAGCCGCAACAGCTCCCGGCCTCCCCCCTTCCACAGCCCCACACCCCCTGGCCCCCCGCGCAACCCCTCCCCCCGGCCCGGCCGCATACCGACCCCAACGACACCACCGACACGGCCACCTACACCGCCCGCGACCCGCAACCTGCGTCGCAGGTCTCGCAGTTGTCGGTGCGTACCCACGGCCGGCGCCGGCGGCGGGTGCGTCGGCCCGGGCCGCCCGCGAAGGCCGCCGTGCCCATCCTGCTGCTGGCGCTGGCCTGTTACGCCGTGGGTTTCTGGGCGTTGACCCGGTTCTGAGCGCGGCGGGCGGTCAGCGTCCACACGACCAGGACGAGCAACAGGGCCGTGCCCGTGCCGATCCCGCCGGCCGCGAGCACCCGCATCGCCGTCGTGTCGTGGTCACCGACCGCGGCCACCAGGCCGCCGCCCTGGACCGACGGCGGGTCGAAGACGTCCTTCGGGACGGGTGAACCGGCGTATCCGGGACCAGAGTTCGGGGTGCCGTCGACGCGGACCCGGAGTGTCACGTCGTACGGCCCCTGCCCGAACGTGTCCGCCGTCTGCCCGGTGAGGTGGACGACGAGGTAGTAGGCGCCAGCGAAGCGGACGGAGTTCTCCTCGCCGGAGACGGCGTACCGGTTGGCGTAGGCCACGGGTGGCAGGGGGGCGAGCGAAGACGCCTTCTGGGTGCCGTCGTAGCCGAGCGAGAGGTCGTCGACGTAGCCGCGGACCGGGTTGTAGAGGGAGAGGTTGAGCGCGGCGCTGACGTAGCCGTGGGTGTCGCCGCTGGTGCTGCCCAGTTCGACGGTGGCGTGCAGTTGCTGTCCCCAGTCGACCGGGACCGCGTAGTAGAGGGTCTGGCCCGGGGTGATGCCGGTCTGCCAGACGCCCGTGCCCAGGGTGCGGGCCGTGGCGAAGCCGGCGCCCGCGGTGCGGCGGTGGGGGGCGTCGGTGAGCGGCTCGGGGGAGGCGGAGTTCCAGGTCCCGGGGGCGGTGGTGGCGCCGGCCTCGGCCAGGCCCGGTTCGGTGACGGGGGCGATCTCCAGGTCCCAGCTGCCCGGGGTCGTGGTCCGCGAGCCGGACGCGAGCCGCTCGACGATCACGTAGTAGGTGCCCGCGTCCTGGCAGAGCGCCTTGCCCGTCTCCCGCCGCCCCAGCGCCGTGACCGGCCGGGGGCTCAGTCCGGCGCCGAAGCGGGCGCCGTCGTAGCCGCAGGAGACACCGTTGGCGTCCTCGATGGAGACCCCGATGCCGTCGCTCGCGGAGACGGTGGCGTCGGCCGGCGGCACGGCGGTCACCGGGACGTAGGCCGTGCTGCCGGCGGCGAGTTCCAGACGGAAGTACAGCTCGCCCTTCTCGGGCAGGGTGCTGCGGTAGGTCGTGCCGGGCTCCAGCGGTACGGCGGCCGCGGTACCCGTCGCTCCGGTGATCGTGCGGGCGTCCGGGGCGAAGGCATAACCGCTGCCGTCGTCCGCCGCAACCGGAGAGGCCGGCAGCACTGCCGTCAGCAGGGCCGTCAGTGCGAGGGCGGCCGTCCTGCCGATGCCCCGCCGTCCCGCCGCCGTACGCCACCGCCGTATCACGCGCGCCCCCAGCCGTCGCTCGTCAGCCGTCCAAGTCCCGGACCGGCCCCATACTGCCGCGCACGCCCCCGCGCCACCCGGCGATTCGTATGACCGTCCGAAACGCCCCCCCCTCGCACCCCCAAAGCCCCTGACAACGCAAAACCCCGACCGCGAGGCGGTCGGGGTCTCAGTGTCGTTGGTTGTCGGTACTCACGAACCCGTGGGCACGGAGTCAGTCGCCTCCGTCCACAGATCCTGCTCGGCGCGATCCGCCTGGATCTGGCGGTACACGAGGAGCCCGCCGATGGCGGCCAGTGCGACCAGGAGAAGCTTCTTCACCGCGCGACCTCGTCTCTTCCTTGACGTAGGGGACCTCTGGCGCCCGACTATACACACCGACCGATATCGATCGGTGACCTGGCATCCGGCCCCAACTCCGGCTCGGCACAAGGTGTTGCACGGCGCGTCGCACGAGGCCGGCCCGTTCCGATCGGAGGGTGATCACACCCCCACGGACGGTTACTTTGCTCCCACTCGTCCGCCTTCGGGAGCCTTTCTTCTGATTTATCGGCCCTCTTGCGTCCGTCCGGGTGGTGTTCATCGGAACATCGCCGCGCCACAGGTCGACGTCCCCCACTTCGCGATCCCCATACACATCATGAGGAAAGTACGCAAATCGCCCAACCCGAAAGTGAGGGGCCATGGCTCGGCACGCCAAGGTCATGAAGTTGTGGACCGCCTTCGTCACCGCCTTCCTCGCGCTGTGCACGGCGCTCGGACTCGTCTCCGCCGCCACCGCCACCGCGGTACCGCAGGCCGAGACCCCGCGCAACAGCAGCGGCGACGACCACAGCAGCCCGGCCGGCCGGGTGATGATCCCGGCACAGACCCACTGGCTCTGGTCCCAAGCCAGGTCCCTGCCCCCCACGATGAAGCAGCGCATCCGGGCCGAGGCCCACGGAAAGACCCCCGGCTGCCGCCAGCGGCCCCTGGACACGACCGAATCGGACGACCCGGCCGAACCCCCCGCGGCGAACCTCGACTGCTGATCCTCCCCAGACGGCTCAGACGCAACGGCGCAAGGGCGACTTGCGTACGTACCAGCGCCTACTGCGACACAGACCCGCGACCGGAACCCGGCCGCGGGTCTTCGCACGTCCGGCCCCGGTCGGACGTGTCCGATCCCATCGACACGTGCCCGCCCCCGGCCGGAGCGTGTCCGGGTCCCATCGACACGTGTCCGCCCCCGGGGCCGAAGTGTGTCCGGCCCCATCGACACGTGCCCGCTCCCGGCCGGAGCGTGTCCGGGTCCCATCGACACGTGCCCGGCGCCCATCGACACGTGCCCGCCCCCGGGCGGAGCGTGTCCGGCCTCGTCGACGGGGCGCTCGAGTCTTCAACTCCTCTTGATGAGTCGTAGGCTGAAGCCGTGCCCAAGGCGTACGAGGAAATCGCCGACGACCTCCGCCGCTCCATCAGGGACGGCGAGCTCAAGCCCGGTGCGCGGCTGCCCTCGGAGGCTGAGCTGGCCCGGCACTACGGCCGGAGCATGCCCACGCTCCAGAACGCGCTGCGGCTGCTGAGCGCGGAGGGTCTGATCGACAAGCGGCACGGCACCGGCACCTTCGTGCGCAGGCCCCGCACCCGTGCGATCCGCGACAACACCCGGCACCAGTGGGAGAAGGACCGCGCCAGGATGCCGGAGGCCACCCGGGCCGCGACCGGCGCCACCGAGCACGAGACCGGGCTGGTCCTCGACGACCTGGTCTTCTTCGCCCGGTACCGCGAGCTGATCGCGCCCAGCGACCTCGCCGACGCGTTCGGGGTGCCCGAGGGCACGGTGCTCCTGGAACGCACCTACCGGACCCGGTACTCGGCCGAGTCCGCGCCCTTCAGCCTGGTGAGCTCCTATCTCGTCCGGGACATGATCGCGGCGAACCCCGCGCTCCTCGACGAGACCAGGGAGCCCTGGCCGGGCGGCACCCAGAACCAGCTGCACACCGTCGGCATCGAGGTCGCCCGTGTCCAGGAACGCTTCACCGCCCGGCCGCCGACGCCCGAGGAGGCCCGGGAGCTGGACCTGTCGGCCGGCACCTCGGTGATCCTGCTGCGCAAGACGTCGTACGACATCCGCGACCGCATTGTGGACATCTCCGTCGTCACGCTTCCGGGCGACCGTACGGAACTGCTCTTCACCACACACCTGGAAAGGTGGTGAGCGCCGCCGTGAGCCGGTGCGTCACCGTCGTCACCGCGGTCCACGCGCCGTCGGCCCGTTTCCTGCCGGACGCGTACAAGTCGCTGTGCGAGCAGCGGCTGCCGGACGGCTGGGAGTGGCAGTGGCTGGTCCAGGAGGACGGCTACGGCGACGAGGTCCGCCCGTACGTCCCGGACGACGCCCGGGTGTCGTTCCGGCAGGGCCGCACCGGCGGTCCCGGTGTCGCCCGTACCCTCGCGCTGGCCCGGGCCGAGGGGTCGTACGTCAAGACCCTCGACGCCGACGACCAGCTCACGCCGGGCACGCTGGACCGCGATCTGGCCGTCCTGGAGGCCCACCCGGCGGTCGGCTGGGCCACCTCACGCGTCCTCGACCTGCTGCCCGACGGCACCACGGCCGGCTTCCCCGGCGACCCGGCGGAGGGGCCGATCGAGCGCGGCGCGGTGCTCGGCTTCTGGACGGCGAACGACTTCCGCGCCCCGGTCCACCCGGCCAGCCTCTTCGTCCGCCGTGAACTGCTGCTCGCCCTGGGCGGCTGGATGGCGCTGCCCGCCTCCGAGGACACCGGACTGCTGCTCGCACTGAACGCGGTGAGCCGGGGCTGGTTCACGGCGCAGACCGGGCTGCTCTACCGCAAGTGGCCGGGCCAGGTCACCGGCCAGCCGGCCCATACCGACCCGGCCGAACGGCAGGCCAGGATGGCGGTCGTGGCGGCCCGGGCACGGGCGCTGGCTGAGTCCGACTGGCGGTACCCGACGACAGCGGCCGACTAGAGAGCCCCTGCGTCCGGCCGCCGACGGGAAAGCACACGTGCGCCACCGCCGGCCGGAAGGCCCACGCGCGCGGCCGACCGGAGAACACCTGCGCCCGGCTAAAGCGTCGCCGCGTCGATCCGTGAGAACACCAGGTCGCTCTCCTCGGTCAGCGGTCGGTCCCAGCGGACCGGGGCCACCGGCTCGCCGTACAGCGCCCTGGGGTAGCTGTCGGCCGCGTAGCTGTTGGCGAGCCGGTAGACGTGGTAGCCGGCGTCGGTCATGGTGCGCAGCAGGTCGTCCGCCGAGTCGCCCAGCTGGGCCATGCGGTCGGGGGTGACCTCGACGGTGATCTCGGCGTCCGGGCGCAGTTTCTCCAGCAGCGGCGCCAGCCCCCGCACCACCGCGCCCTCGGCGCCCTCCACGTCGATCTTGATGACCCGGGCGGTCTCGATCTCCTCCGGCCGCAGCAGCTCGGGCAGCGGCACTGCCTCGATGTCGAAGCTCGACTCGGCCGGACCGTCCCACGGAACGATGCTGTTGGCACCCATGTTGCGGGAGCTGGCGAGCACGAAGGTCAGGGTGCGGTGGGCGTCGGAGACGGCGGCGTTCACCGCCCGGATGTTCCGGCAGCCGTTGAGCGCGCCCTGCTGTTCGAGGCGGCGGTGGAAGGCGGGGGAGGCCTCGACGGCGACCACCCGGCCCTGTTCCCCGACCAGTTGGGAGGCGAGGACGCTGAAGACACCGATGTTGGCGCCGACGTCGACGAAGCAGTCCCCCGGCGCCAGTCTGCCGCGCAGCCAGTGGGTCATGTGCGGTTCCCACACCCCGAAGAGGTAGAGGTAGCGCTGGATGAGGTCCTGCGTGTCGACCGCGAACCGGGCGCCGGAACGCGTCTCGACGACCCGTCGGCGCGGGTGGTCCCGCAGGTAGGGGTTGAGCGCGCGGGCGGCGAGGGCCTTGCCCCAGGGCCCCGGGAAGTCGCGGACGTAGCCGCGGCCGAGGGTGGCCAGGAGTTCAGTGAACCCGCCGGGTCCGCCGAGTCCTGTGGACCGGGTGGGTCCGCCGAGTCCGGAGGGTCTGGAGGGTCCGCCGGGTCCGCCGGGTCCGCCAAGTCCGGAGGGTCCGCTGGGTTCCGTGGGTCCGCTGGCTCCACTGGGTTCCGTGGCTCCACTGGGTTCCGTGGCTCCACTGGGTTCCGTGGCTCCGCTGGGTTCCGTGGCTCCGCTGGGTTCCGTGCCGGGGGTGCTCATCCGTTAGTCAGTGACCCTTTTCCCGTTGATCCGGATCGCCTGGGAGGGGCAGCGTTCGGCGATGTCCCGGATCAGTTCGTCGTCCCCGGACTCCTCCCGTCCGGGCAGGACGAAACCGTACCCGTCCTCGAAGCCGAACACGGCGGGTGCCCGGAAGGCACACTCACCCGACCCATAACAGACATCGGCGTCGACGGAGACTTTCATGGGAAGTCCCCTGCCCACCGGACGCCCCGCCGAACCGGCCTACGTGAAAGGCAGCTCCAGCATCCGGATCGCGTTCCCGCGCAGCAGCTTGTAGGCCACCTCCGGCGCCAGCCCGCCCACGTGTTCCTGGGCGACCCGCTTGGTCTCCGGCCAGGTCGAGTCGACGTGCGGGTAGTCCGTCTCGAAGGTCGCGTTGTCCACACCGACCCTCTCGATCGCCTCGATGCCGTGCTTGTCGCGGAAGAAGCAGCAGAAGATCTGCCGGTAGTAGTACGTCGACGGGGGCTCCGGGATCAGGTCCTTGACCCCGCCCCAGGCGCGGTGCTCCTCCCAGACGTCGTCGGCGCGTTCCAGGGCGTACGGGATCCAGCCCATCTGGCCCTCGCTGTACGCGAGTTTCAGCCGGGGGAACCGCACCAGGACCCCGGAGAAGAGGAAGTCCATCATCGAGGCCATGGCGTTGTTGAAGCTCAGCGAGGCCTGTACGGCGGGCGGGGCGTCGGGCGAGGCGGCGGGCATCTGGGAGCTGCTGCCGATGTGCATGTTGACGACCGTGCCGGTCTCCTCGCAGACCGCGAAGAACGGGTCCCAGTAGCCGGAGTGGATGGACGGCAGGCCCAGATACGTGGGGATCTCGCTGAAGGTGACCGCGCGGACGCCCCGCTCGGCGTTGCGCCGGATCTCGGCGACGGCCAGGTCGATGTCCCACAGCGGGATCAGGCAGAGCGGGATCAGCCGGCCGCCGCTGTCGCCGCACCACTCCTCGACCATCCAGTCGTTGTAGGCGCGGACACAGGCCAGTGCGACCTCCTTGTCGTCGGCCTCGGCGAAGGTCTGCCCGCAGAAACGGGGGAAGGTGGGGAAGCAGAGGGAGGCCTCCACATGGTTGATGTCCATGTCGTCCAGGCGGGCCTTGGGGTCCCAGCAGCCGCGCCGCATCTGTTCCCGGGTGATGCCGTCGAGCGTCATCTCGTCCCGGGAGAAGCCGACGGCCGCGATGATCCGCTTGTACGGGAAGAGCAGGCCCTCGTACTCCCACCAGTCGGTGATCTGGCCTTCCGGGTCGGTGGTGAAGCGGTACTTGCCGCCGACGTAGGCGAGTTCGCCGATGCCGGCGGTGAAGGGCTTGGGGCCCTTGTCGCGGTACTTGCCCGGCAGCCACCTCTCGAAGAGGTGCGCGGGCTCGATCACGTGGTCGTCCACGCTGACGACCCTGGGCAGATCCTGGGTGCCGGTCGCGTTCTCTGCCATGCCTACCCCCTGCTGCCTGCTTGGATGCCCGCTTAACTGACGGTCCATCAGATTTGGCTTCGGCCTTCAGGCTAGGCCCAGGAGCCGGTGCCAGCAAGAGCCGCCGGACCTCTTGCGGCGCGCGCCGCCTTCCGCTGAACTGACGGATCGTCAGACGAGTGACGGGTCCGGGGAGGGTGCGGGATGCGATCAGCCTTGCTGAGCGGTGCCGAGTGGTTCGCGGTGCTCCGCATCGGACTCGGTCTGTGGTGGCTGGAGAGCTGGCGGCACAAGGACAAGAAGCAGTGGTTCGGCGGCGGGGGCATCCGGTGGGCGGCCGGTGTCGCGGAGAAGCACCGCTGGCCGGTGGTCCGGCGGGGCTTCGACGTCGTCGTCGCGCCCCGCCCCCGGCTGATGGCCTACGTGGTGGCGTACGCGGAGCTGGCCCTCGGCCTCGGCCTGGCCTTCGGCTTCCTCACCCCGATCGCCCTGGTGGCCGGGTTCCTGCTCAACATCGTCTACCTGACCCTCATGATCCACGACTGGGCGGAACAGGGACAGAACCTGATGATGGCCCTGGTCTCCGGGGTCGGCCTCTTCGCCATGTGCTGGCAGACCTGGTCCCTGGACACGGCACTGGGACTGTTCACCTGACCCGACGGTGCGTGAGCGCCCCCAAGGGAGCGCGCGGGACTGCACACCCGGCCACGACGAGGCCGCAGCCAACCGACACACACGGGCCGCCCGGCGAAGCCCTCGCCACACGTCTATGGCCTCTTCACGGCCGGCATGGCACCCTGCCCGCGCCCGGCAGCCAGGAGGCGAAGATGACCGGTCCCTCGGCGGAGTCGCGTCCCTCGGCGGAGTTGCTCAGAGAGCTGCACTCCGCGCGTGCGCACCGTGCGTACGCGCGTGCACGGGCCGTCTGCCGCCACGCGGGCGTCGCCCCCGACGCGGCACAGACCGTACCGACGAGCCCGGTGGGCCGGGCCGCGAACGCGCTCCGGCTGTCGGCCCAGTCCCTCGCCGCCCTCGCGGACACCGCACCCGACCCGGCGGCGGACGCCCGCTGCGCCCGCAACGCCGCCGCCACCGCGGCACTGGCCGCACAGGTGGCCGGGACAATGGACGACCGCCCCGAGGCGGCCGCGGCCCTCAGCGCCGCCCTGACCGCGTCCCGGGCGGCAGCCGCGGCGGCCGGCGGTACCGCGGCGGGCCAGGACATGGCGCTGAACACGGCGGCCGACGACGCGGAGGAACAGGCGGTCGAGGCGGCACGTACGGCGGGCTGGCTACGGCACTGAGGACGCGCGGAGTCCTCGTCTCAGGGGCGCGGCGGCCCACAGCGACACGGCGCGGAAGGGAGCAGGGCGTCTCACTCCAGGTGTCACGGACCCCCTCGAAGAACGGTGCCCCCGTGCCGTTCGGCTCCGGTCCCTCCCCACGTGGGGACCGGTGCCGAACGGCACGAGTGGCCTCGGGCCCCGCAGGGCCCGCTCAGTCGGAGAGAGCAGCTGCCGTCGTCGCGCCACTCCGGCGGGTAATCGCCGGTGGAACCTGACCGAGAACATGCGGTGCCGTGCACTGTCTCTGCGGACGCTGAGCTGGTCGGCCCGTCGGGCGCCGCCCGACCACCGTCTTGCTGCAGCGAAATCCTGCCAGTCGAGGTGCACATCTGAGGAGGCCAGGGCGTCCGGTCCAGGGCTTCGCCGCAGGTCAGCCATATAAAGTGAGTTTTCCGGTCCGGATGTCCAGCAGCGGGGGAAGTAAGGGGTGGAGAGCCTTGGGTCCCGACGCAGGGGCACGCACAGCCTTCGCGGAACGTCTCGCGTTGCTGTACAAGGAGGCCGGCAATCCTCCGCTCAAACGCGTCGCCGAGGCGGTCGACCGGCTCCATCGGGTCGACGAGCGGGGCCGGCCCGTGCGGGTCTCCGCCCAGCGGATCAGCGACTGGCGGCGGGCGAAGAACGTACCCGCGCAGTTCGTCGCCCTCTCCGCCGTACTCCAGGTCCTCATCCCCCAGGCCCGGCGCTCCCAGCCGACGCCGGTCTCCTCCGGTCTGTACGACCTGCCCCAGTGGCAGAAGCTGTGGGAGCGGGCCGTGGCCGATCCGGTCGGCGAACTGGCCGTGCCGGAGGCGGCGGAGGAGTCGGACGCACCACCGCCGGTCGACAGTGTCTGCCCGTACCGGGGCCTGGCTTCCTACCGTCGTGAGGACGCCCGCTGGTTCTTCGGCCGCGAGCGCAGCACCGACGCCCTTCTCGCCCAGCTCCGGTCGGCAAAGGCGGGCGGCGGTCTGGTCATGCTCGTCGGCGCCTCGGGGGCGGGAAAGTCCTCGCTGCTGAACGCCGGCGTGGCCACCGCACTGCAGAACGGCGCCCTGGCCGAGGAGGAGGACCGCCCGCACGAGGTCCTGCAGCTCGTGCCGGGAGCGGACCCCGTCAAGGAACTGACCCGCCGCATACCCGAGCTGGCCGGTCTGGCGGACCTGGACGATCCAGGGGCCGTACGGGAAGCGGTCACTGCCTGGGCCCGGCGCGAGGCCGAGGATGTTTCACGTGAAACATGGCCCTCCGGACCCGAACCGGCGCGTCCGGTCGTGATCGTGGACCAGTTCGAGGAGACCTTCACTCTCTGCACCGACGAGGCGGAGCGGCGCACCTTCGTCCAGGTCCTGCACACGGCCAGTACCTCCGCCGACCCCGACGGACCAGCCCCTGCCCTGGTCGTCCTCGGTATCCGCGCCGACTTCTACGAGCAGTGCCTGGGCTACCCCGAGCTGGCCGACGCGCTCCAGCACCGGCACATGGTGCTCGGCCCGCTGACCACCGCCGAGCTGCGCGAGGCCGTGACCGCCCCCGCCAAGGCGGTGGGGCTGGAACTGGAGCCCGGCCTCGCCGAGCTGATCGTCCGTGAGGTGAGCGCCGACGGCCCGCGGGGCGCCCATGACGCCGGTGTCCTGCCGCTGCTCTCGCACGCCCTGCTCGCCACCTGGCAGCGCC
Source organism: Streptomyces sp. NPDC001220 (assembly GCF_053597895.1). Taxonomy (NCBI): domain Bacteria; kingdom Bacillati; phylum Actinomycetota; class Actinomycetes; order Kitasatosporales; family Streptomycetaceae; genus Streptomyces; species Streptomyces sp. NPDC001220. Next base: position 225,321 of record NZ_JBSFJE010000007.1, read on the forward strand.
GCAAGGGGGGCCGTCTGACGCTGGCCGGCTACCGGGCGGCCGGCGGTATCCAGGGTGCTGTCGCCGCGAGCGCCGAACGTGCCTGGTCCAGCCTGGACCCGGCCGCCCGCACCGCCGCCCGGCTGCTGCTGCTCCGTCTGGTCCGCCTTGGGGAGGACACCCAGGCGACCCGCAGGCGTGGCACCCGGCGCCAGCTGGCCGCCGAGTCCACCGACCCGAACAAGACGGAGGAGTCACTCGAAGCGCTGGTCCGGGCCCGCCTTGTGACGCTGGACGCGGACACCGTGGAGATCACCCACGAAGCGCTGCTGCACGCCTGGCCCCGGCTGCGTGAGTGGCTCGACGAGGACCGCAACGGCAATCTGCTGCGCCAGCGGCTGGAGGAGGACGGCCGGTCCTGGGACGAGTCCGGCCACGACTCCGCGCTGCTGTACCGGGGCTCGCGGCTGGAGCAGGCCCACACCTGGGCGAAGTCGGCCGGCGACACCTTCCTGACCCGCAGCGCGGTGGGGTTCCTGGCGGCCTCGGTACGGCTGCGCCGGCGCACGGTGTGGATCAGCAGGGCCGCCGTGTCGGCGCTGGTCGTGCTGGCGGTGCTGGCCGCGGGCGCCGCCGTGATCGCCCGGCAGCAGCGGGACGACGCGATGTTCGAGCAGGTGGTCACGGAGGCCGACCGGTTCCAGTACTCGGACCCGGCGCTCTCCGCCCAGCTGGACCTGGTCGCACACGGTCTGCGCCCGGACGACGAGGGCGCCAACAACCGTCTGGTGTCGATCGTCAACGCGCCGCTGGCCACCCCGCTGCTCGGTCACACCGGAGCCGTCTACCTCACCACCTTCAGCCCCGACGGCAAGACGCTGGCCACCGCCGCCTACGACCGCACGGTCCGCCTCTGGGACGTCAGCGACCCGACCCGCCCCAAGGCGCTGGGCAAGCCGCTGTACGGCCACACGAGCTGGGTCTCCAGCGCGGTCTTCAGCCCGGACGGCAAAACCCTGGCCAGCGCCGGCGACGACGGCACCGTACGCCTGTGGAACGTCTCCGACCCGAAGCGTCCGGCGCCCCTGGGCACCCCGCTCAGCGGTCACGACGGCACGATCTACCTGGTCGCCTTCAGCCCCGACGGCAAAACCCTGGCCGCCGCCGACGAGGACCACACCGTCCGCCTCTGGGACATGCACAACCCGCGCCACCCCACATCGATCGGCACCCTGACCGGCCACAGCGAAGCCGTACGCTCCCTCGCGTTCAGCCCCGACGGCCGCACGCTCGCGACCGGCAGCGACGACAACTCGATCCTCCTGTACGACGTCTCCGACCCCAGGCGACCCGAGCGCGCCGGGGCACCGCTGACCGGGCACTCCGGGACCGTGCACTCCGTGGCCTTCAGCCCGGACGGCCACACCCTGGCGAGCGGCAGCAAGGACGACACCGTACGGCTGTGGGACGTCACCGACCCGGCGCGCGCCAGGGCCCTCGGCGCGCCGCTGACCGGGCACACCGGGCCCGTCTGGTCGGTGGCCTTCAGCCCCGACGGCTCGATGCTCGCCGCGGGCAGCGCGGACTCCACGGCCAGTGTGTGGAACGTCGGCAACCCGGCCTTCCCCTCCCAGGTGGGCGAGCCGCTCGCGGGCAGCAGCGGGGAGATGTACGCCGTCGGCTGGAGCCCCGACGGGCACACCCTCGCCACCGGCAGCGGTGACGGGAAAGTGCGGCTGTGGTCGATCCCCGGGTCGGACATGATCGGCGAGGCTGGGGCGTTCAGTCCGGACGGCCGCGTCCTGGCCACCGGCGGCGGCGACAGCCGGATGCGGCTGTGGAACATCACGGATCCGGCCCGGCCCACGGCGCTCGGCGAGCCCTTCCGGACCGGGTGGCGGGACCTGCGCTCCATGGTGTTCACCCGCGACGGCCACACCCTCGTCATCATGACCGGCGAGAACAACATCAACTGGGTGCAGCTGTGGAACATCGCCGACCCGGCCCACCCCAGCCAGTACGGTGCGCCCGTCCGGCTGGACACCCGGTACGCGGGCGCCGAGGCACTGGCACTGAGCCCCGACGGGCGCACCGTGGCCGCCGACTACGACGACCGCACGATCCAGCTCCTGGACATCACGGACCCGGCCCGCCCCAAGCAGCTCGGCGAGCCCCTCAAGGGCCACACCGGCTATGTCAACGCGCTGGTCTTCAGCCCGGACGGCAGGACCCTGGCGAGCGGCAGCGCGGACGGCACGGTCCGCCTCTGGGACGTCTCGGACCGGTCCCGCGCCAAGGCCCTGGGCGGCCCCCTCAGGGGCCATCTGGGCCCCATCAACACCCTCGCCTACAGCCCCGACGGGGCGACCCTGGCCAGCGGCAGCGACGACGACACAGTCCGCCTCTGGAACGTCTCCGATCCGGCCCGCGCGACCAGGCTGGGCGCGGCCCTCACCGGCCACACCGAGGCGGTGGTGTCCCTGACCTTCAGCCGCGACGGCAGGACCCTGGCGAGCGGCGGCAACGACAACACGGTCCGCCTCTGGAACGTCTCGTCCCCGTCCTCCACCCACCCCATCGGCCAGTCCATGAGCCCCAACGCCAAGACGGGCAACTTCCTCTCCTTCAGCCCGAAGAGCAACATGCTGGGCGTCTCCAGCGGCGCGGACACGGTCCGGCTCTGGAGCCTGGACGTCGACCGGGCGGTCAGCCGCATCTGCTCGGTCACCCGGAACGTACTGACCGCGGCGAAGTGGCAGGAGTACCTCCCCCGCCTCGCCTACGACCCGCCCTGCGACGACTGAACCGGCTCGCCACCTGACGGCCTTTGAGTGATCCTGATCACAACTGCTCACGACGGCCGAGAAGTTGACTCCCGTCACGCAGGCCACCTTGTTAGGCTGGCCGCAACCCGGTCGCTGGTGCATCCCCCGTCGCCAGCGACCGGGCCTTTTCATGCCCACCGGCAGCCACACCACGGACCGCCCCGCCCCCACACACCCCCGTACACGCCGAAGACCCCCGATCCATCCGGACCGGGGGTCTTCGTGCTGGTGGGGCTAACAGGATTTGAACCTGTGGCCTCATCCTTATCAGGGATGCGCTCTAACCAACTGAGCTATAGCCCCGCCGCGCTCTGCGGTGTGTGTCCCGCGCGCTGACTCCTGAAGATTAGCGCACGACCGGGGCAGTCCCAAAATCGGTTGTCGGGGGACCTTCAGGAGAGGTTTGAACTCCGGTTACTCGTCCTCGGCCAAGGTCAGCTCGATGCCGCCGACGAAGCCCGCGGAGAGGTTGTAGATGAACGCTCCGAGGGTCGCCAGCGCCGTCGCGAGGACCACGTCGATGACCGCGATGATCGCCGTGAACATCAGGACGTGCGGAAGGGACAGGAACGACTGGAGGTCGAAGCCGTTCGACTCGTTCGAACCGGTGGCCTCCGAGATCGTGCCGCCGACCGTGGAGAACACGCCCATCGCGTCCAGGACCATCCACAGCACCGCCGACGCCACGATCGAGCAGATGCCGAGCGCGATGGAGAGCAGGAAGCTGACCTTCATCACCGACCACGGATCGGCCTTGGCGACCCGCAGCCGGGCCTTGCGGGTGCGCGGGGCGGTGCGCGTACCGGCGCCGGTACGCGGCCGTCGTACCGCCCCTGCGGGCGCCTGGGCGGCCGGCGCCGCCGGGTAGGCCTGCGGCGGGTGGTAGGGCCCGGCGGGCTGCTCCGGACGCCGCTCCCCGGGCAGCGGGGAGGGGCTCGGCTGCTGCGCGGACGCCGGCTGGGCGCCGCCCGCCGCGGCCTGGCCTCGGGTGTCGGTCACGGTTCCCCCCTGGGTTCCCTGCGCGTCCGGCGTGGACGCCTTCGCGGGCGCCTTGACCGCCTTCAGCTGGGTGGTGTGCGTGTCCATCGGCTGCGCACCGCCCTCGGTGGCCCCGCCGGACGCGGCGGAGCCACGGCCGCCGCCGTCCGCATCCGTACCCGTGGAGGTACCGGCCGACCCGGCGCCCGTGGCTCCGCTCACGATGACTCTCTCCTCGTGCTACTCGGCCGAGGGCGCCTCACCCTCGTCCGTACCGCTGGTCTCGACACCCTCGACGGTCTCGGCGGTCTCGTCCACGGCGTCCTCACCGTCGACTTCCTCCGCCTCGCTGCCGGCCTCGGCGTTACGTGCGATGCCGACCACGGCATCGCGCTTGCCCAGGTTGATCAGTTGGACGCCCATGGTGTCACGGCCCGTCTCCCTGACCCCGCTGACTCGCGTACGAATCACACCGCCGGACAGGGTGATGGCGAGGATCTCGTCGTTCTCCTCGACGATCAGCGCGCCGACGAGCGAACCACGGTCCTCCACGATCTTGGCGGCCTTGATGCCGAGGCCGCCACGGCCCTGGACGCGGTACTCGTCGACACGGGTCCGCTTCGCGTACCCCCCGTCGGTGGCAGTGAACACGAACGTACCGGGTCGAACAACATTCATCGACAGAAGTTCATCGCTCTCACGGAAACTCATGCCCTTGACACCGGAGGTGGCCCGGCCCATGGGGCGCAGAGTGTCGTCGGAGGCGGTGAACCTGATCGACTGTGCCTTCCTGCTGATCAGAAGCAGATCGTCGTCCGCCGAGACCAGTTCGGCTCCGATCAGTTCGTCGTCGGAACCGTCCTCCCGCTCCCGCAGGTTGATCGCGATGACACCGCCGGAACGGGGCGAATCGTAATCCTTCAGAGGCGTCTTCTTGACCAGACCGGCCTTGGTGGCGAGCACCAGGTACGGCGCCGCGTCGTAGTCGCGGATGGCGAGGATCTCGGCGATCGCCTCGTCCGGCTGGAAGGCCAGCAGGTTCGCCACGTGCTGGCCGCGCGCGTCCCGCCCCGCGTCCGGCAGCTCGTACGCCTTGGCCCGGTACACCCGGCCCTTGTTGGTGAAGAACAGCAGCCAGTGGTGCGTGGTCGAGACGAAGAAGTGGTCGACGATGTCGTCTTCCTTCAGCTTCGTACCGCGTACGCCCTTGCCGCCGCGCTTCTGCGCCCGGTAGTCGACGGTCTTGGTGCGCTTGACGTACCCGCCGCGCGAGACCGTGACGACGATGTCCTCCTCGGCGATCAGGTCCTCGATGGACATGTCACCGTCGTAGGGCACCAGCATGGTCTTGCGGTCGTCGCCGAACTTCTCCACGATCGCGGCCAGCTCGGCGCTGACGATGCCCCGCTGGCGGACCGGCGAGGCCAGGATCGCGTTGTACTCGGTGATCTTCGCCTGGAGCTCGTCGTGCTCCTGGATGATCTTCTGGCGCTCCAGGGCGGCCAGCCGGCGCAGCTGCATCTCCAGGATGGCGTTGGCCTGGATCTCGTCGATCTCCAGGAGCCCCATCAGGCCCGTACGCGCGATCTCGACCGTCTCACTGGCCCGGATCAGCGCGATGACCTCGTCGATCGCGTCCAGCGCCTTCAGCAGACCGCGCAGGATGTGCGCCCGCTCCTCGGCCTTGCGCAGCCGGAAGCGCGTACGGCGGACGATGACCTCGATCTGGTGCGTCACCCAGTGCCGGATGAACGCGTCCAGGGAAAGCGTGCGCGGCACGCCGTCGACCAGCGCCAGCATGTTGGCGCCGAAGTTCGACTGCAGATCGGTGTGCTTGTAGAGGTTGTTCAGGACGACCTTGGCGACCGCGTCCCGCTTCAGCACGATGACCAGACGCTGGCCGGTGCGCGAGGAGGTCTCGTCGCGGACGTCGGCGATGCCCCCGACCTTGCCGTCCTTCACCAGGTCGGCGATCTTCTGCGCGAGGTTGTCGGGGTTGGTCTGGTAGGGCAGCTCCGTGACCACCAGGCACTGGCGGTTCTGGATCTCCTCGACCTCGACGACCGCCCGCATGGTGATCGAGCCGCGGCCCGTGCGGTAGGCCTCCTCGATGCCCTTGCGGCCGACGACCAGCGCGCCGGTCGGGAAGTCGGGGCCCTTGATCCGCTCGATCAGCGCGTCCAGGAGCTCCTCGTGCGAGGCGTCCGGGTTCTCCAGGTACCACTGGGCGCCGGCCGCGACCTCGCGCAGGTTGTGCGGCGGGATGTTGGTCGCCATGCCGACCGCGATGCCGGCGGAGCCGTTGATCAGCAGGTTGGGGAAGCGGGCCGGCAGGACGGTCGGCTCCTGGGAGCGGCCGTCGTAGTTGTCCGTGAAGTCGACGGTCTCCTCGTCGATGTCGCGGACCATCTCCATCGACAGCGGGGCGAGCTTGCACTCGGTGTACCGCATCGCGGCCGCCGGGTCGTTGCCCGGGGAACCGAAGTTGCCGTTGGAGTCGACGAGCGGCATGCGCATCGACCAGGGCTGGGCGAGGCGGACCAGGGCGTCGTAGATCGAACTGTCACCGTGGGGGTGGTAGTTGCCCATGACGTCGCCGACCACGCGCGCGCACTTGTAGAAGCCGCGCTCGGGGCGGTAGCCGCCGTCGTACATCGCGTACAGGACGCGGCGGTGCACGGGCTTGAGGCCGTCACGGACGTCGGGCAGCGCACGGGACACGATGACGGACATCGCGTAGTCCAGGTACGAGCGCTGCATCTCCGTCTCGAGCCCGACGGGCTCGACACGCATCGCGACCTCGCCGCCCTCTTCAGGGGTGACGGGAGTGTTCTCGTCGGTCATAGCCGGTGAAGATCCTTCCTGGTGCGGTCAGCTGAGACCGACTCAGATGTCGAGGAAGCGGACGTCCTTGGCGTTGCGCTGGATGAACGCGCGGCGGGCCTCGACGTCCTCGCCCATCAGGACCGAGAACAGGTCGTCGGCCTGGGCGGCGTCGTCGAGCGTGACCTGGCCGAGGACCCGGTGCTCCTGGTCCATGGTGGTCACCCGCAGCTCTTCGGCGTTCATCTCGCCGAGACCCTTGAAGCGCTGGATCGAGTCCTCGCGGACCCGCTTGCCGCGCTGCCGCCCCATCTCCAGGAGCGCGTCCCGCTCGCGGTCCGAGTACGCGTACTCGACGTCGTCCCGGCCCCACTTGATCTTGTACAGCGGGGGACGGGAGAGGTACACGTGCCCGGCCTCGACCAGCGGCCGCATGAAGCGGAACAGGAAGGTCAGCAGCAGGGTGGAGATGTGCTGGCCGTCGACGTCGGCGTCCGCCATCAGGATGATCTTGTGATAGCGGAGCTTCTCGATGTCGAAGTCCTCGTGCACACCCGTGCCGAACGCGGAGATCAGCGCCTGGATCTCCTGGTTCTGCAGGATCTTGTCGATCCGCGCCTTCTCGACGTTGAGGATCTTGCCCCGGATCGGGAGGATCGCCTGGTACTGCGGGTTGCGGCCGGACTTGGCCGAACCGCCGGCGGAGTCACCCTCGACGATGAAGATCTCGCACTTGGTCGGGTCGTTCGACTGGCAGTCGGACAGCTTGCCCGGCAGCGACGCCGACTCGAGCAGGCCCTTGCGACGGGTCAGGTCACGGGCCTTGCGGGCCGCCACGCGCGCGGTGGCCGCCTGGATGCCCTTGCGGATGATGTCCGCCGCCTCGACCGGGTTGCGGTCCAGCCAGTCGTTCAGGTGCTCGTAGACCGCCTTCTGCACGAAGGTCTTGGCCTCCGTGTTGCCCAGCTTGGTCTTCGTCTGACCCTCGAACTGCGGCTCGCTCAGCTTGACCGAGATGATCGCGGTCAGACCCTCGCGGATGTCGTCACCGGTGAGGTTGTCGTCCTTCTCCCGGAGCAGCTTCTTGTCGCGCGCGTACTTGTTGATCAGGCTCGTGAGGGCTGCGCGGAAGCCCTCCTCGTGGGTGCCGCCCTCATGCGTGTGGATGATGTTGGCGAACGAGTACACGCCCTCGCTGTAGCCGCTGTTCCACTGCATGGCGACTTCGAGGGACAGGCTCTTGTCCTTGTCCTCGGCCTCCAGGTCGATCACCGTCGGGTGCACCACGTCGCCCTTGCGGGAGTTGAGGTACTTCACGAAGTCGACGATGCCGCCCTCGTAGTGGTACGTGACGGTCTTGTCCTCGGCCTTCTCGTCCGCGCCCGCCTCGTCGGCGCCCGCGACGGCCTTCGCCGACTCGCGCTCGTCGGTCAGCCGGATCGTCAGACCCTTGTTGAGGAAGGCCATCTCCTGGAAGCGCCGCGACAGCGTCTCGAAGGAGTACTCGGTGGTCTCGAAGATGTCCGGGTCCGCCCAGAACGTGACCGAGGTGCCGGTCTCGGCCGTCTCCTCGTGCTGCGCCAGCGGAGCCGTCGGGACGCCCAGCTTGTACTCCTGCGTCCAGCGGTGACCGTCGGTCCTGATCTCGACCGACACCTTGGACGACAGGGCGTTCACGACGGAGACACCCACACCGTGCAGACCGCCGGAGACGGCGTAACCGCCGCCGCCGAACTTGCCGCCCGCGTGCAGCACGGTCAGCACGACCTCGACGGCCGGCTTGCCCTCGGACGCCACGATGCCGACGGGGATACCGCGGCCGTTGTCCACGACACGCACGCCGCCGTCGGCCAGGATCGTCACGTCGATGGTGTCCGCGTGGCCCGCCAGAGCCTCGTCGACGGAGTTGTCCACGACCTCGTACACCAGGTGGTGCAGACCGCGCTCACCGGTCGAGCCGATGTACATACCGGGTCGCTTGCGGACCGCGTCCAGCCCTTCGAGCACGGTGATGGCGCTGGCGTCGTACGAGGCGGTGACCTCACCGTTCGCGCCGGCGTCGGTGGACGGGATGTTCTCGTTGGGGTTGCCGGAATCGGCCACGAAGCGCCCTTTCTGGCACAGCACGAGCCAGGCTCGTCGGCGGGTTGCCGGAGCGGCTGCGGCATGTTGCGTTGGTAAGCCTTGATCAGCGTTGCTCAGCTTTTCCCGGACGGTCCCCACGTTCGGGGCGGGATTGTCTCCCAGTCTACCGGTAGCGCCGACAGTGATGGGGGTTTGCCGGTACCTGAGTCCGCATGTGCCGCCCTGAACCGGCCTCCGCCGACTCCCGATATGCGGATGGGGGCTCCAAGAGGCTCACGGAGGCACTCAGCGCTTCCGGCTGTCAACCCTTGGCTACTCCGGGGCCAGGTCGCGATTCGCAACCGCGTGCGGTTGTACGACGACCAGCCGAGGGGGCCGTACCACGGCTCCACGCTCGGCTCATCGCGTGACGTAAGTCACCCGTAGGTATCGCCGGGACCGGTGCTTCCAGGGGCGCGCAGCGGGCCGTAGCGCCGGGGCGGACCGCCGGGATTGAGCACCTTGATCATCCGTACGCTGCCATGCCCCAGGTCCTCGTTCAGCCGCGCGACCAGCGCGGGAGACAGATGACGCAGCTGGGTCGCCCAGGCCGTGGAGTCGCACTGCACGACCAGCACCCGCTCGTCCTCGTCATACCGCTCGGGCACACAGTGCTTGGCGAGATCCTCGCCCACGATCTGCGGCCAGCGGCCCATCACCCCGCCCACCGCGGCCGGCGTCTCCCAGCCGCGCTCGGTGATCAACCGATTGATCGCGGAGCCCAGCGCCATGGGGTCACGGCCGTCGGCGCGCGCGCCGGAGCGCAGCCCGCCACGCCGCGCCTGCTTCCGCTGCTGCGCCGCGTCGCCACGCGCGCGTGCCGCCTCTTTCGCCGCCCTGAGCGCCACCCGCGCCAGGTCGACCCCGGAGGGTTCCTTCTCGGGGACGGGTCCGTCGGTGCTCATGCGCGCTCCACCGCCCCGTCCGCCACCGCGTACCGCGCACCGGTGAGGAGATGCGGCACGTCGTCGTCCACAGCGGCGGTGACCAGCACCTGCTCCCCGGGCACGACCAGCTCCGCCAGCCGCTCCCGGCGCCGCGCGTCCAGCTCCGCGAACACGTCGTCCAGCACCAGCACCGGCTCATTGCCCTCGGCGCGCAGCAGGTCGTACGACGCCAGGCGCAGCGCCAGCGCGTACGACCAGGACTCGCCGTGCGAGGCGTACCCCTTGGCGGGCAGCTGCCCCAGCTTGAGGACGAGATCGTCGCGGTGCGGGCCGACCAGCGTCACACCCCGCTCGATCTCCTGCTTGCGGGCGTCCGCCAGGGCCGCCATCAGCTGGGTGTACAGGTCCTCGCGGGTGTGGGCCTCGCCGGGCGCCGACGGCTTGTACTCCAGCGCGACCGGGCCACCGCCCGGCGCCAGCTGCTCGTACGCCTTGTCCGCAAGGGGCTGGATCGCGGCGACCAGGTCGAGCCGCTGGGCGAGCAGCTCGGCGCCCGCGCGGGCGAGGTGCTGGTCCCACACGTCCAGTGTGGACAGGTCCATCGAGCGGCCGCCGTGCCGCCGGGCCAGGGCCGCGGACTTCAACAGGGTGTTCCGCTGCTTGAGGACGCGCTCGTAGTCGGAGCGCACACCGGCCATCCGCGGCGACCGCGCGGTGATCAGCTCGTCCAGGAAGCGGCGCCGCTCGCCCGGATCGCCCTTCACCAGCGCGAGGTCCTCCGGCGCGAACAGCACGGTCCGTACGATCCCCAGGACGTCACGCGGCTTGACCTGCGAGGACCTGTTGATGCGGGCGCGGTTGGACCTGCCGGGGTTGAGCTCCAGCTCGACCAGCTGCTGCCGGTCGCCCTGCCGCACCTGCGCCCGGATGACCGCCCGCTCGGCACCCATCCGGACCAGGGGCGCGTCGGAGGCGACCCGGTGGCTGCCGAGAGTGGCGAGGTAGCCGACGGCCTCGACGAGGTTGGTCTTGCCCTGGCCGTTCGGGCCGACGAAGGCGGTGACGCCCGGGTCGAGCGGGACCTCGACCCGGGCATAGGAGCGGAAGTCGGCCAGCGACAGATGCGTGACGTGCATAGGTGTTTCGCCGACCTCCCCGTGACCTGCTACTTCGTCTCTACTTCGCCTCTACGGCGTGGCCGCCGAACTGATTGCGCAGCGCGGCGATCATCTTCATCTGCGGCGAGTCCTCCTGACGGGAGGCGAACCGCGCGAACAGCGAGGCGGTGATCGCGGGCAGCGGCACCGCGTTGTCTATCGCGGCCTCCACAGTCCACCGGCCCTCGCCGGAGTCCTGTGCACAACCCTTCAGCCGGTCCAGGTGCTCGTCCCCGTCGAGGGCGTTCACCGCGAGGTCGAGCAGCCAGGAACGGATGACCGTCCCTTCCTGCCAGGAGCGGAAGACCTCGCGCACGTCCGTGACGGAGTCGACCTTCTCCAGGAGCTCCCAGCCTTCAGCGTAGGCCTGCATCATCGCGTACTCGATGCCGTTGTGGACCATCTTCGCGAAGTGGCCCGCGCCCACCTTGCCGGCGTGCACCGCACCGAAGTCGCCCTCCGGCTTGAGCGCGTCGAAGACCGGCCGGACCTTCTCGACGTGCTCGACGGCGCCGCCGTACATCAGCGCGTAGCCGTTCTCCAGGCCCCAGACGCCGCCGGAGACCCCGCAGTCCACGAAGCCGATGCCCTTGGCGGCCAGCTCCTCGGCGTGCCTCTCGTCGTCCGTCCAGCGGGAGTTGCCGCCGTCGACGACCACGTCACCGGGTTCGAGCAGCTCGGCCAGCTCGTCGATCGTGGACTGGGTCGGCGCCCCGGCCGGGACCATCACCCACACCACACGGGGCCCGCTGAGCTTGCCCACAAGCTCTTCCAGGCTGTGGACGTCGGCGAGGTCCGGGTTGCGGTCGTATCCGACGACGGTGTGGCCCGCGCGGCGGATCCGCTCGCGCATGTTGCCGCCCATCTTGCCGAGGCCGACGAGACCGAGCTCCATCAGTTGGTTCCTTAGGTTGCGGTGTGGCAGGAGAGGCACGTTCGTACCCCTGCCGAGCCTAATCCCGGCCCTTTGCGCACAGTTGTGGGCATAGCCGCTCACCTGGGGAAACCCACCGGACCTCGGTGCCGGGTACCCACAGGGGACGCCCGGCACCGTGCACAGCTGTGGACAACTCAGCCGCTGAGGCGCACCGGCATGATCAGGTACTTGTAGGCCTCGTCCGCCTCCGCGTCCAGCGCCGGCTTGCCGCTGAGCAGCGCGGGCTTGGTGGACGTCGTGAACGACAGCTGGGCCACCGGGGAGTCGATCGCGCTCAGGCCGTCGAGCAGGAAGGTCGGGTTGAAGGCGATCGAGATGTCGTCGCCCTCCAGCTGCGCGTCGACCCTCTCCACAGCCTGTGCGTCGTCGCTGGAACCGGCCTCCAGGATCAGCACGCCCTGCTCGAAGCTGAGCCGCACCGGGGTGTTCCGCTCGGCGACCAGGGCGACACGCTTGACGGCCTCCACGAAGGGGGCGGTCTCGATCACCGCGACGGAGTTGAACTCGGTCGGGAACAGGGTGCGGTACTTGGGCAGGTCGCCTTCGAGCAGCCGCGTGGTCGTCCGCCGGCCCGCGCCCTCGAAACCGATGAGCCCCTCGCCCGCGCCCGAACCGGACAGCGCCAGGATCACGCTGTCGCCGCTCGTGAGGGCCTTGGCGGTGTCCAGGAGCGTCTTGGCGGGCACCAGGGCCACCGCGGACGCCTCGGGGTTCTCCGGCTTCCACAGGAACTCACGGACCGCGAAGCGGTAGCGGTCGGTGGAGGCCAGGGTGACCGTGTCGCCCTCGATCTCGATGCGCACACCGGTCAGCACCGGCAGCGTGTCGTCGCGCCCGGCGGCGATGGCCACCTGGGAGACGGCGGAGGCGAAGACCTCGCCGGGGACCGTGCCCGTCGCGTTCGGCATCTGCGGCAGGGACGGGTACTCCTCCACCGGCAGCGTGTGCAGCGTGAACCGGGACGATCCACAGACCACCGTCGCCCGTACACCGTCTGTGGAAATCTCCACCGGACGGTTGGGCAGGGCGCGGCAGATGTCGGCGAGCAGCCGGCCGGAGACCAGGACCGTGCCCTCCTCCTCGACCTCGGTCTCGACGCTGACCCGCGCGGAGACCTCGTAGTCGAAGCTGGACAGGCTCAGCTGGCCGTCCTCGGCCTTCAGCAGCAGGCCGGCGAGGACCGGCGCCGGCGGACGGGCCGGGAGGCTGCGTGCCGCCCAGGCCACTGCCTCCGCGAGTACGTCGCGTTCCACCCGGATCTTCACCGTAAGCCCGCCTCCTGCTGTTGCCGGGGCTTCTCGCCCTGCTGCGTCTTCGTCGTCTGACTCGGTGTCGTCGGTCCCTGGGAGGGGAAGAACACCGGGGACCAGTCTGACGCACCGCACTGACAGCTGGTGCCTCTCGAGGTCAAGTCGTGACGAGGCGCGGTCAGAGGCCGAAGAGCGAGTTGTGCACAGGGCCCTCTTCGAAACGGATTCCCAGCTCTCTCTAGTTGGCAGTAGTAGTAGGGGCTGTGGATACCGTGGATAACCCCGTTTTCCCAGCTCAGAGGCCAGATTTTGTCCACTGCCCCTGTGGGTTAAGCCGGTGGACAACCAGGTGTATCTGTGGAGAACAGAAAGTTCTGCACACACCGTGCACAGCCTGAGGGGACTTCTCCCCAGCGCCGTCCCCAGCTTTACCCACCTTTCCCACAGGCCAACCTGGCAGCTTCGTGTGACGCCTTTCACTCGACACGGTGAGCAGGCGCGTCACGTTGCCGAACAGTGGACAGCCATGTGGAGAAGCTGGGGATCGCTGGGGACAACCACCCCTCAGCCTGTGGGGTAGCGGTGGACAACTTCATGCACAGCCTGTGGATCACTTGCTCGTCCACAGTCTGTGGAGATGCGTTGTCCACGATTCCACAGCCACCTGAGCTGGCCTGATGCTCTTTCATCGGCCGGCCTGTGGACGACGTTCGGGACAACTTCACAGTCCCCAGGGTGTGGACGCAAGAAAGTCGGCAAATCTGTGGAGGACGCCCGTAACCAGGCAGGTAATCGAACAGCCTGCGCCTCGAAGGGGCACGGGGCTGTGCCGATATGCGGCTCCGTGGGCGCGACCAGCCCCCACGGAGCCGCAGTGGACCCCCTGCCGAACCACCCCAGGACGCCAGAAGGGCGCCCCCGGGATCTCTCCCAAGGGCGCCCTGAACGCCGTGGAACCGTCGGCCGAACCGCTACCCGTTCTTGATCCGGTTCGTCAGCTCCGTCACCTGGTTGTAGATCGACCGCCGCTCCGCCATCAGCGCCCGGATCTTCCGGTCGGCGTGCATCACGGTCGTGTGGTCCCGGTTGCCGAACTGCGCCCCGATCTTCGGCAGCGACAGGTCCGTGAGCTCACGGCACAGGTACATGGCGATCTGCCGCGCCGTGACCAGCTGGCGGCCGCGCGAGCTCCCGCACAGGTCCTCGACGGTCAGCCCGAAGTAGTCCGCGGTCGCCGCCATGATCGCCGTCGCACTGATCTCCGGCGTGGAGTCCTGGCCCCCGGGGATCAGGTCCTTGAGGACGATCTCCGTCAGCCCCAGGTCCACCGGCTGCCGGTTCAGCGACGCGAACGCCGTCACCCGGATCAGCGCGCCCTCCAGCTCACGGATGTTGCGCGAGATGCGGGAGGCGATGAACTCCAGTACCTCCGGCGGTGCGTTGAGCTGCTCCTGCACCGCCTTCTTGCGGAGGATCGCGATGCGCGTCTCCAGTTCCGGCGGCTGGACGTCGGTGATCAAGCCCCACTCGAAACGGTTCCGCAGCCGGTCCTCGAGGGTGACCAGCTGCTTGGGCGGCCGGTCGCTGGAGAGCACGATCTGCTTGTTCGCATTGTGGAGCGTGTTGAAGGTGTGGAAGAACTCCTCCTGCGTCGACTCCTTGTCCGCGAGGAACTGGATGTCGTCGACGAGCAGGATGTCCATCTCGCGGTACCGCTTGCGGAAGCTGTCGCCCTTGCCGTCGCGGATCGAGTTGATGAACTCGTTGGTGAACTCCTCCGAGCTCACGTAGCGCACGCGGGTGCCGGGGTAGAGGCTCCGCGCGTAGTGCCCGATCGCATGCAGCAGGTGCGTCTTGCCGAGCCCCGACTCCCCGTAGATGAAGAGGGGGTTGTAGGCCTTCGCGGGCGCTTCGGCGACGGCGACCGCGGCCGCGTGCGCGAAGCGGTTGGACGCGCCGATGACGAAGGTGTCGAAGAGGTACTTGGGGTTGAGACGGGCGGTCGGTTCGCCGGGTCCCGTCGCCGGTGCGGGCTTGGCGCCCAGCGGTCCGGGCGCGTTGGGCGCGGCCGGCAGGTCCGGGCGTCCCGGGCCGCCCCGGCGGCCCTGCCCGGGCCCGCCCGGGGGTTCGGACCGCTCGCGGCGCCCGGCGTCCCGCTGGTCGTAGTCGGAACGGTCGTAGTCGGAACGGTCGTACTCGGGCCGGTCGTACTCGGGCCGTTGCGGTTCGTACTCCGTGCGCTGCGGTTCGTACTCCGTGCGCTGCTGCTCGTACGACGGCCGGTCCATCGGCTGCTGGGGCCGGTACTCCTGGGAGTAGGAGTCGCCGTACCCGTCCGAGCGGTAGGAGTCCTGCGACGGCGAGGCGTAGGGGTCGCGCTCGGGGAAGCCGAGCCGCTGCTGCTGCCAGCTGTAGTCGTCCTGCCCCGGGCGTGGCCAGGCGCCGGGTTCGGGGCGCTGGTACTCGGACGGGTAGGCCGGACGGGCGGTGGGAAGCTGATCGGCGCGCGAGGGGGGCAGCTGGTCGCGGCCGCCCTGCTCGGGCGGGTGGTCGGCGCGATGCCGGCCGTATCCGCTTTCGTACTGCGGCGAGGGGAGCTCGGGCTCCTCGTAGCGCTGGGGCTGCACGGGGGGCGCCGGCGGGGTCGGGGGTTCGCCCGCGGACTCGTCCACGGTGATCGCGATCCGGATCGGGCGCCCGCACTCACGGCTCAGCGTCTCGCTGACGATGGGTGCGAGACGGCCCTCCAGTACGTTCTTCGCGAATTCGTTCGGTACGGCGAGCAGGGCGGTGTCCGCGACCAGCGCGAGCGGCTGGCAGCGCCGGATCCAGTGTTCGTCCTTGCCCTCCACACCCTGACCGCGGCCCTCACCGAGGAGCTGCTCCAGTACTCGTGGCCACACTGCGGCAAGATCGGCAGGTACGTCAGCCACAGGGCACGCTCTCTCACAGGTCCCACGAACGTGTGGTTCGAGGACGGGTTGGGATGAATATCGGGTCGGGCGGGGATAAAGGAACGAATCGGAGTTCAGCCACGGTAGTCAGCGTGGCGGGTGCGG
Source organism: Streptomyces sp. NPDC001220 (assembly GCF_053597895.1). Lineage (NCBI taxonomy): Bacteria > Bacillati > Actinomycetota > Actinomycetes > Kitasatosporales > Streptomycetaceae > Streptomyces > Streptomyces sp. NPDC001220. Next base: position 241,340 of record NZ_JBSFJE010000007.1, read on the forward strand.
TTCAAGTTGTTGTCCCCAGCCTGTGGATAGTGTCTCTCGGTCACTGCTGGTTTGACCGAATGGCGTAGCCCCGCGTACCGTAACCAGGTCGAGTTGTCGATGGCTGCTGCCGCCTGCCTCCGATGGGCACAGATCGCTGAAGGTGATCGGGAAGCGGTGCACTCGGGCGTGATGCGAGCTACTCGTGGGCGCACGGTGACAGCCAGGACGGCACCCGCCACACCGATTTGATTTCTGGAGCCCCCGAGTGAGCAAGCGCACCTTCCAGCCGAACAACCGTCGTCGCGCCAAGACCCACGGCTTCCGCCTGCGGATGCGCACCCGTGCCGGTCGCGCGATTCTGGCGAACCGCCGCAGCAAGGGTCGCGCCAGCCTGTCCGCCTGATCCTGATCAGGTCATGACGTCGTGCTGCCTACCGAGCATCGGCTGAGGCGGCGCGAGGACTTCGCGACCGCGGTACGACGAGGTCGCCGGGCCGGCCGCCCGTCCCTCGTCGTCCATCTTCGTAGCGGTGCCACGGACCCGCACGCGCCTGGGGAGAGCGCTCCCTCGACGCGTGCGGGTTTCGTCGTGAGCAAAGCAGTGGGTGGCGCGGTCGTGCGCAACAAAGTCAAGCGCAGACTGCGTCACCTGATGCGTGACCGAGTCGCCCTGTTTCCCCCCGGTAGCCTGGTAGTCGTACGAGCGCTGCCCGGAGCGGGCGACGCCGACCATGGACAGCTGGCCCGAGACCTGGACGCCGCCATCGAGCGGCTACTGGGAGGGGGCGCGCGATGAAGTACCCACTGCTGGCTCTGATCAAGCTGTACCAGTGGACGATCAGTCCACTGCTGGGGCCGGTGTGCAAGTACTACCCGTCGTGCTCCCACTACGGCTACACAGCCATTGACCGGCACGGTGCGATCAAGGGGACGGCACTCACTGCCTGGCGCATCCTGCGGTGCAATCCGTGGTCGCTCGGCGGTGTGGATCATGTTCCTCCGCGGAAGCGACCGCGGTGGCACGAAATGCTGCGTGACGCCTGGCGTGCACGCAAGGGCGGGCCCTCCGCCGCCGAACCGGCCACCGAGGAGAAGCTTGCTCCCGAGCTTCCTTCGAGCCCGGCCGCAGAGACTTCGTCCCATGCCCAAGGAGCATGATTAGTGGACACGATTGCCAGCCTCTTCAGCTTCATCACGACACCCGTTTCATGGGTCATCGTCCAGTTCCACTCGGTGTACGGGAAGATCTTCGGTCCCGACACGGGGTGGGCCTGGGGCTTGTCCATCGTGTCTCTGGTGATCCTGATCCGCATCTGCCTGATCCCGCTCTTCGTGAAGCAGATCAAGGCGACCCGGGCCATGCAGACGCTGCAGCCCGAGATGAAGAAGATCCAGGAGCGCTACAAGAACGACAAGCAGCGTCAGTCCGAAGAGATGATGAAGCTGTACAAGGAGTCGGGTACCAACCCGCTCTCCTCGTGCCTTCCCATCCTCGCGCAGTCGCCGTTCTTCTTCGCCCTGTACCACGTGCTCAACGGCATCGCGACGGGCTCGACGATCGGCGTCATCAACGACTCGCTGCTCGCCAGCGCCCGTAAGGCGCACATCTTCGGTGCCCCGCTCGCCGCGAAGTTCACGGACGGTTCGTCGAAGGTGGAGGCGCTCGGTGCCTCCCTGACCGACGTCCGGGTCGTCACCGCGATCATGATCGTCCTGATGTCCGCGTCGCAGTTCTACACGCAGCGCCAGCTGATGACGAAGAACGTCGACACCACGGTGAAGACGCCGTTCATGCAGCAGCAGAAGATGCTGATGTATGTCTTCCCGGTCATGTTCGCCGTCTTCGGTATCAACTTCCCGGTCGGTGTCCTCGTCTACTGGCTGACCACCAACGTGTGGACCATGGGCCAGCAGATGTACGTCATCCGCAACAACCCGACCCCGGGCTCCAAGGCCCAGGCCGCCTACCTGGAGCGCCTGACCAAGCACGTCACGCACCACGGCAAGGCCCGCAAGCGCAGCGAGCGCACCATCATCAAGGCGATCGTCGCCAAGGGCCGGGACCGTAACGAGTTCGAGCGCAAGTTCATCAACGCGCTGACCAAGGCGGGCCTCGTGGCCCAGACCGACGGCGCCGTGGTGAAGGGCGAGGCTCAGGCCGCCGCGCAGACCGAGGACGGCGTCGCGATCACCGCTGCCGCCAAGCGCCAGCAGCCCAAGCGCCAGACCAAGGCCCAGCGCCAGTCCGGCAGCACGAAGGCGGCCGGCGAGCCGACGGCCGCTGCCGAGAAGGAGGACTCCTCCGAGCCGACGACCTCGCTGGAGAAGTCCGACGAGCCGCAGGATGCCAAGCCGGCTGCCCAGCAGCCCCCGAAGGGCGGTTCCAACGGCCGCAGCAGGGCCCAGTCCGGTCAGCGCAAGGGCGGTCCGCAGCGCCCCAAGTCCCCGTCCAAGAAGTAAGAAGGAGCCCATCCCGTGACGGAAGGCACCACCTCCGCTGCCGAGGGTGCAGACACCCTGACCCGCCTGGAGCAGGAGGGCGAGATCGCGGCGGACTACCTCGAGGGTCTGCTGGACATCGCCGACCTCGACGGCGACATCGACATGGATGTCGAGGCCGACCGCGCCTCCGTGTCGATCATCAGCGACGCGAGCGGCCGCGACCTGCAGAAGCTGGTCGGCCGTGACGGCGAGGTGCTGGAGGCGCTCCAGGAGCTGACCCGCCTGGCCGTGCACCGGGAGACCGGTGACCGCAGTCGGCTGATGCTCGACATCGCGGGCTACCGCGCCCAGAAGCGTGCCGAGCTCTCCGAGCTGGGTGCCAAGGCCGCGGCTGAGGTGAAGAGCACGGGCGAGCCCGTCAAGCTCAAGCCGATGAGCCCGTTCGAGCGCAAGGTCGTGCACGACGCGGTCAAGTCCGCCGGGCTGCGCAGCGAGTCGGAGGGCGAGGAGCCGCAGCGGTTCGTCGTCGTGCTGCCCGCCTGATCGGTCCCCTCGTTTCACCGGCCCCGTCTGTTGAGCAGGCGGGGCCGAACTTTGTCAGCCTGGTAGTTCTTGGTGGCCGGTGCGTGGAGCGCCGGCGCTGTACGGAAGGACGGTCCCCGTGACGGAGGCTGCGGAGCTCCCCCCGGCGCCTGAGCAGGCGCGGGAAGTGTTCGGCGAGCGCTTTGCCGATGCGGTCCGCTATGCGGAGCTGCTTGCCGAGGCAGGCGTGCAGCGTGGTCTGATCGGCCCACGGGAGGTGCCTCGACTGTGGGAGCGGCACCTTCTGAACTGCGCGGTGCTCTCCGAGGCCGTTCCCGAAGGGGTGACGGTGTGCGATGTCGGCTCCGGTGCCGGTCTGCCGGGCATTCCGCTGGCGCTGGTCCGGGAAGACCTCAACATCACACTGCTGGAGCCGTTGCTTCGGCGCACCAACTTCCTCACCGAGGTCGTGGAACTGCTCGGCCTGAACCATGTGACCGTCGTGCGTGGCCGCGCCGAGGAGGTCATGGGCAAGCTGTCTCCGGTGCATGTGGTGACGGCGCGTGCCGTGGCCCCGCTGGATCGGCTGGCCACCTGGGGCATTCCGCTGCTGCGTCCCTACGGGGAGATGCTGGCCCTCAAGGGGGACACGGCGGAGGAGGAGCTGAAGGCAGCGGCCACGGCCCTGACCAAGCTCGGTGCGGTGTCCACGTCCATCCTGCATGTGGGTGAGGGCGTGGTGGATCCGCTGTCCACGGTCGTGCGGGTAGAGGTCGGGGAGAGCCCGGGCGGTGTGCGCTTCGCCGCGAAGCGAGCGAAGGCCGCTCGTACCGGTCGGACGCGTAGGCGCCGCTGATCCGTCCTGACGACCAGACGTACTCCACACAAGCTGCCAAACCTACGCATGACGGAGTGTCGCGGCTTTTCGGTACTGCTGGCTGTGCATCGTGTTTCACGTGAAACGTCGCTCCCTGTTGCACGGCATCATCAGCCGGGGCCGCGCTGCGGCCGAACCGCGCGACCGAAAGCCTCTCGGTTCCCTCAGAGAGGGGGCCTCCGGTGACACTCCGTCCTCCCTGCGGGGCACGGAGTTGTCCACAGAGGTGGATTTCTCCACAGAAGACCAGGCCTCACTGGTTCACGACCCCGAAGACATGGGAGGCTCTGTTCATTGCGAGCCTGAAGTCGAGGAGAGTGAATCCTTGCGGTCCGACGCCAACATCGCGGGACCGATGACCGATCCGGTCCCCGGTCCCCGTACCGAGTCGATGGGGGCGGATGTTTCACGTGAAACACCGCCTCCTATGGACGACACTCCCATCGGTCGTGCTGCCCAACTCGCGGTGGAGGCTCTGGGCCGCGCCGGCGAAGGTCTGCCGCGTCCGGAGCAGACCCGAGTCATGGTGGTAGCCAACCAGAAGGGCGGTGTGGGCAAGACGACGACGACCGTCAACCTTGCCGCATCGCTGGCCCTGCACGGTGCCCGCGTTCTGGTGATCGACCTCGACCCACAGGGCAATGCCTCCACCGCGCTGGGTATTGACCATCACGCCGAAGTTCCATCCATCTACGACGTGTTGGTCGAGAGCAAGCCACTGGCCGAGGTTGTCCAGCCGGTGGTGGACGTCGAAGGCCTTTTCTGTGCCCCCGCCACGATCGATCTCGCCGGTGCGGAGATCGAGCTGGTGTCCCTGGTGGCACGGGAGAGCCGGCTCCAGCGGGCGATCCAGGCGTACGAGCAGCCACTGGACTACATCCTCATCGACTGCCCGCCCTCGCTCGGCCTGCTGACGGTCAACGCGCTGGTCGCAGGCGCCGAGGTACTCATCCCGATCCAGTGTGAGTACTACGCCCTGGAGGGCCTCGGCCAGCTGCTGCGCAATGTCGACCTGGTGCGGGGGCACCTCAACCCCGACCTGCATGTGTCGACCATCCTGCTCACCATGTACGACGGCCGGACGCGTCTCGCTTCCCAGGTCGCGGACGAGGTGCGCAGCCACTTCGGCGACGAGGTGCTGCGGACGAGCATTCCCCGCTCGGTCCGTATCTCCGAGGCGCCGAGCTACGGGCAGACGGTACTGACCTACGATCCTGGATCGAGCGGTGCCCTCTCCTACCTTGAGGCGGCCCGTGAAATCGCGCTGAGGGGCCTCGGTGTCAGCTACGACCCGACGCAGGCCCACATCGGCGCCCAGAGCAATCCGAGCATGGTGGAGGGCATCCAGTGAGCGAGCGACGGAGGGGGCTGGGTCGTGGTCTCGGCGCACTGATCCCAGCTGCCCCGACCGAGAAGAACCCGGCCCAGGCGGCGGTGGGCGGCACGGGATCTCCGTCCTCCGCAGCGGGCCCGGTGCTGACGACCGACCGTGGGGTCGCCGCCGCCAAGGTGACGACACTCCCGGCTGTTTCACATGAAACCGAGGAGCCGTCGGTCTTCGGCGTGGCTCCGGCGGAGACGCCGGCATCCCCGGTGGGCGCCCACTTCGCGGAGATCCCCCTCGACGACATCACGCCGAACCCGCGCCAGCCCCGTGAGGTCTTCGACGAGGACGCTCTGCAGGAGCTGGTCACCTCCATCCAGGAAGTCGGCCTCCTCCAGCCCGTCGTCGTACGCCAGCTGGGTCCCTCGCGCTACGAGCTGATCATGGGCGAGCGCCGCTGGCGGGCCTGCCGTGAGGCGGGTCTGGAGGCGATCCCGGCGATCGTCCGGGCGACGGACGACGAGAAGCTTCTCTTGGACGCGCTGCTGGAGAACCTCCACCGCGCCCAGCTGAACCCGCTGGAAGAGGCTGCCGCCTACGACCAGCTGCTGAAGGACTTCAACTGCACGCACGACCAGCTGGCCGACCGCATCGGGCGCTCCCGCCCGCAGGTCTCCAACACCCTGCGGCTGCTGAAGCTCTCGCCGGCCGTGCAGCGCAGGGTCGCCGCCGGAGTGCTGTCGGCCGGACACGCCCGGGCCCTGCTCTCCGTCGATGACTCGGAGGAGCAGGACCGGCTGGCCCACCGGATCGTCGCCGAGGGACTCTCGGTGCGGGCTGTCGAGGAGATCGTGACCCTCATGGGCTCGCGGCCGCAGGCGGCGACCCGTGCCAAGGGGCCGCGTGCGGGCACCCGGGTCTCCCCGGCACTGACCGACCTCGCCACCCGGCTCTCGGACCGGTTCGAGACGCGGGTGAAGGTCGACCTGGGCCAGAAGAAGGGCAAGATCACCGTCGAGTTCGCCTCGATGGAAGACCTTGAGCGGATCCTCGGCACGCTCGCCCCGGGTGAGGGGCCGGTCCTCCACCAGGGGATCCACGACGGCGACACCGCGGGGCCTGAGGAGTCCGAGGACTGACCCTGTCGCTCAGAGAGCGGATCGTGTCCGGTGTGTACCGGGACACGATCCGCTCTTTGCTTTCAGGCGGTATCGATGGAATCGCTGTGTGGATACCATGCGTTCGGGTACGGCGGATCCACCTGGCAGCTGGCAGCACCTCTAAATGGGAGGCGGGAGCCATGCGATCGATGAGCCGCACCGGACTGGTGAGCGCGGTCCTGGGACTGGGCGCGACCGCCGGATTCGTCGGCAGTCTGCTCAGAGAACGCAGCGCTCTGACAGCCGCCCGCGACGCTGCGGGCGAAGGAAGCGAGGAACAGCCTTCATGGGGCGTCGGCTCGTACCGCTCACGCTGGACAACCTCCAGGACCTTCCCAAGCGCTGTCGCTCGTGTGTCTTCTGGGAGCTGGATCCCGTCAGCGGCGAAGCAGCGGTAAAGGCGGGTACACCCGCGGTTGAGAAGGAGGCCTGGATCTCCGCCGTCCTGCTCGACTGGGGATCCTGCGGCCGGGTGGTCTATGTCGACGATGTGCCCGTGGGCTTTGTGCTCTACGCACCGCCCGCCTACGTTCCGCGTTCCACGGCCTTCCCCACGAGCCCGGTCTCACCGGACGCCGTCCAGCTCATGACCGGCTACATCATGCCCGGCTATCAGGGGCAGGGGCTCGGACGCGTGATGGTCCAGACGGTCGCCAAAGATCTGCTGCGCCGGGGCTTCAAGGCGATCGAGGCGTTCGGTGACGCCCGCTACAAGGAGCCGGCCTGTCTGCTGCCCGCCGACCATCTGCTGGCCGTGGGCTTCAAGACGGTCCGGCAGCACCCCACGCGGCCACGGATGCGGCTGGAGCTGCGGACGACGCTCTCCTGGAAGGAAGACGTGGAGCTGGCGCTCGACCGGCTCCTGGGGGCCGTACAGAAGGAACCAGCGCTGCGGCCGCTCTGAGAGTCCCCCGCTTGATCGAAGCCAGTCCTCAAAGCGAATGGGCCAACCCCGAGGGGTTGGCCCATTCGTGTTTCACGTGAAACGTCACTCGGCGATGTAGTCGTCGAGGTCGCGCAGGAGTGCGGCCTTCGGCTTGGCACCGACGATCGTCTTGGCGACCTCGCCGCCCTGGTACACGTTCAGGGTGGGGATCGACATGACGCCGTACTTGGCGGCCGTCGTCGGGTTCTCGTCGATGTTCAGCTTGACGATCTCGATCTTCTCGCCGTGCTCGGCGGCGATGGCCTCAAGAGACGGGGCGATCTGGCGGCACGGGCCGCACCACTCGGCCCAGAAGTCCACCAGGACGGGCTTGTCGCTCTTGAGGACGACCTCCTCGAAGTCGGCGTCGGTCACATGCTTCAGGGTGCCGGCCACGGCGGGCTCCTTTACTCGTTCGTGCGGTGGGGCGGAAAGGGGATGATCAGACGGTGGTCTTCTCGGGCTCTGCCTTCTCCTCGTCCGCGAGGGCGGCGAGGAAGCGCTCGGCGTCGAGAGCGGCGGAGCAGCCGGTACCGGCCGCGGTGATCGCCTGGCGGTAGGTGTGGTCCACCACGTCACCGGCGGCGAACACACCCGTCAGGTTGGTGTGGGTCGAGGGCGAGGCGACCTTCAGGTAGCCCTCCTCGTCCAGGTCCAGCTGGCCCTTGAAGAGCTCCGTACGCGGGTCATGGCCGATCGCGATGAACAGGCCGGTCACCGGCAGGTCCGAGAGCTCACCGGTCTTGACGTTGCGCAGCTTCAGACCGGCCAGCTTCTGCTCGCCCTGGACCTCGGCGATCTCGCTGTCCCAGGCAAACTTGATCTTCGGGTCGGCGAAGGCGCGCTCCTGCATCGCCTTGGAGGCGCGCAGGGTGTCCCGGCGGTGGACGATCGTCACGGACTTGGCGAACCGGGAGAGGAAGGTGGCCTCCTCCATCGCGGTGTCGCCGCCACCGATCACGGCGATGTCCTGCTCCTTGAAGAAGAACCCGTCACAGGTGGCACACCAGGAGACACCGCGGCCGGAGAGGGCGTCCTCGTTCGGCAGGCCCAGCTTGCGGTGCTGGGAGCCGGTGGTGACGATGACGGCCTTCGCCTTGTGGACCGTGCCGGCGGTGTCGGTGACGGTCTTGATCTCACCGGTCAGGTCGACGGAGACGACGTCGTCCGGAATCAGCTCGGCACCGAAGCGCTCGGCCTGGGCACGCATGTTGTCCATGAGGTCGGGACCCATGATGCCGTCGCGGAAGCCCGGGAAGTTCTCCACCTCGGTGGTGTTCATCAGGGCACCGCCCGCGGTGACGGCGCCCTCGAACACGAGGGGCTTCAGCGACGCGCGCGCGGTGTAGAGCGCCGCCGTGTAGCCGGCGGGCCCGGAGCCGATGATGATCACGTTACGGACGTCGCTCACGACTTGATTCCTCGTCTCTGGTCTACGTCAATCGACCGGTGGGAGTTTCCGTCAGAAGCTCTCACCCCACCCAACGGATCCTACGGGGCGCGCATTCCCGGTGTGTCCGGGCACACGGGCACCCCACACCGTACGGATTTCCACGCCAGGACGGACGATGCGTCCTCCGCCGCGAAGGATCGCCCCGCGGGCGCTCCAGGGCCGCTCAGGGGCGTGCCAGAGACTCCGTCAGCAGAACCTCACCAGGCGAGGCCGACGGCCGGCTCTCGCACGTGGCGTCGATGATGAAGACCGTCACCCGGCTGCTGTCGGAGGCATCGGGGAGCACGACGAGGAAGGCGTCCTTTCCCGCGTACGTTCCCCTCTTCGCACCGAGGACGTCGTCGCCGGTCTGGCTGATGCCCTGACGGACACACTGCGGCACGGACACCGAGGGCTGGATCCGGGTGGTGTAGGGCGAGTCAGTCGAGCCGGGCGAAGTGGATTCGCCCTGGATTCCCAGATCCGGCTTCTTGGAGCCACGCAGGCCCGTCTTCGTACCGAGGAGGTTCTCCACCTCGGTCTGGAGGGTGGCCTTGGAGAAGCCCTCGGCGGAGTTTGTCGGCTTGCCCTGTGCGGTCGTCGGTCCATTGCCGCCGAGCGAGTGGAGGAAGAACGAACCAGCGCCCAGGACGGCTGCGGTGAGGACGGCTCCGAGGACGACGGACCGTCGGCGCCGACCGTGTCCCTGCCCGCGCCCTGGCCCGCGGTCCTTGCGGCCGGGACCGGTCGGCGCGCTCGACCGACCGGCGGGACGCGCCACCGGGGGCGATGGGAAGGTCGATGTTTCACGTGAAACATGCGTCTCGGGTGCCGTGGCGTTCAGAAGTGCCTCGGCGGCGAGGGCCGCGTCGATCCGGCCCGCGACGTCCGCAGGCATAGGCGGCGGTTCCGGCAGTGCGCCCAGCAGGCCCCGGATCTCCTCCAGCGAAGCGTGGACGTCGGCGCAGAGGTCGCACTCGTCCAGGTGCTGTCGTACTTCCGCGGTCCGGGCATCCGGGAGCAGGCCTTCGGTGAGGTCGGAGATCTCCGCGACGTCCGGGTGCCCGGTCGTGTCTGTCGTGGAAGTCACGCTCGCCCACCTCCGCCCTTCACTGCGGCTGAATCACTCGGCCCGGTCTTCCGTGAGCCCCCGTCCTGAGGCCCCGCTGCCGGTGGGACGGATGTCCCCTCCGCCCGGTTCCGTGCCGGGTCCGGCTCGTTCTCGTCGCCGGTGTTTTGCGGCCGTAGATGGGTGAGCAGTGGCAGGAGTCTCGCTCTGCCGCGGGCGCAGCGGCTCTTCACCGTCCCCGTGGGCACGTCGAGGATCTGGGCCGCCTCGGCGACCGGATAGCCCTGCATGTCGACTAGGACAAGGGCGGCGCGCTGATCGCGCGGAAGCGTGCCGAGGGCTTCGAGGAGCTGGCGGTGCAGATCGTTGCGCTCGGCCGGAGCGGAGGCCGATTCATGCGGCTCCAGCAGCTGCTCCAGCCGCTCGGTGTCGTCGACGGGGGCGGTCTTCCGGGAGGCCGCCTTGCGGGCCCGGTCGAGACAGGCGTTGACCGTGATCCGGTGCAGCCAGGTTGTGACAGCCGACTGCCCCCGGAAGGTGTGGGCGGCCCGGTAGGCGGACACCAGGGCGTCCTGGACGGCGTCAGCGGCCTCCTCACGGTCCCCCAGGGTCCGCAGCGCGACCGCCCAGAGCCGGTCCCGGTGCCGCCGCACGATCTCACCGAAGGCATCGGGGTCACCTTCGACATGGCGGGCGAGCAGATCCTGATCGCTCACTCCGTCGTATCCGGCCCCCTCCGCCATCTGCCCCTCCGCCTTCGGTGCCTCCGCCTTCGGTGCCTGCGGTGATACGTCAGCCTGTGAACTTCACTTCGGTGATGGCCTGCTTGAAGCCGGCCTGCGCGTACGCGGCGGGGTCCGCACCAGACTTCGGTACGGCGGTCATCCACACGAGCACGTACTGGCTCTTCACCTTCTTGCTGACCTTCACCGTGGCGGTGTTCCCGGTGGTGGTGACACTGCCGATCTTCGTCATCGAGTCGATCGACCCCGGGGCCAACGAGTCCGCCGCGTACAACTCGACCGTCGTGTGATCGCCAGGGTAGCGAAGGGAGACCGTCCCCGTGGCGAGTTCCTTGGCGGAGCCGAGGTCGTAGACGATTCCCACACCCGGCTTGTACGGGGCCAGCTTCGGGCCGGACACGAAGGTGTTCGTCCTCCAGAACGTCGAGGCGCTACCGTCGTACGTCTTCTGGACGTCGTTCGGATGCTGGGCCTCGCCCTCGGCGACGTACTCCTGGGCGTGCTGGATCTTTATCGCGGCGGCGGGTGCCGGGTTGGCGCCGTTCTTGTCGCCGTCGTCCGACGTCTGGTTGTTGGTGGTGTCGCCGGACTTGTCGCCCTGGTGCATCAGGGCATCCGCGAGCTGCCAGCTGCCCAGGCCCAGGGCGGCGATGAGGAGGGCCGAGACGGCCCACTTCAGCGCCTTGCCGGTACGGCTCTGGAGCGGGGGCGGCGGGGCCTGGAGGACCTGCGTCACTCCGGGAGGCGTGGGGCGGCCGTAGGTGCCCTGCTGGTAGGTGGTGCGCTGGTACTCGGGCGGCGCCGTGAACGACGGCTCCGGCGGGCGGATGCGGGGCATCTCGCCGATCGCCTTCACCAGCTCCTCCGGCGTGGTGCACGCGGACTCGTGGCGGGAGGCGGTGGCACCGTCGTTGACCAGGGCCCGCATGGCGAGTTCCGACAGGCCGCGGTGGACACCGGCCCGCACCTGGTCGGGTGCGATCAGACCGACGTCCTTGGGCAGCCCCGGCAGACCGTAGGCGTCGCTCTGGTACGGCCAGCGCTGGGTGAGCGCCGCATACAGCAGGGCGCCGATCGCCTCGGTGTCGGTGCGCTGCGGGGTGTCCGAACTGATACCGCGCAGCGCCGCGTTCACCGCCAGGCCGCGGATACGCCACTGACCCGAGGAGGTGCGCAGCACGGCGTTGGGGTTGAGCCGGAGATGGGCCAGCCCCTCACGGTGCGCGGCCGCCATCGCGGACGCGATCTGACTGACCATCTGGTAGGCGTCGTGCGGCTCCAGCGGGCCGGCCGCGAGCAGCGCGGTCAGCTCGGTGGCGTCAGGCAGCCACTCGTGCACCACGTAGACGAGGTCGTTCTCCTCGACCGCGTCCAGGACCTGGACGAACCGGGGATCCCCGAGCAGCGCGGCGGAGCGGGCGGCGGCCAGCACGGCGCGGGTGCGCGCGTGGTCGGCCGGCAGGATGTGCACGCCGACGGCACGTCGCAGTTTCTCGTCGACCGCACGCCAACTGCTGAATCCGTCCAGACGGGTGACGCACTCCTCGAGACGGTAGCGTCTGGCGAGTTTGTGACCGCTGTGCAGTTCGGGAGGTGAGGCCTTCTTCCCCTGGCTTGCAGCCGTGCCGCTCCCCTGTGCCTCTTCGCTGTCCGTGTCCCGCTCCGGGTTCTGGGCCACCCCGTCGGCCGTGGACTGCTCCGCCTTGGCGGTCAGCGGCTTGTCACCGCTGTTGTCTGCCACGTCGACGGCAGCCGTGCTCCGTTCCGCCACCGTCGTTCCCTGCCTCCCCATCCGTTGCACGCTGTCCGACGCCGAAACCAATTGTGCCCACAGTCTGCCGCTATGCACGACACGCGGCGGCGGACGATGGTTGTGCGCGTACCCCTACCTCAGCGCCCCAGACGCCCGCGCACCATACCCACGAGGGAGTTGAGCTCCTCGATTCGCATGCGGCGCGCTGCGATGTAGAAGACGCCGAGAAGTACGACTCCGCCGGCCACCAGCGCGGCGAAGGAACCGATCACGCCCTGACCCAGAGTGTGGCCGATGCCGAAACAAGCCGCACCACTGAGCAGAGCGGCCGGTACGGACGCGATGCACAGTCGCGCGTAGGTACGGGTGACGCGGGTGCCGTCCAGGTCGCCGCCGAGCCGCTTGCGCAGCCGCTTCCAGGCGACCCCTACGCCGATCGCGTAGGCGAGGCCGTAGGAGGCGGCCATGCCGGCCACCGCCCAGCGGGCCGGCAGCAGGACGTAACAGGTGACCGAGGCGCCCGCGTTGACCGCGGCGACGATGACGGTGTTGTAGAAGGGGGTACGGGTGTCCTCGTAGGCGTAGAACGCGCGCAGGACGACGTACTGCACCGAGTACGGGATCAGGCCGAGGCCGAAGGCCATCAGCATGAACCCCATGTTGGTGGCTTCGCTGGTGCCAGAGGAACCGAAGATCAGGGTGCACATCGGGATGCCGAGCGCCAAGAAACCGAAGGCGATGGGCACGATCGCCACGGCCGTCGTCCGCAGACCCTGGGAGATGTCGTCACGGACGGCGCCGGCGTCGTCCTCGGCGGCCGAGCGGGAGATCCGTGGCAGCAGGGCCGCCATCAGGGAGACCGTGATGATGGCCTGCGGCAGGCCCCAGATCAGCTGGGCGTTGGCGTAGGCGGCGAAGCCGGTGCCGTCGACCGGGGACTTCTTGCCGGCCGAGGTGGACAGCTGGGAGACGACCAGCGCGCCCGCCTGGTTGGCGAGGACGAACAGTACGGTCCACTTGGCGAGCGTGGCGGCCTTGCCGAGGCCGTGGCCCTTCCAGTCGAAGCGCAGCCGCATCCGGAAGCCGGTCTCGCGCAGGTAGGGGATCATCGCCAGGGCCTGGACCGCCAGCCCGAGCAGCACGCCGAGGCCGAGCAGCCGCTGGCCCTCGGGCGGGATGTTGGTGACCTTCATACCGGAGTGCGCGGCGGTGCCGTACACCCAGATGAACAGGCCGAGGGTGACGATGATGACGATGTTGTTGAGGACCGGGGTCCACATCATCGCGCCGAACTTGCCCCGCGCGTTGAGGACCTGACCCATCACCACGTGAATGCCCATGAAGAAGATCGAGGGCAGGAAGTAGCGGACGAAGGTGATACCGACGTCGTTGGCCGCCGGGTCGCTGGCGACCGAGTCGGACAGCAGGCGGATCAGGAAGGGCGCGGCCGCGATCGTGGCGGCGGTGAGCAGGCCCAGCGCCACCATCACGAGGGTCAGCAGACGGTTGGCGAACGCCTCACCGCCGTCCTCGTCCTCTTTCATGGCCCGCACCAGCTGCGGCACGAAGACGGAGTTGAGGCCGCCGCCGACGGTCAGGATGTAGATCATCGTCGGCAGCTGGTAGGCGACCTGGAACGTGTCACCGAGCAGACCCACTCCGAGCGCGGAGACGATCAGCGCGGAGCGGACGAAACCCGTGAGGCGGGAGACCATCGTGCCCGCGGCCATCACGGCACTGGACTTCAGCAGGCCGGAGGCCCGCCCGCCCTTCCTGGCCGCGGGGGCCGAGGGCGCCGCGGGAGACGCCGGAGCGGCGGGTACCGGCTCGGCGACAGGGGCCTCGGGTGTGGTCGGGGCCTGCGGGAACTGGGACGCCGCGTAGTGAGGAGCCGCGTGCTGGTTCCGGGCTGCGGAGGCCTGCGGCGCCGACGGGTACTGGCCCGAGGGCGGTGGGTACTGGCCGGCGGGGGGCGGGTACTGGCCCGCGGGACCCGGGACGGGGCGGGGGTCCGTCTGCGGGTTGCCGCCGCCCTGCTGCTGGTCCCGGAACAGATGCGCGAAGGCGTCCGGCTCGTGGCGTTCCTCACCGGAGTGCGTGACCAGATCGTCCACGCCCACGAACTGGGTGGTACGCGGGTTGTCCCCATAGGGCAGGTACTGGTTCGGGCCCTCCGGCTCCGGCGCCGGGGTCTGGGCCCACACATGCGGGTCGGGGGCGTACGGCGACTGGGCGGGCTGGCCGTACAGCGGCTGCTGCGGGTACATGCCGGGGGGCGGCGGGGGGTGCGCGGCGCGGTCGTAGAGCGCCTCGGCGACCGGGTCCTGGGCGGAGAGGTCCTGCGACCGGTAGGGGTCCTGGTCGTAGGCGTCCTGGAGGTACATGTCAGCCGCGTGCTGCGGCGGAACCTGGCCGGCCTCCGGCGGCGGCTCGGGGTAGCCCGAACCGGCCGCGCCCTGGCCGCGTTCACCGTCGTACGGCGCGTTCATGGTTACCCCACCTCATCGTCCCGGGCCACACCAGCCACGACATCGCTCAACGGTCCACTCTCTCACCCGTTCCGGACGGGTCGGCGCTTTCCGGTGCGGTGTCCGGTGTCGGGTCACTCGGCTGCTCAGGGTCGTCTGCCCCGGAGCGGGGCCCGGACTCTTCCTGGAGACGATCCTCACGAGTGTCGGGGTTCCCCGGCCGGCCGGTGTCCTCGGAGCCCTTGGCGTCCAGGGCTTCGGGGCTCTCCGGGGCCTGCGGGGCGTCGGGGGTGTCCTCGCCCGCGTCCTCGGGGCCGTCGCCTTCCTCGGCACGGCGGGCGGCCGCCCGCTTGCGCTGGGTGTACATCCGGAACCCGGCCAGCACCAGCAGCAGCACGCCGCCGCCGATGACGAGCATCACGGTGGGCGTGACCTCGGTGACCTTCACGTCGAACTGGACCGGGGCGCCGTACTCCTGGCCGTCCTCGGTGTAGAGCTGGGCGATGACCTCCACCCGGCCGTTGGCGTTGGCCGACGTGGAGAACTTCACGGACTGGGTGTGGCCGCCGGAGACCTCGACCGGCTGTTCGTAGTAGGCCTTGCCGCCGATCTCCAGTCGGGTCGGCATCGTCGAGGTGAGTCGCAGGACGAGGTGGCCGACGCCCTGGACCAGGTTGTTCTGGACGGTCACCGGGATGGTGGCGCTGCGGCCGGAGAGCTTGGTCTCGGATTTGTCGATCAGCTTGACCTGACCGGTGAGGCTGTCGAGCCAGGACTCCACGCTGGTGCGGAAACTGTCGGCCTCGCTGCCGCGGCCCCGCCACGACGTGGACATCTCACGGTTTATGGCCCGCCCGAAGGGGGTCACCACCCGGGACTGGTTGGTGAGGACCACCTGGAAGTTGTCGAGCTTGTCCTGGGTGCGGGCGATCTGCTCGAAGGCCGTCCGGGGCAGCTCCCGCTTGCGCAGCGAGGAGGGGTAGGCGGACGACGAGGGGATCTTCGTGGTCGCGCCGGGGTCGGGCTTGTCCTTGGCCGCCGTCGCGAGGTCCTGGGACCTTGACCAGTTACTGGCCTGCAATGTGGTGATCGCCGTCGCCATCGCCTGGACCTGGCTCGCCGACGGCATTCGCTGCGGGGCGATGACGATGCTGCGCTGTTTGTCCGTCTGGGTGTTCAGCGCCAGGCTCTGGGCCAGGAACCGCTGCACCGCGAGGGTGGCGGAGTCGGCCGTCGTCAGATCGCCCTGGAAGGCCGTGGACAGTCGTGCGTCCGCGACCACCGCCGTCGTCCCGCCACCGATCGGACGCGCCGCCGAGGGCGTGTACGGCAGCCCGCCCGTCTCCTGGAGGCTGTCACTGCGGGCGATCACCTTGTCGGCGCCCGCCGAGGTGGCGACTTTGATGATCGACGGGTCGACGGCACCGTTCACGGGCCATGCGAAGTCCGTGCTCGGTGTGACATGGAGCACAGTCTCCACGGTGGTGGCGGCGACGTCGGTGGCGTCCTTGAGGTGACTCAGCGATCCGGTGACGCTGGTGCCGTTGTGGGCGAGGGAGGCCAGGTCCGGGTCGGCGAAGGGCAGGGCCACGACCTCCTTGTCCGCCACCGCGTCCTGGAGGTCGGCCAGGAACTGCTTGGCCACCGCCTGGTGGGTGCCTGCCGTGGTGGTGTCCCCGGCGCCCTGGACCCGGTAGCTGCGGGTCATCGCGTCCACGGAGGCCAGCAGATCCGGGTCGATCACCCAGGTGACGTCCAGGTCCTTGCCGAGCGCCAGCATCTGCGCCAGCCGGCCGCCGGGCGAGATCTCCTTGGCGAGGTCGTCATTGAGGAAGACCGGCGTCTGCAGCTCGCCCGCGCCCGTCTTCGCCGTCACATGGACGGTGGAGATCAACGGCCACAGGAACGTGGTCCTGGTCTGTGTGTCGGCCTCTGAGGACTGCCAGGGCAGAAACGTCCGCTGGATGCCGAGTACCTGGTCCCACGGCTGTGCGGACGTCTGGCCGGAAAGCGAGACACCGAACGGGTAGACGCCGTCCGGGCCGAGGTCGAGCTTGTCGACCGGCACCGAGATGCTGAAGTGCTCCGCGACGCCCGGGGCGAGCGAGTCGAAGTCCTCGGTGTACTTGCCGCCGATCGCGGTGCCGAGGCTCGACTGGAGGTCGTCGGGGTGCCGGGCCGCGGAGTCGATCGCGGAGCGTGCGCTGAGCCGAGAACCCACGCGCAGGTCCACCTGGGCGTCCGTGACGGCCTGCTTGCCGTTGTTGGTCACCGTGCCGGAGACCGTCAGCGTGTCCCCGTCGCTGGGGGCGCTGGGACTGAGCGAGTCCAGGGCGACGGACACCGTGTCGGAGTCGGCCGCCTGCGCCGGCACCGCGGCGGGCAACTGCACCAGTGCGGCCAGCAGGGGCGCACCCGCGAGCAGTGCCCCGGTGCGCCGCAGCCAGCGACGGGCAGGTGAGGGCGTCCCCTGGAAGTCTGCCGCCTCGGCCACGCGCTCGTCCGTCCCTCGTCATCGTCAGTGGTCGTCGGAATGTGCGTCCACGCATGGTAACGAGGCGCGCTGAGCGGAAGTGCCGCGGTCTGCTCCACAAGATCGGGGGAGGAGGCCGGCCCGTCCCCTATGTCCAGTATCGTCGGGAGACTCATGTAAGCGCGGAGCGCTGCCCTTGTGAGGGTATGGAGTGAGCTGTCCCACGCCCCGTGTATGGCGGCTCTGTGTGGGGCGCTGCCGGAATATGGAGGCGCTTCGGGCCGCCCGGGCCACGTACCCTGTTCTGTTGTGCCGAACGCCAATGAAGACACTCCTTCCTCTGCCCTGAGCCAGGCGCAGCAGCGCGCGGTGAGCGAGCTGCTGCGGGTGGCGCCCGTCGCCGACGACCTCGCACGCCGATTTCAGGAGGCCGGGTTCTCGCTTGCCCTGGTCGGCGGCTCGGTCCGGGACGCACTGCTGGGACGGCTCGGCAACGACCTGGACTTCACCACCGACGCCCGCCCCGAGGACGTACTGAAGATCGTCCGGCCCTGGGCGGACGCCCTCTGGGAGGTCGGTATCGCCTTCGGCACGGTCGGCGCGCAGAAGGACGGCTACCAGATCGAGGTGACCACCTACCGCTCCGAGGCGTACGACCGCACCTCGCGCAAGCCCGAGGTGTCGTACGGCGACTCCATCGAGGAGGACCTCGTCCGACGCGACTTCACGGTCAACGCCATGGCGGTGGCGCTGCCGGAGAAGGAGTTCATCGACCCGCACGGCGGCCTGGTGGACCTGGCGGCTCGGATGCTGCGGACTCCGGGGACGCCCGAGGACTCCTTCTCGGACGACCCGCTGCGGATGATGCGTGCCGCCCGCTTCGCGGCCCAGCTCGACTTCGAGGTGGCACCCGAGGTCGTTGCCGCGATGAAGGACATGGCGGGGCGTCTGGAGATCGTCTCGGCCGAGCGGGTCCGGGACGAGCTGAACAAACTGATCCTCTCGGCTCATCCCCGCAAGGGGCTGACGTTGCTCGTCGACACCGGCCTCGCCGACCATGTCCTGCCCGAGCTCCCCGCCCTGCGCCTGGAGAGCGATGAGCATCACCGGCACAAGGACGTCTACGACCACACGCTGATCGTCCTCGAGCAGGCCATGGCGCTGGAGGAGAACGGTCCCGATCTGACCCTCCGCCTCGCCGCGCTGCTGCACGACATCGGCAAGCCACGCACCCGCCGTTTCGAGAACGACGGCCGCGTCTCGTTCCATCACCACGAGGTGGTCGGCGCGAAGATGACGAAGAAGCGCATGACGGCCTTGAAGTACTCCAACGAACTGGTGAAGGACGTCTCACACCTGGTCGAACTTCATCTGCGCTTCCATGGCTATGGCGCTGGGGAGTGGACGGATTCGGCGGTGCGTCGCTATGTCCGTGACGCGGGTCCCCTGCTCGACCGTCTCCACAAGCTGACCCGTTCCGACTGCACCACCCGTAACAAGCGGAAGGCAGTGGCGCTCTCCCGTGCCTACGACGGCCTGGAGGAGCGCATCGCCGACCTTCAGGAGCGGGAGGAGCTCGATGCCATCCGCCCGGACCTCGATGGCAACCAGATCATGGAGATCCTGGGAATCCGTCCGGGGCCGGAGGTCGGCAAGGCCTACAAGCACATGCTGGAGCTGCGGCTCGAGAACGGGCCGATGGAGCGCGACGCTGCGGTGGCCGCGCTCAAGGAGTGGTGGGCCGATCAGGGCTGAGCGCAGGGAACGGGTCATGTTTCACGTGAAACATGACCCGGCCGCGATGTGAAGAGGGGCGATGTTTCACGTGAAACATCGCCCCTCGCGGCGTCGGCGTCTTTGCCGCAAAAACTGGAGGGGTTCCCTGGCTCTGCTGGGACCCTCAGTGGCGCTCAAAGCGGGCCATGGCCACCGCGACCCCCGCGTAGACAAGGGCGACGGTGACGACGAGGGTGGCGGAGCGCCCGTCCGGCGGGAGCATCAGGGCGGCTACGCCTGCGGCGCCCACGAAAGCCACGTTGAAGAGCACGTCGTACACGGAGAAGATCCGGCCGCGGAAGCCGTCGTCGACGGAGGACTGGACGATGGTGTCGGTGGCGATCTTCGCGCCCTGGGTGATCAGTCCCAGGACGAAGGCGGCGACGAGCATGGGGACGGTCGTGAACGGAAGGCCCAGGGCGGGCTCCAGTACGGCGGCGGACGCGGCGCACACCACGATCCAGCGCCCGGGGCCGAACCGCCCCGCGGCCCACGGCGTCACCACGGCTGCCGCGAAGAAACCCGCGCCGGAGATCCCCAACGCCAGCCCCAGTAGCCCGAGCCCGTCGTCCGGGTCGGAGGAGAGCGCGTAGCGGCACAGCATCAGCACCAGGACGAGCAGGGCGCCGTAGCAGAAGCGCATCACCGTCATGGAGAGCAGCGCCCAGGCCGCCTCGCGACGCCGGGGTGCGGCGAGGTGCCGTATCGCCTCCATGAGGTCGCGTGCGGTGGTGACCACGGCTGTTCCCAGGCTCGGCTGTGCCTGATGCCGGTCGGGGCCGAGGAGACCGGGGGCCATGGTCAGCGAGGTGAGGGCCGCGGACAGGTACAGCGTTGCGCCCAGCAGCACCACTGCGGCATCGGAGTCCGAGGCCAGCAGCCGTACGGCGAAGGTGAGGCCGCCGCCAGCCGTCGCGGCCAGGGTTCCCGCGGTCGGGGACAGGGAATTGGCCAGCACCAGACGTTCGGTGTCGACGACGCGCGGGAGGGCGGCGGACAGTCCCGAAAGGACGAAGCGGTTGACGGCCGTGACGCACAGGGCGGAGACGTAGAAGAGCCAGTCGGGGACATGGGTGGCCATCAGGACGGCGGTGACCGCGGCCAGTAGCGCTCGCAGCAGATTGCCGTAGAGGAAGACCTGGCGGCGGCGCCAGCGGTCCAGCAGGACCCCGGCGAAGGGGCCCACGAGGGAGTACGGGAGGAGCAGGACGGCCATGGCCGAGGCGATCGCGGCCGGTGAGGTCTGTTTCTCCGGGGAGAAGACGACATAGGCGGCGAGCGCGACCTGGTAGACGCCGTCCGCGCCCTGGGAGAGCAGACGGACGGCGAGCAGACGGCGGAAGTTCCGCAGGCGCAGCAGGACACGCAGGTCGCGGACGACGGGCATGGGGCACAGCCTCACACACGGGGAGAGTCCCCGGGTCGGGGGACCCGGGGACTCTCACAGCCCTGGCAGGAGCGTTTTTTTGCGAGCGACGGACGTCAGCGCTCGACGTCGCCGCGGATGAACTTCTCGACGTTCTCGCGGGCCTGGTCGTCGAAGTACTGGACCGGCGGGGACTTCATGAAGTAGCTCGACGCGGAGAGGATCGGGCCACCGATACCGCGGTCCTTGGCGATCTTCGCGGCGCGCAGGGCGTCGATGATGACACCCGCGGAGTTCGGGGAGTCCCAGACCTCGAGCTTGTACTCCAGGTTCAGCGGGACGTCACCGAAGGCACGGCCCTCGAGGCGGACGTAGGCCCACTTGCGGTCGTCGAGCCAGGCGACGTAGTCGGACGGGCCGATGTGGACGTTCTTCTCGCCGAGGTCCCGGTCGGGGATCTGGGAGGTCACGGCCTGCGTCTTGGAGATCTTCTTGGACTCCAGGCGCTCGCGCTCGAGCATGTTCTTGAAGTCCATGTTGCCGCCGACGTTCAGCTGCATCGTGCGGTCCAGGACGACACCCCGGTCCTCGAACAGCTTGGCCATCACGCGGTGCGTGATGGTGGCGCCGACCTGCGACTTGATGTCGTCGCCGACGATCGGGACGCCCGCCTCGGTGAACTTGTCCGCCCACTCCTTGGTGCCGGCGATGAAGACCGGGAGGGCGTTGACGAAGGCGACCTTGGCGTCGATGGCGCACTGGGCGTAGAACTTCGCCGCGCTCTCGGAACCGACGGGCAGGTAGCAGACGAGAACGTCGACCTGCTTGTCCTTGAGGATCTGGACGACGTCGACCGGCTCGGCCTCGGACTCCTCGATGGTCTCGCGGTAGTACTTACCGAGACCGTCGAGGGTGTGGCCGCGCTGGACGGTGACACCGGTGTTGGGCACGTCGCAGATCTTGATGGTGTTGTTCTCGGAGGCGCCGATGGCGTCCGCCAGGTCGAGGCCGACCTTCTTGGCGTCCACGTCGAACGCGGCGACGAACTCGATGTCCTTGACGTGGTAGTCGCCGAACTGGACGTGCATCAGCCCGGGGACCTTCGACGCCGGGTCGGCGTCCTTGTAGTACTCGACTCCCTGCACCAGCGACGCGGCGCAGTTGCCCACACCGACGACGGCTACGCGAACCGAACCCATTCCGGTTGCTCCCTGTGTGTACGAGTGAGGCCCTGAACGGGTCTCACGTGGCGGTGTCGTCGGGCGAATCCGGCCGGGGGATGTCCCCGGACCGGGGCAGGACGCCCGGCGCTCCATTGGTGGTGTTCTTCTGAGCGGACTCTCCGGAAGCGGGACCCTTCAGGTCCCGTCCGGCCCGCTCGCTCTCGATGAGCTCGTTCAGCCAGCGCACTTCGCGCTCCACGGACTCCATTCCGTGGCGCTGGAGCTCAAGCGTGTAGTCGTCGAGGCGCTCCCTGGTGCGTGCCAGCGAGGCGCGCATCTTCTCCAGGCGCTCCTCCAGCCGGCTGCGCCGGCCCTCCAGCACGCGCATCCGCACATCACGCGAGGTCTGCCCGAAGAAGGCGAACCGTGCCGCGAAGTGCTCGTCCTCGTAGGCGTCGGGGCCGGTCTGGGAAAGGAGCTCCTCGAAATGCTCCTTACCTTCGGCCGTCAACCGGTAGACGATCTTGGCGCGGCGGCCGGCGAGCGGCGCGGCGAGGGCGTCCTCGGTGGTGTTTCCCGGTTCCTCGATCAACCAGCCGTTGGCGAGCAGCGTCTTGAGGCAGGGGTAGAGCGTCCCGTAGCTGAACGCCCGGAAGACGCCCAGTGACGTGTTGAGCCGTTTCCGCAGCTCATAGCCGTGCATCGGGGATTCGCGGAGCAGGCCGAGTACGGCGAACTCAAGGATGCCGGACCGTCGGCTCAAGGTCGCCCCCTCTCGTCTCTGATGCGCTTATCTCGCTCTGATGTATCGGCTCGATACATCCTGACGATAGATCGGCGATCCCGGTGCGACAAGAGGAACGACGGTGAACGGGATCACATCACCGATTCGTAGGAGGCAACTTGCCTGATTTGGGGTGAACTTCGGGGCTCGACGGGTTTTGGTGGTGCGTAGTCTGTGCGGCATGCACACCACCGGGAACCAAGTGACGCCTGGGGGGCGTCCCTGTCCCCGGTGCAGTACGGGTGAATGCAGGACCGACCACATCCGTACTTCGGGGGGACCGGAAACCAGCCGCCGTTTCCAGGCGCGCACGGGTGCGCCTGCCCGAGGAGTAATCGTTCGATGAGCGAGCACCGTCGCAAACCGCCGCAGCCGCAGGGAGGCGGACGTGCCGCGGCCCGACGCGGCCAGTCCGACCCGTCCGCCGGCCGCCGTGCGGCCCCGCGAGGCGCCACCGGGTCTCCTTCCGACTCCTATGGGTCCCGTTCCTACGGGTCGGACTCCCAGGACTCGGGGGGTGAAGAGCGCCCCTACAGCGGCCGAGCCGAGGCACGCCGGGCGGCGCAGAGAAACACCGGAGGCCGCCGCAGAACGGCCGACAACGGAAGTCGCGGTCCGGGTGGTCCTGCCGGGCCGGGACGTGGCAGAGGCCGGGCGTCGACGCCGCCCGGCAAGAAGCGCATTGTCGACTACCCCAGGGCGAACAGGTTCGGATGGCGCCGCTGGGTCCCCTCCTGGAAGCTCGTCTCCGGCCTGTGCATCACCTTCTTCGGAAGCCTGGTGGCGCTGGTCGGTGTCGGATACGCCATGGTGGGCGTCCCGGACGAGAACACCGCGGCCAAGTCCCAGAACAACGTCTATTACTGGGCCGACGGCAAGCAGATGGTCGCGACGGGCACCGGCATCAACCGGCAGAACGTCACCATCGACCAGATCCCCAAGGCGATGCAGTACGCGGTGATCTCGGCGGAGAACAAGAGCTTCTACACGGACCCGGGCGTCGACTTCAAGGGAATCGCCCGCGCGCTCGTCAACATGGCCCAGGGCGGTCAGACGCAGGGTGGTTCGACGATCACCCAGCAGTTCGTCAAGAACACCTACCTCAGCCAGGACCAGACGTTCTCGCGCAAGTTCAAGGAGATGTTCATCTCCGTCAAGGTGGGCACCAAGCTCACCAAGCCGGAGATCCTCCAGGGCTACCTGAACACCTCGTACTTCGGCCGTGGCGCGTACGGCATCCAGGCCGCCGCCCAGACCTACTACGGCGTGGACGCGAATAAGCTCAGTCCGAGCCAGTGCGCTGTCCTGGCCGCCCTGCTGAAGGGTGCGACGTACTACGACCCCGCGGGCAACCCGGACATCGACGTCGCGGCCTCCAGGGACGCCAACTACAAGCGTTCGCACGACCGCTGGGGCTGGATCCTCGAGGAGATGCACAAGGACCAGCACCTCACCGACGCCGAGTACCAGGAAGCGGTCAAGAAGTACCCGATGCCCCAGGGCCGCAAGGCGACCAAGGGGATGACCGGCCAGATCAGCTACCTCGCCGACACGGCCAAGAAGTACGTCCTTGCGCACTCCAACATCACCGAGGCGCGATTCGACCAGGGCGGCTTCCAGATCTACACGACCTTCCAGAAGGACAAGGTCAACGCGCTGAGCGCGGCCGTGCAGAAAGTCCAGAAAGAGCGCCTGGATCCGAAGAAGGAGAAGGACAAGTACGTCCAGTTCGGTGCGGCGTCGGTGGTGCCCAAGGACGGCGCGATCGTCGCCCTGTACGGCGGTGCCGGCTACGAGAACAACCACTTCACCAACAACGCCGACACCTCGGGTGTCCCCGTCGGTTCGACGTGGAAGCCGTTCGTCCTGGCCGCGGCCATGGAATACGGGACGTACAAGACCGACGGCGTCGGGGTCTCACCGCTGAGCAAGTACAACGGTGACGACAATCTCAAGGTGCGGCGGCCGGACGGGACGTACTACCTGAACAAGGACAACTCGATCTTCCGGCAGAGGAACGAGAGCGGATACCCCTGGGGCTACATCAGTCTGCGCAAGGCGATGGAACAGTCGATCAACACGCCGTTCGTGCAGCTCGGCGTGGACGTCGGTATGACGAAGGTCCGGGACGTGGCCCAGGCGTCCGGGATCCTGCCGGACAGCATGTCGCAGGACCTCAACCCGTCGTTTGCCATCGGTACGTCCACCCCCAGCGCGATCCGCATGGCGGACGCCTACGCGACCTTCGCCGCGTCCGGCAAGCACACGGACCCGTACTCGGTGACCGAGGTCAAGCAGGACGGAAACCCCTTGCAGGGCTTCGGAAAGCCGAAGGTGACCTCGGCTATGTCCGCGGATATCGCGAACAACGTCACGAACACCCTGCAGAACGTGATCCAGAACGGTACGGGTAAGAACGCCAAGGCCCTCGGCCGTACGGCGGCGGGCAAGACCGGTACCACCGACAGCAACAAGTCGGCCTGGTTCGTCGGCTACACCCAGCAGCTGGCGACCTCGGTGGCGATGTTCCGGGAGAACCCGAAGGACGCCGAGCTGCTCTCCATGAACGGCACCGCCGGCGTGGCATCCATCCACGGTGGTGACATTCCGACCTCGGTGTGGACCGAGTACATGGAGTCCGCGCTGAAGGGCAAGAACGACCCGGGCTTCCCGGACGCCACCAAGATCGGTGAGGTCGCCGACGAGGCGGGAGCTCCGTCCCCGACGCCGTCCCCGAGCATCACGCCGAGCGAGACGCCGAGCGAGACGCCCAGCGCCACGCCCAGCGAGACGGCCACCTCGCCTTCGCCGACCGTGAGCGAGAGCTGCCGGTTCGCCTGGAACTGCTCGACCGACGGTGGTAACACCGGTGGCAGCACCTCGGGTACCACGTCCTCGCCGTCGGCTACGGAGTCGACCGGCGAAGGCGACACCAGAGGCAACGCCAACGGCGGAGGGAACGGGAACCTCTTCGGCGGGACGACCGGCTAGCCGCGAGGTCTGACCGGTAGGTGACCATTTCGCCCGCCGAAGTCTGTTTCACGTGAAACATGGGCCGCCGCATCCGACGAGGTGCGGCGGCCCTCGGCGTATTCCTAGAGAGGTACGGCAGGATGGGCCCCATGCCCAGTGCAGAGACGACGCCCGCGGGCGTGCGCGAGCCGGAGCCGGTGCGGCCGACCAGGGAAGACCCGGTCGCCGCGGCCGGTAGCGAGCTGATCGGTGGCCCCATCGGGCGGCGTGCGCTGCTCGGGACGTCCTGGTGGACACCGCTACGGGTCGTGGTCCTCGTGGCGATCGGCATGTTCGCCCTGGGCCTGATCCAGAAGGCGCCGTGCTACAACGGCGGCTGGTTCTTCGGCGCGAGTTCCCAGTACACCCACGCCTGCTATTCGGACATCCCGCACCTCTACCAGGGGCGGGGCTTCGCCGACGGTCTGGTGCCGTACTTCGACAAGCTCCCCGGTGACATGGACTACCTCGAATACCCGGTGCTGACCGGTGTGTTCATGGAGGTGGCCGCATGGCTCACGCCGGGCAGCGGCAGCATCCAGCTCCAGGAGCAGGTGTACTGGTTCGTCAACGCCGGGATGCTGATGATCTGCGCCGCGGTCATCGCGGTGTGCGTGGTCCGTACGCACCGCCGCCGTCCCTGGGACGGCCTGCTGGTCGCCCTGGCGCCCGCCTTCGCACTGACCGCCACCATCAACTGGGACCTCCTGGCGGTCGCTCTGACGGCCGCGGCGACGCTGATGTGGTCCCGGAGTCGTCCCGTTGCCTTCGGTGTCCTCCTGGGGCTTGCCACGGCCGCCAAGCTGTATCCCGTGTTCCTCCTGGGGCCGCTGTTTCTGCTGTGCTGGCGCGCGGGCAAATGGCGGGACTTCTTCACCGCAGCGGGAGGCGCCGTCGTCGCCTGGCTCGTCGTGAACCTTCCGGTGATGATCTTCGCCTTCGACGGCTGGTCGAAGTTCTACACGTTCAGCCAGGAACGAGGCGTCGACTTCGGCTCCTTCTGGCTGATCTGGGCGCAGAACACGACCAGTCCGCCCAGTACGGGCTTCGTGAACAACGCGGCGATGGTCCTGGTGCTGCTCTGCTTCCTGGGCATCGCCGCCCTGGCCCTCACCGCTCCGCGCCGGCCCCGCTTCGCCCAGCTGGCCTTCCTGGTGGTGGCGGCCTTCATCCTCACCAACAAGGTCTACTCCCCGCAGTACGTCCTGTGGCTGGTGCCGCTGGCCGTGCTCGCCCGGCCCAAGTGGCGGGACTTCCTGATCTGGCAGGCGTGCGAGGTGGCGTACTTCCTGGGGATCTGGATGTACCTCGCGTACACGACCAGCGGTGACGCCCACAAGGGTCTGCCGACCCACGGCTACCACTGGGCCATCGCCGTGCACCTGCTCGGCACGCTCTACCTCTGCGCGATGGTCGTTCGCGACATCCTCATGCCCGAGCGGGACGTGGTGCGGCGCTCCGGCGACGACGACCCTTCGGGCGGGGTGCTGGACGGTGCGGAGGACGTCTTCGTGCTCGGCGCGGCCGCCCGTCCCCCGCGTCACGCAGCACAGTTCGAAGGGCCGCAGGTGGAGTGGGGAATCCGAGCCTCCGAAGACAGTTCGCTCTGAGCGAACAGCCCTGGTAGAGCGAACAGCCCTGGTAGAGCGAACAGCCCTGGTAGAGCGAACAGCCAGGGGTGAGCGAACCGCCCAGGCAGAAGGAAAGGGCCGTACACGGAACCCCGTGTACGGCCCTTTCGGCGTCCTGAGAACCCGTCAGCGGTCCACGATGCGGTCGAACTGAGTGGTGGTGTGCCGCAGATGGGCCACCAGCTCCTCGCCCACCTTCGGCTCCGGAGCGTCCGTCGGCACGAACAGGATCGACACCTGCATGTGCGGCGGCTCTGCGAACCAGCGCTGCTTGCCGCCCCAGACGAACGGCGAAAGGTTCCGGTTCACCGTGGCCAGGCCGGCCCGTGCGACGCCCTTGGCGCGCGGCATGACGCCGTGCAGGGCCTTCGGGGCCTCCAGGCCCACCCCGTGCGACGTACCGCCCGCCACGACCACCAGATAGCCGTCCGAGGCCGCCTTCTGCTGCCGGTAGCCGAACCGGTCGCCCTTGGCGACGCGGGTGACGTCCAGGACCGCCCCGCGGTACTCGGTGGCGTCGTGGTCCCCCAGCCACAGCCGGGTGCCGATCCGGGCCCTGAACCGGGTCTGCGGGAACTGCTGCTGGAGCCGGGCGAGTTCGTCGGCCTTGAGGTGGCTGACGAACATCGTGTGCAGCGGCAGCCTGGCTGCGCGCAGCCGGTCCATCCAGCCGATGACCTCCTCGACGGCGTCCGATCCGTCGGTGCGGTCCAGCGGCAGATGGATGGCGAAGCCCTCCAGCCGGACGTTCTCTATGGCCGAGTGCAGCTGCGGCAGGTCCTGCTCGCTGATGCCGTGCCGCTTCATCGTGGACATCACCTCGATGACCACGCGCGCGCCCACCAGCCCGTACACGCCGTCGATCGACGAGACCGAGCGGATGACCCGGTCGGGCAGCGGAACGGGCTCCTCGCCGCGCCGGTACGGCGTCAGCACCAGCAGGTCGCCGCCGAACCAGTCCTTGATGCGCGCGGCCTCGTACGTCGTACCGACGGCGAGGACGTCCGAGCCCAGACGCGTGGCCTCTTCCGCCAGGCGTTCGTGCCCGAAGCCGTAGCCGTTGCCCTTGCAGACCGGGACGAGGCCCGGGAACTGCTCCTGCACGTGCTTGTGGTGCGCCCGCCAGCGCGCGGTGTCGACGTAGAGCGTGAGCGCCATGGCCGGACCTGGGACCTTTCTGGATGGCTGGGGTGTGTCAGGGCTATAGAAGCACGGAGCGTGACGTCAGCGGCGCGACATGTAGATGTCGAGCGCCTTGTGGAGCAGCTTGTTCAGCGGGAAGTCCCATTCGCCGAGGTATTCGGCGGCCTGGCCGCCGGTGCCCACCTTGAACTGGATGAGGCCGAAGAGGTGATCCGTCTCGTCCAGCGAGTCCGAGATGCCACGCAGGTCGTAGACGGTGGCGCCGAGCGCGTAGGCGTCGCGCAGCATCCGCCACTGCATGGCGTTGGACGGGCGCACCTCGCGGCCGATGTTGTCGGAGGCACCGTAGGAGTACCAGACGTGTCCGCCGACGATCAGCATGGTCGCCGCGGACAGGTTCACCCCGTTGTGCTGGGCGAAGTAGAGCCGCATCCGGTTGGGGTCCTCGGTGTTGAGGGCCGTCCACATGCGCTGGAAGTACGACAGCGGGCGCGGCCGGAAGTGGTCGCGCACGGCCGTGATCTCGTACAGCCGCTGCCACTCCTCGAGGTCCTGGTAGCCGCCCTGGACGACCTCGACGCCGGCCTTCTCGGCCTTCTTGATGTTGCGCCGCCACAGCTGGTTGAAGTTCTTGTGGACCTCTTCCAGGGAACGGTTCGCCAGCGGCACCTGGTAGACGTAGCGCGGCTGCACGTCACCGAAGCCGGCGCCGCCGTCCTCGCCCTGCTGCCAGCCCATGCGGCGCAGCTTGTCGGCCACCTCGAAGGCGCGCGGTTCGATGAAGTCGGCCTCGATGTCGCGCAGGCGCTTCACGTCCGGGTTCTGGATGCCGGCCTTGATGGAGTTGGCTTCCCAGCGCCGGATGATCACCGGCGGGCCCATCTTCACGGAGAACGCGCCCTGCTGCTTGAGGTGGGCCAGCATCGGCTGGATCCACTCGTCGAGATTCGGCGCGAACCAGTTGATGACCGGGCCCTCGGGGAGGTACGCGAGGTAGCGCTTGATCTTGGGCAGCTGGCGGTACAGCACCAGGCCCGCGCCGACCATCTCGCCGGTGCGGTCGTCGAACCAGCCGAGGTTCTCCGAACGCCACTCCGCCTTGACATCTGCCCAGGCCGGGACCTGCATGTGGCTGGCCGCCGGCAGGCTCTGGATGTATGCCAGATGCTGTTCGCGGCTGATGGTCCGCAGGGTCAGGCTCATGTCGGGGCGCTCCTCGGGCTGGTGTGTCCCCATGGGTACAGGGGCTCCGGCTCTCGCGCCGAAGCCTACTGCGCCTTGCTCGCGGCCTGACTGGGCGTACACCACCTACGCCCCGGCTCCGGTGCGGCCGGGGCGTCGCGCGGTGGTACGGAGGGGTTCGGAGGCCTATCCGAACAGGCCGCCGTGTGCCATACCGATGAAGAAGCCGATGCCCGCGGCACCGAGACCCAGGATCAGACCGAAGCGCTCGCGCGTGGTGATCGAGACCCACTGCCCGAACAGGCCGGTGCAGATGCCGATCAGACCGGTCCAGGAGCTGAGCAGGTGCAGGCTGTGGAAGAACGACGTGATGAAGGCGATCAGTCCGAGCGCCAGCGTCACGGCCATCAGGGAGTCCTGGAGCGGATGGGTCTTGCCGTCGGTGGCGAACAGGGAACCGGCGGTGTTGGGTCGCAATGCCTGTGCCATAGGGCACCTCCTGCGGAAGGCGGCGCATCGTAGCGCCGTACACACCCGATGGGTACAGATTGAGGGGCCCGGCGGTCGGATTTCAACCGGAAGCAGGTGTGCGGGTAGTCTGTACCGTCTGCACCGGTGTCTGCCCAGGCCCGCGGCTGGGGTTCCCGAGGGAAGCCCCCCGCATGTCAGTGGCGGCCGATACCGTTGCGTACGCATCACAACCCTCCTGCCACGGAACGACCGTGGCCGCTGAGTCCAAAGGAGGTGGGTTCCACATGCGTCACTACGAGGTGATGGTCATCCTCGACCCCGATCTGGAGGAGCGCGCTGTCGCCCCCCTGATCGAGAACTTCCTCTCCGTCGTCCGCGAGGGCAACGGCAAGGTGGAGAAGGTCGACACCTGGGGCCGTCGTCGTCTCTCGTACGAGATCAAGAAGAAGCCCGAGGGCATCTACTCGGTCATCGACCTGCAGGCCGAGCCTGCGGTCGTGAAGGAGCTCGACCGCCAGATGAACCTGAACGAGTCGGTCCTCCGGACCAAGGTCCTCCGTCCCGAGACCCACTGAGCTCCCAGCTCAGCTGATCTCGGGTTTCGAGTAGCAGCAAGCAGCCAGCAGCAAACCCGCCGAGAGGTTCCCCCATGGCAGGCGAGACCGTCATCACGGTCGTCGGCAATCTTGTCGATGACCCCGAGCTGCGCTTCACCCCGTCCGGTGCGGCGGTCGCGAAGTTCCGCGTCGCGTCCACTCCCCGCACCTTCGACCGCCAGACGAACGAGTGGAAGGACGGCGAAAGCCTCTTTCTGACCTGCTCGGTCTGGCGTCAGGCGGCGGAGAACGTCGCCGAGTCGCTCCAGCGAGGCATGCGCGTCATCGTGCAGGGCCGGCTGAAGCAGCGGTCCTACGAGGACCGTGAGGGTGTCAAGCGCACGGTCTACGAGCTGGACGTCGAGGAAGTCGGCGCCAGCCTGCGGAGCGCCACGGCCAAGGTCACCAAGACCGCCGGTGGTGGCGGCCGCGGTGGCCAGGGTGGCGGTTTCGGCGGCGGTGGCGGCCAGGGTGGCGGCAGCTGGGGCGGCGGCTCCGGCGGCGGCCAGCAGGGCGGCGCTCCCAACGACGACCCCTGGGCCTCCGGCGCTCCCGCCGGTGGCGGCAACCAGGGTGGCGGCGGTTGGGGCGGCGGCTCCGGCGGCAGCGGCGGTGGCGGCGGCTACTCGGACGAGCCCCCCTTCTAAGGGCAACGGGCTCGCATCCCCACTTCTTGATCACACAGGAGAAACACCATGGCGAAGCCGCCTGTGCGCAAGCCTAAGAAGAAGGTCTGCGCGTTCTGCAAGGACAAGGTCCAGTACGTGGACTACAAGGACACGAACATGCTGCGGAAGTTCATTTCCGACCGCGGCAAGATCCGTGCCCGCCGCGTGACCGGCAACTGCACGCAGCACCAGCGTGACGTCGCCACGGCAGTCAAGAACAGCCGTGAGATGGCGCTGCTGCCCTACACGTCCACCGCGCGATAAGGGAAGGGTGACCGACACATGAAGATCATCCTCACCCACGAGGTCTCTGGCCTCGGTGCCGCCGGCGACGTCGTCGACGTCAAGGACGGCTACGCTCGCAACTACCTGATCCCGCGGAAGTTCGCTATCCGCTGGACCAAGGGTGGCGAGAAGGACGTCGAGCAGATCCGTCGTGCTCGCAAGATCCACGAGATCCAGACCATCGAGCAGGCCAACTCCGTGAAGGCCCAGCTCGAGGGCGTCAAGGTCCGTCTGGCCGTCCGCTCCGGCGACGCCGGTCGTCTCTTCGGTTCCGTCACCCCGGCCGACGTCGCCTCGGCGATCAAGGCTTCCGGTGGCCCCGAGGTCGACAAGCGCCGCATCGAGCTGGGCTCGCCGATCAAGACGCTGGGCGCCCACGAGACGTTCGTGCGTCTGCACCCCGAGGTTGCCGCCAAGGTCAACATCGAGGTCGTCGCGGCCTGAGGCCACGCTCGGACTGAGCAGTAGCTGAAGGGGCCGTACCCGTGAGGGTGCGGCCCCTTTGGTCTGCCGACGACGCGGCGGTGCGACGGGTGTTTCACGTGAAACGTGGCGGCTCGCGCTGTTTCACGTTTCACGTGAAACAGCCGGGGGTCGGTGACGGTCAGCGCGTTGCGCCGGTCACGATCCAGCGGCCCGAGCGGGTACGCAGCCAGAGGGTCAGCATCCGCGTGGCCATCATCAGGGTCATGGCTCCCCAGAGCGCCGTGAGCCCGCCGCCGAGGGCGGGGACCAGGAGCGCCACCGGGGTGAAGACTCCGAGGGTCACGACCATGGCCCCGGCGAGATACGGCCCGTCTCCTGCGCCCATCAGAACGCCGTCGAGGACGAAGACCACACCGGAGATCGGCTGGGAGACCGCCACGATGAGCAGCGCGGGCAGTGCGATGTCCTTCACGGTGGGGTCGCTGGTGAACACCGGCAGGAAGAGCGGTCGGGCAGCCACCACCAGCAGGCCCAGGATGACCCCGGTGGCGATGCCCCACTGGACCATGCGTCGGCAGGCCTCACGAGCGCCGGCGGTGTCCCCCGCCCCGAGATAGCGGCCGATGATGGCCTGCCCGGCGATCGCTATCGCGTCCAGGGCGAAGGCCAGCAGGCTCCACAGCGACAGCACGATCTGGTGGGCGGCGATGTCGGCATCGCCCAGCCGGGCGGCCACGGCCGTGGCGATCATGAGGATGGCTCGCAGCGAGAGCGTCCGGACGAGCAGAGGCGCGCCGGCCTGTGCCGAGGCTCGTATCCCGGCGGCGTCAGGGCGAAGGGACGCTCCGTGCCTCCGGGCTCCCCGTACGACGACGGTCAGATAGACGGCCGCCATCCCGCACTGGGCGATGACGGTGCCCCAGGCAGAGCCTGCGATACCCAGTCCGGCGCCGTAGACGAGTCCGGCGTTCAGGCCGGCGTTGGCGACGAAGCCCGCGACGGCGACGTACAACGGGGTTCGGGTGTCCTGGAGGCCGCGCAGGACGCCGGTGGCGGCGAGCACCATCAGCATGGCCGGGATACCCAGTGAGGAGATCCTGAGGTAGGTCGTCGCGTAGGGTGCCGCGGTGGCCGAGGCTCCGAAGAGGTCCACGATGCCGGGTGCCAGCGGCAGAGTGACGGCGATGACGCCGGCACCGAGCAGCAGCGCCAGCCAGATACCGTCCATGCCCTGGCGGATGGCTTCCTGGAGATCGCCGGCTCCGACCCTGCGGGCGACGGCCGCCGTGGTGGCGTAGGCGAGAAAGACGAAGACGCTCACGGCGGTGGTGAGGAGCGCCGAGGCGACGCCGAGACCGGCGAGCTGTGCGGTGCCGAGATGGCCGACGATCGCGCTGTCGGCCATGACGAAAAGCGGCTCGGCGACGAGTGCGCCGAAGGCCGGGACTGCCAGTGCGAGGATCTCTCGGTCGTGCCGCCGTCGGGTGGCCTCGGGGATCGCGGGAGCCTGTGACATGGGCGCTAATGTAATCGTCCACAGGTAAGAGATGCAATTGCTCGCTGACCCTTACCGAAGCCTGTGCGGGCCATGCTTTCGCGCATCGTTCGAAGCGATCTTGATCCGACTGGGAAAGTTTTTCTTCTGCACAGCCGGTGGACGGCAAAGATGCAGGTCAGAGGCGACTGCAGAGAGAGATCGAGGGCTTGTTCACAGGGCTGTCCACCGCGTCGTGCACAGGTTTTGGTGGGTTCTCCACAGCATACGGGCCGTCGTCCACATGGCCTGTGGATAACCAGATTGGCTGACGGTGCCCGCGGGCCTACCGTGGTCCGGCGCGCACTCCTCCTTATGGCCTCGGAAACCTCACAAAACCGACGTGCCCAGAACCGGAATGGGGCGCCTTGGTTTGTCAGTGCCGTGCCGTAGAAATGAGGCCACGGCGAGGTCCGCCGGGCGGACGGGAGGAGGTGGCTCGGTGAGCATTTCCGAGCCTTTGGACGATCCGTGGGCCGAGGCCGGTCCCAGTGATCGTCTGCCCGCCTCCCGTGGACGCGGCGAGGGCGGCCGAGGCCGGGACGACCGGCACGACCGGGGCCGGGACAGCGGCGAGTGGGACGGCGGAGGTACCACCTTCGAGCGGGTCCCCCCGCAGGACCTCGACGCCGAGCAGTCCGTGCTCGGCGGCATGCTGCTGTCCAAGGACGCCATCGCCGATGTCGTCGAGATCCTCAAGGGCCACGACTTCTACAAGCCCGCCCACGAGACGATCTACCAGGCGATCCTCGACATCTATGCCAAGGGCGAGCCGGCCGACCCCATCACCATCGCCGCCGAGCTCACCAAGCGCGGCGAGATCAACAAGGTCGGCGGGGCCGCCTATCTGCACACCCTCGTCCAGACGGTGCCGACGGCGGCGAACGCCGAGTACTACGCGGAGATCGTCCACGAGCGGGCCGTGCTGCGCCGTCTTGTCGAGGCCGGGACACGCATCACCCAGATGGGATACGCGGCCGACGGCGACGTCGACGAGATCGTCAACAGCGCCCAGGCGGAGATCTACGCGGTCACCGAGCAGCGGACCAGCGAGGACTACCTGCCGCTCGGCGACATCATGGAGGGCGCCCTCGACGAGATCGAGGCGATCGGCTCCCGCACCGGGGAGATGACCGGTGTGCCCACCGGCTTCACGGACCTGGACTCGCTCACCAACGGCCTGCACCCGGGCCAGATGATCGTCATCGCCGCCCGACCCGCCATGGGTAAGTCCACCCTCGCGCTGGACTTCGCCCGGGCCGCGTCGATCAAGAACAACCTGCCCAGCGTCATCTTCTCCCTCGAAATGGGCCGCAACGAGATCGCGATGCGTCTGCTGTCCGCCGAGGCCCGGGTCGCCCTGCACCACATGCGCTCCGGCACGATGACCGACGAGGACTGGACCCGGCTCGCCCGGAGGATGCCGGACGTCTCGGCCGCCCCGCTCTACATCGACGACTCCCCGAACCTGTCGATGATGGAGATCCGCGCCAAGTGCCGACGGCTCAAGCAGCGCAACGACATCAAGCTCGTGATCATCGACTATCTGCAGCTGATGCAGTCCGGGTCCAAGCGCTCCGAGAGCCGTCAGCAGGAGGTCTCGGACATGTCCCGAAACCTCAAGCTGCTGGCCAAGGAGCTGGAGGTCCCGGTGATCGCCCTCTCGCAGCTGAACCGTGGTCCCGAGCAGCGCACGGACAAGAAGCCGATGGTCTCCGACCTTCGTGAGTCCGGCTCCATCGAGCAGGACGCCGACATGGTCATCCTGCTCCACCGCGAGGACGCCTACGAGAAGGAGTCACCGCGCGCGGGCGAGGCGGACATCATCGTCGGCAAGCACCGAAACGGCCCGACCGCGACGATCACCGTGGCCTTCCAGGGTCACTACTCCCGCTTCGTGGACATGGCGCAGACCTGATCCACACCACGCAAATGAACTCGACGCAGGTCCGTCCACCGGGTGGACTGGGCGCATGACGACATTTCAGGAAGAGCTGCTGCCCGCCACCCGGCGGGCGCTGCTGCACCGGATCGCGGTCGCCCAGTCCGAGGGGCGGGCGCCGTCGCTGGTGGCTGCCGTCGTGCGCGGCGGGCGCGCCGTCTGGCACGGGGCACGGACCTCGGTGGACGGGCACGGGCCTGACGAGAACGTGCAGTACCGGATCGGCTCGATCACCAAGACGTTCACGGCCGTTCTGGTGCTCCGGCTGCGCGACGAAGGGCTGCTCGATCTCGGCGATCCACTGGAGAAGCATCTGCCGGGTACCGGCGCGGGGGAGGCGACGATCGCCGAACTCCTCGCGCACACGGGCGGGTTGGCGGCCGAGTCGCCCGCACCCTGGTGGGAGCGCACTCCGGGCTCGCTGCGCCCGGAGCTCAGTGATGTCCTCGGCGAACAGCCCCTCCTGCACCCCGTCGGCCGTCGGCACCACTACTCCAACCCCGGCTACACCCTGCTCGGCGCCCTGGTCGAGGAACTCCGCGGTGCCCCCTGGGAGGAGGTGCTCCGGCGGGAGGTGCTCGAACCGCTGGGCCTCGACCGCACGAGCGCCCAACCGCGGGCGCCGCACGCGGGCGGCTGGGCGGTGCATCCCTGGGCCGACGCGATGCTCCCGGAGCCGCTGGAGGATCTCGGCCGAATGGCGCCGGCAGGACAGCTCTGGTCGACGACCGATGACCTGGCCCGCTTCGCCGTGTTCCTGGCGGCCGGCGACGACCGGGTCCTGAGCACGGAGTCCGTACGGGAGATGCGCATTCCGGCGGCTCCTGCCGAGCCCGCCGATGTGCTGGACGGCGCCACCTACGGACTCGGTCTTCAGGTCCAGCGCCGCGACGGCCGGCTGCTGATCGGGCACTCCGGCTCGCTGCCCGGTTTTCTGGCCAGTCTCACCCTCAGCGTGGACGAGGACGTGGCGGCCGTGGTGCTCGCGAACTGCACCTCGGGCCCGCTGCTGTCCGCCGTCGGCGCCGACCTCGTCCGCATCGTCGCGGACGCCGAGCCGCGCATTCCCGAGCCATGGCGGCCCCTGGCTCGGGTCGAGCCGTCCGTTCTGGAGTTGGCGGGCCAGTGGTACTGGGGTACGCACCCCTTCGCGCTGCGGGTGACGGCCGACGGACTGGTCTCGCTGGGGCCGCTGTCGGGTACCGGCCGCCGTGCGCGCTTCCGGGCCAACGGTGACGGCACCTGGACCGGCCTTGAGGGCTACTACGCCGGAGAGCTTCTACGGCCCGTACGGCGGCCGGACGGCGCTGTGAGCCACCTGGACCTCGGTTCGTTCGTCTTCACGCGTCAGCCGTACGAGGAGACGGCTCCTGTCCCCGGTGGAGTGGACCCCGAGGGGTGGCGGGGGATCGGCTAGACGAGCCGGGGGTGGTGTTTCACGTGAAACACCACCCCCGGAACGGGTGCAGCATCAGCGCCTGATGGTCAGATCTCGAGCTTGAAGCCGACGTGCGAGCCGGTGAAACCGAGCCGCTCATAGAAGCGGTGGGCGTCGGTGCGTGACGCGTCCGAGGTCAGCTGGACCAACTGGCAGCCCTGACGGCGGGATTCCTCGATCGCCCACTCGATGAACCGGGTGCCCAGCCCGCTGCCACGCTCGTCCGCGTGGATGCGTACGGCCTCGATGATCGACCGGGTGGCGCCGCGCCTCGACAGCCCGGGGATGATCGTCAACTGGAGCGTGCCGACGACCCGGCCCTCACGTACGGCGACCACCAGCTGCTGGTTGGGGTCGGCGCTGAGCCGCTCCAGGGCGCCGAGATAGGGCGTCAGGTCGTCCGGCGATTCCCGCCGGGCGCCCAGCGGGTCGTCGGCGAGCATGCCGACGATGGCCGGGATGTCGTCGGCGACCGCGGCACGTATGTCAAGATCTCCCATGCCCGCAGCCTATGCGGGCGCGTTCAGCGATTCCACGACCCGCACCAGGGGAGCCAGCTCCGGGTTCCTGGCCGCCTCGTCCAGTGCCTCGCGCAGTGCGGTGTCATTGGTGGGGCGAGCCTCTTCGAGCAGCCGCAGCCCCGCCTCGGTGACGTTCGTGTAGATGCCGCGTCGGTCGGTCGGGCAGAGGTAGCGCTCCAGGAGGCCCCGGTCTTCGAGGCGGGTCACCAGCCGGGTGGTGGCGCTCTGGCTGAGGACGACGGCGTCGGCGACCTGCTTCATCTGCAGGTGGCCCCCTTCGTCGTCGTGCTGTCGGCTGAGGACATCCAGCAGGGAGTATTCGCGCACGCTCAGGTCGTGCTTCCCCTGGAGGGCGCGCTCGATGTGCGCCTCGATCCTCCCGTGGAGCAGGGAGAGAGCGCACCAGCCCTGGGCAAGGGCGGTGAGCGCGGGGTCTGTCGCTGTCATTGGCGTGATCCTCCGTCCCGGAGCGGCTGACACCAGGATAGAGCAGGTTCGCAATATCCAGCGGTTGCAAATAGCCCGCGTATGCAATTAATGTGAACGCACGCTAAGCGCACCTGCAATCGTCTGGGAAGGTGTCCCCCATGCCTCTCGCGCTTCTGGCCCTCGCGATCGGGGCCTTCGGAATCGGAACGACCGAGTTCGTGATCATGGGCTTGCTGCCCGAGGTCGCGGGTGATTTCGGGGTCTCCATCCCCACCGCAGGCCTGCTGGTGACCGGCTACGCGCTCGGTGTGGTGACGGGCGCCCCGCTGATGACCGTCCTGGGCACCAAGGTCCCGCGCAAACGGATGCTGATGCTGCTGATGGGCTTGTTCATCGCGGGCAATCTGCTGTCCGCCGTCGCCCCTTCCTTCGCCGTCATGCTGATCGGCCGTGTGGTCGCCTCCCTCGCCCATGGCGCTTTCTTCGGCATCGGCTCGGTCGTGGCGGCCGAGCTGGTCGCCCCGAGCAAGAAGGCCGGCGCCATCGCGATGATGTTCACCGGCCTCACCGTCGCCAACGTCGTCGGCGTCCCGCTCGGCACCCTGGTGGGACAGCACGTCGGCTGGCGTGTCACCTTCGGCATCGTCGCCGCCCTCGGCGTCGTCGGCCTGGCCGGCATTGCCAAGCTGGTACCCGAGCTGCCCAAGCCGGAAGGGGTGCGCCTGCGGCACGAGCTGGCCGCGTTCAAGAACACCCAGGTCCTGCTCGCCATGGCGATGACCGTGCTCGGTTTCGGCGGGGTCTTCGCGGCCATCACCTACATCGCACCGATGATGACCCATGTCGCCGGCTTCGCCGACGGCTCCGTCACCTGGCTGCTGGTCCTGTTCGGCCTCGGCATGGTCGGCGGCAACCTGGTCGGCGGCAAGTTCGCCGACCGCGCCCTGATGCCCATGCTGTACGTGTCGCTGGGCGCCCTGGCCGTCGTCCTCGCCCTCTTCACGGTCACCGCGCACCACAAGATCGCGGCCGCCGTGACCGTCGCCCTGATCGGCGCCCTGGGCTTCGCGACCGTCCCACCGCTGCAGAAGCGCGTCCTCGACCAGGCGCACGGCGCCCCCACTCTGGCCTCGGCCGTGAACATCGGCGCCTTCAATCTCGGCAATGCCCTGTCCGCCTGGCTCGGCGGCATCGTGATCGCCGCGGGCTTCGGCTATACCTCCCCCAACTGGGTCGGCGCCGCCCTCGCCGCGGCCGCCCTGCTCCTCGCCTTCCTCTCGGCCGCGCTGGAGCGCCGTGACAGCGCCCCGAGTGCCGGGGCCGCCGGCGGTATGCCCGTAGCGCAGCGGGAGTCGGTCCACCACTGAGACGGCCGCAAGGCCGCGGTCGCGGGTCCGACACCGACCGACCTCGTCGACGCCGTCCAGCCCGGTGGCCGGCGTTCGCCGTACCGGTGGATCCTCAGCCCGCCGCCACCGTCAGTGGCGCGAACCGCCGCGTCCAGTCTCCCGGCAGCTCCGTGATGCCGTAGGTCATCACGGAGTTCATGGCGACGGAGGCCAGCCCGCGCTCCTTCGCCCATGCCAGCAGTTCCTCGTGCCGGACGTCGATGTCGGTGCGGAGCGGGCGGTCGGTGTGGGCGGCGAGCGAGGCGATGAGGGACTTCGCCGTCTCCGTGTCGCGGGCGATCAGCGGCCCGACTACATGGGTGTCCATGTTGGGCCACGCGGCCGCATAGCCGACGACCTGGCCGCCGTCCACGGCCACCCGCAGCTGGTCCGAGAACGCGGGCAGGCGGGCGATGAGAGGCGTGCGGTCGGTACCGAACGCCTCCTCGTCCAGCCGCAGGATGGAACCGAGGTCCTCGGCCGCGGCCGCCCGTGTCGCCACCCGAAGCTCGGGGCCGCCCGGAGTGAAGGGTCCGGTCAGCATCTCCGAGCGCCCCGTTGTCTTGAACCCCAGTTCCTCGTAGAGCGGACGGCCGTACGGCGTCGCGTACAGCGTCAGGGGAGTCGTCCCCATCGCTGAGACCAGGTGGCGCATCAGCCGGCGCCCGACACCCTGACGGGCATGTCGTGCGGCGACCAGGACCATGCCGATCGCGCCGAGATCCGGGCGTTCCCCCGAGCCGTACTCCGTGATGACGCAGGCGGCGACCAGGCCTCCGCCGGGGTCGTCGATGCCGTATCCCTTTCCGGCTGTGAGGAGCAGGCGCCACTTGTGTTCCTCGCGCGGCCACCCCCGATCCTCGGACAAGTCGGCGCAGGCGGTGAGATCGCGTGGCGTCAGTCGGCGAATGGGCAGTGAGGCGACGGAAGGCGTGGGCACGCAGGTCAGGCTTTCCGACCGGCACCCGTGGCGTCCACCTGTTTCCAGGTAGACGCACGCTCTTTTGGCCATGCCGTAGCCCCGATCACAGCCCCCGGACAGACGGGGGACGTTTCACGTGAAACATCGCCCCTTCGCTCGCCGCTGCCCGAGACCTCCCCGGCGAGCGGTGATCCCTTCCCACTAGCCTCGGAGCCATGGCGCGACTTCATCTCTTCGATCTCGACGGCACATTGCTGCACGGCACCTCCGCCCCCGTCGAGATCTCCCGTCAACTCGGCTTGGAAGCGCAGACGGTGGAGCTTGACCGGGCGATTTCAGCAGGGCGGATAGCCCCGTCGGAGTACGCGGCGCGCGTGTACTCCCTCTGGGCCGAGCTGACCGACGCGCATGTGACCGCGGCATTCGACGCAGCACCTTGGCTGGCTCGTATCCGGGATGTCTGGGCCGAGATCAGGGCAGCCGGCGAGTATTGCGCCGTGGTCTCGCTCTCGCCCTCGTTCTTCGTGGAGCGCCTACTGGACTGGGGAGCCCATGCTGCCTTCGGCTCGCGCTTCCCGGCGGTGCCCTTCGTCGAGCCGGTGGATCCGGCGGGCATCCTTGATCCGGCGGCCAAGGTGACCATCGCGGACCGCCTGTGCGAGGAGTTCGGGGTCGGCCGGGCGGACTGTGTCGCCTACGGGGATTCGGTGTCGGACAGGGAGTTGTTCGCCGTGGTTCCGGTGTCCGTGGCGGTCAACGCGGACGGACATCTCGCCGGTCTCGCGACGTACTCCTACACGGGCCGGGATCTATGGGATGCCTATGAATTGGCTCGTGGCGTCAGGTAGTTGAAGGGACCTTGTGGTTCGCCCGTTGTTGGATTGGTGGGGGAGACAGGGGGGACTTGTGTGCAGAGCGACGGCCGGTAGGGTCGACTCCGGTTCCCGTCCGGGATGAGACGCCCCGCCGGGAGTGACTGCGGTCCGTGTCACACTTTCGCCTTACTTGTCCGTACGCGGAGGAAGCGCGGGTTCAATGTGGCCGTGTCGGCCACAGGCCGGACCGGGAAAAGCCAGCCGTCAACGGGGGAACACAAGCACCTTCCGAGTGAAGTGCGCAGACCGACCGAAAGATGTTCGAGGCGAGGCACACCATGGATGCTCCGACCACCACGTCGGCGGGCAACGACGGGGCCGGCGGAAGCAGCTGGTTCACGTCCCCCAGCAACACCCCGGTCGAGCCCGCCGCGGAACATCCGGTCGCGGCGCCGGGTGAAGGGCGGGAAACGCCCCAGAGCCGCCCTCCCGCGTCCGGAGAGGCCCGGGAGCGAATACGGCCGCCGGAGGAGCCCGCCCGCCTCCAGAACCCCGCCCA
This sequence comes from Streptomyces sp. NPDC001220, assembly GCF_053597895.1. Lineage (NCBI taxonomy): Bacteria > Bacillati > Actinomycetota > Actinomycetes > Kitasatosporales > Streptomycetaceae > Streptomyces > Streptomyces sp. NPDC001220. Next base: position 282,561 of record NZ_JBSFJE010000007.1, read on the forward strand.
GGCTCCCCCCGCCGGGCAGCACGCGGCCTCCCGGCCCCACACCCCCACGGCCGGACAGCCGGTGCCCCCCGCGTTCGAACAGCGCGTCCCGCCACAGCGCGCCGCACAGCCGAGTACGGACGCCTCCCCGGACGCGATGCGCATCCGCGGCACCATGGCCGAGGTCGGTCCGATAGCCGACAAGGTCACCTCGTACTTCTACGCCCTGCTCTTCGTGCGCCATCCCGAACTGCGATCACTGTTCCCGGCCGCCATGGACACCCAGCGGGACCGGCTGCTGAAGGCACTGCTCACCGCGGCCGAGCACATCGACAACACGCCCGTCCTGGTCGAGTACCTCCAGAACCTGGGCCGCGGCCACCGCAAGTACGGCACCCGCCCGGAGCACTACCCGGCGGTCGGCGAGTGCCTCATCGGCGCGTTGAGCAAGTACGCCTCGGGCATCTGGGACCCGGAGACGGAGGCGGCCTGGGTGCGGGCGTACACGACGATGTCCCAGGTGATGATCGACGCGGCGTCGGTGGACGAACTGCGCGCACCGGCCTGGTGGCATGCGCAGGTCGTCGCCCACGACCTCAGGACCGCGGACGTCGCGGTGCTCACGGTCCGCCCGGACCAGCCGTACCCCTTCCTCGCGGGGCAGTACGCGAGCATGGAGACGCCTTGGTGGCCGCGGGTCTGGCGGCACTACTCCTTCGCCTCCGCCCCTCGCTCGGACGGGCTGCTGACGTTCCATGTGAAGGCCGTTCCGGCGGGCTGGGTCTCCAACGCGCTGGTGCACCGTGCCCGCCCCGGCGACGTCGTCCGTCTCGGTCCTGCGGTCGGCTCGATGACCGTCGACCACTCCAAGGACAACGGGCTGCTCTGTCTGGGCGGCGGCACCGGCATCGCCCCCATCAGGGCGCTGGTGGAGGACATCGCCGAGCGCGGCGCACGCCGCCCGGTCGAGGTGTTCTACGGCGCCCGTACCGACCACGACCTGTACGACATCGACACCCTGCTCCGGCTCCAGCAGAGCCATCCCTGGCTCTCGGTCCGCGCGGTCGTCGACCAGCAGGCGCATCTCCAGCTCCCCGACGCCATCCGCGCCTACGGTCCCTGGAGCGAGTACGACGCCTATCTCTCGGGACCGCCCGGCATGATCCGCAACGGTGTGCACGCCCTGCGGGACGTCGGCATCCCGGCGCGCCGCATCAGGCACGACTCGGTCGAGGAGCTGGTCGTGGTCGGTGACTGATCCGTCACCCCAGGTCGGGGGCGTGCATGGCCCGCACGCCCTCGATGTTCCCGTCCAGGTAGTGCCGAAGGGAGAGCGGCACGAGGTGTACGGAGGCGATCCCGACACGGGTGAAGGGAACGCGAACGATCTCGTACTCGCCGGCCGGCTCCTCGACTTCGGGGCCGTGCCGCAGGGCGGGGTCCATGGACTCCAGCCGGCAGACGAAGAAGTGCTGCACCTTCACACCGGTGGTGCTGCCGCTCTCGCCGATGTGTTCCACGGTGTCCACGAAGCAGGGCACCACATCGGTGATCTTGGCGCCGAGCTCCTCGTGCACCTCGCGGTGCAGGGCGTCGACGACAGTGGTGTCCTCTGGTTCGACCCCGCCACCGGGAGTGACCCAGTAGGGATCGACACCTGGCTTGGTGCGTTTGATCAGGATCAGGTCGTCGCCGTCCAGGAGAACGGCGCGTGCGGTGCGCTTGACCACGGGTCGGACGGTCATGGGAGAAATGTGGCCCAGCTGGTTCCACGTGAAACATCGCGAAGCCCCGCCGTACGGCTGTATCCCGTCAACCCCGCCTGATGAGCTCAGCCCCAGTCCACAGCCGCGTGGTGGAGCCACTCGTGTGCCCGTGCCACGTGCGGCATGGCGAGTGTGCCGGTCCGTACCACCAGGAAGTAGGTCCGCAGCGGGGGTACCGCGGGCTCGTGCAGCGCCATGACCTCGCCGCGGTCCAGGGCGGCCGTACACAGATAGCGGGGCAGTACGGCGAGGCCCGCGCCCGCGACCGCGCAGGCGAGGACGGCACGTAGGTCGGGCACGACGACCGTGCCGGAGGCGGCCGGCAGGGCGTCGAAGACGGAGCCCCAGTAGCGCGAGACGAAGGGCAGCGACTCGTGGACCTCGACGACGGGCAGGTTCTCCAGGACCGGAGCACCCTTGTCGCGTACCGTCCCGGTGCCGATCTCCTCGGCCCAGCGGGGAGCGGCGACCAGTACGTGCTCCTCGTCGCAGAGAGCGGTGGCGGTGAGCAGGGCGCCACGCGGCCGGGCCGTACTGATCGCCAGGTCGTGGTGCCCGGCGGACAGCCCCTCCAGGGTCTCCTCGGCGTTGCCGAAGGAGGCGCGCAGCGCGAATCCCTGGCCGTCGTCGCCGGCGAGCTCCGAAAGGGCGGGCAGCGCTCGCTCGGCGGTGAACTCGGGCGGGCCGGCGAGATGCAGGGTACGTACCGAGGAGTCGTCGTCGAGGCCGCGTTCCGCTATCTCCACGAGCGCGTCGAGGTGCGGGGCGGCCTTGTGGGCGAGTTCGTCGCCGATGGTCGTCGGGGTCACCCCACGGGCCTGCCGCAGGAAGAGCGGACGACCCAGCTGTCTTTCCAGAGTGCGGATCTGGGAGGTCACGGCCGGCTGCGAGAGCCCGAGCAGGGCCGCGGCGCGGGTGAAGGAGCCGGCCCGGTGCACGGTCACGAAGGTCCGTAGCAAGGCCAGGTCCATCGTTCACCCTTCTTTTCGCCCTGCCCCTCGCCGGCCCTCGGGGCAGGTCCCCAACTATAAATAAGTCGATAGGTCTCTGTCCCTACAGTGATTGGACACTGACGCAGAGTCAACTAGCCTTGGTCGCGCGGTTCTTGGCGCGCGAGAGCCGGGACGGTCCGAGCCACGAGGGGGGAGGCTCGGACCGTCCGTTATGCGTAGTCGGGTCGGCGCGGGCGTCCGTAATCCGGTCACCGATCCGACTCGTCGAGCGCGCGGAGCACATCGGCCACCAGATCTTCGGGGTCCTCGGCCCCGACCGACAGCCGAATGAAGCCCTCCGGGACGTCGTCCCCGCCCCAGCGTCGCCGCCGCTCGGCCGTGGAGCGCACCCCGCCGAAACTCGTCGCGTCGTCGACCAGCCGCAGGGATGCCAGAAAACGCTCGGCACGCGCGCGCGTGGGCAGCGTGAAGGAGATCACCGAGCCGTAGCGCCTCATCTGCTGCGAGGCGGTCTTGTGCGCGGGGTCGTCGGGCAGTCCCGGGTAGCGCAGCCCGGTCACGTCCGGCCGACGCCGGAGCGCCTCCGCGACCACCAGGGCGGTGGCGTTCTGCCGGTCCACCCGCAACTGGAGGGTGGCCAGCGAGCGATGGGCCAGCCAGGCCTCCATGGGCCCGGCGATCGCACCGATGATCTTGCGCCACCGGCGTACGGCGGCCATGTCCTCCGTGTCGCGCCCGGCGACGTACCCCAGCAGGACGTCCCCGTGTCCGGTGAGCTGCTTGGTGCCGCTGGCCACGGAGAAGTCGGCGCCCAGTGCCAGCGGCCGCTGGCCGAGCGGGGTGGCGAGCGTGTTGTCGACGGCGACGAGGGCGCCACGCGCGTGTGCCGCCTCGGCGAGCCGCCGGATGTCGCACACGTCGAGCCCGGGGTTGCACGGTGACTCGATCAGCAGCAGCTTCGCCCCGTCCAGAACGTCGAGCTGGGCGTCGTCGGCGGTCGGCGCGGTGCGCACCTCGATGCCGTAGGCCTCCAGCTGGGCGCGGACCAGGGGCAGTACCTGGTAGCCGTCGGACGGCAGCACGACCGCGTCGCCGGCGCGCAGCTGGGAGAAGAGCACGGCCGAGACGGCCGCCAAGCCGGAGGCGAACACCAGCGTCTCGACGTCCTCGCCGGGCGCCTCCAGCTCGCCGATGGCGCGCTCCAGATGGGTCCAGGTCGGGTTCTCGTCACGGCCGTAGGCGTACGGCCCGCTGACCTCGCCCGGCAGATGGAAATGGGCGGCGAACACCGGTCCGGGCAGGGTCGGTTCGTTCTTGACCGGCTCGGGCAGTCCCGCGCGCACCGCGCGCGTGCCCTCGCCCGTCACGAGGCCGGAGTCGGAGCTGGAATCGGTCATGCCGCCGTTCCTTCCACTTCGTCGCGTACCGCGGCGAGCAGGCCCTGGCTCGCCGCCTCCACCATCTCAAGACACTCCTCGAAGCCGTCCGGACCGCCGTAGTAGGGGTCCGGTACGTCGAGGTCGTCGGCGGCATCGGGGTCGTAGGAGCGCAGCAGGTGCACCTTGTGGGCGTCCTCCGTGGTGGGGGCGAGGCGGCGCAGGGCCTTGAGGTGGCCGGAGTCGAGGGCGATCACCAGGTCGAGGCGGTCGAACCAGGACGCCTGGAATTGGCGGGCGGTGTGGTCGCCGTCGTAGCCGTGTTCTCGGAGGACGCGGACGGTGCGCGGGTCGGCGCCGTCGCCCTCGTGCCAGCCGCCGGTGCCGGCGCTGTCGACCTCGACACGGTCGTCGAGCCCGGCCTCGGCTATGCGGGCACGGAAGACGGATTCGGCCATCGGGGACCGGCAGATGTTGCCGGTGCAGACGAAGCAGACGCGGTAGGCCATCGGGTGCTCAGTCCGTGTCGGGAAGGATCATGTTCAGGGCCCACGACACGATCGAGATGATCAGACCGCCCAGGACGGCCGTCCAGAACCCCTGCACGTGGAAACTCAGGTCGAGCTTGTCGCACACCCACGACGTCAGCAGCAGCATCAGCGCGTTGACCACCAGGGTGATCAGGCCGAGCGTGAGGATGAACAACGGGAAGGTCAGGATCTTCACGATCGGCTTGACCAGGAAGTTCACCACGCCGAAGACCAGGGCGACCAGGATCAGCGTCCAGACCTTCTTGGTGGTGCTGTCACCGGTCAGGGTGATCTTGTCGAGCAGCCACACGGCGACGGCCAGGGCGCCCGCGTTAACGATCGTCTTGACTACGAAATTCTTCATGTGTCTGATCGTGGCAGACGAGATCAGATACGAGCAGTGGGGCGAGGGCGGACAACGGCGATGAAGGCATTCCGGCTGGACGAACTGGAGGCGGAACGCGCCGCCAACGACGGGGCCTACCTGCAGTTTCTGCGGGAGCGGAACATGTCGGTCGGCCTCTACGCCCTGGACGCGGGCGAGCGGGACCCGCAGAAGCCGCACAACCAGGACGAGGTCTACTTCGTCGTCAGCGGCCGCGCCGCGATCACCGTCGGCCTGGAGACCACGCAGGTGGCCCGGGGCAGTGTGGTGTACGTGCCGGCCGGAGTGGCCCACAAGTTCCATCACATCAGCGAGGATCTGAGGGTTCTGGTCGTCTTCTCTCCCCCCGAGGCCTGACCTCCCCCTCGGGGTTCCCTAGGGGAAGGGTCAGGGGAGGACAAGGGATCAGGGGCCCCCGGACGGCCCCCTCGCGGCTCTAGCATCGAGTGCAGGACATCGCATCGTGCGGCGCGCACGAGACCGACCGTACGTGCCGAAGCGCACGGGAAAGCAGAGGGCAGGGCAATGCGAGAGATCTTCACGGGTCTGCCGTGGTGGGTGAAGTGGATCGCGGTGCCGGTCATCGCGCTGGTGGTGTTCGGTGGCCTGATCGGCTCCATCGTCGGTTTCCTGGCCTACCTGCTGTTCAAGTTGCTGATCTTCGTGGCGCTGGTCGGCGGACTGATCTACATCGTGCGGAAGTTCATGTCGAACTCCTCGTCGAAGAGCGACTGGTGAGGACCGTGGGAATCGGCGACCGGTAACAGGAATCGCCTGTTCCCTCGGGGGAGGGAAGTTTCCCGCACGGGCCGACCAGGAGCGGTGGCGGACGGTTAGAGTCGCTGACCCCCTCGCGCTCCGGGAGTGACCCTTGGCCACGCTTGACGCCACCTCCGCACCCACGGAACTTCCACCACCCCCCACCCAGCGCCGGTCCGGCACACCCCCCGTGCAACGGCCGGCCACCCCGTCCGATCCCGCACAGCCGCACTCGGCCACCCTCATCGGCTCAGTGCAGCGTGCGATGCGCCTGCTGGAGTGCGTCGCCGGACACGAACACGGCGCCCCCGCCAAACAACTGGCCCGCGAGACCGGCCTCGCGCTGCCCACCGCCTACCACCTGCTGCGCACCCTGGTCCACGAGGGCTATCTGCGCCGTGACAAGGGGCTGTTCTTCCTCGGTGAGGCCGCGGAGCGGCTGAGCAGCAGCGGGGCGCAGCAGAAACGTCGCAGCGTGGTGGTCGACACCCTCGCCCACTGGCGGGATTCGATCGGTGCGCCGGTGTACTACGCCATGTACCGGGACGGCGAGATCGAGGTCGTGTGCGTCTCCGACTCCCCGGGCACTCCGGCGGTCGAGGAGTGGGCCGACTTCCGCGAGACCGCGCACGCGCACGCCATCGGCCAGTGTCTGCTCTTCCAGCTGGACGAGAACGGCCGCCGTGACCATCTCGACCGCTACCCCCTGCAGGCCCTCACCCCGTACACGGTCCGCGACAGCCATGCCCTGCTGCGGCGGCTGGAGCGGACGCGGCGAATGGAGCCGGTGGTGGAGCGCCAGGAATACGCACTGGGCACGGTGTGCGCGGCGATCCCCATCACCGTCGGCACCACGGCGGCCACGGTGGCCATCTCCCTGCCCCTCCACCAGGCCGACCGGCTACTGCCCGCCGCACGCCAGTTGCAGGCGGAGGTGGGTCGGCACCTGGGATCCCTGGCGATCGCTATCAGTATCTGAAAACTCACTCCTTGTGATCTGCTGTGTACGTTCAGCAAGATTTGACCACCATCAAAGGGATAAATCCCGGCCAGTCGGTGTCATATGACGGGGTAGGCGATGCGCGAGTCCGTACAAGCAGAAGTCATGATGAGCTTTCTCGTCTCGGAGGAGCTCTCCTTCCGCATCCCCGTGGAGTTGCGCTACGAGACCTGTGATCCGTATGCCGTACGGCTCACCTTCCATCTGCCCGGGGACGCGCCGGTTACCTGGGCCTTCGGCCGTGAGCTGCTGATCGACGGGGTGGGCCGGCCGTGCGGGGAGGGCGACGTGCATATCGCCCCAGCCGATTCCGAGGTGCTGGGCGAGGTCCTGATCAGGCTTCAGGTCGGCGGCGACCAGGCGGTGTTCCGGTCCTCGGCACCACCGCTGGTGGCTTTTCTCGACCGTACCGACAAGCTGGTGCCGCTGGGCCAGGAAGGTGCGCTCGCCGACTTCGACGCCCATCTCGACGAGGCTCTGGACCGCATCCTGGCCGAGGAGCAGAGCGCGGGCTGAAGCGTTACGGCACGGGGCACGAGCCGCTCCGCCGAGCCGCGTGAGGATGCGCAGGAACGCTTCTGCGCGTCCCTGGGCGGGCGGTGGCACGCTCCTCCTCGTGCGGACCGTCAGGTGCCGCCCGCCGCGCCCTCACCGCTTCCGGCGCCGCCCTCGCCCGCCGCGCGCCGGGGCCTCCGCGGACGCGGCCGTCGCCGTGCCCGGCCGGTCGGCCGACACCACCAGGGCAGCGAGCAGCGTGGTGACGGGCACCGAGGCGACCAGGCCGATCGAGCCGACCAGCGTACGCACGATCTCCTCGGCCACCAGCTCACTGTTGGCGACCGTCGCCACGCTGCTCTGCGCGATGGAGAAGAGCAGCAGCAGCGGCAGCGCGGCGCCCGCGTAGGCCAGGACGAGGGTGTTGACCACGGACGCGATGTGGTCGCGGCCGATGCGGATACCGGCCCGGTACAGCCCGCGCCAGCCCATCGTCGGGTTGGCCTCGTGCAGTTCCCAGACGGCCGAGGTCTGGGTCACCGTCACATCGTCCAGGACACCGAGCGAACCGATGATGACGCCGGCCAGCAGCAGACCACTCATGTCGATCGACGGGTACAGGCCGTGGATCAGACCGGTGTTGTCGTCGGTGTTGCCGGTGAGCGCGGCCCAGTCGATGAACTCCGAGCCGAGGACGCCGATCAGGCACAGCGAGACCAGCGTGCCGAGCACCGCCACCGAGGTCCGGGCCGACAGCCCGTGGCAGATGTACAGGGCGATCAGCATGATGGCGCTCGACCCGACCACCGCCATCAGCAGCGGATTCGATCCCTGCAGGATCCCCGGCAGGATGAACAGGGTCAGCACCAGGAAGCTGACGGCGAGCGCGACCAGCGCCATCACGCCGCGCAGCCGGCCCACCACCACGACGGCGAGCGCGAAGATCCCGGCCAGCAGCGCCATCGGGAGCTTCCGGTTCACATCGGTGACCGAGTACTGCAGGTCCTTGGGCGCCGAGGGCTCGTAGGCGACCACGACCTTCTCGCCCTGGTCCAGCTGACGTGACTGGTCGGGCTGCACGATCTCGGTGAACGTACGGCCCTTGTCCTTGCCGGTGTCGATCCGGACCGTGGCCTTCTTGCAGGTGCCGTCCTCCTCCTGCTTGGCGGAGCTTCCCTCGGCGGTGGAGGTGTCGCCGGTCGAGCTGCCCCCGGAGGCGTTGACCGACTTGCAGCTGACCGATACGACCTTGGTGACCGTGGCCTGCTGTGTCTGGCGGTCGAAGCCGACGCCGGTGCGCTCGTGCGCCGGGGCGCCGCCGGGCCACAGCACCACGAGGCCGACCACGACCGCGGCGGTGAAGGGGATGAGGATCGCCGCGATGACCTTGCGCAGATGCTTGGAGACCGGCGCGGCGGGGCCATGGCTGTGCGAGTGACCGTGCCCGCCGCCTGCCCCGGAGCCGCCCTGGCCGGGTCCCTGACCGGGCGGGTGGCCGTGGCCATGGCCGTCGTCGTGACTGTGGGCGTGCCCCTGGTCGTGCCGGCCCTGCCCGTGGTCGTGTGCGTCACCGGCACCATGGCCCCCGTGGCCGGTTCCGCCGCCCTGTGCGGCACCGTTGCCGCGCCTCGGGTCGGGGGGCGGGTAGGGGTGCTGCTGTGTCGTGGTCACCGCCCGATCATCGCAAGAACGGCAGGGGCCCTCTGTTCACCGCGCCCGAATTGACGCTAGCGTGGAGGCACCTTTGCACACGCGGGAGCTCGGAGCACCGGGCTGAGAGGGCGCTGACCTCCGTATTCGCGATGTTTCACGTGGAACGAGTGATGTTTCACAGGAAACGCCGCCCGACGGAAGCCGCTGCGTCGACCGCCGAACCTGTTACCGGGTAATGCCGGCGTAGGGAGTAGGTCTCATGACCAACAAGGACGCACGCACGCCTGCCTTCAGCCAGGACGAACAGCCCATTGCGGGTGAACCGTCCACGGAGGCCGGGAAGTCCATCGGCTGGCACAAGGGGTATGTCGAGGGTTCGCGCCCCGACCTTCGGGTGCCGGTCCGTCAGGTGCATCTCACCAACGGGCAGTCGGTCACGCTCTACGACACCTCCGGCCCGTACACCGATCCGCTCGTCGAGACCGACGTCCGCAGGGGTCTGCCGCCGCTGCGGGAGAACTGGATCATCACCCGTGGGGACACCGCCGAGTACGCGGGCCGCCCCGTCCGTCCCGAGGACGACGGGGTCAAGCACACCTCGCCGCGTGGGGGGCTGCGCAACCTGGACGCGGTGTTCCCGGGCCGCCCGCGCCAGCCGCGTCGCAGCCGGGACGGCGAGGCGGTCACACAACTGGCCTATGCCCGCCGGGGTGAGGTCACCCCGGAGATGGAGTACGTGGCCATCCGCGAGAACGTCTCCCCCGAGGTCGTCCGTGAGGAGATCGCGGCGGGACGGGCCGTGTTGCCGGCCAACGTCAACCACCCGGAGATCGAGCCGATGATCATCGGCAAGCGGTTCCTGGTGAAGGTCAACGCCAACATCGGCAACTCGGCGGTGACCTCCTCGATCGAGGAGGAGGTCGAGAAGATGACCTGGGCGACCCGTTGGGGCGCCGACACGGTCATGGATCTGTCCACCGGGCGCAACATCCACACCACCCGCGAATGGGTGCTGCGCAACTCCCCCGTCCCCATCGGCACGGTGCCGCTCTACCAGGCTCTGGAGAAGGTCGACGGCAGGGCCGAGGAGCTGACCTGGGAGATCTACAAGGACACGGTGATCGAACAGGCCGAGCAGGGCGTGGACTACATGACCGTCCACGCGGGCGTGCGGCTGCCGTACGTGCCGCTCACCGCCAACCGCAAGACCGGCATCGTCTCGCGCGGCGGCTCGATCATGGCGGCCTGGTGCCTCGCGCACCACAAGGAGTCGTTCCTGTACGAGAACTTCGAGGAACTCTGCGAGATCCTCGCCGCCTACGACGTCACGTACTCGCTGGGCGACGGCCTGCGTCCCGGCTCCATCGCGGACGCCAACGACGAGGCCCAGTTCGCGGAGTTGCGCACGCTCGGAGAGCTCAACCGGATCGCCAGGCGTTTCCACGTACAGACGATGATCGAGGGCCCGGGCCATGTCCCGATGCACAAGATCAAGGAGAACATCGACCTTCAGCAGGAGATCTGCGACGAAGCTCCGTTCTACACGCTCGGCCCGCTGACCACGGACGTCGCGCCGGCGTACGACCACATCACCTCCGGCATCGGTGCCGCGATGATCGCCTGGTGGGGCACGGCGATGCTGTGCTACGTCACGCCCAAGGAGCACCTGGGTCTGCCCAACCGGGACGACGTCAAGACCGGCGTGATCACCTACAAGATCGCCGCTCACGCGGCGGACCTCGCCAAGGGGCACCCGGGTGCGCAGGAGTGGGACGACGCGCTGTCCGACGCCCGCTTCGAGTTCCGGTGGGAGGACCAGTTCAACCTCGCCCTGGACCCGGACACGGCACGCGAGTTCCACGACGAGACGCTTCCGGCGGAGCCGGCGAAGACGGCCCACTTCTGCTCGATGTGCGGGCCGAAGTTCTGCTCGATGAAGATCAGCCACAGCATCACGGAGCGGTTCGGTGGGGCGGCGGCTGAGGGAGCGTCTGCCGACGAGGTCGTGGAGGGGATGCTGCAGAAGTCGAAGGAGTTCGCGGCGAGCGGGAACCGGGTGTACCTGCCGATCGCGGACTGACGTCGACCGCTGGCGCGCTGCACCGGAATGCCGGCAACGGCCCCGGGTGCAGCGCCCCCGCTCTGGTCGGCGAACGGCTGCGGTTCGCGTGCTCAGAGGACGAGACGGTCTACCTCTTCGCGGGCCTGTCGCACAGGGCGTGGTCGACGAGGGCGCCCGTCGCGCGGTTGAGGGCGGGCAGGTCCGGCGGTGCGGTGGTGGTGGTGATGGAGACGGTCACCGCTCGTCTGCCGTCCGCGCTCACCGCGGGGCGGGTGTTGACGCCTGCCCCGTCGCCCTCGTGGGTGTAGTAGAAACCGCCGCAGGAGAGCGGGATCCTGCGCAGCCCGAGACCGTAGGTGCCCACGGGCATCTCCGCCACGTCCTCCGGATCGTCGGTCCGCTGGACGGTTTGCCGCATCTCGCGCCACTGCTCGGCCGGCAGCAGCTTCCCGCCGGCCAGCGCCCGGAAGAAGGTGTTCAGGTCGGCGGTGGTGCTCACCACCCCGGAGTCCGCGGTGTGCTGGAAGCTGTGCTCGGTGACGTCGAGACGCTTGCCGTCGGCGGCCGTCAGGTACGCGTTCACGTGCGGGTCTGGCAGGTAGGGGTCGAGCCCGGGAACGGAGGTGTTCCGCAGTCCCAGCCGCGCGATCACCCGGTGCTCGACCAGCGCGTCCCAGGGTGCGCCGCCGGCCTTCTCCGCGATCATCCCGGCCAGCAGGTAGTTGGTGTTGGAGTACGCCCAGCGGGTGGCCCCGCCCGGCTCCGGCACGAACACCGGCCGGTGCTTCATCGCCACCGCGACCAGGTCGGCCGCCGGGGTGGCGTCGTAGCGGTTCTCGTCGAAGTGGTTGATCAGCCGGTCCTGGATCTCCGGGTCGTCGATGTAGTCGTACAGGCCGCTGGTCTGGCGGAGCAGGTCGCGAACGGTGATCCGGCCGCCGTCGTTGCCGTTGCCCGCGACGACGCCCGGTAGCCAGTGCTCGACGGTGTCGTCCAGCGACAGCCGCTGCTCCGCGACGAGTTGCAGGACCACGGTCGCCACGAACGTCTTCGTCGTGCTCGCCACGCGGAAGTGCGAGTTCCACGGGATCGGGGCCGAGGAGCCGGCCGTCCGGGTGCCGATGCGTGCCATGAGCGGCGCGCCGTTCCTTCGGTCCACCCTGGCCAGCACGTTCACGTCGCCGCCCCCGGCCTTCCGCACGGCTGCCAGGTCGTGCCGGAGTGCGTCCTGGTCGTAGGAGTGCCTTGCGGTCGTGGGCCCGGCGGTGGCGGCGGTCGCGACCGCGGGTGAGCCCAGCGCGAGCAGCGCTGCCGCCAGCACGGCGGTCCTGCCCTTTTTCGACAACGGCATCTGCATGTTCGAATCCCCCGGTGCTCTGCGTCCTGGTCGGTGACGATCACCAGCCAACCGGATCCGCAAGCGCCGGAGAATGGGACTGCCCTCCGAACGAGGGGTGTACCCAGCCCCCCCTTCGCCGTCGCCCACCGGCTCCCTTCGCCGTCACCCACCGGGGACGACGCATTCGCGGGGACCGGGTGTCCGGCCTGCGCCCCCGGCCGGGGGCGCAAGCCGGGCTATTCCGGCTGGTGCTCCGGGCCTCCGAAGTCCGGGCTGGTGTAGTCCGGGCTGGTGAAGCTCGGCCGCGAGGCGGGTGCGGCGCCGTCCTCGGTGCTGAAACCGGGGCGGTCGTAGCCCAGGCGCGGCATCCGGCTCCCCGGACCGGACTGGGTCGCACGGAGTTCGGCCGTGCCGGGCTCGGTGGCCAGCGCTTCCCGCAGGAAGGGCAGGATGCCGCGCTCCAGCAGGGCGTCCCGCCAGGCGTCCCGGGCCTTGACCACCTCTCCGCCGGGTTCGCCGTAGGCTCCGGCCTCCAGTGAGGGGCTGTTGCGCAGTGCGGTGAGCAGCAGCCCCGCGCCGGCCATGAGGATGGCGGCCGCGGTCACGACGCCGAAGACCCAGCCGGCGGTGAGCATGGTCTGGGCGAACGCCGGGGCCGGGTCCAGCATCTTCAGGACGTAGCCGACGAGCAGGAAGATCGCGGCGGCGGTGCCGGCGAGCACGGGCGCCAGGACCAGGGCGAGGGCGAAGCCGCCGGCACCCGTGGTCTCGGCGGCCTCGCCGAGGGTGGTGGCGAGCCCCATCGCACCGCCCGTGGCCGACTCCATGGAGCCGGACTCGTGGACGGTGGCCGGGGTGGACCGCGCAGGGTTGCGCAGTTCCTCGCGGACCTTCACATAGTGCTGGTACTCGGTCGCCGCGGCCGCCGTTATCAGTGCGGTGGCGTTGAGCGCCATGGTGCGCAGCTGTTCGGTGTTCAAATGCCGACCGGTACCGGCCAGTTCGGGACGGTAAGGGGCGGAGCGCAGCGCCTCATCGAGGATCCGCTCGTATTCCTGGCGGTCCTCGCTGTGCAGGTGCTGCGGAACGCTGTTCATGTGCATCCCCCGATGCTCCGTAGGGCTTGGGGCTCGCACGCCGGCGAGCCGTCGGGCAGAAACGGAGGGGAGCCTGCTACGGATAAACCGATGGTAGAGCCGTTAAGGCACGCGGTGACAGGGGGTTGCCGGAAATTGGGGGTGGCCCGCGTGTGACATCGGGGTACAGAACAGCGTGCCGAACGTTCAGCTGTCCAGTGGAAGTTGCCTGACCAGCAGCTTTCCGGCCATGGTCACTCCGCCGTCCATGGCGATGGCCAGCCCGTCCGCGTAGACGTGCGGTCCCTCTACCAGGGGGCCGGTGGTCTCCTCGCCCTCCTCGGAGCCGACTTCCCCCAGCAGATAGGGAATCGGGCTGTGCCCGTGAACGATGCGGGTGCCGCCGTACGTATCGAGAAGGGAACGGACGGCGTCTGCACCCCCCTCGTCGCGGAAGGAGAACCGCTTGGTGAACTTACGGAACAGGTCCCAGACCTCGTCCGCGTCGTTACGGGTGATGGTCTCGCGGACCGTGTCGTTGACCGCCTCGATCGAGTCGCCGTAGTCGAGGTAGGCGGTGGTGTCGGAGTGGACCAGCAGATAGCCGTCGACCTCCTCGACCGCGTCCAGGCGGGCCATCCACTGGAGGTGGTGGTCCTGGAGCCGGTCCATGTCGGTCTTCTGACCGCCGTTGAGCAGCCAGGCCGCCTGGAAGGTGGCGGTGCCCGCGCCGGAGTTGACGGGGGTGTCGCCGAACCGCTTCGCGCCGAGCAGCAGCAGCTCGTGGTTGCCCATGAGCGCCTTGCAGTAGCCGCCGGCCGCGGCCGCCTCGGCGGACAGCCGCATCACCAGGTCGATGACGCCGATGCCGTCCGGACCGCGGTCGGTGAAGTCGCCGAGGAACCACAGCCGGGCGGTGCCCGCGCACCAGTGCCCGTCCGTGTCGATCAGTCCCTGTTCCCGCAGCGCGTCGATCAGCTCGTCGAAGTAACCGTGCACGTCACCGACGACGTACAGCGGGCCCGGACCGGCCGCCGTCTGTGCGGCGGGATCGGCGGCCGGGTCGACCGGCGGCCGGAGGGTGTCGCCGTGGTTGATGACGGGCAGGTCGCGCTGGGTGGGCGTGTAGCCCTCGGGATATCCGTCGGGATACGGCTCGTCGAGCGCCGGAGCCACGTCGCCGGGGTGGGTGCTCTGGACGTACGGACCGGTCTCGTTGACGTACGCGGGCACCCGGAAGTCGCGCAACGTCGCCGTCCGTTCCGCTTCGGGTCCCTGACCGGCCCCCTGAGTCATCAGACCCCTCCACCATCGCGCCGCATCTGCACCGCTTCGGACTGCCTGGTCGCAGCGGCCCGCGGTGTCGTGGGCCCATCATAGGAATGCGCGTCGCGCCGTGTGATGACCCAGGGGTGGTGAATCGGAGCAGGACTCCAGTTCCGTGCGGCTTTCGCCCCGGTTGGGCAGGGGTTCGTCCGCCCGTCGCTCACCTGACGGCCGTCTTTCGACGACGTCCGGCAGGCGCGTCGGCCGCCGCCCTGCGCGCACGGACCGGCCGGGCGGGCGTAGGCGGCGGCCCTGTGCGGGTGCGGGGCGCCCGTGCGTGGGTGCGGAGCGTCCGTACTACTCCTCCTCCGGTGCCCGCGGCGGGCTGACCGTGGTGCGCTGCGGGCGTCGCTGGGAGGAGGTACGCACGATCAGTTCGGTCGGTATCACCTGCTCGACCGGCTGGTCCGACTCCACTCCCTCGATCGCGTCGATGAGCAGCTGCACCACTGCCGTGCCGATGCGGCGCGGCTTCAGGGAGAGCGTGGTGATGGGCGGCTCGGTGTTGGCGTACACGGTCGACTCGCTGCAGCACACCAGCAGCAGGTCCTCGGGGACGCGCAGCCCGTAGCGGCGGGCGGCGGCGAGCAGGTCGGTGCCGTTGGGGTCGAAGAGGCCGTAGACGGCGTCGGGGCGGTCCGGGCGGGCCAGCAGCCGGTCGGCGGCGACCGCGCCCGCACAGGGGTCGTGCGCCGGGTAGGCCTCGTAGACGGGGTCCTGGCCGACCCGTTCGCACCAGCGCAGGTAGGCGGTGGTGGACAGATGGGTGTACGTGTCCGTCGTGGTGCCCGTGAGCAGGCCGATCCGGCGGGCGCCCGCGTCGGCGAGATGGTCGAGGATGCCGAGGACGGCGGCCTCGTGGTCGTTGTCCACCCAGGCGGTGACCGGGAGCGAGCCGGCCGGGCGGCCGTCGGAGACCACCGGCAGCCCCTGCCGGACCAGCTCGCTGACCACCGGGTCCTGGTCGGACGGGTCGATGACGACCGTGCCGTCCAGGGCTACGTTCGACCACACGTCGTGGCGTGAGGTCGCCGGAAGGATCACCAGGGCGTAGCCGCGGGCGAGCGCGGCCGAGGTGGCGGCCCGCGCCATCTCGGCGAAGTACGCGAACTCGGTGAAGGTGAAAGGTTCATCCCCGTACGTCGTCACGGTCAGGCCGATCAGTCCCGACTTGCCGGTACGGAGGGTGCGGGCGGCGGCCGAGGGTCGGTACCCCAGCCGGTCGGCGACCTCGCGTACGTGGCGCCGGGTGGCATCCGGGAGCCGGCCCTTGCCGTTCAGGGCGTCGGAGACGGTCGTGATGGAGACTCCGGCGGCGGCGGCCACGTCTCTGATGCCCGCCCGGCCCGGCCGGCTGCCTCGCCGAGAGGTTTCCGCGCGGCTCACCTGGTGCTTCCCTGCTGCTGTCATGGCGAGCCGATAGTAGGGCTCATGCGGTGGGGTAGTGCGGACGCATATGCACGCGTTGACAGGCACGTTTCTGCAAGGTCAAAGGGGGTCAACTACCTTAGAAAGAAAGTCAGTTGAACGATCCAATGGTGAGACGTGACTTGTCGGCACGCATGGGCCTGCCAAGTGCCCGATGTCTCGAAGAGGTCTCAACTCACCTTCACGGGTGATGCGCGCCACGGCGTGAGCCACCGGCGCGTAGATATATGTAGGGCGCGCCCCCGAAAAATGCGCCTTCGTGTGGTGATGCCCGTGATGCCAGTGGGACGGATGAGGTCAGGCCCCCGCCTACCGGGTCGCTCCGCTGCTGTACGCAGCGGAACCGAATCCTCATAAGGTATGCAGTATTGGATGCCGGCGGCGCGGACGGTCCGCCGGTGGTCGCGAGGAGGACTGCGGTGAGCGAGACGAGCCCCAAGCTGCGCGCCGAGCTGGAGAGTATCCCCACCTACAAGCCGGGCAAGCCTGCCGCGGCCGACGGCCCGGTCGCCTACAAGCTCTCCTCCAACGAGAACCCGTATCCTCCGCTGCCCGGCGTGCTGGAGTCCGTGACCGCGGCCGTTGCCTCCTTCAACCGTTACCCGGACATGGGGTGCACGGCTCTGATGAACGAGCTCTCGGACCGCTTCGGCGTCCCGCTCGGCCATCTGGCCACCGGCACCGGTTCGGTCGGCGTCGCCCAGCAGCTGATCCAGGCCACCAGCGGCCCCGGTGACGAGGTGATCTACGCCTGGCGGTCCTTCGAGGCCTACCCGATCATCACGCAGATCAGTGGCGCACGCTCGGTCCAGGTGCCGCTCACGCCCGGGGAGGTGCACGACCTCGACGCGATGGCGGACGCGATCACCGACCGCACCCGCCTGATCTTCGTCTGCAACCCCAACAACCCGACCGGCACGGTCGTGAAGCGAGCCGAACTGGAGCGCTTCCTGGACCGGGTGCCGAGCGACGTGCTGGTGGTCCTCGACGAGGCCTACCGGGAGTTCATCCGCGACCCCGAGGTGCCCGACGGCGTCGAGATCTACCGCGAGCGACCGAACGTCTGTGTCCTGCGGACCTTCTCCAAGGCATACGGCCTCGCCGGGCTGCGCGTCGGCTTCGCGATCGCCCATGAGCCGGTGGCGGCGGCGCTGCGCAAGACGGCGGTGCCCTTCGGCGTGAGCCAGCTCGCCCAGGAGGCGGCGATCGCCTCGCTGCGGGCCGAGGACGAACTGCTCGGCCGGGTCGGCTCGCTGGTGTGCGAGCGGCAGCGGGTGGTCGCGGCGCTCCGTGCCCAGGGCTGGACGGTTCCGGAGACCCAGGCCAACTTCGTGTGGCTGCGGCTGGGGGAGCGTACGACGGCCTTCGCTCAGCTCTGTGAGGAGCACGGCGCGGTCATCCGCCCGTTCGCGGGCGAGGGTGCCCGGGTGACGATCGGGGAGACCGAGGCGAACGACATCTTCCTGAAGGCGGCGGAGAACTTCCGCAAGGAGCTCTAGCCGCAAGGCGCCTTGGCCGTCGGCCAGTTCCACGTGTACGGGGTCGCCGTGAGGCGGCCCCGTTGTCGTAGGGGTTTCACGTGGAACCGCGGGCCGCGGGGTGACGTGACGGAGAAGACAGGCCCCCCATGGCTGCGTCGAAAATCAGTGCGTCATAATGGCTTGTGAATGTGAATGCATTCACAAGCTCGTCCTCTTTGGTCCGTGATGTGCGTGACAAAGGGGGCAAAGTGCCGCTGTACCCCGGCGACGTAAGGAGACTGACGACGTGGACCTGGCTCTGGCGCCGGAGACACTGGCGCGTTGGCAGTTCGGCATCACCACCGTCTACCACTTCCTGTTCGTCCCGCTGACGATCTCTCTCGCCGCCCTCACGGCGGGCCTGCAGACCGCATGGGTGCGCACGGAGAAGGAGAAGTACCTCAGGGCGACCAAGTTCTGGGGCAAGCTCTTCCTGATCAACATCGCGATGGGCGTGGTCACCGGCATCGTGCAGGAGTTCCAGTTCGGCATGAACTGGTCGGACTACTCGCGGTTCGTCGGTGACATCTTCGGCGCCCCGCTCGCCTTCGAGGCACTGATCGCGTTCTTCTTCGAGTCCACCTTCATCGGGCTGTGGATCTTCGGCTGGGACAAGCTGCCCAAGAAGATCCATCTGGCCTGCATATGGATCGTCTCCATCGGCACGATCCTGTCCGCGTACTTCATCCTCGCGGCCAACTCGTGGATGCAGCACCCCGTCGGCTACAAGATCGACAAGGCGAAGGGGCGCGCCGAGCTGACCGACTTCTGGGCCGTCCTG
This sequence comes from Streptomyces sp. NPDC001220, assembly GCF_053597895.1. Taxonomy (NCBI): domain Bacteria; kingdom Bacillati; phylum Actinomycetota; class Actinomycetes; order Kitasatosporales; family Streptomycetaceae; genus Streptomyces; species Streptomyces sp. NPDC001220. The sequence goes on from NZ_JBSFJE010000007.1 coordinate 300,989, forward strand.
ACGCAGAACACCGCGCTGGCCCAGGCCTTCCACACGCTGGCCGCGTCCTTCCTGACCGGTGGCGCGTTCATGGTCGGCATCGCCGCCTTCCACCTGTTCCGCAAGAAGCACATCACGGTGATGAAGACCTCGCTGCGGCTGGGATTGGTGACCGTCGTCATCGCCGGCCTGCTCACCGCGATCAGCGGCGACACCCTCGGCAAGGTCATGTTCAAGCAGCAGCCGATGAAGATGGCCGCCGCCGAGGCCCTGTGGGACGGTCAGGAATCCGCGCCGTTCTCGGTCTTCGCCTACGGCGACGTGAGCAAGGGCCACAACACCGTCGAGCTGTCGGTCCCCGGCATCCTGTCGTTCCTCGCCGACGACGACTTCAACTCGTACGTCCCCGGTATCAACGACACCAACAAGGCCGAGCAGCAGAAGTACGGTCCGGGCGACTACCGCCCGATCATCCCCGTCACCTTCTGGGCGTTCCGCTGGATGATCGGCTTCGGCATGGCGTCCTTCGCCATCGGCCTGGTCGGACTCTGGCTGACCCGAAAGAAGTTCATGCTGGCCCAGCATCTGCGGGTCGGTGAGGACGAGGTGCCGCATCTGGTCCTCTTCAAGAACAAGGCCCTCAGCCCGAAGCTCGGCAGGCTGTACTGGCTGGTGGCGATCTGGACGCTGGGCTTCCCGCTGATCGCCAACTCCTGGGGCTGGATCTTCACCGAGATGGGCCGTCAGCCCTGGGTCGTCTACGGCGTTCTGCAGACCCGCGACGCCGTCTCCCCCGGTGTCTCCCAGGCCGAGATCCTCATCTCGATGATCACCTTCACCGCGCTGTACGCCGTCCTCGCCGTCATCGAGGTCAAGTTGCTCGTGAAGTACATCAAGGCCGGCCCGCCCGAGCTCACCGAGGACGACCTCAACCCGCCCACGAAGATCGGTGGCGAGGCGCGTGACGCCGACAAGCCGATGGCCTTCTCGTACTAGGCCGAGGGAGACGCAGTCATGGAACTTCACGACGTCTGGTTCGTCCTGATCGCCGTCCTGTGGACCGGCTACTTCTTCCTGGAGGGCTTCGACTTCGGGGTCGGCATCCTCACCAAGCTGCTCGCCCGGGACCGGCCGGAGAAGCGGGTGCTGATCAACACGATCGGCCCGGTCTGGGACGGCAACGAGGTGTGGCTGCTCACCGCGGGCGGTGCGACCTTCGCCGCCTTCCCCGAGTGGTACGCCACGCTCTTCTCCGGCTTCTACCTGCCGCTGCTGGTCATCCTGGTCTGCCTGATCGTCCGGGGTGTCGCCTTCGAGTACCGGGCGAAGCGGCCCGAGGAGAACTGGCAGCGCAACTGGGAGACCGCGATCTTCTGGACCTCGCTGATCCCGGCGTTCCTGTGGGGCGTGGCCTTCGCGAACATCGTGCGGGGCGTGAAGATCGACCAGCACTTCGAGTACGTCGGCACGGTCTGGGACCTGCTCAACCCGCACGCCCTGCTCGGCGGACTGGTGACGCTGACCCTGTTCACCTTCCACGGAACGGTGTTCACCGCCCTCAAGACCGTCGGTGACATTCGGGTGAGGGCGCGAAAGCTGGCGACCAAGGTCGGTCTGCTCGCCGCCGTGCTGGCGCTGGCCTTCCTGGTGTGGACGCAGGCCGACAGTGGGGACGGCAAGAGCCTGGTGGCGCTGGTCGTGGCGGTCGCCGCGCTGGTGGCCGCTCTGGGAGCCAACCTGCGGGGCCGTGAGGGATGGGCGTTCGCCCTGTCCGGCATCACCATCGTGGCCGCCGTGGCGATGCTCTTCCTGTCGCTCTTCCCGAACGTCATGCCGTCGTCGCTCAACGCGGACTGGAACCTCACGGTCACCAACGCCTCGTCGAGCCCCTACACCCTGAAGATCATGACGTGGCTGGCGGCGATCGCCACGCCGCTCGTCATGCTCTACCAGGGGTGGACGTACTGGGTGTTCCGCAAGCGGATCGGCACGCAGCACATCGCAGCCGAAGCCGCCCACTGAGTCGGCGCCGGGTCGGCACGGAGTCCGTACCGGCTCCGCACTGACTGCTCGCTGAATCCGCATGACTCCAGGGAGTGGGTGTTTCACGTGAAACACCCACTCCGGGCCGAAGGGCATGTTTCACGTGAAACCAATCGATCCGCGTCTGCTGCGCTACGCCCGAGCCACTCGTCTCTTCTTGATCGCGGTCGTCGGCCTCGGTGTGGCCGGGGCCGGGCTGGTCATCGCCCAGGCGATGCTCATCGCCGAAGTGGTGGTCGGCGCCTTCCAGCACGGCCACTCGGAATCCGAACTCCGCACCCCTCTGCTGCTGTTGGTGGCCGTTGCCATCGGTCGGGCGCTGGTCTCCTGGCTGACCGAGCTTGCCGCGCACCGGGCGAGTGCGGCGGTCAAGTCCGAACTGCGGGGGCGGCTTCTCGACCGGGCTGTGGCGCTCGGTCCCGGCTGGCTGAGCGGTCAGCGGACCGGGTCGCTAGTCACCCTCGCCACGCGCGGCGTCGACGCCCTCGACGACTACTTCTCGCGCTACCTGCCCCAGTTGGGGCTCGCCGTGGTCGTACCGGTCGCGGTGCTCGCCCGGATCGTCACCGAGGACTGGGTGTCCGCGGCGATCATCGTCGGCACTCTGCCGCTCATCCCGCTCTTCATGGTGCTGATCGGCTGGGCCACCCAGTCCCGTACGGACCGTCAGTGGCGGCTGCTGTCCCGGCTGTCCGGCCACTTCCTGGATGTGGTTGCCGGGCTCCCCACGCTGAAGGTGTTCGGGCGGGCCAAGGCGCAGGCCGAGTCCATCCGGCGGATCACCGCCGAGTACCGGCAGGCGACCATGCGGACCCTGCGGATCGCCTTTCTCTCCTCCTTCGCGCTGGAACTGCTCGCCACGCTGTCGGTGGCACTGGTAGCCGTGACCATCGGTATGCGGCTGGTGCACGGCGACATGGACCTGTACATCGGGCTGGTCATCCTGGTGCTGGCGCCCGAGGCATACCTCCCGCTGCGGCAGGTGGGTGCCCAGTTCCACGCGGCGGCGGAGGGGCTCGCGGCGGCGGAGGAGATCTTCGCGGTGCTGGAGACGCCGGTGCCGGTGTCCGGTACGGGCGATATTCCCTCCGCGGCCTCCCTGGCCTTCGAAGGAGTGACGGTCCGCTACCCGGGCCGCTCGGCGGACGCGGTGACCGAGGTGTCGTTCACCGTGGAACCCGGCGAGACCGTCGCACTGGTCGGCCCCAGTGGAGTGGGTAAGTCGACGCTGCTGAACGTGCTGCTGGGGTTCGTGCGGCCGGCGGCGGGCCGGGTGCGGATCGGGGGAGCCGAGCTCGGCGAGGTGGACCTGGCGGCGTGGCGGTCGCGGATCGCGTGGGTGCCGCAGCGGCCGCATCTGTACGCCGGGACGATCGCCGAGAACGTACGGCTCGCGCGTCCCGACGCGGACGACGAGGCGGTACGGCGGGCGTTGCGGGACGCGGGGGCGCTGGAGTTCGTGGAGGCGTTGCCGGAGGGCGCCGGGACCGTGCTCGGCGAGGACGGGGCCGGACTGTCCGCCGGGCAGCGGCAGCGGCTGGCGCTGGCGCGGGCGTTCCTGGCGGACCGGCCCGTGCTGTTGCTGGACGAGCCGACGGCCGCGCTGGACGGGGCGACGGAGGCGGAGGTCGTGGCGGCGGTACGACGGCTTGCCGCGGGGCGGACGGTGTTGCTGGTGGTGCACCGGCCGGCGCTGCTCTCGGCGGCGGACCGGGTGGTGCGGCTCTCCGGCAGCGAGGCCCCCGGGGGGCTCCGTCCCCTGGGCCCCCAGCCGCTTCGGCAACCCACCACCCGACTCGGTGGATGGGAAGACGAGGAGACCGAGCAGCTCGGTCGACCGGAAAACGTCACGGTGGAGGGGCTGGGGCGGTCGGCGGGGGGCTCGGCTGGGCGGCTCGGGCTTTTCGGACGTGGCTCGGGGAAGTCGGTGGCTGGGGATCGGCGGGGCGTTCTGAAGCGGGTTCGGGGGGACTCCGGGGCTCGGCAGGGGCGGCTGCTGCTCGCCCTTCTGCTGGGGGCTCTCGCGCTCGGCAGCGCCGTGGGGTTGATGGCGACCTCCGGGTGGCTGATCTCGCGGGCCTCGCAGCAGCCGCCGGTGCTGTATCTGATGGTCGCCGTGACGGCGACGCGGGCCTTCGGGATCGGGCGGGCCGTGTTCCGGTACAGCGAGCGGCTCGTGTCGCACGACGCCGTGCTGCGGATGCTCGCCGACACCCGGGTCGCCGTGTACCGGCGCCTTGAACGGCTCGCGCCTGCCGGGCTCCGGGCGACCCGGCGCGGGGATCTGCTCAGCCGGCTGGTCGCCGACGTGGACACGTTGCAGGACTACTGGCTGCGGTGGCTGCTGCCCGCCGGGGCCGCGGTGGCCGTGTCCGCCGGGGCCGTGGGGTTCACCGCCTGGCTGCTGCCCGAGGCGGGCGCCGCCCTGGCCGTGGGGCTGCTGGCGGCCGGCGTCGGGGTCCCGCTGGTGACCTCCGCCGTGGCCCGTCGCGCCGAGCAGCGGCTGGCGCCCGCCCGCGGCCTGCTCGCGACCCGGGTCACCGACCTGCTCACCGGCACCGCCGAACTGACCGTCGCCGGCGCGCTGCCCGCCCGTACCTCCGCGGCCCGGCAAGCCGACCGCACGCTCACCCGGATCGCCTCGCGGGCCGCCACCGCCACCGCGCTCGGTGACGGACTGACCGCTCTGCTGACGGGTCTGACCGTCGCCGCCACGGCACTGCTGGGCGCCCAGGGGGTCGCCGACGGCCGGCTGAGCGGGGTGGCGATGGCCGTGGTCGTGCTCACTCCGCTGGCCGCCTTCGAGGCCGTACTGGGGCTCCCGCTCGCCGTGCGGCACCGGCAGCGGGTGCGCAGGAGCGCCGAGCGTATCTACGAGGTGCTGGACGCGCCCGAGCCCGTACGGGAGCCCGAGCGGCCGCGCCAGGCGCCCGCCACGCCCTTCCCCGTCGTACTGACGGGCCTGTCCGCCCGTCACGAGGGCCGGCGTCGGGACGCGCTCGCGGGGCTCGACCTCACCCTCCACGAGGGGCACCGGATCGCCGTGGTCGGCCCCTCCGGCTCCGGCAAGACGACCCTCGCCCAGGTCCTGCTGCGGTTCCTCGACCCGGGGGCGGGCTCCTACACCCTGGCCGGCGTGGACGCGCAGGGCATGGACGGCGACGACGTACGCAGGCTCGTCGGGCTGTGCGCGCAGGACGCGCACCTCTTCGACAGTTCCGTACGCGAGAACCTGCTGCTCGCCCGCAAGGACGCCGCCGAGGAGGACCTGCGGGACGCGCTCGGCCGGGCCCGGCTGCTGGACTGGGTGGACGGGCTGCCCGACGGGCTCGACACCCTCGTCGGCGAGCACGGGGCCCGGCTGTCCGGCGGGCAGCGGCAGCGGCTGGCGCTCGCCCGGGCACTGCTCGCGGACTTCCCGGTGCTCGTCCTGGACGAGCCCGCCGAGCACCTCGACCTGCCCACGGCGGACGCGCTCACCGCGGATCTGCTGGCCGCCACCGAGGGCCGTACGACCGTGCTCATCACCCATCGGCTGGCGGGACTGGAGGCCGTGGACGAGGTGGTCGTGCTCGACGGGGGCCGGGTGGTGCAGCGCGGACCGTACGCGGAGCTGGCCGCCGTGGCCGGGCCGTTGCGCGGGATGGCGGAGCGGGAGGCGGCGACGGAGTCGCCGGCGGAAGCGCCTGAGGGCCTGGTGGGCGCGGCCTGAATCAGCTACGAGTGGCCAGCAGCTGTTCGATCACGACCGCGACACCGTCCTCGTTGTTGGCGACCGTGCGGCCGGAGGCGGCGGCGATCACGTCGGGGTGGGCGTTGCCCATCGCGTACGACTGTCCGGCCCAGGTCAGCATCTCGACGTCGTTGGGCATGTCGCCGAAGGCCACGACCTCCTCGTGCGAGATGCCGCGCTCGGCGCACTCCAGGGCCAGCGTGCTGGCCTTGGAGACCCCCGGACCGCTGATCTCCAGCAGGGCGCTGGGGCTGGACCGGGTGACGTTGGCGCGGTCGCCGACGGCGAGGCGGGCGAGGGTGAGGAACGCGTCGGGGTCGAGATCGGGGTGGTAGGCGAGGATCTTGAGCACGGGCTCGCCGGCGCCCCGGCCGTCGGCCGCGAGGATCTCCTCGGCGGGCAGCAGATGGTCCGGCGTCTCCAGGTGCAGCTTGGGATAGGCAGGCTCCTGGTGGAAGCCGAACGTCTGCTCGACCGCGTACACCGTGCCGGGTGCGGCGTCGCGCAGCAGCCGTATCGCGTCCAGCGCGTTCTCCCTGGCCAGCTCGCGTACCTTCACGAAGCGGTGGGCACCGGGGCCGCCGTGCAGGTCGACCACGGCGGCGCCGTTGCCGCAGATCGCCAGGCCGTGGCCGTGGACGTGGTCGCTGACGACGTCCATCCAGCGGGCCGGGCGGCCGGTGACGAAGAAGACCTCGATACCCGCCTCCTCGGCGGCGGCCAGCGCGGCGACCGTCCTCGGGGAGACCGACTTGTCGTCGCGCAGCAGGGTGCCGTCGAGATCGGTGGCGATCAGCCGGGGCGGGGTGGCGAAGGCGGGGGTCTCGGGCTGTCGGGTCGCTGAGGTCACCGGCCCATTCTCGCGCATATGCCCGCACGCCAGTGCGGTGCTGCGCACAGATGAGACACAGATGACTCCCCGAGCATGCTCCGGGCTCGGCCCGGTGCCCCTCGACCCCTGTCCGGCGGCCCCGCCCGTCGGCCTCAGGCCAGCTGGGCCGGGGCCTCCATGGCGATCTGCTCGAAGACCTTCTCGTCGGCCGCGAAGTCCGAGTCCGGGATGGGCCAGTGGATCACCAGCTCGGTGAAGCCCAGTTCCTGGTGGCGGCCGGCGAAGTCCACGAAGGCGTCAAGGGACGCCAGCGGACGGGCCCGGTCCGGGGTGAATCCGGTGAGCAGGATCCTGTCCAGCTCCGACGCGTCCCGGCCGATCGCCGCGCAGGCCTCGCCGAGCTTCGCCGTCTGACCGCGCAGCGCCTCGACGGACTGCTCGGGCGTGCCGTTCTCGTACAGCTTCGGATCGCCGGTGGTCACCCACGCCTGTCCGTGCCGCGCGGCCAGCTTCAGCCCGCGCGGGCCGGTGGCCGCGACCGCGAAGGGCAGTCGGGGCCGCTGCACGCAGCCCGGGATGTCGCGCGCCTCGTGGGCCGAGTAGAACTCGCCCTCCTGTGTCACGGAGTCCTCGGTGAGCAGCCGGTCGAGCAGCGGCACGAACTCGGCGAACCGGTCGGCGCGCTCGCGCGCGGTCCACGGCTCCTGGCCCAGCGCGGTGGCGTCGAAGCCGGTGCCGCCGGCGCCGATGCCGAGCGTCACCCGGCCGCCGGAGATGTCGTCGAGGGAGATCAGTTCCTTGGCGAGCGTCACGGGATGCCGGAAGTTCGGCGAAGTGACGAGCGTGCCCAGGCGCAGCCGGTCGGTGACGGACGCGGCGGCGGTCAGCGTCGGAATCGCACCGAACCACGGGCCGTCCCGGAAACTGCGCCAGGACAGGTGGTCGTAGGTGTACGCGGTGTGGAAGCCCAGTTCCTCGGCCCGCGTCCAGGCGGTACGGCCGCCCTCGCTCCAGCGGCGGTGGGGAAGGATCACGGTGCTCAGACGCAGACTCATGCGTCCGAGACTAAGGGCCTGGACCGACGACGGACGAAACGGTCACCGTATGCGGCCGCCCAGCCACGGCGTGAGGAGGCTGACGGTGAGGCACTCCTTGTACGTGCGGTCCCCGGGCAGCGGTACGACCAGCCAGGCCATGGGCGGGAAGCGGCGGGAGCGGACGTGGGCCAGCCCGCCGAAGACGGAGCGGAGGAACGCGGGCACGTCGTCGCGCGGGAGGTCGTGGAACGCGACGCCCTCCACCGTGATCAGCGCGTCGTCGTCCGGGTAGACCCGCACGCTCACCTGGGGCGCTCCGCCGAACTCGGCGTACGCCTCGTGCGGCAGCGAACCGTCCGGGTCCGTGGTGACCCCGAAGCCCGCCGCGCCGCGCCGGGAGGTCTGGTCGGCGCCGATGTCGTGGGTCACCTCGATCTCGCGGCCGAACTCGGCGGCGATCGCGTGCAGGGCGGTCACGGCCGCCTCGGTGGTGGGGAGTTGGTCCCTGCGGTCACTCTGGTCCATACCAGCCATCATGCAGCGGTCAGTGCGGGTCGGGGAAGCGCAGGTATTGCGGCGGTACGGCTTTCGTCAGCCACACCCCGTTCGCGCTGACGTGGAAGACATGGCCGGCCCGGTGCATCGCGCCCGCGTCCACCGACAGCACGACCGGGCGCCCGCGCCGGGCACCGACCCGGGTCGCGGTCTCGCGGTCGGCCGACAGATGCACGTCGTGCCTGCTCATCGGGCGAAGACCCGCGGTCCGGATCGCGTCCAGGTACCGGGCCACCGTCCCGTGGTAGAGGTACGGCGGCGGGGTCGCCGGGGGCAGTCCGAGCTCGACGTCGACGCTGTGGCCCTGGCTGGCGCGGATCCGGGCGCCTTCGATCGCGAAACGCTGCTTGTCGTTGGCGGCGACGACGTGGTCGAGTTCCTCGCGGGTGACCGGGAAGCCGTGCGCCGCTGCCGCCGCGAGCAGCGTGTCGATCTCCACCCAGCCGGCCTCGTCGAGCGTGAGGCCGATGCGCTCGGGCTGGTGGCGCAGGTGTTTCGAGAGGTACTTCGACACCTTCACGGTGCGTCGCTCGTCCCACGTCCTGTCATTCTGTCCGATGGTCGGCTTGTCGTTCGTTTCGTGTTGCGGTCTGTGGCTCTTCTCGTCGTTCACGCCACCAGCGTGCCGGGAGAGACGCGGATCACGCAGTTATTTTTCGCCCGAGGTTTGATCCACAACCAAGTGTGGTTATCCACAGGGCAATTGGCCGTGCTGTGGACAACCGCTGGGCGGTTCACGGTGTTTCGTCAAGATCATTAACGGGTCTGTGATCTGTGGTGAGCGCGTCCAAGTGGCGTGCCCTGGCCTCTCGTTCGGCGGCCAGGGTGATGAACTCGGCGATGTGGTCCGGGCCAACGAGACGTCCTACGGCCTGAATCGTGTCGGCGGGTAGAGACACGGTACGTGTCTCCTCCCGGGACTTCGGCTGCTCCCCCGCACCAAGTCGCCGGCGCACCTCGCGGGTCGCGAACAGGCGCATGGCCCGGGCCAGTTCGGCGTCCACGGTCTGCTGGGCGAGCGGGCGCAGACGCCGTACCAGGGAGGCCGCCTCGGCCGCTTTCGCGTCGGTGCGGTGGTGCGGGTCGTCGAGGTAGCGGGCGAAGACGTGCTCGGTGGTGAACTCCAGGAAACGGGCGGCTATGTGCTCGACCTGGACCCGCAACTCCCGCAGATGGTCGGAGATCGCGGTGAGCGGTACACCCGCTGCGTACAACTCGGCCGCCACGGCCAGCTCTTGGGGGCTCGGGACGAGGAAGGAGTCCGGGTCGTCCGGTACCGGTTCCAGGACTCCGAGTGCCACGGCCTCGGCCACGGCGGTGTCGTCGGGGGTGCCGCCGAAGCGGGCGTCCAGGTCGGCGCGGGACAGCCGGGCCGGTTCCTCGTCGGTCCAGGGGCCCTCGGCCTCGGTGACGAGGCCCAGGACGCCGGCCAGGCCGCGGCCGGTGTCCCAGGCGTCGAGGAGCTCCTTGATGGAGGCCAGGGTGTAGCCGCGGGCGAGGAGATCGGCGATCTGGTGGAGGCGGGTGAGGTGGACGTCGGAGTAGAGGTTGGCCCGCCCCTGGCGTTCCGGGCGCGGGAGGAGACCCTTGTCCTGGTAGGCGCGGATGGTTCGGACGGTGGTCCGGGACCGGTGGGCCAAGTCCTCGATGCGGTAGGTCCTGTGGGGCGGGGGATCGGCCGTCACAGCCTCGGCTCCATCCTCGCGAGCCTCCGCAGCACCCCCGGTGCCACCCGCGACAGCATCCGCGCCCCCCGCGCCTCCGGGGTCACCGGTACCACCGCCCTGTTGTGCTCCACCGCCTCCAGGATCGCCGAAGCGACCTTCTCCGGAGGGTAGTTGCGCATCCCGTACAGGCGGGCCGAGCGCTGCTGCCTGCGTCGCTGCTCCGCCTCGTCGACCCCGGTGAAGCGGGCCGTCGAGGTGATGTTGGTGTTGACGATGCCGGGGCAGATCGCGGTCACGCCGATGCGCTGAGCGGCGAGTTCGGCGCGCAGGCACTCGGACAGCATCAGGACCGCCGCCTTGGAGGTGCTGTAGGCCGGCAGTACCCGCGAGGGCTGGAAGGCGGCCGCCGAGGCGACGTTCACGATGTGGCCGCCCTGGCCGCGGTCCGCCATCCGCGCGCCGAACAGGCGGCAGCCGTGGATCACGCCCCAGAGATTGACGTCCAGGACCTTGCGCCAGTCCTCCGTGGTCGTCGTGAGGAACGAGCCGGACAGGCCGATGCCCGCGTTGTTGACCAGTACGTCCAGGACCCCGTACTCGCGGTGCACCCGCTCGGCGAGCTTCTCCATGGCCTGTTCGTCGGAGACGTCGGCCGTCTCGGGCCATGCGTCCGCCGCTCCGATCAGCCGGGACAGCTCGGCGGTGCGGGCGGCGGCCTCCGCGTCTCGGTCCACGGCCACCACGCGCGCGCCCGCCTCCGCGAAGGCGAACGCCGTGGCCCGGCCGATACCGCTGCCCGCGCCGGTGACCAGGACCAGCTGGCCGCCGAACCGCTGGGCATGGCGGTCCGCGCGCTTCGGCTCGCTGCCCCGGCCGTCCTCGACGGAGATCACGAACTCCTCGATCCAGGCCGCCACCTGGTCCGGGCGGGTGCGCGGGATCCAGTGCTTGTCGGGCAGGGTGCGGCGGGTCAGCTGCGGTGCCCAGCGCTCCAGGTCGTCGTACAGCCGCTCGGAGAGGAAGGCGTCGCCCAGGGGCGTGATGAGCTGCACGGGCGCGTGCGCGTAGGCGTCCTCGCGCGGGCGGCGCAGCCGCGGTCGTACGTTGTCGCGGTACAGCCAGGCACCGTGCGCCGCGTCGGAGCGGAGGGAACCGGTCGGGTAGTCCCCGGCGGGGAGCCTCTCGGCCCGGCGGAGGATGCCCGGCCAGGCCTTGCCCAGCGGGCCCCGCCAGGCCAGTTCGGGGACGGCGGGGGTGTGCAGCAGATACACGTACCAGGACTTGGCGCCCTGGCCGAGGAGCTGCCCCACCCGGCGGGGCGTGGGGCGCTTCACGCGCGCGTCGATCCAGTGTCCGAAGTGGTCGAGGGACGGCCCGGACATCGAGGTGAAGGAGGCGACGCGACCCTCCGTGCGTCCCACGGTGACGAACTCCCAGGACTGCACCGAGCCCCAGTCGTGGCCGACCAGGTGCACCGGGCGGTCCGGGCTCACCGCGTCGATCACCGCCAGGAAGTCGTCGGTCAGCTTGGCCAGCGTGAAGCCGCCGCGCAGCGGTTGCGGTGCGGTCGAGCGGCCGTGGCCCCGGACGTCGTACAGCACCACGTGGAAGCGCTCGGCCAGGCGGGGCGCGACCTCGGACCAGACCTCCTTGCTGTCCGGGTAGCCGTGGACGAGGACGACCGTCGGCTGTGCCGGGTCGCCCAGTTCCGCCACGCACAGTTCGATGCCGCCGGTGCGTACCCGGCGCTCGCGTGCGCCCTGCAGTGCCGTCATTTGTCCTCCGCCCAGCGCCGCACGTGCGGCAGATCGTCGTCCAGCCAGAAGGCGCTCTGCTCGGGGTCCCGGGAGTCGGTGACCACGAGGATCTCCTCGAACTTGGCTCCGGTGCCCCGGAAGCCGAGGTGTGGTTCGACCGCCCACAGGCCCGGCCGGGGCGGGTGGTCGGAGAAGCGGTACGGCGACCACAGCGGCGACCAGCCCTCGCGGTGGCCGTGCAGGGCGTCGGCGGCGAGGCCCTTCAGGGACTGGGTGCCGAACCCGAAGAGATGCGGTGACCAGCGGCGCTGCCGTACCCGGTCCACCTTGTGGGCGATCACGCCGAACGGGTACGCGCGGTGCCGGTTGGCGTAGCCCTGGCGGACCATCAGGCGGTCCACGTCCTCGTAGATCTCGCGCAGCGGGCGCCGTTCGCGCACCTCGCGCAGGATCAGCTCCCGGTGTGCCTCCAGGTCGGCCATCAGCCGGTCCTGCACGGGGTTGATGCCGAGGGAGCCCGAGTAGCCGATGTCGGCCGTGAAGCCGTCGTAGACCGGGGCCAGGTCCAGGATGAACGGCATCCCGGGGGCCAGCCGGCGGTCGGTCGGGAAGAACTGCAGCGGTATGCGGAAGTCCGTGAACGCGGTGCGGTCGCCGAACCAGGCGAAGGGGAGGTGGAACCAGTCCCGTACGCCACGGGCGCGCAGCCACTCGCGCTGCATCCGGGCCGCCTCGCGCTCGGTGATCCCGGGCTCGAGCCGGGCCGCGACCGCCTCCGCGCATTCGTACGCGAGTCGCTGCACCCGCCGGAAACCCTTCAGCTCCGTGGCGCGTTCGGAGAGTACGTCCTGCACTGTCGTCGTCATCCGCCCCGTCCCCATCGACTGCGGTACGCGTCCGTAACCTGACACTGGTGAATGTGACAGTTGTTAGAGGCGACGTCAACAGGAGGTGCAAAGCCTGTGGACAACTCTGTGTAGCTCTCAGGCAGGGGATCCCCTAGGGTCCCGTAATACTCGAGAGTGATGCGAAGACGGCTCTCGGGTCTGACGACCTCCGTGGTCCACATCACTACCTTCGATGTCGTGACTGTGATCGCGACCGAAAGCCTGAGCAAGCGGTTCCCCCGGGTGACCGCGCTCGACCGGCTGTCCGTGGACATCGGACCCGGTGTGACCGGACTCGTCGGAGCCAACGGCGCCGGCAAGTCCACCCTGATCAAGATCCTGCTGGGTCTGTCCCCCGCCAGCGAGGGCCGAGCCGAGGTGCTCGGCCTCGACGTGGCGACCAAGGGTGCCGCCATCCGCGAGCGGGTGGGCTACATGCCGGAGCACGACTGCCTGCCGCCCGACGTCTCGGCCACCGAGTTCGTCGTGCACATGGCCCGCATGTCCGGCCTGCCGCCCGCCGCCGCGCGCGAGCGCACCGCCGACACCCTGCGCCATGTCGGGCTCTACGAGGAGCGGTACCGCCCCATCGGCGGTTACTCGACCGGCATGAAGCAGCGCGTCAAGCTCGCCCAGGCGCTGGTGCACGACCCCCAGCTGGTCTTCCTGGACGAGCCGACCAACGGCCTCGACCCGGTCGGCCGCGACGAGATGCTCGGCCTGATCCGCCGGATCCACACCGACTTCGGCATCTCGGTCCTGGTCACCTCGCACCTGCTCGGTGAACTGGAGCGCACCTGCGACCACGTGGTCGTCGTCGACGGCGGCAAGCTGCTGCGCTCGAGCTCCACCACGGACTTCACGCAGTCCACGACCACCCTCGCGATCGAGGTCACCGACAGCGACGAGCACCCCGACGGCACCCGCGCGGTGCGCGACGCGCTGCACGCGCGCGGGGTGGAGACGGACCACGAGGGCGGCGGCCTGCCCGGCGCCGGCCACATCCTGCTGCTCACCGCCCAGGGCGAGGAGACGTACGACCTGGTGCGTGACGTCGTCGCCGACCTCGGGCTCGGCCTGGTGCGCATGGAGCAGCGCAGACACCACATCTCCGAGGTCTTCACCAGCAGCGACGAGCAGCGGAAGGAGGCGGCCGTCCATGGCGGTTGAGCAGCCTCTGGCCACCCCCGCGGGTGACCAGTCCCGTATCCACGACATCGGCTACCGCGGCTACGACGGCCCGCGCCTGGGCCGCGCCTACGCCCGCCTGTCCCTCTACTCGCAGACCCTGCGCGGCTCCTACGGCCTCGGCCGCTCGGTGAAGTCCAAGGTGCTGCCGATGCTGCTGTTCGCGGTGATGTGCGTGCCGGCGGCCATCATGGTCGCCGTCGCCGTCGCCACGAAGGCGCACGACCTGCCGGTGTCCTACACCCGGTACGCGATCATCATGCAGGCCGTCATCAGCCTGTACGTCGCCTCGCAGGCACCCCAGGCGGTCTCCCGCGACCTGCGCTTCAAGACCATCCCGCTGTACTTCTCGCGGCCCATCGAGACCGCCGACTACGTCCGGGCCAAGTTCGCGGCCCTGGCCTCGGCGCTGTTCATCCTCACCGGCGCCCCGCTGGTCGTGCTGTACGCGGGCGCCCTGCTCTCCAAGATGGACTTCGCCCACCAGAGCAAGGGATTCGGCCAGGGACTGGTATCGGTGGCCCTGCTGTCCCTGCTCTTCGCCGGCATCGGCCTGGTCATCGCCTCGATCACGCCCCGCCGCGGCTTCGGCATCGCCGCCGTGATCGCCGTACTGACCATCTCCTACGGCGCGGTCTCCACCCTCCAGGCCATCGCGGACTCCCAGGGCAGCACCGGCGCCATCCCGTGGATCGGCCTGTTCTCGCCCGTCACCCTGATCGGCGGCCTGAGCACCGCCCTCCTCGGTGGCACCAACACCTTCCCGGGCGGAGACGGACCCTCCCACGCCCAGGGCGCGGTGTACCTGCTCGTCGTCCTCGGCCTCATCGCCGCCTGCTACGGCCTTCTGCTGCGCCGCTACAAGAAGGTGGGACTGTGACCACGCTCTCCATCGACCACGTCTCCCGCTGGTTCGGCAACGTGGTCGCCGTCAACGACATCACCATGACCATCGGCCCGGGCGTCACCGGCCTGCTCGGCCCCAACGGCGCCGGAAAGTCCACCCTCATCAACATGATGGGCGGCTTCCTCGCCCCCTCCACCGGCACGGTCACCCTCGACGGACAGCCCACCTGGCGCAACGAGGCCATCTACAAGCACATCGGCATCGTCCCCGAGCGCGAGGCGATGTACGACTTCCTCACCGGCCGCGAATTCGTCGTCGCCAACGCCGAGTTGCACGGCCTCGGTGCCAAGGCCGCCCAGAAGGCGCTGGCCACGGTGGAGATGGAGTACGCGCAGGACCGCAAGATCTCGACGTACTCCAAGGGCATGCGCCAGCGCGTGAAGATGGCGTCCGCCCTGGTCCACGACCCCTCGCTGCTCCTGCTCGACGAGCCCTTCAACGGCATGGACCCGCGCCAGCGCATGCAGCTGATGGACCTGCTGCGGAAGATGGGCGACGAGGGCCGTACGGTGCTGTTCTCCTCGCACATCCTCGAAGAGGTCGAGCAACTCGCCTGGCACATCGAGGTGGTGGTCGCCGGCCGGCACGCGGCCAGCGGCGACTTCCGCAAGATCCGCCGTCTGATGACCGACCGCCCGCACCGTTACCTGGTCCGCTCCAGCGACGACCGCACCCTCGCGGCCGCGCTGATCGCCGACCCGTCGACCTCGGGCATCGAAGTAGACCTCACCGAGGGCGCGTTGCGTATCCAGGCCGTCGACTTCGGCCGCTTCACCGCCCTGCTGCCGAGGGTCGCCCGCGACCACGGCATCCGGCTGCTCACGGTCTCGCCGTCCGACGAGTCCCTCGAATCCGTGTTCTCGTATCTGGTCGCGGCGTAGGAGGCCGAAAGATGTACGACCCCACAGTCGCCCGGCTCACTTATCGAGCCCTGCTCGGCCGCCGCCGGGCCCTCATCCTGGGGGCGCTGCCCCTGCTGCTCATCGCGATCTCGGTCGTCGTCCGGGGCCTTGCCGGCGCCGACGACCAGACCGCCTCCGACCTGCTCGGCGGCCTCGCGCTCGCGACCATGGTGCCGATCATCGGCGTCATCGCCGGCACGGGGGCCATCGGCCCGGAGATCGACGACGGCTCGGTGGTGTACCTGCTGTCCAAGCCGATCAAACGGCCGACGATCATCCTCACCAAGCTGATCGTGGCGATCGCCGTGACGATGGTGTTCTCGGCCCTGCCGACGCTGATCGCGGGCTTCATCCTCAACGGCAACGGCCAGCAGATCGCCGTCGCCTACACGGTCGCCGCGCTGGTCGCGTCGATCGCCTACGCGGCGCTCTTCCTGCTGCTGGGCACGGTGTCCCGGCACGCGGTCGTCTTCGGGCTCGTCTACGCGCTGGTCTGGGAGGCGCTGTTCGGCTCCCTCGTCCCGGGCGCGCGCACGCTGAGCGTCCAGCAGTGGTCCCTGGCGGTCGCCCACAAGGTGACGGGCGGCGAACTGGTCACGTCCGACGTGTCCCTGGTGACGGCCACGGTGCTGCTGATCGCGGTGACGGTCCTGGCCACCTGGTACGCCGGCCAGAAGCTGCGCTCGCTGACGCTGGCCGGCGAGGAGTAGACGCCCGCTTTATTGACGGGGGCTTCACCTCTGTCCGGGCACACTGGACAAAGCGGGTGCACTGCGTAGGAGGCGCGGGATGGCTGAGGGGTTCGGAGACGGGGACTGGGACGGGGTCGTCCTGGACGAGGACTTCATACGGTCCGCGGGGACTTCGGAGCCGTCCGCGCGGGCGCGGATGCTGGCCGCGAGGTGGAAGGCCGAGGGGCCGGAGCCGCAGCCGTGGCGGTCGGACGAGCCGCCGGCGGGGTGGTTCTTCAGCAAGGGGCGGCGCAGGTGGTGGCGCCGGTGAGGTGGTGGGGCGGCCGCGGGCGCCCGCAAAATCAGTAGCGCCCGACTCGGCTCGAAGGCACAGTTGTTGTGTCACCCCACCATCTGGGAGAGGAGCCGGACGATGTCCATGCACGACAGTACGTCCCGCTCCCGTCAGGGCAGCCTGCGGCGGATCGCCATGTAGCTGCCCGGGGCGGCCGCTTCGAGCACGCGATGGTCGCTCTCGCGTGGGCCGCCCACCCGGAGGATTGGCCGAGTGGTAAGGCACTGGCTTGCGCTGTGCTTGATTCAGAGCAAGCCCTGGTCGGGCCCGGGAAAGCCCGCGCACGTTCGATCCGTGCATCCTCCGCACCGCTTTGACGGCACCTCAGCCGAGCAGACGCTCCAGCACCACCGCGATGCCGTCCTCCTCGTTGGAGGACGTCACCTCGTCCGCCACAGCCTTCAGCTCCTCATGAGCGTTGGCCATGGCCACGCCCCGGGCCGCCCAGGCGAACATCGGGATGTCGTTCGGCATGTCACCGAAGGCGATCGTGTCGGCGGACTTGAGGCCCAGCCGGCGCGCGGCCAGGGACAGGCCCGTCGCCTTCGAGAGACCGAGGGGGAGCAGCTCCACGATTCCCTCGCCCGCCATGGCCACCGTGACAAAGCCCCCGGCCGCCTGCCGCGCGGCCTGGGCCAGTTCGTCGTCGGACAGTTCCGGGTGCTGTATGTAGATCTTGTTCAGCGGGGCCGACCAGAGGTCGGCCGCGTCGGCGAAGGGGACCGACGGGAGCTGGCCCCGCACCGCGTACCCCGGCCCCACCAGCACGTCGCCGTCGAGGCCGTCGCGGCTCGCGGCGAGGTACAGCGGGCCGACCTCCGCCTCGATCTTCGCCAGGGCGACCCCGGCCAGCTGACGGTC
Organism: Streptomyces sp. NPDC001220; assembly: GCF_053597895.1. Lineage (NCBI taxonomy): Bacteria > Bacillati > Actinomycetota > Actinomycetes > Kitasatosporales > Streptomycetaceae > Streptomyces > Streptomyces sp. NPDC001220. The sequence goes on from NZ_JBSFJE010000007.1 coordinate 318,363, forward strand.
CAGCGTCACGGACGTCAGCAGCCGGTGCGACCCGGCGTCGTACACCTGCGCCCCCTGACCGCACACGGCGAGGCCGTGGTAGCCGAGGCCGTCGAGGATGGGCCGGGTCCAGGGGACGGCGCGGCCGGTGACGACGATGTGCGCGGCGCCCGCCGCGGTGGCCGCGGCGAGCGCGTCACGGGTGCGCTGCGAGATCGACTCGTCGGGGCCGAGGAGCGTTCCGTCGAGGTCGGTGGCGATGAGTCCGTAGGGGAAGCTCACCGGGACACCGGCTCCAGGACCTCCCGGCCGCCCAGGTAGGGGCGCAGCACCTCGGGGACCCGGACCGATCCGTCGGCCAGCTGGTGGTTCTCCAGGATGGCCACGATCGTGCGCGGTACGGCGCACAGTGTGCCGTTCAGCGTGGCCAGCGGCTTGACCTGCTTGCCGTCACGGACCCGGATCGACAGCCGGCGGGACTGGAACTCGGTGCAGTCCGACGTCGACGTCAGCTCGCGGTACTTGCCCTGCGTCGGGATCCACGCCTCGCAGTCGAACTTGCGGGCCGCGGAGGAGCCGAGGTCACCGGTGGCGACGTCGATCACGCGGAACGGCAGCTCCAGCGAGGTCAGCCACTGCTTCTCCCAGGCCAGCAGACGCTGGTGCTCCGCCTCCGAGTCCTCGGGGGCGACGTAGGAGAACATCTCGACCTTGTCGAACTGGTGGACGCGGAAGATGCCCTTGGTGTCCTTGCCGTGCGAACCGGCCTCGCGGCGGAAGCAGGGCGAGAAGCCGGCGTAGCGCAGCGGGAGCCGCTCGGCGTCGATGATCTCGTCCATGTGGTACGCGGCGAGCGCCACCTCGGACGTGCCGACCAGGTAGAGGTCGTCCTTGTCCAGGTGGTAGACGTCCTGGGCCGCCTGGCCGAGGAAGCCGGTGCCCGCCATGGACTGCGGCCGGACCAGCGCCGGGGTCAGCATCGGCGTGAAGCCGGCCTCGGTGGCCTGCGCGATCGCCGCGTTGACCAGCGCCAGCTCCAGGAGGGCGCCGACACCGGTCAGGAAGTAGAAGCGGGAGCCGGAGACCTTGGCGCCGCGCTCGACGTCGATCGCGCCGAGCAGCTGGCCCAGCTCCAGGTGGTCCTTGGGCTCGAAGCCCTCGGCACCGAAGTCACGGATCGTGCCGTGCTCCTCGAGCGTGACGAAGTCCTCCTCGCCGCCGACGGGCACGTCGGGGTGGACGAGGTTGCCGAGCCTGAGCAGCAGCTCCTGGGTCTCGGCGTCGGCCGCGTCGCGCTCGGCGTCGGCGGTCTTGACATCGGCGGCGAGCTGGCCGGCCTTCTTCAGCAGCTCGGCCTTCTCGTCCCCGGCGGCCTTGGGGATGAGCTTGCCGAGCTGCTTCTGCTCGTTGCGCAGCTCGTCGAAGCGGACGCCGGAGGACCTGCGCCGCTCGTCGGCGGAGAGGAGGGCGTCGACGAGCGCGACGTCCTCTCCACGGGCGCGCTGGGACGCGCGCACACGGTCGGGGTCCTCACGGAGCAGGCGTAGGTCAATCACGGAGCCAAGGCTACCGGTGTGGGGTTGCCCCCCACTAATCACTATTGACCCGTGTTCCGAATCGCGGCTTACGTTCCGTTATGGGGGAATTGCCGAGCGTGTCAATAAAAAGTGTCTCACTCCCCGAGACGGGGCAGCCGTGCGGCCCGCGGTTGACTCGATTCCCTTGTGGAGAGAGGGACTTGGGGGCGGGGTTGTCCACAGGGATCCGTGCCCTCGCCAGAGTTATCCACAGGCTGTGTGGATGAGGTGTGGACTTCGGAATCGATCACTCCGGCCCCGGCGTGTGAAGAGAGGAATTCCCCGCCCAAACCCGGGCAACACCCACTTTCGAGTGGAAAGGCGTCGCTCCAAAAGATGAACCATGGGAAACGAGTGGACGAAGGGTGATGTGGGTGATCGCCGGGCCGCCGGGGGGTTGTAGGCCGATTTGTCGACAGAGTCGGGTGTTGCTGTCGACTTGTCCCCAGGTCGAGTTGGGGACCTGTGGATAACCCCTGTGGATAACGTAGATATGAACGTATGGCCGGTTAGAAACGGCCGTCCTGGCAGCGCGCCACCCAGTCCGAGGCCGCCATGAACTCCGCGTCCGACGTCCCCGGCCGCGTCGGTGCCACGGTCTCGCCCGGCTTGATGTCCGCCCGCGGGTACGAGCCGAGGAACCGGACCTGCCGGCAGATCCGCTTCAGCCCCATCAGGGCCTCCGCCACCCGGCGGTCGGAGATGTGTCCCTCGGCGTCGATGCAGAAGCAGTAGTTGCCGATGCCGGCGCCGGTGGGCCGGGACTGCAGCAGCATCAGGTTGATGCCCCGGGTGGCGAACTCGCCGAGCAGATCACGCAGCCCGCCGGGGTGGTCGTCGTTCTGCCAGAGCACGACCGAGGTCTTGTCCGCGCCGGTCGGGGCCGCGGGCCGGGCCGGACGGCCGACCAGGACGAACCGGGTCTGCGCGTTCTTCGCGTCGTGGATCTCGGTCTCCAGGGCCTCCAGGCCGTACCGCTCGGCCGCGAACTCACCGGCGAACGCCGCGTCGTAGCGGCCCTCCTGCACCAGCCGGGCGCCGTCCGCGTTCGAGGCGGCGGACTCCCAGAGGGCGTCGGGGAGGTGGGCCCGGAGCCAGTTGCGGACCTGCGGCTGGGCGACCGGGTGCGCGGTCACCGTCTTGATCTCGGAGAGCTTGGTGCCCGGGCGGACCAGCAGCGCGAAGGTGATCGACAGCAGCACCTCGCGGTAGATCGTCAGCGGCTCGCCGGCGACCAGCTCGTCGAGGGTCGTGGTGACCCCGCCCTCGACGGAGTTCTCGATCGGCACGAAGGCGGCCTCGGCCTCGCCGCCCCGCACCGCGTCCAGCGCTGACTGCACGGAGACGTAGGGGATCAGCTCCCGGGTGGCCGCCTCCGGGAGAGTGCGCAGGGCGACTTCGGTGAAGGTGCCTTCGGGACCGAGATACGCATAGCTCGCTGGCATGTCCCTCACCCTAATGGGCGCAGGGGAGCGCGGCTCGCTTGTCCCATCGGAACCACTCGACCGGGTGGTTTGAAACCCGGAAGCACAACTGTCCGGCCTCAGCCCTCCAGCAGCCGCTGCCCCACGTACTCCCCGTCGGCCGCCCCGCCCGGCACGGCGAACAGTCCGCTCGCCTCGTGCCGGATGTACTGCGAGAGCGCGTCTCCGCGGTCCAGCTTCCGCTGCACCGGCACGAACCCGCGCAGCGGATCCGCCTGCCAGCAGACGAAGAGCAGCCCCGCGTCCGGCGTTCCGTCGGCGTCGATGCCGTCGTGGTACGAGAACGGGCGCCGCAGGATGGCCGCGCCCCCGTTCTGGTCGGGCCGGGTGATCCGGGCATGGGCGTTGATCGGGACGACGTACTCGCCGTCGGCCCTGGCCTTCTCCAGGTCCATCGCCGTCGTCTCGGAGCCCCCGGACAGGGGTGCTCCGTTCGCCTTCTTGCGCCCGATGACGTTCTCCTGGGCCGCGAGCGACAGCTTCTCCCAGTCGTCGAGGAGCATGCGGATCCGGCGTACGACGGCGTAGGAGCCGTTCGCCATCCAGGCAGGGTCGCTCGAACCGGAGGCCGGTACGAAGATCCGTTTGTCGAAGTCGGAGTCCGTCGGCTTCGGATTGCGCGTGCCGTCCAGCTGGCCCATGAGGTTGCGGGCCGTCATGGGGTGGCTGGTGGCGCCCGGGGTGCGGTTGAAGCCGTTCATCTGCCAGCGGACCCTGGCCGCGCTGCCCGCGTCCTTCTGGACGGCACGCAGCGCGTGGAAGGCGACCAGGGCGTCGTCGGCGCCGATCTGCACCCACAGGTCGCCGTTGCTGCGCGTCCTGTCGAGGTGGTCGGAGGAGAAGTCGGGCAGCGGGTCCAGGGCGGCGGGGCGCTGCTTCTCCAGGCCGGTGCGGGCGAAGAAGCTGTTGCCGAAGCCGAAGGTGACGGTCAGCGAGGAGGGACCGGCGTCACGGGCCACGTCCGTGTCGTCCTGGGTCGTCGCCTCGCCCGCCATCAACCGCTCGGCCGTCGTCGACCAGCGACGCAGCAGCGCGGCCGCCTCCTTGCGTCCCGCGCCCGCCGCGAGGTCGAAGGCGATGAGATGGCCGCGCGCCTGGAGGCCCTCGGTGATGCCGGGCTGATGTTTCCCGTGAAACATCGCCCGGTCGGTGCCCACGGTGCTGAGCGGGGTGGCCGGGGCGGGCGCGGCCGCGTAGCCGACGCCCGCGCCCGCCGCGCCGAGTACGAGTCCGGTGGCTCCGGCGGTGCCGAGCAGCGCGCGCCGGCTGACGCCTCGGGCCGGGGGAGCGGACGGGCTCTCCTCGGCGACCTGCGGACGAAGGGACTGGGAGGGTTCAGCCATGGTGCGGTTCAGCCGATCTGCGCGTTCTTGGAGACGGTCACCTGGTCGATGTCGGAGGTCCGCACGGTCACGGAGATCTGCCAGTCGCCGGCCATGGGGATCTGTACTCCGTTGGCGGCCCAGTGGCCGGTGGTGACGTGGTCGGGGGCGACGGGAAGCGGCCCGATCTTCTTGGCGGCGAGTGTGAAGGCGACCTTCACCTCGGGGACGTCGAAGGCCCGGCCGTTGGGGCGCTGGACGTAGACGTGCATCTCGTTGCTGCCCACGGCCGCGGGGTCGAGGTCGACGCGGACGACGCCCTTGCCGTCCTTGCCGCCGGTGTCGAAGGACATGTCGAGGGTCAGCGCGCCCGAGGACGAGTTCGCGGCGGCGGACGAGGAGGAGGACGCCGCCGCGGCGGTGGCCTTGGCGTCCTGCTCGGTGCGGCCCGGTTCGGTCTGCGTCAGCACGGTCGTGACCGCGAGCAGGGCGACGGCGACGCCGGCCTCGGCGAGCACCGAGCGGCGCAGGCCGAAGCGGTTGGGGTCGGCGTCGCGGACGCGCTTCTGCCGGGCGGCGTCCTTGGCGGCCTGCTGCCTGGCCAGTTGGGCGGCGCGGCCGGGGTCCGCGGAGTCGTCACCGGCGGAGCCGCCGCTGCCGGACGCGCCGGACGTGCCGGAAGCGGCGGACGCGCTGGACGCGCCGAGGGTGCCGGAAGCGGCGGAAACGGCGGACGCGCCGGAGGTACCGGAAACGGCGGCCGCGCCGGCCGCGCCGGACTTGACCGACGCCTCCTTCGTGGCGGCGGACGCCTTGACGGTCTCCTTCGCTTCCTCCGCATTGGTGACTTCCCCGACCGAGTCCGCCGTCTCCGTCCCCGTCTCCGTCACCGCCGTGTCCGCGAGCCGTCCCGTCCACCGCCGTGAGATGGACGCGATGCCGACCAGGAGCGCCACCAGCGCGATCTTGACCAGCAGCAACTGCCCGTAGGCCGTGTCGGTGAACGCCGACCAGGAGCCGAGCTGGCGCCAGGACTGGTAGATGCCGGTGGCGACCAGTGCCACCACGCTTCCGAAGGCCACCTGCGAGAAGCGGTGTACGGCGGTGGAGTCGACGGGGTTGTCGGCCGGCGCCCGGTAGAGGGCGAACAGCAGGGCGGTCAGGCCGCCCAGCCAGGTGGCGACGGCGAGCAGATGGATGACGTCGACCGGCATCGCGATGCCCGGCTGGAGCCCGGTGGAGGCGTGCTCGGCCATGGCCCAGCTGGCCGCGAGCCCGGCGGCCACGACGGTGCCGCCGATGGCGAGCCCGAAGGTCAGGTCCCGCTTCTCCGCGCCGTCCTCACGCTTGTCGTAGGCCCCGAAGAGGACGGCGATGAACAGCGCGGCGGCCGCGAGCAGCAGCAGCCGGGAGATCAGGGCGGCGCCGGGTTTGGTCTGGAGGACCTGGCCGAGCAGGTTCAGGTCGAAGATGTCGCCGAAGCTGCCGGAGGTGGTGTACGAGCCGCGCAGCAGGAGCAGCCAGAGGGTGGCCGCGGTGAGCGTCAGCCAGCCGCCGACGACCAGCCGCTGCAGGGCCTGTACGCCGGCGCCGCGCTGCCAGCAGGCGAGCACGAAGGCGGCGCCGCCGACGAGCACGATGTATCCGGCGTACGACATGTACCGCCCGAAGCCGTAGAGCCAGCCGACGACCCCGCCGCCCGCGTCCTGGTCCCCGACCGAGGCGACGGTCCTGGAGGGCGCGCCGACGGAGAAGGTGTAGGCACCGGCGACGGGGTGGCTGTCCGCCGAGACGACCTGCCAGGCGACGGTGTACGTGCCCTTGCCGAGCCCGCTCTTGAGCTGGACGCCGTAGGTCGTCCCGGTCAGGTTGTTCGGCTTGGCCACGTCGACCCGTTTGCCCGCGGGGTCGAGGACCCGGATCGAGTTGCTGTTCAGCGACACGTTCTCGGAGAACGTGAGCGAGACCTGGTCGGGTGCCTTCGGGACCACCACCCCCTGGGCGGGGTCGCTGCCGGTCAGCGCGGCGTGCGCGGAGGCCGGCCCGGCGCCGGCCAGCAGCGCGCCGGTGACGGCGAGGAACAGCAGCACCAGCGTGCGCAGGCGGGGGGTGATGGTCCGCGTCAAGGTCGGTCCCTCCCTCAGTGTCCGGTCGACGGGTTGTACGTGGCGGACTTCACCGGCATCTCGACGGTGAGCGGACCGGATTCGGCGAACTTCAGCTTCAGGGTGATCGTGTCGCCCTGTTTCGGGCGGTGCTTCAGCTTCTCGAACATCAGATGGTTGCCACCGCTTTTGAACACGAGTTGACCGTGGGCGGGCACCTCGAAGGAGCTGACCTCCTCCATCGCCCCGCCGTTGGTCTCGTGCATGGTGACCTGACCGGCGGAGTCGCTGGTGACGGATGTCAGCTCGTCGTCGGTGGCGCCCTTGTTGGTGATCGTCAGGAAGCCGGCGGCCATGTCGGCGGAGACCGGCTGGGGCATGTAAGAGGCGCCGACGGAGAGCCCGGTTCCCGAGGAGCCCGAGGAATCCGAGCCGCCGCAGCCCGCCAGGACCAGCGCGCCGGCCAGGGCTATGCCGGTCGTGGCCACGCCGGTCAGGGCGAGCCGCCGCCCGGTCAGCGCCGGTCGGGGCAGTGCCGGGAGGTGCAGGGCCGGACGCCTCACGGGTTCTCCCCCTTGATCAGCTTGGGGAGGTCCTTGGTGTAGTCGTCGACGGTGGCGTTCTCGCCGTAGAGGACGTAACCGCCGTTGGTCTTCGGCGAGAACGCCATGACCTGGGTGCCGTGCACCGAGACGGTCTTGCCGGTCTTCTTGTCCTTGTGGGTCGGCTCGATGGAGATGCCGATGGTGTGGGCGCCGGCCTGGATGGTGGAGAAGTCGCCGGTCAGGCCGATGAACTGGGAGTCGATGCCCTTGAGCCACTTGCCGAGCTCGGCCGGGGTGTCCCGGGCGGGGTCGGTGGTGACGAACACGACCCGCAGCTTGGCCTGGTCGGCCTTGGACAGCGCCTTCTTGGCGACCGCGAGGTTGTTCATGGTCAGCGGGCAGACGTCGGGGCAGTGGGTGTAGCCGAAGTAGATCAGCGTCGGCCTGCCCTTGGTCTCGGCGCGCAGGTCGTACTTCTTGCCGTGGGTGTCGGTGAGCACCAGATCAGGCTTCTGGAACGGCTGGTCCAGGACGGTCGCGGCCTTGTTCGAGGTGTCTCCGGCGACCACGGTCACGGGTGACTTGCTGTCGTCGCCGCTGCCGCAGGCGGAAAGGGTCAGAGTGGCGGCGGCGAGCAGCGCGGCCGCGGCGAACGTCTTCTTGCGCATAGGAAAATGTCCCAGATGTGAGAGATCCGGCGCGCACCGGGGGCGTACGAGAGCTACCGGGGCGTACGAGAGCTGTCGGAGCCTCGACAGCCTCGCACGGCCCCCTGTGCGCGCTACGGACGTGGAGCTCAGGCCTCGGAGCCGGTGGACCGGCGGCGGCCGGCGAGGACGCCGTAGGCGACGCCGGCCGCGCCGACCACGATGCCGACGACGCCGAGGACGCGGGCGGTGGTGTCACTGCCGCCCGAGGAGCCGGAGTCGTCGGAGGCCGTGGTCTCGGTCTTGGCCGCGGTGTCCTCGGCGGTGGTGGTCCCGTGGTGGTCGTCGGTGGCGGCGGACAGCGCGAGGGCCGGGGCCGGGTTCTCGGGCTCCTCCTGGCCCTTCTGCTGGACCTCGATCCAGCGGACGACCTCGTTGTCGGAGTACGTCTGGATCGCCTTGAAGACCAGTTGGTCGGTGTCCTCGGGCAGGGCGCCCACGGAGAGCGGGAACTTCTGGAAGTAGCCGGGTTCGATCCCCTTGTCCTCGGCGGTCCAGGTGACCTTGGTGACCGCCTCGGAGATCGTCTCGCCGTGCATCTCCATCGGCTTGGCCAGCTTGGACTTGGTGACCTCGACCTTCCAGCCGGCCATCGGCTGCGGCATCACGGAGGCCAGCGGGTGGTCGGCGGGGAAGTTGACCTCGAGCTTGGTGGTCGAGGCGTTGTCGCGCTCGTTGGGGACCTTGAAGTCGATGACCGCGTAACCGCCCTTGGCGGCGGTGCCCTCGGGCTGCACGCTGACGTGTGCGAACGCGGGCGAGGAGACGGCCAGGACGGCCGCGCCCGCGACGGCGGTGACGGCGGCGACACGGGAAGCCTTCATGGCACGGAAAGCCTTCATGGCAGGGAGCACTCCACTCTGAGTGAGTTCTGTCGTTGAGGGGGCGCGCGGGCGGCGGGAAGCGCGCACGCGCGCGTGCCGCGCGACGGCGGCAGGCCCCTCCGGATCCGGACAGATCCCGGCAAGTGCTCTGGTCGCGTCGCGTCAGGCGGCGAGAACGAGTACGGCGGCGGCCATGGGCGGCCCACGCCGGATCACGGAGTGCTGGAGCGCGACGGTGTGCGGCGCGGGCGGCTCGTCCCAGGTGTTGCGACGGCCGTGCGCGGGCGCCTCGGGTACGGCCACGAGCCCGGCGCACAGAGCGCACGCCAGCGCGAGCGCCCCGCGCAGCGAACGGACGAGCGCCCCCTCGGCGACCCCGTGCGCCGACAGCTCGATCAGCCGCAGCAACGCCAGGTCGCCGCGGCGCAGCAGCCATCCGGCGACGACGGCCGCGAGGAGGTGTCCGAGGAGCATGGGCACGGAGGGCAGCAGCGAGCCGGAGGCCCCGGTGGCGTCCGCCGCATGGGCCGTCCCGCTCAGGCCCGCGGCCGACCCGGAGGTGGCGGTGGTGAGATGCGCGTCGGAGAGGATCTTGTACGCGTGGGCGGGGGTGAGCTGCGCCGCCCCGGCCCCGCACACCAGCCGCGCGGCCCGCTCGACCAGCGAGGCGTCACTCGCCGACAGGGAGGTCAGGGAAGCCGTGGACGACATGCCCGGCATCGACGACATGGACATCGAGCCGGCCGACATCGCCGCGCCGCCGTGCTGACCGAGCCCGAACAGCGTGTGCAGCGTGGTCTGCACGACCGCGAGCAGTGCCACGATCCCCGGCAGCGTGCGGGCCCGCCCGGTGAGCGGGGCGACGAGTGCCAGGGTGCCCAGGAAGCCCGCGCCGAGCGTCCACAGCGGAACGGTCGCGCAGGATGCCAGGGTGTGCCCCGCCGCGGCCAGCACGACACAGAGCGCGGCGAACACCGCGGCCCGCAGGAGCCGCAGTCCGCTTCCGGTGCGCGCCGCGCGCGGGTGGGGGGCGTTCATGGCGCGCTCATCATCGCACTGGGCCCGCACCCGCCATACGGCAGGTCCAACAGATTCGGTTACAGGTGAAAGGAGTGAAAGAACCGGAAGATCGTCCTTGCCGTGAACCGCCCACTCATACACCGAAACCTCCCAAGGCGCATCCCCCGGATGGGCGTTCTCACATGGACGGAGTGCTTACACCCGGGCACGGGTGGCAATAGGTATCGGTATGTCGAGCCGCGGCCAGGAGGCTGGAGCATGAGCATCTGGTGGTCACTCCATCTGCGGCGTGAGGCCGCGAGCGTCCCGCTCGCCCGGCGACTGCTGATCGGCACGATGGAGACGGCGGGCGTCGACCCCGAGATCTCCTACGACCTCTCCGTCGCCCTCAGTGAGGCCTGCGCGAACGCCGTGGAACACGGCGGGGCGGGCCGCCCTTCGGAGGCGTACCGGGTCACCGCCTACCTGGACGGCGAGAAGTGCCGTATCGAAGTGGCCGATTCCGGCCCGGGGGTGGGTCCGGGGTTCGCCCGCACCCAGGAGATCAGACCCGCTCGCCTCGACGCCGAGCACGGCAGAGGGCTCTGTCTGATCAGAGAACTCGCCGATCACGTCCACATCGGCAACAAGCCGGGTCGTGGCGGCACAGTGGTCAGCTTCGACAAGATCCTCAAGTGGACCAAAGATCCTTCCCTGCTTTCGGCATGACTCTCCCTCCCGCATAACCCGCGCGCTAGGGTGCGCGCATGATTCTCGAAAAGATTAAAGAAAAAGCAATCCGGCCCGGCGTGATATTGCGTCCCATTGCCGTGGGCGACGCGAAACCGCTGTCCGCCGCGTACGTCGGCAACCGAAAGCATCTCGAACCCTGGGAACCGCTCAGACCCGAGTCCTTCTTCACCGTCGAGGGTCAGACCGAGCGCATCGATGGCCTGCTGCGACAGGCCGCGGACGGGATCATGGTCCCCTGGGTCATGGAGGCGGCCGAGGACCGCCGGATCGTCGGCGCGATCACTCTTTCCGGAATTTCCCTGGGCCCTTTCTGCAGTTCGTACGTCGGCTATTGGGTGGCCGGTGATCAACAGGGCCGCGGTCTGGCCAGCGCCGCCCTGGAGCGGGTCTGCGAGATCGCCCGGGAGGTGCTGGGGCTCCACCGGATCGAGGCGTCCACCCTGATCGACAACACGACGTCGCAACGCGTACTGAAGAAATGCGGATTCGAGACCATCGGAGATGCGCCGCAGTATCTCCACATCAATGGAGAATGGCGGGACAGCCGGCTGTTCCAGCGGGTTCTGCACGATCGCGACCCGGCCCTGTGACGACGCCGGCCCCACCGCTGTGACCAGTGTTTTTCCGCCGAGTTCAGCTTCCTGGGCGTTCACAGCCGGTTGCCAGCCCCGGCCCATGCCTCTGACAAGCGGCCTTCCTAGCTTCGTCGGCCATGACGGGAAACCACAAAGACACGTCGATCACCCGCCGCCGCGCCCTCGTGGTGTCCGGCGGCACGGTGGCGGCCGGCGGCCTCGCGGTCGCCGGCTTCCAGTCGGCCTTCGCCGATGCCGCCGACACCGACGCGGACGCCGCGGCCTCCGCGAGTTCCACCAGCAGTGAGTGCATGACGCTGATGAGCAGCGTCACGGAGGGCCCGTACTACCTCGATGGTGCCTTGGTGCGCAAGGACATCACCGAGGGCAAGGCCGGCGTCCCGCTGACCCTTCGCCTGACCGTCGTGGACGCCACCGACGGCTGCACCCCGGTCAAGGGTGCCGCGGTCGAGATCTGGCACTGCGACGCCTGGGGCTACTACTCCGGTTACACCACCGCCAACCCGGGCGGCTCCGCCCCCGCGGAGAGCGAGGAGGGCGACTCCGCCGACGACAACACCTATCTGCGCGGCTACCAGATCGCCAACGCCAACGGGGTCGTCAAGTTCGAGACGATCTTCCCCGGCTGGTACACCCCGCGCACCTGTCACATCCACGTGAAGGTGCACACGGGCGGCGAGATGGAGGACGGCACCTACGAGGGCGGCATCGTCAACTACACCGGCCAGCTGTTCTTCGCCGACGACATCGCCGAGGAGATCTTCACCCTCGACCCCTACGCGAAGCACACCGGCAGCTACACCGTCCTCGCCGACGACATGGTCTACGACGGCGGGGGCGCCTCCAGCGGTCTGCTGACCCTGAAGGCCGTGCACAAGAAGGACCCTTCGAAGGGCTACCGGGGTTCCCTGACCCTGGGCATCGACCCGAACGCCGAGAACACGGGCGCCGGCAGCGGCGGCGCAGGCACCCCGCCCAGCGGCGCTCCGACCGGTACTCCGCCGAGCGACAGCGCCTCCCCCTCGGCCTCCGCCTCCTCATAAGGTAAGGGACATGACAAGCCGCGAGGACGACGCGCTGGCGCAGGCCGCCGTGGCCGCGCTCACCGGTCAGCTGGCGCTGGCCCCGAAACCGGGGCTGCCCGACCCGCGTGACCTGGACGCCCGCAGCAGGCGCCGGGAGCACGACAGTCTGCGCTGGTCGGCAAGGGCGCTGGCGCCCGGCCTCGCGGCGATGGCCGCCTCCGCCCGCCGTACCGGTGAGGCCTCGCCGGTGCTGCGGGCGGAGCTGGGCGCGATCGGCCGGTCCACCGAGCACTCGGTCGGGCTGGCCGGCGGCGGCCACAAGGGCGCCCTGTGGGCCCTGGGCCTCCTGGTCGCCGCGGCCGCCCTGGACCCTCGGGCCAGGGCCCGCGAGATCGCCGTCACGGCCCGCAGGATCGCCGCCTTCAACGACAAGGGCGCCCCCAGGCGCCCCTCCCGGGGTTCGTCGATCTCAGTCAAGTACGGCGCGGCCGGCGCCCGGGGCGAGGCCAGGGCCGGATTCCCGCACGTACGACGGGCGTTGGAAGCACTCACGACGGCCCGCACGGCGGGCGCCACCGAGAACCAGGCCCGTCTGGACGCCCTGCTCACCGTGATGTCCACCCTCCAGGACACCGAACTCCTCTACACCGCGGGCCCCCTGGGCCTGCGCCACGTCCAGGCGGGCGCCCGCGGTGTCCTGGAGGCGGGCGGTACGGCGACGGCGGCCGGCGCCGAGGCGCTGACGGCCCTGGACGCCGACCTGTACGAGCGCGGCTGGAGCCCGCGGGGCAGTGCGGGCCTGCTGGCCGGTGCCCTGTTCCTGGACGCCCTGCCGACACGGTGAGTCAGCCCTCGAGCACCTTGGCGAGTACCTCCAGGGCCTCCGGATAGAGCCGCTCCCGGGGCGTCCCGTACCCGACGACCAGGCCCTGCGGCAGCCCCGCGGCACCACCGGTGTGCCAGTGCTCCCCGAGGCCGCCCACCGCCAGCCCCGCGGCCGCCGCGCGGGCCAGCGTCTCCCGTTCGTCGGCCACCGAGACGAGCGCGTGCAGCCCGGCGGCGATCCCCCGCACGTTCTTCCGGCCGGCGCCCAGCCGCCCCAGCAACTGGTCCCGGCGCCGTCGGTAGCGCAACCGGCAGGCGCGCACGTGCCGGTCGTAGGCGTGGCTCTCGATCAGCTCGGCGAGCGCCAGCTGTCCGATGGACTCGGTGTGATGGTCGCTGTGCAGTTTGGCGTCGGCGACGGCGTCGACGAGATGCGGCGGCAGCACCATCCACCCGAGCCGCAGCGCGGGGCCCAGCGTCTTGGAAGCGGTCCCCAGATAGACGACCTGCCCCGGCGCCACCCCCTGCAGGGCACCCACGGGCTGCCGGTCGTAGCGGAACTCCCCGTCGTAGTCGTCCTCGACGATCACCCCGCCACGCGCGCGTGCCCAGTCCACCACGGCCCGCCGCCGCTCCGGATGCAGCGTGACCCCGGTCGGATACTGATGGGCCGGGGTGAGGACGACCGCCGCCGCGTCGCCCAGCTCCGCCGCCCGCGCCCCCCGTTCGTCCACCCGCACCGGCACCACGGTCCCCCCGTTCCTCCGCACCACCTCCCGGTGGAACGGCATCCCTGGGTCCTCCATGGCCACGGCGGCGCCGCCGCCCAGCACCCGCGTGAGCAGTGCGAGCCCCTGCACGTACCCCGAGGTGACCACGATCCGCTCCGGCGGCGCCACCAGCCCACGGGCCCGCACGAGATACCCCGACAGCGCGGTCCGCAGCTCGATCCGCCCGCGCGGATCGCCGTAGTCGTACGCCAGGGAGGGCGCGCCGGCGATGGCCCGCCGCAGCGCCCGCGACCAGGCGGCCGCCGGGAACGCCGCGGCGTCCGGCCCGCCGGGCCGCAGATCGAAAAGCGGCGCACGCGCGCGTGCGGCCGCTTCGGGAGCGTCGGAGGCGGCGGAGGGAAGGGTGGCTACCCGGGTCCCGGACCCCTGCCGAGCGGTCAGATACCCCTCGGCGACCAGCTGGTCGTAGGCGGCCTTGGCGGTACCCCGGGAGATGCCCAACTCGGCGGCGAGCCGCCGGGTGGCGGGCAACCGGGCCCCTGGCACCAGCCGCCCGACGCGAACGGCGTCCCGCAGGGCACGCTCCAGCCCAGCCCGTCGTCCGTCGCCGGTATCGCCTTCCGGACGCAGTTCGATACCACTCCAGAAGTCGTCCACCTGTAACCCCCGTTGACTGGACCTGCCCAGGGCGCGGGGCTGTCCCGATGTGCGGCCACCGCCGCGCAGGCGCGACCAGCCCCCACGAACCCGCGGAACACAACAATGGCCGGGCACCCACCCAGGTACCCGGCCATTCACATCACACGTCAGCTCTTGAGCGAACTCATCCACGCCTCGACCTCGTCCGACCGCCGGGGCAGCCCCGCGGAGAGGTTCCGGTTCCCGTCGGCCGTCACGAGGATGTCGTCCTCGATCCGCACCCCGATCCCCCGGTACCCCTCGGGAACGGTCAGGTCGTCGGCCTGGAAGTACAGCCCCGGCTCGACGGTCAGCACCATCCCCGGCTCCAGGACGCCCTCCACGTACGTCTCGGTCCGCGCGGCGGCGCAGTCGTGGACGTCGAGGCCGAGCATGTGCCCCGTCCCGTGCAGCGTCCACCGGCGCTGCAGGCCGAGCTCCAGCACCCGCTCCACCGGACCCTCGACGAGGCCCCACTCGACGAGCCGCTCGGCCAGCACCCGCTGCGCGGCATCGTGGAAGTCGCGGTACTTGGCGCCCGGCTGCACCGCCGCGATGCCGGCCTCCTGGGCGTCGTACACCGCGTCGTAGACCCTCTTCTGCAGCTCGCTGTACGTGCCGTTGACCGGCAGCGTGCGCGTGACGTCGGCGGTGTAGAGGCTGTGCGTCTCCACGCCGGCGTCGAGGAGGAGCAGGTCGCCCGAGCGCACCGGGCCGTCGTTGCGGACCCAGTGCAGGGTGCAGGCGTGCGGGCCGGCGGCGCAGATCGAGCCGTAGCCGATGTCGTTGCCCTCCACGCGCGCGCGAAGGAAGAACGTGCCCTCGATGTAGCGCTCGGACGTGGCCTCGGCCTTGTCGAGGACCTTCACCACGTCCTCGAAGCCGCGGACCGTGGAGTCGACGGCCTTCTGCAGCTCGCCGACCTCCCAGTCGTCCTTGACCAGCCGTGCCTCGGAGAGGAAGACGCGCAGCTCCTCGTCACGCTCGGCGGTGACCTTGTCGGTCAGCGCGGCCTCGATGCCGGCGTCGTACCCGCGCACGACCCGCACCGGGCCGGTGGCCTCGCGCAGCGTGTCGGCGAGTTCGCGGACGTCGGCGGCGGGGATGCCGTAGAGCGCCTCGGACTCGGACAGGGAGTGGCGGCGGCCCACCCACAGCTCGCCCTGCCCGGAGAGCCAGAACTCGCCGTTCTCGCGGTCGGAGCGGGGCAGCAGGTAGACGGTGGCCACGTGGCCGTCGTCCTTCGGCTCCAGGACGAGTACGCCGTCCTCCGTCTGGTCGCCGGTGAGATAGACGTATTCGACCGACGCCCGGAACGGGTAGTCCGTGTCGTTCGATCGGGTCTTCAGGTTGCCGGCCGGGATCACCAGGCGGTCGCCCGGGAAACGGGCGGACAGCTCGGCGCGGCGGCGGGCGGTGTGCTCGGCCTGCTCGACGGGGGTCAGGTCGCGCAGCTCCGTGTCGGCCCAGCCGGACTTCATGTTCTCGGCGAGCTCGTCGGACACGCCCGGGTACAGGCCGTTCTTACGCTGCTTGATCGGCTCTTCCGACTCGGTCTCCGGGGTCTCCGGAGTTTCCGGGTTGAGCTCGTCGGCCACGGTCATCCTCCTAGACACTGCACTGGATCCCGTCCATCGTACGGTCGTACCGAACGGTGCCCCAGGGCCGGACGACTCTTGACCGGGTGACCTGCCTTTTTGACTGACCGATCAGTCAAAACGGGCCGCGAGCAGCACCACGTCCTCTGCACTGCCGGCCGAGTCCAGCCCGTCGGGCAGCACCGTGCGCAGCACATGGTCGGCGATCGCCCCGGGGTCGTGGCGCAGCGCGCGCGGGATGCTCGCGGCGGCCGTGTGCAGCCGGGCGAAGGCGCGGTCCATGGGGTCGCCGGTGCGGTGCAGCAGCCCGTCCGTGTAGAAGAGCACGGTTTCCCCGGCCTCGGCCTCGATCTCCACGCTGGGCGCCTCCCAGCAGGCCAGCATCCCGAGCGGCGCGGAGACCGACGTCTCGGCGAACTCGGTGCGGCGCTCCCCGATCAGCAGCGGCGGGCTGTGTCCGGCCCCGGCCAGGGTGACCTTGCGCAGCGCGGGCTCGCAGTAGGCGAACAGGGCGGTGGCGGCGCGGGCCGGTTCGGTCAGCCGCAGCAGCAGTTCGAGGTCGGAGAGGACCGCGACCGGGTCCTCGCCCTCCATCACGGCGTACGCCCGCAGGGAGGCCCGCAGCCGGCCCATGGCGGCCACCGCGCTGGGCCCGGAGCCGGTGACCGAGCCGACCGAGAGGCCGAGGGCGGCGTCGGGCAGCGGCAGTGCGTCGTACCAGTCGCCGCCGCCGCGCGGGCCGGTGCGGTGCCGGGCGGCGAGCTGCACACCGGCCACCCGGGGCAGCCGGGAGGGGAGCAGCTCCTCGGCGATGGTCGCCATGCACGCGCGCGTGCGCTCGACTTCCAGCAGCCGGGCCAGATGCTCGGCGGCGAACCGGACGTACAGGCCGACGAGGTGGCGCTGGCGCTCGTTCGGCTCGGCCGGCCCGTCGTACAGCCACAGGACCGCGCCCAGGCGGGCGGCGGCGTCGGTGGTCAGGGGGAGCGCGTAGCTGGCGGCGTAGCCGAGGCGGGCGGCGACCTCGCGGTGCCGGGGGTCCAGGCCGTCCTCGGCGAACAGATCGGGGTGGACGATCTCGGTGCCGGTGCCGGTGCCGGTGCCGGTGCCGGTGTCGTAGGGCAGCGCGTAGGCCGGGATCGTCTCCAGGTGGCCGAGGTCCGCGCGGCCGAGTCCGAGGCCGAGCGTGGTGTGCGGGCCGAGACCGTCGGCGGGCTCCAGCGCTACGAGTCCGCGCCGGGCCCCCACGAGGGCGGCACCGGCGCGCAGCAGTTCCTGGAGGGCGGGCTCCAGTCCGCCGGTGCGGGCGAGCCGTTCGGTCAGTTCATGGAGGGTGGTGAGGTCGGAGACCCAGCCGGCCAGCCGGTCCTGGAGGACGGTGCCGGGCGCCGGTGCGGCGGGGGCCTTCGGGACGGAAGGTGCGCCCGGGGCGGGGGGAACCGGTGCGACAGTGTGTGCGGGCGTGGGGACCGTTGAATCGATTCCAGCCACTTTCGGAGGGTGCGGGGCGCTCATCGTGTCCGGCTTTCAGACCTGTGCGTATTGCTCAAAAGCATCGCAAACCCCCATGTCCTTCTGCGCCGCTAGCAGTGTCTCCACATGTACACGCACTCGTGAGGGGATGTCCAGCATTGTCCTGCTGGGATTCCTGGTGTCCATGGGTCTTCCGGTGACTTCTCCCGGACGGCTTGCACAAAAGCAAAGTTGGCTTAAAACTGACTCGGGTAACGGTTCATTGCGGTCGACTGGCCTTGCTCCACGGAGCGTCACAGCGGTCGTGATGGGTACGTACTCGGAGAAGGCCAGGGGTGGTTGGGGATCACCCGGAACCTGGCGACGGACCCGGGCGTCTTAACCACCGACGACCGTGCCCCATCCTCCCGTGGCGGCGGCGGAGAGAAACACTCGGAACGGCAAAACGCCAGACTTCGCCACCCCCACGCCGTGGCCGTGCTTTTGATAGACGCAGTATTGGATGCGGGCGCGGCCCCCGGCTCGACCCCCTGGGGTTCCCCTTGCCAGTGCAGGGGTGTGATGCGCCAACAGGTACGCACAGTGAAGTGATCGACACATGATGTGATGTGGTCCACGGTGTTGCCAGCGGTGCAACGGAAAGGAACGAGCGCTCATGCGCGAGATCCTCGGAAGGCGACGCAGGCTCCTGTCCAGGCGGAAAGACAAGGGGCCTGAGTTTCTCGGCGCGGCCCTGACGTTCGCGACGGAATGGCAGTGGCCCGTACTCCCGGGCGTGGCTCCGGACCCACAGGGCCGGGCCCGCTGTGCCTGTCCCGATCCCGAGTGCACGGTGCCGGGTGCGCACCCCTTCGACCCCGGTCTGCTCGCCGCCACCACCGACGAGCGCATGGTGCGCTGGTGGTGGGGCAACCGGCCGGCCGCGCCGATCATCCTGGCCACCGGAGCCGCCGGCGGCACGGCACCCTGCGCGGTCAGTCTGCCCGCCCTCGCGGCCTCCCATGCCCTCACTCTTCTCGACCGCCGCGGCATGCGCCTCGGTCCGGTGGTCGCGGCGCCCACCCGCTGGGCGCTGCTCGTCAAGCCGTACTCCATGGAGCAGCTGGGCGAGCTGCTGTACGCCAAGGACTTCGTCCCGGGCTCGCTCCGCTTCCACGGGGAGGGCGGCTATCTCGCCCTGCCCCCCTCCGAGACCGGCCAGGGCGCGATCCGCTGGGAGCGCGCCCCGCTGCCCGGCTCGGCCAAGCCCTGGGTGCCCGATGTGGAGGCCGTGGTGGACGCCGTGGTCGACGCCCTCACCCGTACGGGTGTGAGCGCACCCGAGTTGTAAGGGTGTCGGGCGCGAGAACACGGCTTCTCGTGTCTCGCTGGTTATCTTCCGCACATGCTGCGTAATTCTGGGGGGCAACCCCCGGACCCCCGACTCCGTCTGCTCGCCCTCGCGGGCGTCATGGTGTGCGCGGTCGCGCTGCCGTTGACCGTGGCGTCCGCGGGTCAGGTGGGCGACGCCGCCGGACACCCCGCCGGACACCCCGCCGGGAGCGACGACGAGAAGCTGCCGGCCCCCGTCCGGTCCCCCATGGTGCTCGGCCTGGGCCTGGCCACGGCCGCCCGCTGCGGTCCCGAACTCACCTCCCCGGGCGGAGTGGAGGCGCAGACCTGCGTGATGACCCAGGGCGCGGACACCTGGGCGCGCACCTACTACCGCAACGCCACCGGGGCGGACCTGGAGTCCGTGCTGAGCCTGATGGGGCCGCACGGCCGCACCGTGCAGACGCACTGTGCCGCGGACGCCGGCGACGAGCCCGCCACCTGTGAGACGCCCCGGGAGCACACGCGGGGCGCACTGGACGCCTACACGGCCGTCTCGGAGTTCGCGGCGCGCGACGACGACGGACCGCTGCTGCTGCGCAGTGCCAGCAACTCCGCGGGCGACTCCGGAGACGGCTCGGGGAATGAGGCCGGGAGCGATGCCGGGGACGGCTTTGGGAGCCGGGCCGCGGGTGACGCCGGGCGGGAGGCCGCGGGCTCGCCCGGCAGCAACTCCGGTACGTCAAACCGGAGTTGACGTATCGCTACGGTCCGTACACCGGACGCCGGCCTGAGCGGGGTCATGAAAAGACCCGGTTGCTGGCGACGGGGGATGCACCAGCAACCGGGCTACTGAGACGGTAACAAGAGATCGGCGGTTCGCAAATTCGATCTCGGCTATTCGGACACGTATTTGCTTGCCACGTAGGGAAGTTGTGACCGGAGTCACCCGAGTCAACGGGTCCGGAGCGGCTGACCGGTCGGTCAGCCGCGTCCCTCCGCCCGCCTTGATCGTCAGCTGAGCGTGACCTGCCGGTTGGTCAGCCCGCCGCGGGCCCGGCGCTCGTCCGCCGTGAGCGGTGCCTCCGAGGCCAGAGCGGTCGCGAGCCGCTCCGCGAACTCGGCGGCGGGCTTCTCCACGTCCTCGGCGCCGACCCCGCTCGGCAGGTCCCAGACCGGCACGGTGAGACCGTGGGCGCGGAAGGAACCGACCAGCCGGGTCCCCTCGCCGAGGCTGGACCCGCCCGCCGCGTGCAGCCGCGCGAGAGCGTCCAGAAGCTGCTCCTCGGGATACGGCATGACCCACCGCAGATGGTTCTTGTCCGGCGTCTCGCACCAGTAGGCGGAGTCGACACCGGTCAGCTTCACCGTCGGGATGGCGGCCGCGTTGGCCCGCTCCAGGGAGGCGGTCACCTCGGCGGTGGCGTTCTCCGCGTCCTGCACCCAGAACTCGAAGCCCTCGTGCACGACCGGCGCGAACGGGCCCTCGGGGTCGAGCAGATCCTGCAGCCGAGGGCTGTCGGCGGGGGCGCGGCGGCCCTGCACCGGGGTGCCCGGCTCGGCGGCGAGGGCGCGCTGGAGGGTGTCCGCGAGGTCGCGGCTGATGTCGCCGGACGCCGTGTCGTTCTGCAGGCCGAGGAGGACGGTGCCGTCCTCGCGGCGCAGCGCCGGCCAGGCCATCGGCAGCACCGTCGCGAGCGTGACCGAGGGGACGCCCTCGGGCAGGCCGTCCTTCAGGGTCAGCTCGACCGTGGCGGCGGGGACCAGCTCGCGCAGTGCCACCCAGTCGCCCTCGCCGGCCAGCCCCTCGAACGGGCGGTGCACCAGCTCGGTCGCCGCGTGTGCGGCCGCCCGGCCGTGGCACGCCTTGTAGCGCCGGCCGCTGCCGCACGGGCAGGGTTCCCGGGCACCGACAACCGGAAAGTCTCCATCAGCGCTTCCGGCCCGGGCCGCATCGCTGAGCTGCGGCCGCGTGGCCTTTGTCTGGGGTCGCTTCTTGGCCATCTGGGTGTCTCCCGGTTACGGCTCGTCTCGTACTGGCGGGAGCCTAGCCGTTCACACCCTGAGCCACGGGTACCTGTGGACGGAGCCGCGGCGCCGGGCACCGCCGGACGGGTCGGTACGGCCGGTCAGTCCAGGTCCTCGAACGCGTCGGCGAAGTCCAGACCGGCCATCTCCGGGGCAGCGGGCGCCATGACGCGCGTAGCGAACGTGTCCCGTCGGGTCCTGACGTCCGGATCGCTCACGCCCTTGTGGACCACGACCCAGACCGTCACCTCGCCCCGGGCGTCGTCCCGGACCCCCCAGTCGTCCGCCAGGGCCGTGATGATGTTCAGCCCGCGGCCGCCGTGCGCCGTGACCGACGGGGTCATGGGAGCCGGGCGGGTCGGTCCGCCGCCGTCCGTCACCTCGACGACCAGCCGGCCGCGCGAGTCCACCCGCCAGGCGGCCCGGACGTCGCCGTCCCCGGCCAGCGCGTCCCCCAAGGGGCGGCCGTGCTTGCACGCATTGCTCAAAAGTTCGGAAAGGATAAGTACGGCATCGTCGATGACCGATTCCGATACGCCACCGGTGCGCAACTGATCGCGCATGCGGTGCCTCGCCTTGCCCACGCCCGCAGGGCCATGGGGTACGGCCATGCTCGACGACGTGGGCACCTCCTGTGCCACCACCAACGCCACCCCCGAGACCTCCTTTGCCCCACGCCACGGTGTGGATGCCCCATCGGCCTGAACCGGAAACCGGCCAATGAATGTCCGGTGACGCACTCGCAACGAACGAATACGGACCGAACGCGCCGGAGCACACCCTGTGACGGGCTCGTCGCCATACCCCCCGGATATGGCTTCGTGTGGCTTGATTTCGATGGTGTGGCCGATACGTGAGGATGGTGTGGGTGGGCTGTGGGGTCAAGGGGTGCGGCGATTACTTACGTGACTCTTTATCTGAGCCTCGATCAGCAGGACGGGACCCGGCCCGTCGGGCTCATCGTCCGAGCCGTCGCAGCACCGCCGCCGGCCGGTTGGTGATGACCGCGTCGACACCGAGCTCCAGGCACAGATCCACGTCCTCCGGCTCGTTCACCGTCCAGACGTGCACCTGGTGGCCGTTCCGCTTCAGCCGCTCGATGTAGGTGGGGTGGTTGCGCACGATCCGGATCGAGGGTCCCGCGATCCGCACCCCGGCCGGCAGCCGGCCGTCGCGCAGCCGGGGCGAGAGGAACTGCAGCAGATAGACCGTCGGCAGCGTCGGCGAGGCCGCCCGCACCCGGTGCAGCGAGCGCGCGGAGAAGCTCATGACCCGCACCTGCGACTCGGCCGCCGTGGCCGGGGCGTCCAGGCCGAACCGCTTCAGCAGGTGCATCAGCCGCTCCTCGACCTGCCCCGCCCACCGCGTGGGGTGCTTGGTCTCGATCGCCAGCTCCACCCGCCGCCCGGCATCCGCGACCAGCTCCAGCAACCGTTCAAGGGTGAGTACGGCGGTGTCCGCGCGGTCCTCCGGCCGGAACTCCCATTCGGGCTCCTCGTCCCGCCCCCGCCAGGCCGGGCCCTTCTTCCAGGAACCGAAGTCCAGGGCGGCCAGCTCCGCGAGCTCCAGGGCCGACACCGCTCCGCGACCGTTGGACGTCCGGTTGACGCGGCGGTCGTGGACGCAGACCAGATGGCCGTCCGCGGTCAGCCGTACGTCGCACTCCAGGGCGTCGGCGCCGTCCTCGATGGCCTTCTTGTAGGCGGCGAGCGTGTGCTCGGGGGCGTCCTCGGAGGCCCCGCGGTGGGCGACGACCTGGATGCGATGCTGTGGTGCGTGGGTCACCGCGACATGGTGCCACCGTGCGGGCGTACGTGGGGGCACCCCCGATGCCAGCAAAGGGAACTTTTGTCGGACAAGCCCTATATAAAGGTTGTCGGTATACCCACAGCCACCGCTTATGGTGCTCTGACGGCCTGTGGGAAAAGCTGACGGCATACAAAAGCACGTGCACAGCTGAATCGCGCCGGACCGACAGCAAGCGTGAAAGAGCGTGACCGAGTGCGACCGAGAAGAAAAGCCGTGGACCGAGGAGAGAAGCTGTGAGCACCGAGAACGAGGGCAACCCGGTACCTCCGGCCCCGTCCGCACCTCCCGTGCCGCCGACGTCTCCCGCTGCCTCGCCGCAGGCAGCCGCGTCCGACGGCGGGGAGGCGCCGACCACCCCGATCCCGTCGGCGCCCCAGGGCGCGCCCGCGGGTGACCCTTACGCCGCTCCGCAGGCCCCCGAGGGCTCCTGGCCGCCCCCGCCCCCCGCGACCCCTTCCTACGCGAACGCGGGCGCGGGTGCGGCCACCGGGTCGGCCGCCGGCGTCGGCTGGGGCGCTCCGTACGACCAGCAGCACCAGCAGTACCAGCAACACCAGCCGTTCCAGCAGCCGCAGCACGCGCCGAAGAAGGGCAGCGGGCGTGGCGGTCTGATCGCCGCCGTCCTGGTGGCCGCGCTGGTCGCGGGCGGCCTCGGCGGCGGCCTCGGCTACACGCTGGCCAAGAACAACGACGACATGGGCTCCACGACCGTCTCCGCCTCCACCGACGGCGGCGCCACCCAGGTCAAGCGCGCGGCCGGCACCATCGCGGCGGTCGCCGGCAAGGCGCTGCCCAGCACGGTCACCATCGAGGCCGAGTCGACCAGCGGCGAGGGCGGCACCGGCACCGGGTTCGTCTTCGACACCCAGGGCCACATCATCACCAACAACCACGTGGTCGCGGACGCCCTCGACGGCGGCAAGCTGACCGCGACCTTCCCGGACGGCAAGAAGTACGACGCCGAGGTCGTCGGCCACGCGCAGGGCTACGACGTCGCGGTCATCAAGCTCAAGAACCCGCCGTCGGACCTCAAGCCGCTGGCCCTCGGCAACTCCGACAACGTGGCCGTCGGCGACGAGACGATCGCGATCGGCGCCCCCTTCGGCCTGTCCAACACGGTCACCACGGGCATCATCAGCGCCAAGAACCGCCCGGTGGCCTCCAGCGACGGCAGCTCCACCAGCAAGGCGTCCTACATGAGCGCCCTGCAGACCGACGCCTCCATCAACCCGGGCAACTCCGGCGGCCCGCTGATGGACGCCTCCGGCGCGGTGATCGGCATCAACTCCGCGATCCAGTCCGCCTCCAGCGGCGGCCTGGGCAGCACCGGGCAGTCGGGCTCGATCGGCCTGGGCTTCGCGATCCCGATCAACCAGGCCAAGTACGTGGCCCAGCAGCTGATCAAGACCGGCAAGCCGGTCTACGCGAAGATCGGCGCGTCGGTGTCCCTGGAGGACAGCAGCGCCGGCGCACAGATCACCGACTCCGGCTCGGGCGGCTCGGCCGCGGTCGAGTCGGGCGGCCCCGCCGACAAGGCCGGCCTCAAGCCCGGCGACGTCATCGTCAAGCTCGACGACTCGGTGATCGACAGCGGCCCCACCCTGATCGGCGAGATCTGGACGCACAAGCCCGGCGACAAGGTCCAGGTCACCTACAAGCGGGGCGGCTCGGAACACACGGTCGAAATGACCCTCGGCTCCCGCGTGGGCGACAACTGACCCGCACACGCGCGTGCCGACCGGTTACTCTGTTCCCCGCGCCGATCTCGGTCGACGCGGGGTGGGTTGCCCGAGCGGCCTAAGGGAACGGTCTTGAAAACCGTCGTGGCAGCGATGTCACCGTGGGTTCAAATCCCACACCCACCGCGTGCTGTTTACGGCCCCTGACCAGGTGAGATGGTCGGGGGCCGTTGGTGTGTGCGGCCCTCCTTGGAGACCGCTGTTCCCCCTGGTTTCCCGCTCTGTCGGGCACGGAAGGGGCACGGCTGGGACACAGCCTGAGGGCCTCGGATCATGACCTGAGAGCTGGACGGGTCGGCCGTCGGCCAGGAACTCGTACGAGGGCTGTGGTTGCTTCCGTGCTGTACCGCGTGCATCCGCGCCAGGAGGTTGTCACGTGGAATCAGAAGCTACGGATGATCAACGATCCGGCGATTCCGAGCACCAGCAGGTATCCACCGATAGAGACCGTTTTGCCCAAGCCTTCGCGACCAGCGCTCTCGATCCACCGGCCGATGATCCCGACCAGCGGTGCCACAAAAATGATCAGAAGGATGCCGATAAAGAAGTCCATGATGCCCCCCTGGCTCCGATGACTTCCTGATGATCTAGGGGCGTGATCGTAGGTCACGGGATCTCCTAGGGGGAAGCTCCGCACCTGCACAACCATGGGGCGAACCTTGATCGCCCTGGCATGTGGCTTGTGTTGCATCCAGCAAGGTCGGTGGAGCCTCAATCGCTGACGCAAGCCAGTGGGGCGCCGACCGGTACGGCGTCATGACCGCCACGACGACGTTGACGACGGCTCCGCTGGAGCGTCCGCACCCGTCTGACCTGCGTCGGAGCAACACGCCGACATGATCGACGAGAGATCTTGAAAACCGTCGTGGCGCGAGTCACCGTAGGTTCAAATCCCACACCCACCGCAGCTGTGTAAGGGGTGCTCCTAGGGAGGGGCGCCCCTTACGTGTGCGGTCTGGACGTGAGCCTCCGGGATGGGAAGGCTTCGGGGATGCGCTCAGCTGACTGGCACTCGACCGAAGACGTCGACGACTTCCTGGCCCGGGCCGGGGACTTCCTGCGTTCGCGTCCCGTCCTGCACACCTCCGCGCTGTCGGTGATGGAAAAGCTACGCACCCTCGGGAGGCCTGGGGTGGGCGGCCGGGTTCCCGTGCTCGGCCGGCTGGAGCGAGCGGGTGAGGTCAGCGCCTTCTTCTACCGCTTTCTGCCCGGGGGCCTGACCATCTCCTCCCTGGCACCCGAGCAGGCCGACGACCTCGCCGCCCACCTGGCCGCCCTCGGGCACTCCCTGCCCTCTGTCAGCGCGGACCACGACACCGCCACCGCCTTCGCCGAGGCCTGGCAGCGGCACACCGGCGCGACGCCGACGGTCCGCGTCCGGATGCACCTGTACCGGCTCGGTACGCTCACTCCGCCGGATCCGTTCCCCTCGGGCAGGGGCCGGCTCATGGGCGAGGCGGACCATGAGCACCTCATGCGCTGGTGCCGAGAGTTCGCCGCGGATGTCGGGGAGGACGTCGTCATCGACGCGGACTCCTGGGCCGGCACCCGCTTCGCCGAGAAGCGCTACACCCTGTGGGAGACCCCGGACGGCACTCCCGTCTCCATGGCGGGGGTGAACCCGATGGTCGCCGGCATGGTCCGGGTGGACCCCGTCTACACCCCGGCCCACCTGCGCGGTCGCGGCTACGCGGGCGCCGTGACCGTCGAGGTGAGCCGGGCCGCACTCGCCGCAGGCGCCCGAGAGGTCGTGCTGTACACGAACGCGGCCAACCCCACCAGCAACGCCCTCTACCAGCGCCTCGGCTACCGCACGCTCACGGACTGGGCCGTGTACGACTTCTCGGGCGCCGCGCCGGAAGCCGGCTAGGACAGGCCCCAAGGCCTCGGCAGGGCCCGCGGGTCAGCCGGTGCGCCGGTTGTCGACGCGCCGCTCCCGCTCCCTGTCGTCCGTTGTCCGTCGTCCGTCGTCCGTCGTCCGTCGTCTCCATGATCTCGCGGCGGTTGATGCGGAGGCGAGGACGACACGGGTCAGGGGCATGCGCGGCGGGTCAGAGGGGCTGGCGGTGGGCGGTGTTCGGTTTTCAGGGGCGGTGACCGGTCATGCGGGCCGCCGACGCGATCGTCGCGCGGGCCTCGTTCTCGGTCAGGCCGGTGTGGACCGCCGCGTCGGTCAGCGGGGCCCGCAGGGCGCGGCCGATGCCGTTCTCGTAGGCGCGGCAGGCCGCCCAGAACAGGCGGGTGTTGCGCTGGCCCTCGTGGGCGGCGAGGACGAACTGGACCAGGCCCTGCCCGCGGTTGCCGACCGAGGGGTGGGTCGCGGGGTGGGGTGCCCGTGGAGGCGGGAGCAGGAGGCGGAGCAGGGACGGCGGGCAGGGGGCCGGCACCAGGTGTTCGGTGCCGGGGGCGGTGGCGTAGACGCCGTGGTCGGTGCGGGAGCCGGGGCCGACCAGGTAGCCGCCCGCGCCACGGATGTCGATGCCGGGGGCGAGTCGGCCGGCCGAGTTGGGGATCACGGCGTCCGGTGGTCCGGTCAGCCAGAGGTGGCGGCCGCCGCTGGGCGTGAGCACGACGACGGTGGGCGGGATGGTGAACAGGTGCCGCAGCGCCAGTTCGCGCAGGGATCCGGTGGCGTCCGTTCCGGACTTCACGTCCAGGTCGACGCCTATGAGGCGGTACGGGGGCAGCCCGCAGGCGATGCCGTAGCCGGTCGCCCAGGGCGCCGCGGCGAACAGCTCGCGGATGCGGGCCGGGTCGGTGGTGGCGTCGTACACCCCGTGTCCGGGGCGGCCGCACTCGCCGTGGCAGGGCGGCAGCGGCGGTTCCGGCTCGCCGGAATCCAGGGAACGGTCCGGTGTCCGGTCCGGAGACAGAGATCGGTCCGGCGTAAGAGGCCGGTCCGGCGGCAGAGGCCGGTCCGGCGAAAGAGATCGGTCCGGAGACAGAGGTCGGTCCGAGGACCGGTCCCGGGACAGGGATCGGTGCGGGGAGCGCAGGGCCGGGAGTTTGGTCCGGGACAGGGGGATGACGGCCAGGCCGCGCTCGGCGGCTGACAGGGCGTGTGCGAGGGCCAGCGTCGTGGCCTGCCGGTCGGTGGTGGCCATGCATCTATGTTCGTACGTACGTTCGAAAAAGGGAAGAGGGGCCCGGTGTGACACGCCGGGGGCGGCGGCTTGGCCGGAAAAGGTGCTGGATCGGTTCTCCCCTTGGGGTGCTTGAAGGGGAGATGTCCGTACTGGTCATGACTGGGACTGGAGTCGACCAAAGATGGCGAAAGGGGTTTATCGACTTGTCATCACGCTTGAGGGCGAATGATCCCGTGAGGGCTGGTTCGCCGGGGATTCGGTGGGCAATTCTGATCTCGCGACGTCGATGACAACCACCGAGGCGGTCGGCCAACTACCTCGGAAACAGCCTTACTTGACGTAGTTTCCGGCAAAGCCGGGCTCTGAGAGGAAACAACATGGCAAGCATCCGTACCGCCCGCGTTCTCGCCGCCGTCTCCGCCCTCCCGCTCGCCGCCGCTCTCTTCGCCGGTGTCGCCGCCGCGGACAACGGTGCGCTCGCGGGCAACGGATCGAGCGCCAACGCCGGTGTGGCGGGCATTATCGGCAGCGGTGTCGGCCACGACAACAACGGCAACTCCTCCACCACGCAGCAGAACGCGGTGGGCAACGGTGCCTCGAACCAGAGCAACACCGCGCAGGTCAACGGCTCCGTGTGGACGGCCATCCAGCAGGGCAACGACAACGTTGCCGTCCACTTCACCCAGCTGTGGTAGTCCCCGACTGAGCCCTGGTGGGGTGTGCTCTGTGGGGATGCAGCACGTCTGCGCGGCGGTACTCCGGTACCGCCGCGCAGGCGTTTTCCCGGCCTGTGGCCGTTCGACGACGCTCCGCCTTCCGGCTCCGCGCGCGGCCTGTTCGACCTTGACAGGGAACGTCATCTGACGGACAGTCAGAAACCATGCATCTGGCCCCCACCGAACGCCAGCAGCGGCTGCGCGCCGAACTCCGCGCCTACTTCCGGTCCTTGATCCCCGATCCGGCCCCCGAGGCGCCCGAGGAACGCCGTGCGCTGCTGCGCCGCATCGGCGCGGACGGCCTGCTCGGCCTCGGCTGGCCCGTCGAGTACGGCGGCCAAGGGCGCGGCGCCGACGAGCAGTTCGTCTTCTTCGACGAGGCGTACCGGGCCGGTGCCCCGGTCTCGATGGTCACGCTCAACACGGTCGGGCCCACGCTCATGAAGTACGGCAGCGACCAGCAGAAGGCCCGCTTCCTGCCCGGCATCCTCAGCGGCGACCTGGTCTTCGCCATCGGCTACAGCGAACCGGCCGCCGGGACCGACCTCGCCTCGCTGCGCACCCGGGCGGTGCGGGACGGCGACGGATGGCGGATCGACGGGCAGAAGATCTTCACCTCGGGCGCCCAGCACGCCGACTGGATCTGGCTGGCCTGCCGAACCGACCCCGAGGCGCCCAGGCACCGCGGCATCTCGATCCTGCTGGTCCCCACCGACGCCCCCGGGTTCTCCTGGACCCCGATCGAGACGGTGGGCGGCCAGATCACCACGGCGACCTACTACGACGGCGTCCGCGTCCCGGCCGGCCACCTGGTCGGCGCCGAACACGACGGCTGGTCGCTCATCACCAACCAGCTCAACCACGAGCGGGTCGCCCTCGCCGCGACCGCCATGCAGGCCGAGGACTTCTACGAGGCCGCGCTCACCGCCGCCCGTACCCCCGATCCGGTGACGGGTCGACGTCGTGTTGACGAGCCCTGGGTGCGTTTCCGGCTGGCCGAAGCGCATGCCCGGCTGGCGGCGAACCGCCTGCTCAGCTGGCGTCTGGTGGGGGACGCGGGGGCGGGCCGGGTGGCCCCCGCGGAGGCCAGCGGCGTGAAGTTCGCGGGAACGGAATCGGCAGTCGCGACGTATCGCATGTGTCAGGAGATCGTCGGCGAGACGGCATTGGTCCGGTCCGGATCGCCGGGGGCGTTCGGGGACGGCGAGCTGGAGCGGCTCAACAGGGCGGCGCAGATCAACACGTTCGGGGGCGGGGTGAGCGAGGTGCAGCGGGAGATCGTCGCGACGATGCGGCTCGGGATGAGGAGGGGTGGCCGTGGCCGGGGGGACTGACGAGCTGGGCATGCGGCTCAAGGCGTACGAGGGGCTGCCGGCCTCCCGGGCGGGCACCGGCAAGGACCCGGTCAACCTGCCCATGATCCGGCACTGGTGCGAGGCGATGGGCGACACGAATCCGGCGTACCGGGGAGCCGATGCCATCGCCCCGCCCACCATGCTCCAGGCGTGGACGATGGGCGGCCTCTCCGGGAACACCGCACGCACCGGCGCGTACGACGAGCTGTCCGCCCTGCTCGACGAGGCGGGCTGTGTCTCGATCGTCGCCACCGACTGCGAGCAGGAGTATCTGCGCCCGCTGCGGCCGGGCGACGAGCTGGTCTTCGACACGGTGATCGAGTCGGTGTCCGGCCGGAAGAAGACGAAACTGGGCACGGGCTACTTCGTCACCACGCGTACGGACATCCGGGTCGGCGAGGAACTGGCGGGCGTCCACCGCCTCCGCGTCCTCAAGTACGCGCCCGCGGGGAAGCCGGTCAAGGCTCCGCCGCGGCCCCGCCCCGTGATCAACCGGGACAACGCCGGCTTCTGGGAGGGCGTGGCCGAGGGCCGCCTCCTCATCCAGCGCTGCGCCGGCTGCGGCACCCTGCGCCACCCCTGGTTGCCGGGTTGCAACGCCTGCGGCTGCTCGGACTGGGACACGGTCGAGTCGGCCGGTGCGGGCACGGTCTATTCGTACGTCGTGATGCACCACCCGCCCTTCCCGGCCTTCACGGAATCCGAGCACGCCGCCGACGCGGCGGGTCCGTACGCGGTGGGCCTGATCGAACTCGCCGAGGGCGTACGGATGGTGAGCAACGTGGTGGGGGTGCCGTACGACAAGGTACGGATCGGGCTGCCGGTGCGGGTGGAGTTCCGCCGGTACGAGGACGAGGAGGGGGCGCTGACCCTGCCCGTCTTCCGGGGCGTCGACGCCGTCGACGGCCTCGACGGCCTCGACGCCCTCGACGCCCTCGACGCCCTCGGCGGTCTCGGCGGGGAGGCCTGACATGGACTTCACGCCCACCGAGGCGCAGGCCGGGGCCCGTGACCTTGCCGCCAGGATCTTCGCGGACCTGGCCACCCCGGAGCGGCTGCGGGCCGCCGGCACCGGCAGTGACCCGGAGCTGTGGAAGGCCCTCACCGCGGCCGGACTGGTGGCCGCGGTGGAGGAGCTGGGTCTGCTGGGGCTGGTGCTGCTCCTGGAGGAACAGGGGCGCACCACGGCCCAGGTGCCGTACGCGGCGAGCTGCGTGTACGGGCAGCTGGCGATCGCGGCCCATGGCACGAGTGAACAGCGGGAGCGGCTGCTGCCGGGGATCGGGGACGGGTCGGTGGTCGTCGCCGGGGCGTTTCCGGCCCAGCGGGGGGTACGACCCTCCGCACGGGGCGGGTTGAACGGCACCGTCCCCGTCGTCCCGTGGCTGCGGGACGCCACCCACGTACTGGTCGCGGACGCCGCCCGGCGGCTCTGGCTGGTGCCGCTCGGGGAGGGCACCGGCATCGAGGAGACCGAGCTCACCGCGCCCTGGTCGGCAGGCCGGCTCACCCTCCACGAGGCCCTCGCCGAGCCCCTCGGCACCGACACTGGCACCGGCACCGGCACCGGCACCGGCACCGGCACCGGCACCGACACCGGCACCGATACCGGCACCGACACCGATACCGATACCGATACCGGCACCGGCACCAACGCCGACGCCGGCACCGGCACCAACGCCGACGCCGACGCCGGCACCGACATCGGCACCGGGCCCGACCCCGACCTCCGCCCCGGCCCCGGAGGCACCTACTCCGGCGTCCGTGCCCTCGACTCCGGCACCCCCGCCCTCACCCCCTACGCCGACGTCCTGGCCGTCGCCCGTACCGCCTTCGCCGGGCTCCAGGCCGGGGTCTGTGCGGGCTCCCTGGCCCGGGCCGTCGCGCACACCAACACCCGCGAGCAATTCGGGCGTCCGCTCGCCACCCGGCAGGCCGTGCAGCTCCGGGCCGCCGACGCCCATATGGACACCGAGGCGATACGGGTGACGGCGTACGAGGCGGCCTGGCGGCGGGACGCCGGGCTGTCGTACGCCACGCACGCGCTGACCGCCGCCTGGTGGGCGTCCGAGGCGGGGCAGCGGGTCGTGCACACGGGCCAGCATCTGCACGGCGGCGCGGGCGCCGACGTCGAGCATCCGGTGCACCGGCACTTCCTGTGGGGGCGCCAGCTGGACGCGTATCTGGGCAGCGGGAGCGAAGTGCTCCAGGAAATGGGGGAGTTGATCGCGAGTGGGAGTTGAGACGACACGGCCGGGGGTGGGCACCGTGCTGCCGCCGCTGGAGATCCCGATCACGCGGACGCTGATCGTGGCCGGCGCGGTCGCGTCCCGGGACTACCAGGACGTGCACCACGACGCCGAACTGGCCCGGCTGAAGGGCTCTCCCGACATCTTCATGAACATCCTGACGACCAACGGGCTTGTCGGCCGGTACATCACCGACTACTTCGGTCCGACGGCGGAGCTCCGCAAGGTCGCCATCCGGCTGGGCGCGCCCAACTATCCGGGGGACACGATGGTGTTGACCGGCCGCATCGAGGAGCTGGACGAGGTGACGGGAACGGCGACGATCCGGGTGGTCGGCGCCAACGGCATCGGCAACCACGTGACCGGCACGGTGACCGTCGTCCTGACCGAGGCCACGGTGACCGTCACCCTCACCGACGAGGGGGACTCATGAGCGTGCGGGGCCGGGACTCGCTCGGCGGGCGGGCGGCGATCGTGGGGATCGGGGCCACCGAGTTCTCCAAGGACTCGGGCCGCAGCGAGCTGCGGCTGGCGGCGGAGGCGGTGCGGGCCGCGCTGGCCGACGCGGGGCTGACCCCGGCGGACGTGGACGGGATGGTGACGTTCACGATGGACACCAGCCCGGAGATCACCGTGGCCCAGGCCTGCGGGATCGGCGAGCTGTCCTTCTTCTCCCGGGTCCACTACGGCGGCGGCGCGGCCTGCGCGACGGTCCAGCAGGCGGCGCTGGCGGTGGCGACGGGGGTGGCCGAGGTCGTCGTCTGCTACCGGGCGTTCAACGAGAGATCGGGGCGCCGGTTCGGCTCGGGCGTGCGGCACCGGGAGCCGTCGGCGGAGGGCGCGGCGCTCGGCTGGGCGCTGCCGTTCGGGCTGCTCACCCCGGCGTCCTGGGTGGCGATGGCGGCGCAGCGCTACCTGCACGCGTACGGGCTCACCCCGGAGGCGTTCGGGCAGGTGGCGGTGGTGGACCGGAAATACGCGGCGACCAATCCCGCCGCCTACTTCCACGGTCGTCCGATCACCCTCGCCGACCACGCGGCATCCCGCTGGATCGTCGAACCGCTCCGGCTCCTCGACTGCTGCCAGGAGACGGACGGCGGCCAGGCGCTCGTCGTCACCTCGGTGGAGCGGGCGCGTGATCTGCCGCGTCCGCCGGTCGTGATCGCGGCGGCCGCGCAAGGCGCCGGCCGGGCCCAGGAGCAGATGACCAGCTTCTACCGGGACGACCTGACCGGGCTCCCGGAGATGGGCGTGGTGGCCCGGCAGCTGTGGCGGACCTCCGGGCTCGCCCCGGCCGACATCGACGTGGGGATCCTGTACGACCACTTCACCCCGTTCGTGCTGATGCAGCTGGAGGAGTTCGGGTTCTGCGGACGCGGGGAGGCGTCGGGCTACGTGGCCGAGGAGCGGCTGCCGTTGAACACACACGGAGGACAGCTCGGGGAGGCGTACCTCCATGGGATGAACGGGATCGCGGAAGGGGTACGCCAGCTGCGGGGCACGGGCGTGAACCAGATACCGGGCGCGGGCCGGGTCCTGGTGACCGCCGGCACCGGGGTGCCGACGTCGGGGCTGGTCCTGACCTCGGACGGGTGAACCGGCGGCTGCCGGGGCGCGGCCCGCCGCCTCGGCCGTACTACCCCCTCAGGGGTAAACCCGCAGGAGTACTGCCCCCGTACTCCACCTTCAGGAGGTGTAGTCAGCCCTACCCCTACAACCTGAGGCGGAGTCTCCTTCGGGACCTGCGGCCGATCCGCCGTCACGCCGTTCGCTCATA
Organism: Streptomyces sp. NPDC001220; assembly: GCF_053597895.1. Classification (NCBI taxonomy): domain Bacteria; kingdom Bacillati; phylum Actinomycetota; class Actinomycetes; order Kitasatosporales; family Streptomycetaceae; genus Streptomyces; species Streptomyces sp. NPDC001220. The sequence continues at coordinate 351,654 of NZ_JBSFJE010000007.1, forward strand.
GCGTGGAGCCATGACCACACCCGTCTGCACCAGCGCTTCGGACGCCGCTGTCTCGGCGAGGCAGACCCGGCCGTACCCGTCCTTCGCGTCGTACGTCAGGGCCCGCCAGCCGGTCCTGCTGCGCACCGCCCGGTCGTTGACCGCGAACCCGAACGACGCGGAGGACCTGCTCCAGACCGCGCTCGCCAAGACGTACGTGGCCTGGGAGCGGATCGAGGACCACCGGGCGCTCGACGGCTATGTGCGCCGGGCCCTGCTGAACACCCGGACCTCGCAGTGGCGCAAGCGCCGGGTCGACGAGTTCGTCTGCGACGAACTGCCCGAGCCGGAGCCGGCGGGCGGCGGGGACGACCCGGCCGAACGGCAGGCGCTGCGCGACGCGATGTGGCGGGCGATCATGAAGCTGCCCGCGCGGCAGCGGGCGATGGTCGTGCTGCGGTACTACGAGGACCTCAGCGAGGTGCAGACGGCCGAGGTGCTCGGGGTGTCGGTGGGCACGGTGAAGTCCGCCGTGTCGCGAGCGCTCGGCAAGCTGCGTGAGGACCCCGAACTGGACGTCGCCCGATAACGGACGAGCCCCGCCGACGGGTGTTTGTTGTCTCTCCCCTAGTGACATACCGACTGGTATGTGAGCAGAATCAGCGCAGCCCCTTTACCGCCGAGTAGGCAATGTCGCCCCCGGGAGGACGCCGTGCTGAGCACCATGCAGGACGTACCGCTGCTGATCTCCACGATCCTGACGCATGGTTCGCGGGTTCACGGCGAGTCACAGGTGACCACCTGGACGGGCGAAGCCGAGCCGCACCGCCGCAGCTTCGCAGATGTCGGCGCCCGCGCCGCCCAGTTGGCCCACGCCCTGCGTGACGACCTGGGTGTCCAGGACGACGACCGGGTGGCCACCCTCATGTGGAACAACGCGGAACACACCGAGGCGTACTTCGCGATTCCCTCCATGGGCGCGGTCCTGCACACGCTCAACCTGCGGCTGCCCGCCGAACAACTGGTCTGGATCGTGAACCACGCGGCCGACCGGGTCGTGATCGTCAACGGTTCGCTGCTGCCGCTGCTCGCCCCGCTGCTGCCGCACCTCAAGCCGCTTCGGCACATCGTGGTCTCCGGCCCCGGCGACCGTTCGCTGCTGGACGGCGCGACCGTGGCCGTCCACGAGTACGAGGACCTGATCGCCGGCAAGCCGACCGCGTACGACTGGCCGGAGCTGGACGAACGCCAGGCCGCCGCCATGTGCTACACCTCCGGCACCACCGGCGACCCCAAGGGCGTGGTGTACAGCCACCGTTCGATCTACCTGCACTCCATGCAGGTCAACATGACCCAGTCGATGGGCCTCACCGACCAGGACACCTCCCTGGTCGTCGTGCCCCAGTTCCACGTCAACGCCTGGGGCCTGCCGCACGCCACCTTCATGACCGGCGTCAACCTGCTCATGCCGGACCGCTTCCTGCAGCCCGCCCCGCTCGCCGAGATGATCGAAACGGAGCGGCCCACGCACGCGGCCGCGGTCCCCACCATCTGGCAGGGCCTGCTCGGCGAACTCACCGCCCGGCCCCGGGACGTCGCCTCGCTCACCCAGGTCACCATCGGCGGCTCGGCCTGCCCGCCCTCCCTCATGGCCGCGTTCGACAAGCTGGGCATGCGGGTCTGCCACGCCTGGGGCATGACCGAGACCTCCCCGCTCGGCACGGTCTCCCGGCCGCCGGCCCATGCCGTCGGCACCGAGCAGGAGTTCGCCTACCGGCTCACCCAGGGCCGTTTCCCGGCGGGTGTCGAGGCCCGGCTCAGCGGCCCCGGCGGCGAACGCCTTCCCTGGGACGGCGAGTCGGCCGGCGAGCTGGAGGTGCGCGGCCCCTGGATCGCGGGCGCCTACTACAACGGTCCCGACGCCGATCCGCTGCGCCCCGCCGACAAGTTCAGCGAGGACGGCTGGCTGAAGACCGGTGACGTCGGCACCATCTCCCCCGACGGCTTCCTCACCCTCACCGACCGTGCGAAGGACGTCATCAAGTCCGGCGGCGAGTGGATCTCCTCGGTCGAACTCGAGAACGCGCTGATGTCCCACCCGGACGTCGCCGAGGCCGCCGTGGTCGCCGTACCCGACGAGAAGTGGGGCGAGCGCCCGCTGGCCACGGTCGTGCTGCGGGAGGGCGCCGACGCGACCTTCGAGACCCTGCGCACCTTCCTCGCCGAGGAGGGCAAGATCGCGAAGTGGCAGCTGCCGGAGCGCTGGACGGTGGTGGAGGCGGTACCGAAGACGAGCGTCGGCAAGTTCGACAAGAAGGTACTGCGGAGGCGCTACGCAGAGGGCGAACTGGACATCACCAGCCTCTGAAGACACCCTGCGCGGGAGCGCTCCGCACCGGAGCGCCCCGCAAGGGCGCGGGGCTGTGTTCGGTATGCGCCTACCGCCGAGTGGGCGCGACCAGCCACGACCAACCCGCGGCCGACGGACGGCAGTTCCCCGAACGGCGCGCTCTCAGTTCGTCCCGATCCGCGCCAGCAAGTCAACGATCCGGCCCTGCACCTCGGCACTCGTCGACCGCTCCGCCAGGAACAGCACCGTCTCACCGGACGCCAGCCGAGGCAGGTCCGCCTGGTCGACGGCCGCCGTGTAGACGACCAACGGCGTCCGGTTGAGCTGCCCGTTCGTACGGAGCCAGTCGATGATGCCGGCCTGGCCGCGGTGCACCTGCATCAGGTCCATCACCACCAGGTTCGGCCGCAACTGCCCGGCCAGCGTCACCGCGTCCGCGTCGCTCGCCGCCCGCGCGACCTGCATCCCGCGCCGCTCCAGCGTCGCGGTCAGGGCGAGGGCGATCTCCGCGTGCTCCTCGATGAGCAGCACCCGCGGCGGATGCTGCTCGGTGTCCCGGGGCGCGAGCGCCTTCAGCAGTACGGCGGGATCGGCGCCGTACGCCGCCTCGCGCGTCGCCTGTCCCAGTCCGGCCGTGACCATCACCGGCACCTCGGCCGCCACCGCCGCCTGCCGCAGCGACTGCAGCGCGGTCCGCGTGATCGGCCCGGTCAGCGGGTCCACGAACAGCGCCGCCGGGAACGCGGCGATCTGCGCGTCGACCTCCTCACGGGAGTGCACGATCACCGGCCGGTAGCCGCGGTCGCTCAGCGCCTGCTGGGTGGTGACGTCCGGCGCGGGCCACACCAGCAGCCGGCGCGGGTTGTCCAGCGGCTCCGGGGGCAGCTCGTCGTCCAGCGGCTGCGGGCGCGGCGGATCCGCGACCTCGACCGCCCCGCCCGGACCGTCCAGCGGCTCCGGGCCCTCGGCGGCGTTCACGTCCGGGGCGCCTATCGCGTACGACCGTCCGGCGCCCTCGGTGGTACCCGCGAGCCGGGACTGCCCGGCCAGCGACGGCTGGGGCAGCGGCTGGGCCGCCGGCTGCTCGGCCGACGGATGCGGCCGGGCGGCCTGCTCGGGCTGCTGCTGCTCGTTGCGCGTGCCCAGCTTGCGGCGCCGTCCGTTGCCGCCCGGCTGGTGCGGGGGCGGGGTCGCCGTCGGCTGCTGCACCTGTGCGGCCTGCCGTGAGAACGGCACCCCCTGCCCCAGCGTCCGCACGCTGAACGCCCGGCCCTGCGTGGAGTCCGGGTCGGGCGGCGCGGGCGTCGCCGCCGCCTCGGCGGGCAACGGCTGCGCGGCACGGGCGGGTTGACCGGTGGCCGCGGGCGCCTCGTCGGCGCCGCCCGGCCACTGCTGCGGCACGGGGGCCACGGGCGCGGCCTCCGCCGGCAGCGGCTGGGCGCCGGCCGGGGCGGGCTGCGCGGGCACCGGCTGACCCGGGGGCACCGGAGCGGGGCTCTGCGGCTGTGGCTGCTGTGCCTGCGCCGGAACGGCGGCCGCGCCCGGCAGCGCCTGCGGAACCGGCCGGCCGGGCTGACCGGCCGGCACGGGCTGCTGACCGGCGGCCGCCGGGGCGCCGGGGATGCCGGCCGGCGCGGCGACCTGGGCCGCGGGCCCGACCTGGGCCGGGATGCCCTGCCCGGGCTGCCCGGGCGGAAGCTGCCCCGGCGGGACCGGCTGGCCGGGTGCGCTCGCCTGCGCGGGCACCGTCGGCACCACGGCCGGCGCACCCTCCTCGGGCTGGCCCACGGCCCGTCGACGGCGGCCCGTCGGCGCGTTGGTGGGGTGCGGCTGCGGCGGGGTGTGGTCCTCGGCCTGGTCGTGCGCCACGGCGTCGTGCCGCCCGTCCTCGCCCGCCACCGCGGCCGGCTCGGGGGCGCGGTCGGCCTCGGCGGGCGGCAGCGCGAAGACCGGGCGGGGCCCCGCCTGCTGCTGCTCGGCCTGCTCCGCCCGCTCGGCCGCCGCGGCCAGCGCCCGGCGCCGGCGCCCGCTCGGCTGTGCCTCGTCGTCCTGCGCGGCAGCGGCAGCGGCAGCGGCAGCGGGTGCGGGTGCGACCGCGGGCAGCGCCGGCGGCAGCGCCTGCCGCTCGTCGGGCTCACGCCGGGCGCGTCGCCCCGCCGCCGGCGCGGGCACGCCCTGCGGCGGAACGGTGCCACCGAGCCCCGTCCCCGCGGCGGCCGTACCGGCGCCCTGCTCGGCCGCCGTCACCACGGCACCCTCGGAGACCCCGGCGATCCCGGCGGCCCCCGCGTCATCGCCTGCGCCCGCGTCGGCCGGGCGCCCGCGCCGCCGCCCGGTACCGCCGGACGCCGGCTCCGCGCTCTCGATGCTCGCGGCGCTCTCGATCGCGGCGGGCCCGCTCTCCAGGGCCGCCGCCTCGGCGGCACGCCGGCGCCGCCGCCCGGTGGGCGGCACGGCCGGGGCCTCGCCGTCGGCGGCCTCGCCGCCGGGCCCGTCGCTCTCCAGGAAGGCGTCCACGGAGGACCGCCGGGCCCGCCGCCGGCCACCGGCACCGTTGTCGTCGGCGGCCGGGATCATGGCCACCGCCGTACCGGGCGGCGGGGGCACGGCCCCGGCGCCGCCTCCGATCGGCACCTCCAGGACGAACGCGCTGCCGCTCATGCCGGGCACCTCGTGCGTCTGCAGCACACCGCCGTGCGCGCGCACGATCCCGCGCACGATCGGCTCGTGCACCGGGTCGCCCCCGGGGTACGGCCCGCGCACCTCGATACGGACGACCTCACCGCGCTGCGCCGCCGCGACCACCACGGTGTTGTCCATGTAGCCGCCGGCGGAGACGGGCGCGTTGCCGGTCGCGTCGACACCCGCGACGTCCGCGACGAGATGGGCGAGGGCGACGGCGAGCCGCTGCGGGTCCACCTCGGCCTCGATGGGCGGCGCGTGCACCGCGAACTGCACCCGGCCGGGCCCGATCAGCTCCACCGCCCCGTCCACACCGGCGGCGACGACGGCGTCCAGCATCACTTTCGTGCGGTTGATGTTCTCGGTCCCGGCGTCCAGTGCCTGGTAGCCGAGCACGTTGTCGATGAGCTGGGTGATGCGCGAGTAACCGGCCGAGAGGTGGTGGAGCACCTGGTTGGCCTCGGGCCACAGCTGCCCGGCGTCGTCGGCGGCGAGCGCGGCCAGTTCCCGGCGCAGCTCGTCGAGCGGGCCGCGCAGCGACTGCGCGAGCAGGGTCAGCAGCTGCTCGTGGCGACCGTGGAGGGCCTCGTACCGGTCCTTCTCGCGCTCGCCGAGGGCCGCGTACCGCTCCTCGCCGGACGCCAGCTCCTCGGCGTGCCGCTCGCGCAGCTCCTCGACCTCGGTGACGTGCTTCTGGCGCAGTGCGGTCAGGTCGGAGGCGTGCTCCTCGGAGAGCCGCTCCAGCTCTTCGGCGTGCGTCTTCTCCTGGGTGTCCTTCTCCTCGGACAGGGCGTCGTACGGCCGCCGGTCGGTGAAGGTCATCACGGCGCCGACGAGCTGGTCGCCGTCGCGAACCGGCGCGGTCGTCAGATCGACCGGCACCTTCTTGTCGCCCTTGGCCCACAGCACCTGGCCGCGCACCCGGTGCTTGCGTCCGGAGCGCAGGGTGTCGGCGAGCGGGGACTCGGCGTACGGGAAGGGCGAGCCGTCCGCGCGTGCGTGCAGCACCAGGTTGTGCAGCTCCTTGCCGCCCAGCTCACCGGCCCGGTATCCCAGTATCTGAGCGGCGGCCGGATTGACGAGCACGATCCGCCCGTCGGTGTCCGTGCCCACGACGCCCTCGCTCGCGGCCCGCAGGATCATCTCGGTCTGCCGCTGCGAGCGGGCCAGCTCGGCCTCGGTGTCCACGGTGCCGGTCAGGTCGCGCACGACGAGCATCAGCAGCTCGTCGGCGCCGTAGCCGTAACCGTCGTACGCCTGCTGCCCGTTCTCCAGGTTGGCGCTGGTGACCTCGACCGGGAACTCCGAGCCGTCGGTCCGCCGCGCCACCATCCGGGTCGGCTTGGTCCGCCCGCGCGGATCCATGTGATCGGGCCGCCGCATGGACCCCGGGATGAGCCGGGAGTCGAACTGCGGCAGCAGATCCAGCAGCCCTCGCCCGACCAGCGCGGTACCCGGTGCCTCGAACGCCTCCAGAGCGATCGTGTTCGCGTTGACGACGGTCCCGTTGGCGTTGACCAGCACCAACGCGTCCGGCAGCGCATCGAGTATGGCTGCGAGGCGAGCAGCGCCTCGGGATGGCCTGCTGCTCACGAGACGCTTCCTCCCTGTTACCGCACCTTGCCGACCGCTCGGGCCATCTTGCCAACCGGCCCGCGGCGTGTCACGCGAGGGAGTCTAAAGGCACCGGTTGCGCTCACGGCGCCGGATGAGAGGGAGGTCGCACGACGAAGTGACGGCGAACATGTGCCCGACATGCCTCACCTCCGCCGTACCTCCCCGGGACTTTTACGCGAGCGGGGCCTCCGCCGTTGAAACGGCTGTGCCGTCCTGACGGCCCGAACCGCCTGACCGGCGGGCAGGCGCTGTACCGGATTGCGGGGGCCCGACGAGCCCGGCGCTCATGGACCCAGGTCGGGCAGCAGGGGCACCATCCGGTTCCAGCGGCCGATCTCGCAGCCGTTGCTGCGGTCGTAGGCGGCGTCGACCGGGCGGCCGGCCCAGGTACCGGTGACATGGGCGGTGGCCGGGCCGCCGTAGAGCATGGTGCAGGCGGCGCCGGGGGCGACCGGCGCGAAGGTGTCGCGTCCCCAGCGGGTGTTCCGGTCGAGTGCCTCGCAGGCCCCGCCCACGTCCGGGTGACTGCCGGCGCCGGGATGACAGGACAGCTCGTACGTCCCGTCCCGCCCGTCCCCGGCGTGCAGGACGGTGACGGTGAGGTGGTCGCCCTGGCCGGCGGCGGCGGAGGCGGGCAGGGCGGGGAGGGATCCGAGAACGGCGGCGACGGCTCCGAGGGCGCCCCGCACGGCGAAGTGAGACATGCCCTGCCCAACGCGCCGGCGGCCCGGACGTTGCGCCACGCTCCGGACGGCCGCCGGAAGGGCTTTGCCCTGCGGCCCGGCTGCCTAGTACCGTGGGAGCCGATTGGTGACAGCACGCTCGACTGTGTCATCATCTGCACGCACCACTCGCGCTCGCGCGGGCGGCTGTGCGGGAGGCGTCGCCTAGTCCGGTCTATGGCGCCGCACTGCTAATGCGGTTTGGGCCTTAAAGCCCATCGAGGGTTCAAATCCCTCCGCCTCCGCACCTGACTCAGGGAGCTCGACCATTTTCGGTCTGGGCTCCCTGAGTTGTTTCGTGATCACCGCCACTTCCGTCGGCCCTCGGTGGCCCGGAGCGCCGGGCGCGCCGCCGCGACGGCCGGTCAGCCGGAGCGTGCAGGACCCCCGATATTTGACGTTTCCGCAGGTCGCAATGGGTACACCTAACGGATTTCACATGGCGGCGGCAGTCATGTAATGTTCTTCCTGTCGCCGCGAGCGGGCCGCAAGGGCCGGAAGCGAAGACGAAAAAGCAAGAGAACAAGCACTCGTAGCTTAACGGATAGAGCATCTGACTACGGATCAGAAGGTTGCAGGTTCGAATCCTGCCGAGTGCACACAGCTCAAAGGCCCCCTGGGATTATCCCAGGGGGCCTTTGACATCAACGGCTGACATCAACGCGGCTGCCCGGTTCCCGACCAGCCTCGCTCCCAAAGCGGGTGGCGGTCGCCTCGTTGTCCTGGTCTTTGTCCAGCGCACCCCCGGCCACCACCGTTCATGGACGTACGTGCACTCCGTGCGACCTGCCCCGCGAACCCCAGCGAACGCCCCCGGGCAGCCGCGCGGACGGTGTGCTTGTTCGAGGTGAACACGCCAACTGATCACAGGACCGAGTTCGGGGTCGGGCAGCGTCTGGTCGGTGGATCGCGGGCGGTATGGCGGTGTGTCTGTACGGCCGCACAGGGTGCGTGTGGCTTGATCGTCGGGCGGTCCCGGCAGGGGCCTGAACACCAAACCGACGTCCGTGGCACGTGCTGAGTGCCGCGATCTTTGTCGAGGAGCCCCCGTCGTGAGACCGACCCTGCAAAATGCCATGTTCCATCGACGTGGCGCCGGAGCCGCGGGTGAGCGGCGGCGCCCGGCCAGGCGTGCTGCCGTCCTGCTCGCCACGGTGGCGCTGCCGGCGGCACTGGTGGTGCCCACGGCCACGCCCGCCGCGGCGGCGCCGGTGACGGTCACCTTCAACGCGGGCGCCGACCAGCCCTTCACCGTCCCGTCCGGCGTCACCCAACTGACCGTCACCGCCACGGGCGCCGCGGGTCAGAACGGGCCTGGCGGCGGCGCAGGCGGCAAAGGCGCCACCGTCACCGGCACCGTCACGGTGCCACCGGGCACCACCACCCTCTATGTCAACGTCGGCACGGGCGGGGGCGCCGGCGGCGGACCGACGAGTACGGGCGGTGCCGGCGGGGGTTCCAGCGATGTCCGTACCTGCAGCTCGGCCAACCCCGGCTGCACCCTGACCGGCGTCCCCAGCACCGACCCGCGTCTCATCGTCGCGGGCGGCGGAGGCGGCGGCGGAAGCGGCTTCGCCGGATTCCTCGTCCCGGAGGCCACCGGCGGAGACGCCGGAAACACCGGGGGTACCGGCGGCAGCAGAACGAACAGCGGCCAGGGCGGCGGCGGCGGAACCCAGACAGCCGGCGGCGCGGCCGGAGCCGCATGCCCCGACGGCGGTACAGCCGGCACTCCGGGCACGGGCGGTGCGGGCGGCACCGGCGGAGGCGACTTCGGGGCCGGCGGAGGCGGGGGCGGCTGGTTCGGCGGAGGCGGCGGCGGAGGCTGCGACCTCATCTCGTCTCTCCCCATTCCCGCTGACGGTCCCGGTGGCGGCGGCGGTGCGTCGAACCGCGTCCCCACGGGTGGTACCTCCGCTCCCGCCGCGGGGCCGGCCCAGGTGACCATCACCTACGAGCCGGCGCCCCCCGCGCCCCCCACCTGCGCGACCGCCACGCCCACGATCACCGGCACCAACCGCAACGACATCCTGATCGGCACTCCCGGCAATGACGTGATCTTCGCTCTCGGTGGCGACGATGTGGTCGTCGGCCGCGGTGGCAACGACCTGATCTGCGGCGGCGACGGCAACGACGTGCTGTCCGGCGACGACGGCAACGACCGTGTCGAAGGTGGCAACGGCACCGACAACCTGAACGGCAACAACGGCAACGACGCCCTCTTCGGCGGTCCCGGCAACGACGCGCTCTTCGGCGGCCCCGGCACCAACACCAACGACGGCGGCCCCGGCTCCAACGCCTGCTTCAACCCCTCCACCGGACCCGGCTGCTTCTGACCCACCCCGCACGCCTCCGACCTGATCGACGAACATCAGAAACGGGCCCCGGCACATCCCTCGTCGCAGCGGCGACCAACGCACGAGGCCCGTTTCAACACTTTGTCCATCGGAGGGGATTGAGCCTGCTCACACGCGGGCAGCGTGGCACGCCCGTGATGGGTGGACGAGCCGAGAGATTCCAGCAGGCGAGCGGTTCGTGATGGGGCTGCACGCGCCTACGGATCAGAAGGTCGCAGGTTCGAATCCTGCCGAGTGCACAGAGAGCAAGAGGCCCCGGAGAGATCCGGGGCCTCTTTCGTCCGGAGGTTGCTGTTCCGGACCGTCAGTACAGCGCCTTGTAGCCGCCCCAGCCGCTGCCGATCTTCACACGTGCGCCGAAGCCGCCCTTGCCGTTGCCCGCCCAGCGGTACAGGTTGCCCGCGGTATCGCGGGCGACGAGGTCGTTGCGCCCGTCCTGAGTCAGGTCGCCGACACCGACCAGGACGTTGTAGGCCTTGAAGCCCGAGGCGGTCTTCACCCGACCCCCGAAGCGGCCCTTTCCGGTGCCGTACCAGCGATAGAGGTTCCCGGCCCTGTCCCGGCCGAGAAGGTCTCCGGTTCCGTCGCCGTTGAGGTCGCCCGCGCCCACCAGCGCCGTATAACCGGACATCCCGGTGCCGATGCGCACCCGGGCCTTGAACGTGCCCTTGCCGGTGCCGGCGTAGAACCACAGGACTCCGGACCGGTCACGGGCCAGCAGGTCGGAGCGGCCGTCACGGTTGAGGTCCCCGGACGACGTCAGCAGGTTGTACGTGTTCCAGCCCTTGCCGATGACGGTGGACCTGTTGGTTCCCCGGGCGAAGTACACCTGCCCGAAGCCCCAGTAGGCGCGCAGTTCGCCGGTGGAGTTGCGGACCAGCATGTCGGCGTACCCGTCGCCGTTGAGGTCACCGGCCGGCACCAGGGTGGAGGAGGTCGGCCAGTCCGCGGTGTAGCTGCGGTTGTAGAAGTACCCCTTGGGATGCCCCTCCCATGAGTCGGTCCGGCCGTCCTTGCGGACGGCCACCATGTCCGGGAACCCGTCGCAGTCGTAGACATGGGTCGGCAAGGCGCCGCACATCACGTCCAGGCCGCCGCTTCCCACCCGCACCGGCACGGTTCCACCGTTGAACCTCGCGGTCAGCTGCCAGGTGTAGAGACCGCTCGGGGCGGGAGCACCGTTCGACTCCCGGCCGTTCCACGAGGCCGAGACGCCGTTGAGACCGCGTTCGGCCCCACCGCGCACCACGGCCACCCGGCGCCCGGTCGCCTTCTGGACGATGTCCAGTTCCCAGGAGTCCACGGGGCGGCTGAGCAGCACCGAGGCCGTCCAGATCGAGTAGGTGGACGAAGTGGTCCTCGGCGCGACGCTCCCGGAGGTGTACGCCTCTCCTGTCACCGGAGCGGAGTCCGGTACCCCGTCCGCGCTCACGTGCACGCGGCGATCGGCGTCCACGTAGGCGATGTGGCCGCCGTACTTGTCGACGGTCCACGTGATCCTGCGGTCGTCCGCGAGCGTTCCGGCCGGGAGGTCGGCTATGGAGCGCTCCGCGAGCGGGCTGCCGGTGTGGAAGTCCGTCAGCTTGAGCTCGCCCGCGTCCCGGTCGTGCCGGACCACGTAGCCGTCACCGAGCATGGCGGGGCCCGACGGTACGGCGAAGCCGCGGTTGTTCGTCAGGTCGTACACCCCGGCCTGTTTGTCGGCGCCGCAGGACCAGTAGAGCCAACGCGCCGTCGCCTGCAGTTCGGTGGGCACGCAGGCGGCACCGGTCCGCACGGTGCGGACGGGCTTGGCGGGAGTGGCCGCGTCCGCGGTCAGCCGCTCCGCGGTCAGCGTGCCGGGGCTGCCGGGGGTCGCGCTCCACAGGGTGGAGTACCAGAGCGCCGCGGCCTGCACCGGGCGGCTGCGTACCACCTTTTCGTAGCCCGGGTAGACCAGGTACTGGGTTCTCGGGGACCCGCCGTCCACCACCACGTACGAGGAGGACGCGTCCCTGACCGTGCCGCCGCTGCCCGGCAACGGAATGTGCATGTGCGACGTGTAGGCGTTCACGCGGGTCTCCAGGTACGTCCGCCCTCCCGTCTCGGACAGGAAGGACAGGCCGTACCAGTTGCCCTCCACGATCCGCACACAGTCCTCACCCGTCGCGCAGCGCACGGCGGAAGAGGGCATGCCCGCGGACACCGGCTCGGCCGCTCCCGCGACGGGGACCGGCCCGGTACCGACGTCCTGCTGGTAGAGGGAGACCTTGCCGTCTGTGCTGTCCACCCGGCTGAGGTTGCCCCGGTACAGGTTCAGTCCCAGGACCTTGGCGATCACCGGGGGCAGCGGCTGGACCACCTGGTGCGCCGGCGACCCGCCGGAGCCGGCGGTGAAGCGGTGCACCGCCCAGTCGCCGGTGCCGGAGCCGCCGACGAGCAGGGCGCTCCCGTCCGCCGCCTGCGGTGGGTCGTCCGACACGAGCGCGAGGTGGTCGAGTGCGGTGCTCGGCTCCCCGCCGTCGAGCGGCCGGTACGTCAGCCGCCGGCCGAGGGTGGTGCCCGAGGTGGTGTCGGTGTCCGAGGTCAGGAGGGTGCCGCCGAGGAGGGCCACGGGAGCCGCGTCGTCGGGGAGCGGGAACTCCTGCACCCCGGAGGAGACGTCACCGCGGGGCAGCCAGCGCAGCCCGGTGAAGCCGTGCTTCCACCAGGCGACGCGGTCGGCGCTCAGCAGGATGCGCAGGCCCTGGCCGCTCATCGTCTCGGGGAGCGGGGTGATCCCGGCGGTCGCCGGGTCCAGCAGGCCGTAGCGGTACGTGCCGTCCTGCCGGAAGGAGATCACCGCGCCGTGGCCGTCCGTGGCGCCCTGCTGCAGGGAGAGGCTGTTCAGCTGAGCGCCCGCGGGCAGGCCGGTGATCTGCAGCGGTTGCGCGGGATCGGTGCCGGTGTCGAGGAGCACGGCGGCGGAGCTGGAAGTGCTGGTCGCGGACTCCAGGGCCAGCACCTTGCCCGCGACGGTCCCCCGGAACGTGTAGCCGGCCGGGAGCTGCGCCTCCCGGCGCTCACCGGTGTGCGGATCGAGCAGGGTGTACCAGGCGGTGCCCCGGGCCGGGCTCGGTGAGACGGCGAGCAGGTCTCCGTCGGCACCGACGGGGCGTACGAGCGCGTTGGCCGGCAGGGTCCCCAGGCCGGGCACCTGCGTCGAGGTGCCGCTCGTGAAGTCGGTCCAGGTGTAGCCGTCCCGGCCCTCCTGCTGGTGCAGGAAACCGGTGCTGCCCACCGCCAGCGGGGTGTCCGCACGGGGTGTGGCCCGCTCGGCGGGCGGGATCACGACCTCCTGGGACGAGTCGGCCGCGGTCGCCGCCTGAGCGGCCCAAGCGGGCGGCGCGTCCACGGCGAGCGGGACGGCCGTTCCCGCGACCGCCAGAATCGTGGCGGCCGCACCGGCCGCGAGGCCCGTGCCACCTCTGCGGCGGCGACCTCCGGGCTGTGGTTCAGTCGACGTCCGGGGCAATGCCCTCACGTCTCCCCCTCATTGATGTGATGATCTGCCGCCGCGCGGCGCCCCGCCGTGGCCGGACGCGCTGCCGCGTCACCCCCGGTGGCCGCGGTGGATCCTGTCGGCCACTTGTGCGGTAGACGCTAGCCGATCAACGAAGTCCCGGTCCGCCTGAGGGGATTACGATCCGGGGTCCTGCGTACTCTCGCCTCTCCGGATTTCTCTGACTAACATCAGAGAATGGAGCGAGCGCAGATCGATGTGGTGCGCAGGTTCAACCGTGCGGTCACGCAGCGGGTCGGTGCCCTGCACGACGAGTACCTGTCGCGGGACCGGTCACTCGGCCTGTCGCGGCTCCTGTGGGAGATCGAGCCCGACGGATCCGAGGTGCGCGTTCTCCGCTCGCGGCTGGGCCTGGACTCCGGGTACCTGAGCCGGCAGCTGCGGCGACTGGAGTCGGACGGCCTGGTCACCACGGACCCGGACCCGGACGACGGACGGGTGCGGAAGGCACGCCTCACCCGGACCGGCATCGCGGAGCGGGCGGTGCTGGACCGCGCGTCGGACGGACTCGCGGAGTCGATCCTCGATCCGCTGACCGACAGCCAGCGGGGGCGCTTGGCGGCGGCGATGACGGAGGTCGAGCGGCTGCTGCTGGCCTCACAGGTGCGGATTGAGATCACGGACCCGCGCGACCCCGACGCTCGGTACTGCCTGCGCTCCTACTTCGAGGAGCTGGGACGACGGTTCGACACCGGCTTCGACCCCGCCCACAGCCTCTCCGCCGGCGACGAGGAGATGACCCTGCCGGACGGACTGATGCTGGTGGCGCGCGCGCAGGGCACTCCGCTGGGGTGCGGGGCGCTCAAGCTTCACCCCACGACGCGGATCGCGGAGGTGAAGCGGATGTGGGCGTCCCCGGACGTCCGCGGCCTCGGCCTGGGCCGTCGCATCCTCGAGCGTCTCGCGGACGAAGCGATCATCCGTGGGATGGAGACGCTACGACTGGAGACGAACCGTACGCTCGCGGAGGCCAGGCGCCTCTACGAGACCGCGGGATTCGTGGAGGTCGAGGCATTCAGCACGGAGCGGTACGCGCACCACTGGTTCGAGCGGAACCTCGCGCGCTGACACGAGCCGTCGGCCGCACCGGAGCGCCCCCTTTCCCCGGACAGAGGTTCGTGCCCCGGCCCAGCCGGATACCGACGCCTGATTAATGCGGGAAACACCAGGTCAGTGGCATGATGCGATTGTTCACGTGTGGATCTGTGCCGACGGCCACAGCGAAACGGGCTCCGCGTGGGCTCATACTGAGCCATGACTAAGCCTGCGGCGCCGAAGCGTCATCTGCCTACCAGCCCCTTCAAGGCCCCGGTCACACCGGCTCCCAAGCACTTCGCCATGGGCGATCAGGTCACCCATGACGTGTACGGACTCGGCCGGGTCATCGGCATCGAAGAAGGAACCGCGGCGCTTGTGGACTTCGGTTCGGCGCAAATGCGGATCCTGAGCCCGTACGCCAAGATGACCAAGCTGTAGGACCGCCGTGCCCGGTCACGGCACGCCGGGTCCCGTCAGGGACCCGTAACGAAAGGCAGACCTCTCATCGACTCGACGTCGCTGTTCTCCGCCGTGGAAGGGCAACCCCGCCGCTCCACCGCCGTATCGCCGCCTCCGACGACCACGCCCTTCCAGGCCCCGGACTTCGGAGAAGACGAGATCTCCTGGTCCGAGGATGCGCAGGAGTCCGCCCCGGGCACGCCCGCGGCTGCCTAGCGGCCACTTCGACCGCCACCTCGCGAGCGGCCACGCCGGCCACCGACAGCAAAGGCCCCGGGTTCGTCCGGGGCCTTTGGCGTTGGGGCGGGGCAGCCGCGAGGTGCGGGCTTACGAGGGGCTGCCGGGGCGGACCGTGAGGTAGGTCCATCCGGTCCAGACACTGCTGGTCTGGGCGCCCTTGGCCGGTGGCGTGTAGTGGGCGCGGACGCGGTAGTGGTCGTTGCTCGTGAAGAGCTTGAGGCCCCGGACGTAGCCGTACCAGCCGTCGGAGTACAGGGGGACGCAGCTCTTCGAGGTCGCCCGGTGCCAGGACCCCGAGTAGTAGTGCTCGATGTACACCGAGGTGCAGCCGCCGGCCTGACTGGGCCTGACCTGGACGTTGAAGCCCATGTTGACTTCGGACTTGTAGAACACCTGGTAGGTGGTGGAGCCGACGCGGGTGGTCTTCCACGGGTACTGCAGCTCCGTGCGGACCGTGGGCGTGAGGGTCGTGCCGGTGGTCACCGTGCGCGGTGCGTAGCGGTAGTCACCCGCGAAGGCGGCGCTGAAGACCGTGTTGCGGGTGACCTTGTACGACGTGACGAGGTTCCCGTGCGCGTCGACCTTGCCGCTCTTGAGCTGTGCCCGAGGCTTGCCCGCGGGCTGGTCGTACAGCGTCACGGTGCGGGAGTTGTACGTGGTCCCCAGGTGGGCGGTGACCTTGACGGTCGCGCCGGAGTGGTACGACTTCGCGTCGGTCTTCACGGTCAGGGCGGGAGTGGCCCGGGAGACCTGCACCTTCGCCGACGCAGTGACCGGGAGGTAGGACGTGCCGCCGTCGTAGGTGAAGGCGTAGGTGTTCGTGGCACCGGCCTGTGGGGTGTCGTGGAAGGCGAAGGTGCCGTCGGCGGCGACGGAGACGGTGCCCGCCGAGTAGCCGGAGGGGTGCGCGAGGTCGGTCTTGACGACGTGCACCGCGCCGGTCCTCACATGCGCGTGCGGCCAGGTGAGGTGACCGGTGACGGTCAGCGGCGCGGCCCGGCCGGAGGAGGAGGGGGCGGTCAGCGCCATGGCGGGCGCGTACTTGGCGACCGGGACGGTGAAGGTCTGGGCGGCCGGGCCGTAGTGGCCGCTTCCCGAGTAGTCGACGTGGAAGCTCAACGGGCCGGTGAGGGGAGCGGTGCCGGCGACGTAGTAGGAGCCGAAGAAGTCGGCGACGCTCGCCGGGGTGGTCGTCGGGTCTGGGACGAGCACGCCGTCCGGGTCGGCATCGTCGTAGCGGGTGATCCGTATGGTGCCCGGCATCAGGGTCTGGCCGTCGCTCAGCGAGAGGTACGAATCGAAGTACGTCTGGAACGAGTAGGCCTCGCCGGGGGCGAGCGGGGTGGTGGTCGGTCTGCCGCCGAGCCTGACCCACGCTGTCTCCGGGTTACGGGCTGTCCGCAGCGTCGGTGTTCCACCGGAGGCGTCCACGGCCACGCCGTATAGCCGGCTGCCGTCCGGGGCCCAGGCCAGGCCGTGCGGGGCCAGGTGCAGCGGAGCGTTGATCTCGTAGAGGTTGTAGCTGCCCGTGCCGGTTTCCGGGAAGGCCTCAAACCCGTAGTTGCAGCCGCAGCCGGCCACGGTGCCGTCCGGGGCCACGGCGACGGACTTGCCTGCCAGTGCCTCGGGGAAGCGCCCGTCCACCGCCAGGTCCGAGGTGCGGTACCGGTTGGCGGTCGCGCCCAGCCAGGACGGCACCGCCACGTGCAGCCCGTCCGCCGTGAGCGCGAGGTCGCTCAGGTCGGGGATCGGCAGTTCCTTCGCGGCCTGCCGGGTCAGGGTCCCGCCCTCGGCCTGGTAGGTCACGACGGCTGAGGTGGCGCCCGTCTGCACGGCGGCCGCGAGTACGCCGGAGGGCGTGGGTGTCGTGGCCAGCATCGGCGGCGCCGTCCAACTGCCGGAATCCTGCTGGAGGGTGACCGTACCGGCTCCGTCGACGGAGCCGATGCCGCCGGCGCCCGCCGTGCCGTATCCGAACCAGAGGGTGCCCCCGGCGACGGCCAGCGAGTCGGGACGGGTGCCCGCGCCCGTGGCGTAACGGGCCGACTCGGTCAGCGCCTCCGTGCTGATCACCGATATCGCGTCCTGGCCCGGGAGAGCCGCGTACAGCGCGGACCCGTCCGCGGAGACGGCGAGGCCGGTGGCGCCCGGCTCGTCGCCGATCAGCGTCGGGTTCCCGCCGTCGAGGTCGGTGACGAGAATGCCGTCGGTGCCGGCGCCGCCGCTGATGAACAGGTGCCCGTGCGGAGCGTCCACCACCAGGTGCGCGAAGTGCGCGATGGGCAGCGGTATGTCCGACGACGCCGCGTACGAGCCGGCCGCGCCGGGACCCATGACGGTCGTCAGTCCCAGGAGCAGTGCCGCGGCGGTTGGCACCGAGAGTCGTGCCGACTTCATGAAAGGCCCCCCACATAACCCTCACGATCGATCAAGGGGCGCAACCTAACACAGGGATTTGACAGCGGGCGGGGCGGGTCGGACGGCCCGCGAGGGACCGGTGGGCGCGGCTCAGGCCGTGGTGAGGACGCGGGTGCGCTCGCGGCCGCGGAGGGCCTGGCCGCGTACGACGATGACGCCCAGGCGGATGACGACCTCGCTGACGGCCATGAGGACCAGGGCGGCGACCCACGCCTGTCCGCCGGTGATGTCGTGGGTGGCGGAGAAGTGGGCTGTGCGGGTCTCGCCGGAGGGGTGGGAGGTCCAGATCGCGAAGCCGAGGCGGAAGCCCATGCTGAGTACCCACAGGGCCGCCGCGCCCAGGGTCGCCTTGACCCGGACGTGCCCGTCCGCGAAGCGGACCCGGGTGAGCAGGCCGCCGGCCACGCCGCAGGCGATGCCGATCCCGGCGAACGCCGCTATGAGGGAGAGGTCGTTGCCCGCGGTCGGGATGTCGTGCAGGTAGCTGGTCGCCACCCAGGTGATCAGTCCCAGCGGCAGCAGCAGCCTGAAGGCCGTCAGCCTCTCCTCCCGCAGCTGCCTGATGACCACGAGGATGAGCGCCACATCGATGATCCAGTCGGAAATCGTCATGCCCCGACTATCCGGTTCCGGACCCGTCCGGCACTTGGACCCATGGGTGGAAGCAGGGTGGAAAACGGGTGGATGCGGCCGCTCTACCCGGGGGAGGACTCAGCACGGCCCCAGGGAGCCGCCGGACGCCTCGGACTCGTTGTGGTTCAGCCGTTCCAGGTATTCGTGGGCCAGATTCGTCGCGCGGGTGAACCAGTCGGTGAGGGTGGCCAGTTCGTCGGGGGCGTAGTCGGCGAACAGGTCCGTGAGGCGTCTGTAGTGGCCGGCGTACACCGCTTCGACGCGGCTGACGGCGTCCGGGACCGCGGCCACCCGGACCCGGCGGCGGTCGTCGGGGTCGGGGCGCCGGGTCACGTAGCCCGCCCGTTCCAGGCGGTTGAGGATGCCTGTCACCGCGCCCGTCGTCACGTGGGCACGGGCGGCCAGGTCGCCCGCCGTCAGCAGGTCCTCGCCCGCCTCCAGGACGAAGCCGAAGCAGGTGAGGTCCGTGACGTTGACCCCGAGCCGCCGGGCCAGCTCCTGCTGGCCGATCACATGGGCCGCGATGAGGTGGTCCATCGCGGACAGGGCGCGGGCCGGGTCCGCGGGCGGTCGCGGCTTGCCGTGCATGGTCGTCCCCGATTCCTTGGAGATTCGCCGATTCCCTTAGCGCGTGAGAGATGTAGGGGTTAAATTCCTTAGACAGTGAGGGATTCTAGTCGTCCTCGCGTCGGACGTCGTGTTCCTGCTGCCATTGAAGTTTCCGCTGCCGATGAAGGGGAGGCGGGTACGTGAGTCTGCACGATGAAGGTCACACGGTCGCCGGGTGGACGGGTACCGCGATCGCGACCGTGGGAAGCGGTCTGCTGGGGTGGGGGGTGTGTGCCGTCTCGGTCCCCGCCCTGGTCGGAGGGGGTGCGGTGGGTGCCGTGAGCATCCTGGTCACCTGGTATCTGCACCTCGCCGGCTGGGGCAAGCCGCCCGGCCCCCGGCCCCGGGCGCAGTGGGCCCTGGGAACACGGGACACCGGCGCACGCGACGGCCACCCCGGATGCGTGGGGTGCCGGCTCGCGGGCCGGGGACGACGTACCGGGTCCGTGCTGGAGCCGGTGACCGCCACCGGGGAGGCCGGGCCGGCCACCGCCCGGACCGGCGGCTGACCAGGAGCCGGCACCCGAAGCCAAGTACCCGGCTCCGCCCCGTTGTCAGTGCCGCCCTCTACGCTCGCGAGTGATGGCACAGGTGTGGAAATGCTCGGGGCTGCGATGGTCGGACGACGGGCCCGTGCTGGCGTGGAGCGGCGGGCGGCGCAGTGTGCTCGGGCCGGGCAGGCGTGTCGCCTTCCAGGTGGCCGGTGCGGGCGGGCGGGAGTGCGTGGGGGCGCGTGGGCACCCCTGCGCGGTACGCGCCTCCGTCTCCGGGCGGAGTACCGGCGCCCGCTGCGAGGAGTGCGGCCGGCTGGACCGGGCGCACTCCGTGGCCGCCGACGGCATCGCCGACGATCCTCGGCCGTACCACGTGTATCTGGCGTGGTTCGGGCCCGGGATGGTCAAGGTCGGGATCACCGGCGTCGAGCGCGGGTCGGCGCGGCTGCTGGAGCAGGGGGCGGTGTGCTTCAGCTGGCTGGGCGCCGGGCCGCTGATGGCCGCGCGGCGGGCCGAGGAGCTGTTGCGGGCCGCGCTCAGGGTGCCCGACCGGATTCCCTACGGCGACAAGCGCGTCGTACGGGCCGCCCTGCCGGGCAGTTCCACCGAGCGGGCCGCCGAGGTCGTCGCGCTGCACGCCCGGGCCCTGGCGCTCGGGGCGTGGCCCGAGGCGCTCGTGCCCGAGCCCTGCCAAGTCGTCGACCACATGCGGGTGTTCAACCTTGACGGGGCGCCCGCCGCCGTCGGCGAGGTGGTCGAGCTGGTTCCGGGCGGTGCGGTGAGCGGCGAGCTCGTCGCGGCCGCCGGGCCGGATCTGCATCTCGCCACCCGGCGCGGGGTCGTCGTCCTCGACACGCGCTTGCTGCCCGGGTGGGAACTGACCGCCGTCGGCGCGGGGGGCGAGGGCGAACTCGGGGTACCCGTACGGGAGTTCACCGCACCCCAGGAGGGGCTGTTCTGAACCGCGCCGAACACCCGGGGCGGACCCCGGCGACGGCCGGCCGAGGTCCGCCCGAATCCACCCGAGAGGCGTCCCGCCGCCCGCCCCGGTACGCTCTCATCAGCGGTTCATCGGGCTCTCATCAGCGGGCCGGGCCACACACCGGACGTACATGATCCGCACAGCCCGCAGGCGGGGCGCGGTCACGAGTTGGTGCGCACGTGGTGGGATTCCCAGGCGTTCCCTGAGAGCTGCCTGTGTGTTTCTTAGGGAAATCACAGATTAGTGAAAGCGTGTTCTCAGAGGACCCCGACAAGGTGTCCACCATGACCACGACCTCGCCCCAGGGGCGCACCGAACTGCTGAGGCCGGACGGGAGCCCCGTCCGAGTGCTTGTGGTGGACGACGAGCTGTCGATCACCGAACTCCTGTCCATGGCCCTGCGTTACGAGGGCTGGCAGATCCGGAGTGCGGGTGACGGCACGGGTGCCATCCAGACCGCCCGGGAGTTCCGGCCCGACGCCGTCGTCCTCGACATGATGCTGCCCGACATGGACGGCCTCACCGTTCTCGGCCGCCTGCGGCGCGAACTGCCCGACGTGCCGGTGCTGTTCCTCACCGCGAAGGACGCGGTCGAGGACCGGATCGCCGGTCTCACCGCGGGCGGCGACGACTACGTCACCAAACCCTTCAGCCTCGAAGAGGTCGTGGCCCGGCTGCGCGGGCTGATCCGCCGATCCGGCGCCGCCGACCGGCGGTCGGACTCGGTGCTCGTCGTCGGCGACCTCACCCTGGACGAGGACAGCCACGAGGTCTCGCGGGCCGGGGAGTCGATCCACCTCACCGCCACCGAGTTCGAGCTGCTGCGCTTCCTGATGCGCAACCCGCGGCGCGTGCTCAGCAAGGCCCAGATCCTGGACCGTGTGTGGTCGTATGACTTCGGCGGGCAGGCCAATGTGGTCGAGCTCTACATCTCGTACCTGCGCAGGAAGATAGACGCCGGCCGGGAGCCGATGATCCACACCCGGCGTGGGGCCGGTTACCTGATCAAGCCCGCCGCGTCATGAGCGGGCGACGACGGCCGCGTGCGCAGCAGCGACGTGGGGGTCCCCTCGCTCGAGTGAAGTCGAGAGTGGGGGATGGACAGCCGCGCACCCTGCGGACCCGGCTCGTCGTCGTGTCCGTGACCCTGATCGCCGTGGTCTGCGCGGTGATCGGGACCGTCACGACCCTCGCATTGCGCTCCCATCTGTACGACCAGCTCAACCAGCAGCTCGGTGAGGTGTCCGCGCGTGCCGCCGGCGGGTTCGGCGAGCCGCCGGGCTCGATCAAGAACGGCGGCCTGCCGCCCGGTCAGCAGGGCACGGGCAGCTCCGGCACGGACTCGGCGGTCAAGGACAAGGGCAAGGACACCACGCCGACCGATCTCGCACAGTTCGTCACCAGGGGCCCGCAGCCCAGCGGCACCATCGGAGCCAGGGTCGTCAACGGCTCCATCACCGACGCCAAGGTCGGCGACAAGACGAACGACGACCAGAACGTCCCGCAGATGAACCCGGAGACGCTGACGACGGCCCAGACGAAGGCCCTCGGCTCGGTCGCCCAGGACAAGAAGACACACACGGTCGACCTCCCGGGTCTGGGCAGCTATCAGGTCGTCTACGTGGAGGGGAACAAGGGCGACTACTACGTCGCCATCCCGACCGCCGACGCCGACAGCACGATCAGCACGCTGATCCTCGTGGAGATCAGCGTCACCGCCGCCGGCCTGATCGCCGCCTCCCTCGCCGGCACCGTCATGGTCGGCGTGGCCACCCGCCCGCTGCGCCGGGTCGCCAACACCGCCACCCGCGTCTCCGAACTCCCCCTGCACACCGGCGAGGTCAACCTCAGCGAGCGGGTCCCGGAGTCGGAGTGCGACCCGCACACCGAGGTCGGCCAGGTCGGCGCCGCGCTCAACCGCATGCTCAACCACGTGCACGGCGCCCTGCACGCCCGCCAGCAGAGCGAGATGCGGGTACGGCAGTTCGTCGCCGACGCCAGCCATGAGCTGCGCACCCCGCTCGCCTCCATCCGCGGGTACGCCGAACTGACCCGGCGCGGCCGGGAGGAGGTCGGGCCCGACACCCGGCACGCCCTCGGCCGTATCGAGTCCGAGGCGGGGCGGATGACCCTCCTCGTGGAGGACCTGCTGCTGCTCGCCCGGCTGGACGCGGGCCGTCCGCTGCAGTTCGAGCACACCGACCTCATCCCGCTCGTCGTCGACACCATCAGCGACTCGCGCGCGGCCGGCATGGACCACAACTGGCGGCTCGACCTGCCCGACGAGCCGGCCCTGGTGGCCGCCGACGCGGCCCGTATCCAGCAGGTGCTGGTCAACCTGCTGGGCAACGCCCGCAAGCACACCCCGCCGGGTACCACCGTCACGGCCCGCATCCAGCGGCGCGGGCCCTGGATGTGCGTGGACGTCGAGGACAACGGTCAGGGCATTCCGCCGGACCTGCTGCCGCACGTCTTCGAGCGGTTCGCGCGCGGCGACTCCGCGCGGTCGCGGTCCACCGGGTCCACCGGCCTGGGGCTCGCCATCGTGCAGGCCGTCGCGTCCGCGCACGGCGGTGCCGTCACCGTGGACAGCGTTCCCGGCTGCACGGTGTTCACCCTCTACCTCCCCGCGCTTGCCCCGGCGGCTCCCCAGCCGGCCCCCGAAACGAATTGGCAATCGCACTCACAGGCACAGCACAGTGCCACCACATGGGTGCAACAGGGCGCTTGACCAGAGTCGTTCGCATGCGAACCGACTCTTCTCCCGGCACCCTGCCGGCGCGGGAGCACCTCCCGGCCGGAGACGCCGGTACGCCTGTCCTGGACGTAGTGATCCCCGTCTACAACGAGGAGAAGGACCTCGGCCCATGCGTCGTCAGACTGCATGACCATCTCAAGCGCACCTTCCCGTACGCGTTCCGCATCACCATCGCGGACAACGCGTCCACGGACACCACCCCCCAGGTGGCGAAGCGGCTCGAGGCGGAGCTGGCCGAGGTCAAGTCGTTCCGGCTGGAGCAGAAGGGCCGCGGCCGTGCGCTGCGGACCGTCTGGTCGGCCTCGGACGCGCCGATCCTCGCGTACATGGACGTGGACCTGTCGACCGACCTGAACGCGCTGCTGCCGCTGGTGGCGCCGCTCATCTCCGGCCACTCCGACCTGGCGATCGGTTCCCGGCTGGCCCGCTCGTCGCGCGTGGTGCGCGGCGCCAAGCGGGAGTTCATCAGCCGCTCGTACAACCTGATCCTGCGCGGCTCGCTGCAGGCCCGCTTCTCGGACGCGCAGTGCGGCTTCAAGGCGATCAGGCGCGATGTCGCGCAGGTGCTGCTGCCGATGGTCGAGGACACCGGCTGGTTCTTCGACACCGAGATGCTGGTGATCGCCGAGCGCGCGGGCCTGCGCATCCACGAGGTGCCCGTCGACTGGGTCGACGACCCGAACTCGACCGTGCACATCGTGAAGACGGCCACCGACGACCTCAAGGGTGTGTGGCGGGTCGGCAAGGCGCTGGCCACCGGTTCGCTGCCGCTGGACCGGATCGCCCGCCCGTTCGGCGACGACCCGCGCGACCGCGACATCCAGGACGTGCCGAAGGGCCTGGCCCGTCAGCTCGTCGGCTTCTGCGTGGTCGGCGCCCTGTCGACCCTCTTCTACCTGGTCCTGTACAGCCTCTTCCGGCAGTTCTCCGGCTCGCAGATCGCCAACGCGCTCGCGCTGCTGGTGTCGGCCGTGGCCAACACCGCCGCCAACCGGCGCCTGACCTTCGGGGTGCGCGGCCGGGGCGGGGCGGTCCGGCACCAGGCGCAGGGCCTGGTCGTCTTCGGCATCGGCCTGGCGCTGACCAGCGGTTCGCTCGCCGCCCTGAACGCGGCGAGCGACGACCCCGCGCACTCCACCGAGCTGGCGGTGCTGGTCGCCGCCAACCTCGCCGCGACCGTCCTGCGCTTCCTGCTCTTCCGCGCCTGGGTCTTCCCGGACCGCGACGGCAGCCGGCAGGACTCCTCCACGGTGGTGGCCACGCACAACCCGTCGTCGCCGACGTACACCACGGTCTCCGGCGGACACCAGCCGCAGGGCCCGCTCCCGCAGCGCCCGGCGCACCAGCCCTACGCCCAGGGCGCCGGCACGACCACCCGACTCCGCGCCGGCGAAGCCGCGGACGGCACCTGGAGGGACGCCACCATGCAGTTGCAGCCGGTGCGCCCTCATGACACCGATCCGGGGGATCCCCGATGAGCAGCACCCACACCGACCGTCCGGCCCCGTGGGGACCGCCCCCCGAGGCGCCCCCGGCGCCCCGGCAGGCGCCGGACGGCCCAGATGTCCAGGACGTGGCGGCCGCGCCGGCGCCGCAGGCGGGCTCGGGCGAGCCCAGGCAGCCCTTCGCCCGCAGACTCTGGCGCGGCCGCCCCGAGGACCCTCGCTGGGCGCGCCCGGCCTTCCTCGGCCTGCTGCTCGTGACCGCGCTGCTCTACTTCTACGACCTGGGCGTCAACGGCTACTCGAACTCCTTCTACTCGGCCGCCGTCCAGGCGGGTACCAAGAGCTGGAAGGCGATGTTCTTCGGCTCGCTGGACGCGGGCAACGCGATCACCGTCGACAAGCCCTCGGCGTTCCTGTGGCCGATGGAGATCGCGGCCCGGATCTTCGGTCTGAACTCCTGGACGATCCTCGGCCCCGAGGTCCTCATGGGGGTCGGCACGGTCGCGGTCGTCCACGCCTCCGTGCGCCGCCGGTTCAGCCCGGCGGCCGGCCTGATCGCGGGCGCCGTGCTCGCGCTCACCCCCGTCGCGGCGCTGATGTTCCGGTTCAACAACCCGGACGCGATGCTGGCCCTGCTGATGGCGCTGGCCTGCTACTTCGTCGTCCGCGCCGTCGAGGACGGCAAGACGAAGTGGCTGGTGTGGGCGGGCGTGGCGATCGGCTTCGCCTTCCTCGCCAAGACCCTGCAGGCGTTCCTGATCCTGCCGGCGCTGGCGTTCGTGTACGCGGCCGTCGGTCCGCACACGCTGAGGAAGCGGATCGGCCAGCTGGCCCTCGCGACCGGCGCGCTGATCGTCTCGGCGGGCTGGTGGGTGGCGATCATCGAGCTGTGGCCGGCCTCCTCCCGCCCCTACATCGGCGGTTCGCAGGACAACAGCTTCCTGTCGCTGACCTTCGGCTACAACGGCCTCGGCCGTCTCAGCGGCGACGAGACCGGCAGCGTCGGCGGCGGGGGCGGCGGCACCGGCTCCGGGCAGTGGGGTGCCACCGGCTGGGACCGGATGTTCAACTCCGAGATCGGCAGCCAGATCTCCTGGCTGATCCCGGCCGCGCTGATCCTGCTGGCCGCGGGCCTGGTGGCGACGCGCAGGCTGAAGCGGACCTCGGTGACCCGGGCCTCGTTCCTGGTGTGGGGCGGCTCGCTGCTGATCACCATGGTGGTCTTCAGCTACATGGCCGGCATCTTCCACCAGTACTACACGGTCGCCCTCGCCCCCTACATCGCCGCCGTGGTCGGCATGGGCGCGGGGCTGCTGTGGGAGAAGCGCGCCGAGCTGTGGGCGTCGATCACCCTCGCCGCCGCCGTGGTCTCGGCCGCGGTCTGGGGCTACGTCCTTCTCAACCGCACCTCCACGTACCTGCCCTGGCTGAAGTGGCTGGTCCTGATCGGCGGTCTGGCCGCCGCGCTCGGCCTGGTCTTCGCGGGCCGGATCAGCCGTCAGCTCGCCCTCGCAGCGGCCGCGGTGGGCCTGGTGGCCGCGCTGGCGGGTCCGACGGCGTACACCCTCAGCACGGTGAGTTCCGCGCACACCGGCTCCATCCCGACGGCGGGCCCGGCGGGCGCGAGCATGATGGGCTTCGGCGGTGGACGGGGCGGCATGGGCGGCGGTGGTGGCTTCGGCCAGAACCGGCAGGGCCAGAACGGCAACGGCAACACCCGGAACCAGCAGGGCCAGAACGGCACGGGCGGCTTCCCCGGGGGCGGCACCGGCGGCTTCGGCGGCGGCATGCCGGGCCAGAACCAGCAGGGTCAGGGTCAGAACGGGAACGGAAGCACGCGGAACGGCAACGGCTTCCCCGGCGGTGGCCAGATGGGCGAAGGCGGCGGCATGGGCGGCGGCGGTGGCGTCGGCGGCCTGCTGAACGGCGCGACCGTCACCTCCGAGGCCAAGAAGCTGCTGGAGCAGGACGCCTCGAAGTACACCTGGGTCGCGGCGGCCATCGGTGCCCAGAACGCGGCGAGCTACCAGCTGGCCACCGACGACTCGGTGATGGCGATCGGCGGCTTCAACGGCACCGACCCGTCCCCGACGCTGGCCCAGTTCAAGGAGTACGTGGCGGACGGAAAGATCCACTACTTCATCTCCTCCGGCACGGGCGGCGGCATGGGCGGCAGCAGCAGCGGCACGTCCTCGCAGATCACCTCGTGGGTCGAGAAGAACTTCAAGAAGGTGACGGTCGGTTCGTCCACCTTCTACGACCTCACGCAGAAGGCGAGCGGCAGCTGACGGTCGCCTGACCGGCGAGAGGGCGGTGGCTTCGGCCACCGCCCTCTGGTGTGCGCCCGGAAAAACTTCGTTGTACGCCGTATAAGGAATCCCTTACGGTGTAGAACATGACTTCTCAGGGCCACTCCCAGCGCTGGCTGATCCTCGGTGTGATCTGCCTCGCGCAGCTCACCGTGCTGCTCGACAACACCGTTCTGAACGTGGCCATCCCCTCCCTGACCCGGGAGCTGCACGCGGCCACCGCGGACATCCAGTGGATGATCAACGCGTACTCGCTCGTCCAGTCCGGCCTGCTGCTCACCGCCGGCAGCGCGGCCGACCGCTACGGCCGCAAGAAGATGCTGATCACGGGGCTCGTCCTGTTCGGCGCGGGTTCGCTGGCCGCGGGCCTGGCCGGCTCCACCGCCCAGCTGATCGCCGCGCGCGCCGGGATGGGCGTGGGCGGCGCCCTCCTGCTCACCACCACCCTCGCCGTGGTGATGCAGATCTTCACCCCCGACGAACACCCCAAGGCCATCGGCATCTGGAGCGCGGTCAACGCGCTGGGCTTCGCCGGCGGGCCGCTGATCGGCGGGTTCGTGCTCAACCACTTCTGGTGGGGCGCGATCTTCCTGATCAACCTCCCGGTCGCGGCGCTGGCCCTGGCCGCGGTGGTCGTCCTGGTCCCCGAGTCGAAAAACCCGCAGGGCGACCGCCCCGACCTGCTCGGCGCGCTGCTCTCCACCATCGGCATGGCCGCACTGGTCTTCGCGATCATCTCCGGCCCGGAGCACGGCTGGACGTCGGCCCGGGTGCTGGTCACGGGGGCCGTGGCGGTGCTGGTCCTGGCCCTGTTCGCGTACTGGGAGAGCCGGATCCCCCACCCCATGCTCGACCCCCACTTCTTCCGGGACCGCCGCTTCACGGGTGCCGTCGCCGGTGCGGTGCTCATCACCTTCGGCATGGGCGGCGCGCTCTTCCTGCTCACCCAGCACCTGCAGTTCGTCCTCGGCTACGGCCCGTTGGAGGCCGGCCTGCGCACGGCACCGCTCGCGCTCACGGTCGTCGCCCTCAACTTCACCGGCCTGTCGGCCAGGTGGGCCGCCAAGCTGGGTACGCCGGTGGCGATAGCCCTGGGGATGCTGCTGATGTCGCTCGGGCTGGTGTCCATCGCCGTACTGGACTCGAGCGGGTACGGCGGCACGCTGCTCGGTCTGCTGCTGATCGGAGCGGGGTGCGCGATCGCCAACCCGGCCATGGCGCACGCCATCATGGGCGCGATTCCTCCGGAGAAGGCGGGCGTGGGGGCCGGGATCAACGGCACGCTCGCGGAGTTCGGGAACGGGTTGGGGGTGGCCGTACTGGGAGCGGTGCTGAGCGCGTCGGTGGCGTCCGGGAAATCGCTGTCGGCGGGGCTGGGGGCCGGGCAGTTGGTGGGGGCGGTGGCTGTGGTGGCCGGCGGGTTCGTGGCGGCGGGGCTTCTTCGTCGGGCGGAGAGGAATGTCGCCTAGGGGGGAGGGGGTATGGGTGGGTTTGCGGGTGCGGGTCGTGGGTGGCCGGGAGCGCAGTTCCCCGCGCCCCCAAAGGCGCGTTGCAGCCGTAGCATTCTGGGAAGTGATCGTCGAGGAGGAGGTCGTGATGGCGCGGGCCAGTGTGTGGCTGGAGGAGAAGGCCCGCAAGGGCGGCCGTAGCGGTCAGCCCTCCGGGCTCGACCGCGAGCGCATCACCTCGGTCAGTGTCCGGCTGCTGGACTCCGATGGGCTCGACAAGTTCTCCATGCGGCGGCTGGCTGCCGAGCTGAACGTGACCGCCATGTCCGTGTACTGGTACGTCGACACCAAGGACGACCTGCTGGAACTCGCCCTCGACGCGGCCTTCGGCGAACTGCGCCTGCCGGACGCGGCCGACGGCGACTGGCGGGACCAACTGCGGGCGCTGGCCACGGAGTACCGCGCGCTGCTGGTCCGCCACCCCTGGCTCTCCCCGCTGGCCGGCCGGTACCTCAACATCGGCCCCCACTCCCTGGCCTTCTCCCGGGTGGTCCAGCAGGTCGTCCGCCGGGCCGGCCTGCCCGCACACGGGGTGACCGGCGCGATTTCGGCCGTCTTCCAGTTCGTCTACGGCTACGGCACGATCGAGGGCCACTTCGCCGAGCGGGTGGCAGCGGCCGGCCTGACCCCGGACGAGTACTTCAGCACCGCGATGACCGCGGTGACCGAGGCCCCGGCGACGGCCCAGATCATCGAGGAGTCCAAGGACCTGATGGCCGCGAGGGGCGGCGACACGGTCGCCGAAATGCTGGACAGGGACTTCACCTTCGCGCTGGACCTGCTGATCGCCGGCATCGAGGCGATGGTGGCGAAGGGCACCTAGTCCCACCCAGGGGCGCGGGACCGTGTCCGACATGCGGCTCCGCCGCGAGGCGCGACCAGCCACACACGACCCGCAGCCGCGCACTCACAACACCCCCACTCTCTCAGGCGTCCGGCGAAGCCAACCGCGCCGGGAACCCGCCCGTGGCCACCGGCCCCCACTTCTCAGGCGTCACCCGGATGATCGACTTGCCCTGCTTCAGCATCGCCGCCCGGTACTCGTCCCAGTCCGGGTGCTCCCCGGCGATGTTCCGGTAGTACTCCACCAGCGGCTCCACCGACTCGGGCGAGTCGATCACCTCCGCGCTGCCGTCGATCTGGACCCACGGCCCGTTCCAGTCGTCGCTCAGGACGATCACGCTCACCCGCTCGTCCCGCTTGGCGTTCCGGGTCTTGGCCCGCTCGGGGTACGTGGAGGCCACGATCCGCCCGGAGTCGTCGACCCCGCAGGTCAGCGGCGACCCCTGGGGGCTGCCGTCGGCGCGGCGCGTGAGCAGGATCGCGCGGTGGCGGGGCCGTACGAAGTCCAGCAGTTCGTCGAGGGAGACGGCGGTGTTCGTCGCGATGTTCGGTGCCATGCCGCCAGCCTAGGCCGACGGGACCCGCCCCGCCTGCCTCTGCCTGTCCCTGCTGTGCCTACGCCTGCGGCAGGGATTCGCCCTGCACCGCCTGGATCTCCAGCTCGACCTTGAGGGTCGTGCCGATGGCCGCGATGCCCGCCTGGACGACCTGGTTGTAGTTCATATGGAAGTCCTCGCGGTGCAGCTCGGCCGTCGCGCGGAACGCGGCCCGCGTGCCGCCCCAGGGGTCGGCGCCGGTGCC
Organism: Streptomyces sp. NPDC001220; assembly: GCF_053597895.1. Taxonomy (NCBI): domain Bacteria; kingdom Bacillati; phylum Actinomycetota; class Actinomycetes; order Kitasatosporales; family Streptomycetaceae; genus Streptomyces; species Streptomyces sp. NPDC001220. The sequence continues at coordinate 381,439 of NZ_JBSFJE010000007.1, forward strand.
CAGGTAGGCGAGGTGGAGGTCGACGGGTCGTACGACACCGCGCATGGCCAGCTCGCCGTGGACCGTCCAGCGGTCGGAGCCGGCCGCCGTGAGGCCCGTCGAGGTGTACGTCAGCTCGGGGTACCGCTCGACGTCCAGGAAGTCGGCCGAGCGCAGATGCGTGTCGCGCATGCCGTTGCCGGTGTCGATGGAGGCGGCCCGGATGACGGCCTGGACGCGGGACTTGGTGACGTCGTCGGGGGCGATCTCGATGGCCGCCGTGAAGTCGGTGAAGCGACCGCGGACGCTGGAGATGCCCAGGTGCTGGGCGACCGCGGCGACCGTGGAGTGCGCCGGGTCGGCGGTCCACGGGCCGGGCGGCGGCAGCTCGGTGCCGCCCTGCCGGGCGAGCGTGACCTTGCCGATCTCGGCACGGCCGCTGGCGGTGACGATCGCGCTGGAGGCGGCGGGCGCGTAGCCCACGGCGGTGACGATGACGGTGTACGCCCCGGGCACGAGCGGGTTCGGGTCCCGTACCGTGCCCTCGTCGTCCGCCTCGACGCGCAGCACCTGCGTGCCGGTCATGTCCGTCACCGTGACGACCGCGTGCGACACGGCCCATCCGTCCCGGGTGCGGATCCTGGCGGTGAGTCCCATCCCGAATTCTCCCTGAAAACCGATCTAGAGGCGTGAAAAGCCCTATAAATTGCACAGATTGCGACGGCCCGGGGCAGCCGATGAACCATCGCTGCCCCGGGCCGGGGTGAACTACTCGCCGGGGTGGGAGAGTTCGATGTCGTGCCCGTCGACACCGGCGCCGGTGACGTTCAGGGCCGTGGCGACCGGCGGGTAGCCCGTCGCGATCACGGTGTAGTCACCGCCGTCCAGGTCGGCGAAGGCGTACGCGCCGTCCAGGCCGGTGGTGGACGTGCCGACCACGTTGCCTGCCGCGTCCACGAGGGTGACGCGGGCGTCGGCCAGCGGCCCGTGCGGGGCCCTGACGACACCCTGGAGCTGGGCGCCGGCGTCCAGGTCGACCTCGATCCGGGTGACCCCGGTGGTACCGATCTGGACCGGCAGGGCGCGGGGGCGGTACCCGGCCGCGTTCACCGCGACCGTCACCACACCCGGCACCAGGTCGCCGAAGACGAACTGGCCCTGCTCACCGGTGGCCGCGGTGGCCAGCAGGTCGCCGCGCACGTCGGTGACGATCACCATCGCGTCCTTGACCGGCAGCGCGCTGCCCGCGCCCCGCACCACACCGCTCAGCCCGCTGGTGCCGCTGAGCAGGATGTCGTACGGCAGCGGTTCCTCGCCCACCAGGACGGTGGCGGCCTGCGGCTGGTAGCCGTCGGCGGAGGCGATCAGCACGTACGAACCCGCGCCGGGGGCGTCCAGGCGGTAGGAGCCGTCGAAGCCCGCGACCGAGCGGCCCAGCTGGCGGCCGGAGAGCGAGATGAGGGTGACCGCGGCCTGGGCGACCGGGGCGCTCTCGGCGCCGCGCACGAAGCCGTGCACCGGGGTCCCGCCGGAGCCCGCCGACTGCTCGGGGGTGGCGAGGGTTGCCACGGCGGTGAACTGCCCGGCGGCCTCCGTGGCGGTGTCCGTGGTGCTGCTCACGACCGGGGCGGCCCAGCTGGGGACCGTCTCCTCGGCGGGAGCCGGGACGGCAGCGGCGGCGGCGACCGGAGCGGCCTCGATGCCCTGCTCCGCGGCGGCGGCCTGGGCGAGCGCGCCCTTGGTCCGCAACGGGACCTCCTTGATGAACAGGGTGATCAGGAACGCGAGGGCCGCGAGGCACCCGGCGATCAGGAAGACGTCGGCGATGCCGTGGCCGTAGGCGCTCTGGAAGAGGGTGCGCAGCGGGACCGGCAGCTTGCCGAGGTCCGGGAGGCTGTCGCTGGACGAGCTGGAGCCGGCCAGGGCGGCCTGGTACTTGTGCGGGAGGGCGGCGGCGCCCTCCGTCACGTAGTGCGTGATCCGGTGGGCCATCACCGCGCCCAGCGCGGAGACGCCGACCGCACCACCGAGGGAACGGAAGAAGGTGACCGTGGAGCTGGCCGACCCGAGGTCGGCGGGCTCGACCTGGTTCTGCGTGCACAGCACCAGGTTCTGCATCATCATGCCGATGCCGAGACCCAGCAGAGCCATGAAGATCGCCATCTTCCAGTACGCCGTGTCGTACCGGATGGTCCCGAGCAGGCCGAGGCCGGCCGTCACGAGCACGCCACCGCTGACCAGCCAGGCCTTCCAGCGGCCGGTGCGGGTGATGAACTGCCCGGAGACGGTGGAGGAGACGAACAGACCGCCGATCATCGGGATCGTCAGCACGCCGGACATCGTCGGGGACTTGTCGCGGGCCAGCTGGAAGTACTGGCTGAAGAAGACCGTGCCGGTGAACATCGCGACACCGACGAACAGGGAGGCCAGCGAGGCCAGCGTGATGGTGCGGTTGCGGAACAGCCGCAGCGGGATGATCGGCTCCTTGGCCTTCGACTCGATGAGCACGAAGATCAGGCCGAGCACGATCGAACCGCCGATCATGGCGTACGTCTGCCAGGAGATCCAGTCGTACTTGTCACCGGCGAAGGTGACCCAGACCAGCAGCAGCGAGACGGCGGCGGCGACGAAGAACGCGCCGGACCAGTCGACCTTGACGTCCCGCTTCACGACCGGCAGGTGCAGGGTCTTCTGCAGCACGATCAGCGCGACGACGGCGAAGGGGACGCCGACGTAGAAGCACCAGCGCCAGCCCAGCCACGAGGTGTCGGTGATGACACCGCCGAGCAGCGGGCCGCCGACGGTGGCGACGGCGAAGGTCGCGCCGAGGTAGCCGGAGTAACGGCCGCGCTCACGCGGCGAGATCATCGCGGCCATGACGATCTGGGCGAGCGCCGACAGACCGCCGACACCGACACCCTGGACGACACGGCAGGCGATCAGCATGCCGGCGTTCTGCGACAGACCGGCGGCCGCGGAACCCAGGACGTAGATGACCAGGGCGATCTGGACGAGCGCCTTCTTGCTGTACAGGTCGGACAGCTTGCCCCACAGCGGGGTGGTCGCGGTCATGGCCAGCAGGGAGGCGGTGACGACCCAGGTGTAGGCGGACTGGCCGCCGCCCAGGTCGGTGATGATGTGCGGCAGGGCGTTGGTGACGATCGTGGAGGACAGAATCGCCACGAACATGCCGAGCAGCAGCCCGGATATCGCTTCCATGATCTGCCGGTGCGTCATCGGGGCAGCCTGCTCGACGGAGCCTCCCCCGTGCCTTGCATGGGCCCGCACACCGGCTGGTGTGGTCGTTGCCATGGGCTTCCTTTTCTTACGTCTTACGCGGGTGTACGGGTGGTCGGTTCGAGTACGGGGGCGATGGTGGGGGCGCGGGCGGCGGAGGCGACCGTGGCCGTGGCGACGGCCTTCGGGGATCCCGGGACCGGCTCGGCCGGGCCCGTCGCGGTCGGCCGCACCGGGCCGGTCCGGCAGTCGAAGCTGTCCCGGAGCCGGGTCATCAGCCGGATCAGCTGGTCGACCTCCTCGTCGCTCCAGTCGCCCAGCCGCTCGGTGAGCAGCTCGGTGCTGCGCCGGGACAGGTCCCGCAGCGTGGCCTCGCCCGCGGGGGTGAGGTGCAGGATGCGGGAACGCTTGTCCGCCGGGTCGGGGGACCGGTCGATCCAGCCGCGCTCGGCGACATGCGCCACGTGCCGGCTGGTCACGGACATGTCCACGGCGAGCAGCTCGGCGAGCTTGCTCATGCGCATGGATCCGAAGCGGCCGAGCAGCGTCAGCACGGCCGCGGAACCGGCCGGGCATTCGTGCGGCAGGATCCGCGCGAGGTCCCGCTTCACAGCTCCGACGGCGCTGAGCTGACGCGCCAGCTCTTCGAACTGCGCCTGCTCCGCCATCACACCTCCCGTATTCGTTGCTTGGGGCAACCATAGAATGCTTGGTTGCCACAGGCAAATAAACGGGTAGGGGGTGGGGATAAAAACTTGGCAAAGACAAGTATTGCGAACGTAAACACCCAGGTGAGGCTGGTTGCACTTGTGGGCAGCCCCCCACTTGGGCCGGACCACCGGATTCGCTAGTGTCTCGGGGCATGGCTAACACCCAGGGCCCCCAGGGCAACTACGACCCCGCCGGCAGCACCCAGATGTTCCGGGCGTTCGTCGACGAGGCCCCGCAGACCTCCCAGCAGACGGCGTCCCCCTCCGCCTCCGGCGGCCCCCGCATCGGCCTGATCCTCGGCGTCGTCGCCGTGGTGGTCGTGGTCGCGGCGGTGGCCTGGCTGGCACTCAAGTAGTCACCCGCCGCCCGCTCGGCCCCTCGGACGGTTCGAGGGTCGGGGCGGCGGCCCGACGAAGAACCCGGGGTCCACTACCCCGGGCTTTCGTCGTGCCCGCACGGACGCGCCGCGCCTCAGCTCCAGTCGACCGTCACGACCCGGGTCTCGACGTGCATGCCCAGGGGCACGCGCCAGTCGTCCACGCAGACCGTCCAGGTCCCGCTCGTACGGGCGCCGGGCGCGACCGGGGCCGGCAGGGACTCCGTCGATGCGATCGTCGCCCAGTCGATGCCGAGCAGGTCGATGATGTGCGTGCCGAGGCTGACCTTGCCGGAACGGACCGCCGTGCCGCCCGAGTTGCGGAACTCGACCGTCACCTTCTCGCACCACCGCTTGTCCGTGGGCTCGCGGGTGGGCGTGCTCCAGGTGAGGGCGGCGGGCGAGGCGCCGGCGGGGGTGGTGCCGGTGGGCGAAGCGGCGGTCGGCCGTGGTGGGTTCGGCGCCGGCGGAGCGGACCGTCCGGGCCGGGTGCCGTCGCGGCGGGAGGCGGCGGGTGACGGCGTCGTGGCCGGGGCCGCCGGGTTTCCGGCCGACCCGCCCGCTGCCGGCGGCCGGCCGTCCTCCGTCGACGGTGTGCCGCCGGCCGCCCCCGCCGGGGAACCGTCCAGCGGGACCAGCGTCACCGATCCCGTGGGTCTCGACGACGCCCCCGGCGAAATGCCGGCCGCTCCCACCGCCGTATAGCCGCCGCTGTCACCGCCTCCGCACGCCGTGAGTGCCGAGGCCAGGCAGACGGCGGCCGCCGACGCTGCCGTGACGGCGCCTCGGCGGCCACTCGGTGTCCTACGGAGAAGCATCGCGCCAGTGTGGCTGACACTCCGTCAGTAAGGAACCCGTCGGAGCCGGTTCAGTCCGCGATCAGGCCCTCGCGGAGCTGGGCCAGGGTGCGGGTCAGCAGGCGGGAGACGTGCATCTGGGAGATGCCGACCTCGTCGCCGATCTGGGACTGGGTCATGTTCGCGAAGAAGCGGAGCATGATGATCCGGCGCTCGCGGGGCGGCAGCTTGGCCAGCAGCGGCTTCAGCGACTCGCGGTACTCGACGCCCTCCAGGGCCGTGTCCTCGTAGCCGAGGCGGTCGGCCAGCGAGCCCTCGCCGCCGTCGTCCTCGGGGGCCGGGGAGTCGAGGGAGGAGGCGGTGTAGGCGTTGCCCACGGCCAGGCCGTCGACCACGTCCTCCTCGGACACGCCCAGCACGGCGGCCAGTTCGGTGACCGTCGGGGAGCGGTCCAGCTTCTGGGAGAGCTCGTCGCTGGCCTTGGTGAGGGCCAGGCGCAGCTCCTGGAGGCGGCGCGGGACACGGACCGACCAGGAGGTGTCGCGGAAGAACCGCTTGATCTCCCCGACGACCGTCGGCATCGCGAACGTCGGGAACTCCACGCCCCGTTCGCAGTCGAAGCGGTCGATCGCCTTGATCAGGCCGATGGTGCCGACCTGGACGATGTCCTCCATCGGCTCGTTGCGGCTGCGGAAGCGGGCCGCCGCGTAGCGCACGAGGGGGAGGTTGAGTTCGATCAGGGTGTCCCGGACGTAGGCACGCTCGGGGCTGTCCTCATCGAGCGCGGCGAGGCGCAGGAACAGGGAGCGGGACAGGGTGCGGGTGTCGAGGTTTCCCGAGGCCACCGGGAGATCCGGGGGCGGAGGGGTCTCCAGCGCCGGGGCGCCGTCGATGCTGTCGAGCACGTCGATGGCGTCGAGCTCCTTGGGCGCTGCCTCGCTCTTCGTGAGCGTAAGCACCTTCGAGCTGCCCTGGTCTGCGGACATGCCACCCCCTTTGGGTCGCGGGACGGTCGCGGCGACGCCCCTCACGAGGAACGGCGCCTTCACCTGAATACCGGAGCCGAAGCCCCGGCAAACGCGCTTCCCGCAGAATGTCACATGTCGGCAACACGCTGTAGTGACATGTCGACATGGGAAATGTGAATCCGCCCTGGATGCAGGGGGTCTGACGGTATTTCGACCCCCAACTGTCGGGAAGTGCGCTGGTGAGCGATTCGCTCGTGACGGTGATGGCTCGATCCTGCTTGCGGTTACGGCCGCACCAAGTCGCCTGAAGCGTGTCTCGGACCGGTAACGGGTCCTGCTGCGGGCGCTGCGCCGGTGCGTGCGGCGGCCCGTGCGACGGCGCGTGCGCCGTAGCGTGCGGCGGGCCTCCGGGCGGGCCTCCGGGCGGGGTCCGGGGCGGGAGCCGCGGCGGCGGGTGCGGTCAGGCCTCGATGCGGTTGGCCGAGCGCAGCCGCTGGAAGCTGCGGGCCAGGAGGCGGGAGACGTGCATCTGGGAGACGCCCAGCTCCGCGCTGATCTGCGACTGGGTGAGGTTGCTGTAGTAGCGCAGCAGGAGGATGCGCTGTTCGCGCTCCGGGAGCTGGACCAGCAGATGGCGGACCAGGTCGCGGTGTTCCACGCCGTCCAGGGCCGGGTCCTCGTAGCCGATGCGGTCCAGCAGGCCCGGCAGCCCGTCGCCCTCCTGGGCGGCCTCCAGGGAGGTCGCGTGGTACGACCGGCCGGCCTCGATGCAGGACAGCACCTCCTCCTCGCTGATCCGCAGCCGTTCGGCGATCTCGGCGGTGGAGGGGGAGCGTCCGAAGGCGGTGGTCAGGTCCTCGGTCGCGCTGTTCACCTGGACCCACAGCTCGTGCAGCCGGCGCGGGACGTGCACGGTACGGACGTTGTCCCGGAAGTAGCGCTTGATCTCGCCGACGACGGTCGGCATGGCGAAGGTCGGGAACTGCACGCCCCGTTCCGGGTCGAAGCGGTCGATGGCGTTGATCAGCCCGATGGTGCCGACCTGGACGACGTCCTCCATCGGCTCGTTGCGGGAGCGGAAGCGGGCGGCCGCGTAGCGCACGAGCGGGAGGTTGGCCTCGATGAGCGCCGCGCGCACCCGGTTGTGCTCCGGCGTGCCCGGCTTGAGGTCCTTCAGCTGCCCGAAGAGCACCTGGGTCAGCGCCCGGGTGTCGGCGCCCCGCCGTTTCTCCGGGGGCGGCGCGGGTGCCTGGGCGGGGGGCTGGGCGGGTCCTTGGGCGGGGGGCTGGGCAGTGGGGGGAGCGGGGGCGGGCGCCTCTTCCTGGGGCGGCGCAGAACTGGCCGACACGGTCAACGCCACCTCTTCATCGGTCAATCATCCGTCAAAAGCGGTCATAGCATCACAAGACATGTGCACCGTGCGCAAGCACCGCATAACGTCGTGTTGAGAGTGAAAGACGGCAAGTTGGGGCATAAGACGCAGAAAAGCCCCCCGCTGTTCCCGGCGGAGGGCCTGTCTCCAGAAGGTCCCGTACGGTCTCCGGAAAGCCTCGTACGGACCTCCAGGGGGCCGCCGTACGGCTCAGAACTCGTAGTCGGCGATCACCCACGTGGCGAACTCCCGCCACTGCGCCGCGGCCGCCTGGTGGGCCGGGTGCTCCAGGTACCGCTTCAGCGCGTCCCTGTCCTCGACCGCCGAGTTGATCGCGAAGTCGTGGGCGATGGGGCGCTCGGTGATGTTCCAGCCGCACTCCCAGAAGCGCAGTTCCTCGATCTGGCCGCCGAGTGCGGAGAAGGCCGCGGCGCCCGCGACGGCCCGCGGATCGTCGCGCCCGACGCCCTCGTTGAGCTTGAAGAGGACCAGGTGGCGGATCATGGTTGCTCCCGAGGGTGGTGCGCTATTTGGCTCCGTTGACGACCCAGGTCATGAACGTTCCGATGGCCTTGGCCGCGTCCGAAATACCCTCGAAGCCTATCTGGACGTAATCGGCCGCTTTGGCCGGGTCTGTGATGATCACGTAGAGCGCGAAGACCACGAGCACGTACGTGGCGATCTTCTTGGCATTCACCGCCACCGCGGCCTCCCCTGTGCCTGCCTCTGCCGGCGTGTCTGCGTAGCCTGTGGACCCTGCTGCCGGCCGCGAGTGTAACCTTCGCGCCCCCCTCGCGGGTCAACGGCCCGCTGGTCGAGGCCCGTTGCCGGGCCCGGGGGCGCGAACGGGGGCGTGCGACGGAGATGCGCGCGGCCATGGACGCAGAAAGGGCCCCGTCTTTCGACGAGGCCCTTTTCCAGCGGTAGCGGAGGGATTTGAACCCTCGGTGACTTGCGCCACACTCGCTTTCGAGGCGAGCTCCTTCGGCCGCTCGGACACGCTACCGAGAGAGACCTTACAGCACGGGGGGCCGTGCTCCGAAATCGCTATTCGGGGCGTGGGACCGGCGCTGGGAGCGGGCCTCAGCGGTCCCGGAAGAATTCCGTGAGCAGCCCGGCGGATTCGTCGGCGAGGACGCCCTCGACGACCTCGGGACGGTGGTTCAGGCGCCGGTCGCGCACGACGTCCCAGAGCGAGCCGGCGGCCCCGGCCTTCTCGTCACGGGCGCCGTAGACGACCCGGTCCACACGGGCCTGGACCAGGGCACCGGCGCACATGGTGCAGGGCTCCAGCGTGACCACGAGGGTGCAGCCGGTGAGCCGCCACTCCCCGAGCGCAGCGGCGGCCCGGCGCAGCGCGAGGACCTCGGCGTGCGCGGTGGGGTCGCCGGTGGCCTCGCGTTCGTTGTGGCCGGTCGCGAGCACCGTCGTGCCGTCCGGGGACAGCACGACGGCGCCGACGGGGACGTCCCCGCCCCGGACGGCCTGACCGGCCTCGTCCAGGGCGAGCCGCATCGCGGCCCGCCAGCGGTCGCGTACCGGGTCGGCGGACCCGGCTGCCTCGTGGAAGGTCAGCGGACGGTCTCCAGGACCTCGGCGGCGCCCAGCACCTCGGCGATCTCGCTGAGCGCGTCGTCGCTGAGCGACAGCAGTTCCTTCGCGCTCACGCCCAGGTCGTCGAGGATTCCGCTGTCACCGACCGGGCCGGACGGTACGGCGGACGTGTCCGTGCCCGTATCCGTGTCCTCGTCGTCCTCGGCCTCCGGCTCACCGTCCTCGGTGCCGTCGAGGTCGAGGGCGTCCAGGTCGTCGTCTTCGTCCTTGGGCTCCCTTCCGAGCAGTTCGTCCGTGAGCAGGAGCTCGCCGTACGAGCTACGGGCGGCGGCGGCAGCGTTGGAGACGAAGACCCGGGGGTCCTCCTCGCCGTCCACGCGCACGACGCCGAACCACGCGTCTTCCTGCTCGATGAAGACGAGCACCGTGTCGTCGGCGTCCGACGCCGATTCCCGGGCCAGGTCGGCCAGGTCCGACAAGGTCTCCACATCGTCGAGCTCTGTGTCGCTCGCTTCCCACCCGTCTTCGGTGCGCGCGAGCAGTGCGGCGAAGTACACCGTGACTCTCCCACTGGTCTTAGGCGTGCCGGTTGGGGGTCCCCCCGGCGGAGGTTCTGGGCGGGGAGAGCTGGGCTCCGAGCCCCACCCACTCGGAATCGTGGCAGAAACAAGGCGTTCAGGGGACGTCTTCGGCTCCCTGTGTCTGGCAGTTTTGATCGCACGTATGCAAAGAGGCATCCAGGTGCCCGTGTACGGAATCACCAGCGCACTCGTTGCCGCCACCTGCGGATCGTACGCGGGTTTTCCCGCAGCCCACGCACGGCCTTGCCCATGACGGACCGCAACGCGCCACAGGCAGTGGATCTTTGCCGAAGGATCGGCTTTACGACCCTTACCGTTCTTACGGTTCTGCCGACTCCTACCAGCGGAACGTCCGCATACGCATGGCGTGTCGCAGCCGGGCGGTCTTGACGCGGCGGGGCTGGACCCGGTCGCGCAGCGCCCTGGCCTCGGCGAGATCGCGCAGGAACCGGGCCCGGCGGCGGCGCCGCTCGGCCTCGGTCTCGCCCTCCGGCGCGCCGTACGCGCGGTCGGACGGTTCAGGCAGCTCAGACAGATCAGACACGGTTGCACCACCCCAGGTCCGGTCATTCCCACCTTCCCCCGGACGGGGGGTTTGATGCCAGCGCGGACCCGCGCGAGGTGTACGCGGACGCGGTTACTGTTATGGGCATGCGTCTCCACGTCGTCGACCACCCTCTGGTCGCCCACAAGCTCACCACCCTGCGCGACCAGCGCACCGACTCCGCGACGTTCCGGCGGCTCGCCGACGAACTGGTCACCCTGCTCGCCTATGAGGCGACGCGGGACGTGCGGACCGAGGCCGTCGACGTCCAGACCCCGGTCTCGCCCACGACCGGCGTCAAGCTCGCCCGTCCGCGCCCGCTGGTGGTGCCGATCCTGCGGGCCGGGCTCGGCATGCTGGACGGCATGGTCCGGCTGCTGCCGACCGCCGAGGTGGGCTTCCTGGGCATGATCCGCAACGAGGAGACGCTCCAGGCGTCCACGTACGCCTCGCGGATGCCGGAGGACCTCTCCGGGCGCCAGGTGTACGTCCTGGACCCGATGCTGGCCACGGGCGGCACGCTGGTCGCGGCGATCCGTGAGCTCATCAGGAGGGGCGCGGACGACGTGACGGCGGTGGTCCTGCTGGCCGCGCCGGAGGGCGTCGAGGTCATGGAGCGGGAGCTGGCGGGGACGCCGGTCACGGTCGTGACGGCGGCCGTCGACGACCACCTCAACGAGCACGGCTACATCGTCCCGGGGCTGGGCGACGCGGGCGACCGCCTGTACGGGGCGGCCGAGTAGGGGCAGGCGCCCTGGCGCCCTGGCGCCGTGGGGGTGCGGGCGCGGGTGCCCTGGCGCCGTGCGGGCGCAGGCGCCTTGGCGCCGTAGGGGGTGCGGGCGCAGGCGCCTTGGCGCCGTAGGGGTGCGGGTGCGTCGGCGGCCGCGGGTTCGTGGCGGGCTGGTCGCGCGGTTCCCCGCGCCCCTCACGAGGCGGGTGTGCAGCCCTTCTTCGACGTCGATGACTTCGGCTCGGGGTGCGAGAGGGCTGTGATGGCCTTCGCCGCCGTCGCCTGGGGGGTGAGGGTCTTGAACGTGTTGCCCAGGATCAGGTCCACGGCGGCGCCCTTGCGGCCCGCCTCCGTGCGCTGGTCCGGTGCCGTGACCTGCGTGGCCAGCACCGGCAGGGACGTGTGCAGGGCCGAGGCCGGTCCGAGCAGTATCGCCGTGCCCTTGACCTTCGCGTCGTACTTCGCCGGCGCGTTGCCGACGTCGCCGATCCTGAAGCCGCGCTTCTTGAGTTCGTCCGCGGTGTCCTTGGCCAGGCCCGTACGGGTCGTGGCGTTGTAGACGTTCACCGTGATCTGGGCCGGCTTCGGCAGCGCCGCCGCCGAGGCACCGGCCGCCGGGCCCGTGCTCGCCGCGGCCTGCTTCACGCACGCCGTGCCACCGGCCGCCGCCGCCTCTTTGTCGCCGCCCGTGAAGACGTCGATGAGCTGCAGGGTGCCCCAGCCGACGAGGCCGAGCGCGGTGACGGAGGCGACCATGGAGAGGACGAGCCGGGCACGCCGCCGGCGCGGGCGCATGCGAGGGTATTTGTCCCCAGTGATCCGGTACTGGCCGCCCATGCCGGGGGGAGTCAGCATGCTCATGAGCGCAGCGTAGTGCGCCACGGGTGCGTTGACTAATAGATGATCATCCGACGTCGCTCGGTCCAACCCGAAAGGGGCAACCGGCGTCAAACGGCGGGTGGCGAGCGGGTGTCGGCCGAGTCGGTCGAATCGGCCGAGCCGGGTCAGCCCAGTTCGAGCACGCGCGCGTGCAGCACCTGACGCTGCTGGAGGGCGGCGCGGACCGCACGGTGCAGCCCGTCCTCCAGGTAGAGGTCGCCCTGCCACTTCACGACATGCGCGAAGAGGTCGCCGTAGAACGTCGAGTCCTCGGCGAGGAGGGTCTCCAGGTCGAGCTGCCCCTTGGTCGTCACGAGCTGATCGAGGCGGACCGGGCGCGGTGCGACGTCCGCCCACTGCCGGGTGCTCTCCCGGCCGTGGTCGGGGTACGGCCGGCCGTTTCCGATGCGCTTGAAGATCACACGGAAAGCCTACCGGTCCTGACGTTCCGGGCGCAGCCATGGCGACCGAGTGCGACGCTGGAAAAGACGTCGTAAAGGCGAGCAAAAAGGTAAAACAGGAACAGGGGGTCCGATGATGAGTGCCGGTGAAGCCGCCGCGGCCGGCGACCCGCCCTCGCCTGAGCCCCCGGCCGCCGCCACGATCGCCGCCGGGTACGCCTTCACCGGGCAGGCCCTGGACCTCGGTGCCCTCCTCTGGGACGGCCGGTGCCGTGCCGAGGCCCCGATCCGCATCCCGCTTCCCATGCTCAACCGGCACGGCCTGGTCGCCGGCGCCACCGGCACCGGCAAGACCAAGACGCTCCAGCTGATCGCCGAACAGCTCTCGGCGCAGGGCGTCCCGGTGTTCCTGGCGGACGTCAAGGGCGACCTGTCCGGCATCGCCCGCCCCGGGCAGCGCGACGGGAGGGCCCTGGAGCGGGCGGGTGAAGTGGGTCAGGCGTGGACGGCGACCGGCTTCCCCGCCGAGTTCCTCGCACTCGGCGGCCTCGGCCACGGCGTCCCGGTCCGCGCCACGATCACCAGCTTCGGCCCGGTGCTGCTCTCGAAGGTGCTCCAGCTGAACCGGACCCAGGAACAGTCCCTCGGCCTGGTCTTCCACTACGCCGACACCAAGGGCCTCGAGCTGATCGACCTCAAGGACCTGCGCGCGGTGGTCGCCTTCCTCACCTCCGACGAGGGCCGTCCCGAGCTGAAGGACATCGGAGGGCTGTCGACGGCCACGGCCGGGGTGATCCTGCGTTCGCTGACCGCGTTCGAGGCACAGGGCATGGCGGACTTCTTCGGCGAACCGGAGTTCGACACGGCCGACTTCCTCCGTACGGCACCGGACGGCCGGGGCATCGTCTCGGTCCTGGAACTCCCCGCCGTTCAGGACAAGCCGCTTCTCTTCTCCACCTTCCTGATGTGGCTGCTGGCCGACCTCTTCCACGACCTTCCCGAGATCGGCGACGCCGACAAGCCGAAGCTGGTCTTCTTCTTCGACGAGGCGCACCTGCTGTTCGACGACGCCTCGAAGGCGTTCCTGGAATCGATCACCCAGACCGTGCGCCTGATTCGCTCGAAAGGGGTCGGCGTCTTCTTCGTCACGCAGACCCCGAAGGACGTACCGTCCGACGTCCTGGCCCAGCTCGGCAACCGCGTCCAGCACGCGCTCCGTGCCTTCACCCCCGAGGACCAGAAGGCGCTGCGGGCGACCGTGCAGACCTTCCCCAAGTCGTCGTACGACCTCGAAGAGCTGCTCACCGGCCTCGGCACCGGCGAGGCCGTGGTCACCGTGCTCAGCGAGAAGGGCGCCCCGACGCCGGTCGCGGCGACCCGGCTGCGGGCCCCGGAGTCCCTGATGGCCCCGGTCGACGCGGCGGAACTCGACGAGGCGGTGCGGGCGTCCGCCCTTCACGGACGTTATGCACAGGCTGTGGACCGGGAGTCGGCGTACGAGAAGCTGCGGCGGACCCCGGCCGCCGCGCCGAAGGCCGCGCCCCGCGACGAGAAACCCCCGCCCGAAGAGGAACCCTCCCTTGTCGAACAAGTGGTCGGCAGTGGGATGTTCAGGTCCCTCGCCCGTTCCGTCGGCACACAGCTCGGCCGCGAGATCACCCGATCGCTGTTCGGCACGGCGCGCCGGCGCAGGTGAGCCGGGTCTCCGGGTGAGCTGGATCCTCGGGTGAGGCGAGTGGCCCGGGTGAGCTGGATCTCCGGGTGAGGCGAGTGGCCCGGGTGCGCTGGGTGAGCCGGGTGAGCCGGGTGAGCTGGGTGACCAGATGGGCCGGGTGAGACGGGTGGGCCGGGTGCCCAGGTGGGCCGGGTGACCACGTGGGCCAGGTGGGCCGGGTGACCAGGTGGGCCGGGCGCCCCGTGCGGGCCGCCCGGCTGCCGACCGATCGATCAACCGCGTTTCTGTTCCTGAGGCAGCGGCCTCGGCGGCTCCACCAACTTCGCCTGCGGCTTCGGCGCGCTGCGGACGGCCTCCGCGCGCAGCAGGGCGCGCAGGACCGCGTACGGGTCTGAGGACATGGCTGTGTTCCTTGCGTAGTACTGACTGACCTGGGGGAGCGCGGGACCTGTCGGTCGGTCAGCAGCGCAGGACCACGGTGCGCAGCAGGGGCGTGGCGTACGGCGTACGCGGTGCCGTCGCGCACGGGCGGTGGCGGTCCGCCGGATCGGCGGGCGCCGCGTCGGGGAGCGGCGCGAGGCGCTGGGGTACGTCGGCGCGGTGCACGGCGCGGGCGGGGAGCCGCAGCGGGGTGTCGAGGACGTCGTACTCGGCGGTCTCCGCCGAGGCGGCCGGGGCGGTCGCGGCAAGGGCCTCGGCCGCCGTCGGGGCGCCGGGCAGCAGCAGGGCGAGCAGCAGCACGAGCGCCCGCAGCCAGGCGTGTCCTGGCTGCGGGCGCCCGGAGGGGGAACCGCTGCTCATGGCGGTCATCTCCCCACGCGGCGGACGGTGTTCATCGCACCCGGCGCGAGATCCGCTCGCTCGGCGTACCGGCGGGGCGCGAGGTTGACGCCGCTCACAGGGCCTGCGGGATGTGCTTGGCCCGGCTGCGGATGCCGAACGAGGAGATGATCTCCACGATGCCGACGACCACCAGCCAGATACCGGCGACCAGGGTCAGCACGGCGACCGACCGGAACGGCGAGACGATCAGCACGATGCCGGCGATGAAGGTGACGATCCCGAGGAAGACCATCCAGCCGCGGGCGGGCATCCCGGGGTCGTGCACGGCGGCGATCGTCTGGGTGATCCCGCGGATCAGCCAGCCGATCCCGATCCACAGGGCGAGCAGCAGGATCGACTCCAGCGGGCCGCGGAAGCAGAACAGGCCCAGCAGGATCGACAGTGCGCCGCTGATGAAGGCCAGCACGCGCAGCGAGGTCGTCTTGTGCGTGCCGAACGCGGCGACCAGCTGGAAGACGCCGCTGATCAGCAGGTAGACGCCGAAGAGCACACCGGCGGCGAGCAGCGAGGCGCCCGGCCAGACGAGGACCAGGATGCCCAGGATCAGGGAGGCGATCCCGGTGACCAGTACGGTCTGCCAGGCCGCCTTCGAGAGGGCGTGCAGGGGCCCCTCGAAGGGCGGTTCTGGCTCATGCCGGTAGGCGGGCGCGGGCGTGGAGGCTGAGGCGGACGCGGACGCCGGGACCGAGGCCGAGGCCGGGGTGGTCGGGGCCGGGGCGTTGTGAGCCGTGCGGTCGTCGTCGGCGGGGCCGGTGCTGGGAGGCTCGCTCATGCCTCCAGCTGAAACCGACGGGAGCGGCCCTGCCAGCAGGGAGGGGCCGATCGGGTGACAGAGCCCTTACCGTCCCAGCCGCTTTCTCCGGTGCTTCTCCGGGCTGCTTCTCCCCGTCTCGCGCAGCCTCGGCCGCGGTCCGCCGGCCACTTCCGCGGGCTGCTTCTCCCCGTCTCGCGCCCCTTCCCGGCCGCCCCCGGCTGCCTACTTCTCCCCGGCCTTGGCCGCCTTCGCCGCCGCCTTCATCTCCTGCTTGTGCGCCCGTACCTTCGCCAGTGACTCGGGTCCCGTGATGTCGGCCACCGACCGGAACGACTCCGCCTCCCCGTACGCACCCGCCGCCTCCCGCCACCCCTTCGGCCGCACCCCCAGCTGTTTGCCCAGCAGGGCGAGGAAGATCTGCGCCTTCTGCCTGCCGAACCCGGGCAGTTCCTGGAGCCGCTTCAGCAGTTCCGTGCCGCTGTCGACGTCGCGCCAGATTCCTTCGGCGTCACCGTCGTAGTGGTCGACGAGGTACTGACACAGCTGCTGGATCCTCTTGGCCATGGAGCCGGGGTAGCGGTGCACCGCCGGCTTCTCGGAGAGCAACGCGGCGAAGGCCTCGGGGTCCTGGGCGGCGATCTCGTGCGCGTCCAGGTCGTCCGTCCCCATCCGCTGGGCGATGGTCGCCGGCCCCTTGAACGCCCACTCCATCGGGACCTGCTGGTCGAGCAGCATACCGGTGAGCGCGGCGAGTCTGCTGCGGCTGAGGAGTCCGTCGGCCTCGGGGTCCTGGGCGAGATGCAGAGTCGTGGCGTCGGCGCCGGTGTCGGGCCCGGCCTTGGCGTTGGCGTCCATGGGTCGATGATCCCGCGCCCGCACCCGCCCCGCGCGCCCGCCCCGCGCGCCCGCCCTCCCCGCACCCGCGGCGGGGTGGCCTCCGCCGCTCCCGCACCCCTCACGTACGATTCCTCCACGATTCAACTTAGGCAAGCCTAGCCTTAGACGAGAGGTGTCGCAGGGTGACCATCAAGACGTACCGAGACCCCTGGGGCATCCCGCACCTGCGGGCCGCCGACGCCTGTGAACTCGCCCGTGGGCAGGGCCGGGTCACCGCCCACGACCGGGCCTGGCAGCTGGAGGTCGAACGGCACCGGGCCCAGGGCACGTCGGCGTCCTTCCTCGGTTCCCCGGCCATCGCGTGGGACGTGTTCGCCCGCCGGGCCCGCCTGGCGGACACCGCGCGACGCTGTTTCGAGGCGCTGGAGGGACAGGACCCGGAGACGGCGGCGTGGGTGCGCGCGTACGTGGCGGGGGTGAACGAGGGCCTGGCGGGCGGAGCCGTCCGCACGCCCGAGTTCGCCCGCACCGGCCTCGCCCCCGGCGTCTGGGAGCCCTGGCACCCCCTGGGCGTCTGGCTGGCCACCCACATCCTGTTCGCCGGCTTCCCGGCCAAGCTGTGGCGCGAGGAGGCGATACGGCATCTGGGGGAGGACGCGGTCCCCTTGTTCGCCACGGACGGGCCGGGCACCTCCGGCAGCAACGGCTGGCTGCTCGCGGGCCCCCGCACGACCACCGGCCGGGCACTGCTCGCCGGCGACCCGCACCGCTTCATCGAGGCGCCCGGCGTCTACCAGCAGATCCGACTCTCCTGCCCGGAGTTCGACGTGATCGGCCTGGCCGTGCCGGGCGTCCCCGGCATCGCCCACTTCGCCCACACGGGCTCGGTCGCCTGGTCCATCACCAACGCGATGGCCGACTACCAGGACGTCTACCGCGAACGCCTGCGCTTCACGGAGACCGGCGTGGAGGCCCTGGGTCCGGACGGCACCTGGCGCCGGGCCGAACGGCACACGGAGACGGTGGAGGTGGCGGGAGAGCCACCGATGCGCATCGAGGTGCTCGAAACCGAACGCGGCCCGGTGATCACCTCACACACGCCCACAGCCGCCGACGGCGGTCGGCCCCCGCACGGGGGTTCCACCCCCGCCCCGGCAGCCGCCGACGGCGGTCGGCCCCCGCACGGGGTTTCCACCCCCGCCCCGGCAGCCGCTGACGCCGGTCGGCCCCCGCACGGGGTTTCCACCCCCGCCCCGGCAGCCGCCGACGGCGGTCGGCCCCCGCAGGGGCCACTCGCACCCGACGACGAAAGCCGCACGAGATGCGCGGGTGGGAAGAAGCACGCCGATGGCGAAGCCGAGGCGTTGGCGTTGCGCTACCCGCCCCGCGTCACCGCCGACCTCGGCTTCAGCGCCCTCCTCCCCCTCCTCCGGGCCCGCCGCGTCGCCGACGTCGACCGTGCCTTCGACGCCTGGACCGAGCCCGTCAACGTCGTGCACGCCGCCGACACCGACGGAGGCCTCCTGCACCGTGTCGCCGGCCGAGTCCCGGTCCGCTCCCACACCAACCGCACCCGCCTCGCACCCGCCTGGCTCCCCGGCCACGCCTGGCAGGGCTGGCACGAGATGCCGTACGGCGGTCTCACCGACGGCGTGGCCGTGATGGCGAACCAGCGCGGCCCGGCCGCCCCCCTCGGCGTCGAGTTCGCCCCGCCCCACCGCGCCGACCGCATCCGCGCCCTCCTCGACGAGCGCCGCACCTGGTCCGCCGCCGACCTGCCCGCGATCCACACCGACACCCACCTCGCGTCCGCCGCCCCGCTCCTCGACCTCCTGGCCGCCCTCGACGGCCTCACCCCCGGGGCAGCCGGACTCCGCGACCGGCTCCTGGCCTGGGACCGCCGGATGGACGCCGACAGCACCGGCGCCGCCGCCTACGCGGCCGTACGTTCCGCGGTCGTACGACACCTCGCCGCCCACCCCGCCTTCGCCGACCTCGTCGAACCCCCCGCCTACCCCGAGGTGCTGCTCCCCTGGCTGGCCCTCACCCCCCGCATCGCCTTCGCCCTGGAACACCTCCTGAGGGCGGAGGAGTTGTACGGCATCGACCGTCCCGCCGTCGTCCGTGGGGCGGTCGAGGAGGTCGCCGCCGGCAGACCCGCCGGTACCGACACCGACACCGGCACCGGCACCGGCACCTGGGGCGACACCCACCGCCTCGCCCCCTGGCAGGCGCTGCCCGAGCCGTCGTACGACGGACCGGCCCTGTCCGGTGACCACGACTGCGTGCTGTGCACCTCGTCCGTGCCCGGTCTCACCGACCTCTCCGCGCGCGGCCCGGCCGCCCGGTACGTCTGGGACCTGGCGGACCGCGACAACAGCCTCTGGGTGGTGCCGCTCGGCGCCGACGGCGTCCCCGGCACACCGCACCACACCGACCAACTCGCCCTGTGGCTCAAGGGCGATCTGGCCCCGGTCAGCACCGACTGGGACCGACTGGAACTCGTAGAGGAAACCGATGCCTGAGCAGCCGATCTCCCAGCGACCGACGTCCGAGCAGCCGAACGCCTCCGTCACCACGCCCGCCACCACGCCCGTCACCACCCCCGTCCCCGTCTCCTCCTCCGTCTCCTCCTCCGGCTCGGAACACATCGTCGGCGACGTCGGCGACTTCGGCACCGTCCGTCTCCGCCCCCTCGAACCCGAGCGGGACGCGGACGTCGTCCACACCTGGGTCAGCGCGGAACGTGCCGTCTTCTGGGGCATGAACGGCCTCACCCGCGCCGAGGTCAGCGAGATCTACGCCCATATGGCCACCCTCGACACCCACCACGCCTACCTCGCCGAGAGGGACGGCACTCCGGTCGCGCTCCTCCAGACGTACGAGCCGGAGGCCGACCGCGTGAGCGAGTGCTACGACGTCCGCCCCGGAGACATCGGCATCCACGTCCTCCTCGCCCCGGCCGGACCGGAAGGCCCCCGCCCCGGCTGGACGGACGCCCTCTTCTCCGCCTTCACGGAGTTCGCCCTGCGCACCCTCGACCGCCGGCGCATCGTCGTCGACCCGGACGTCCGCAACGCGAAGGCGATCACCCGCTTCATCCGCCAGGGATTCACGCCAGGCCCGGCCGTCGTGCTCCCCGAGATCGACCTCCCCGACGTCCACCTGCCCGAGAAGCACGCTCAACTGGCTTTCCTCACCCGGCCGGTAGCCTTCCCGGATGTCCTCCCCGATGCTGACCCCCGATGACCTGATCGCCCATTACGACCTGGAGCCGATCCCTCGTGAAGGCGGCCTGTTCCGGCAGACCTGGGCCGGTCCCGAACGTGCCGACGGCCGCCCCGAGGGCACCGCGATCGTCGGCCTCCTCATCGCCGACGACTTCTCGGCCCTGCACCGCCTCCCCACCGACGAGATCTGGCACCACTACCTGGGCGACCCCCTGAACCTCCTGCTCCTCGCCCCCGACGGCACCGTCCGCACCCCCGTCCTCGGCCCGGACCTCCGCGCCGGCCAGCAGATCCAGCTCACCGTCCCGGCCGGCACCTGGATGGGCGGCCGGGTGGCACAGCCCGGCTCCTGGACCCTGTTCGGCTGCACCATGGCCCCCGGATTCACCTTCGAGGGGTACGAACACGGGAACGCGGCCGACCTCACGGCGCGTTACCCCTCCGAAGCCGACCGCATCACGGGACTCTGCCGTCCATGACCCACCTACTGGACGGACAGGTCGCCCTGGTCACGGGCGCGAGCGGCGGCATCGGCCGGGCCATCGCGCTGCGCCTCGCCGAGGAGGGCGCGGCGGTTGCCGTGCACTGCCGCACGGCGGTGACGGCGGCGCGGGAGGTCGCCTCGGCCATCGGCGACCGAGCGGTCGTCGTGCAGGGCGACCTGACCGACGAGGCGACCTGCCACCGCATCGTCCGGGAGGCCGCGGACCGGTTCGGCGGCCGGCTGACCGCGCTGGTCAACAACGCGGCCGTACAACCCGTACAGCCCCTGCCCGGCATGACCGCGGCCGACTGGCGCGCGGTCGTCGACACCGACCTCGGCAGCGTCTTCGCCTGCACCCAGGCGGCCGCCGACATCATGCGCGACCAGCCCGGCGGCGGCACGATCACCCACATCGCCTCCATCGAGGCGTCCCACCCGGCCGTCGGTCACGCCCACTACAGCGCGGCCAAGGCGGCGGTGGTGATGCACGCGAGAGCGGCGGCCCTCGAGTACGGCCGCCTCGGCATCCGCGTCAACACGGTCTCCCCCGGCCTGATCGACCGGGAGGGCCTGGCGGACGCCTGGCCGGAGGGGGTGCGGAGATGGCAGGAGGCGGTGCCCACGGGTCGCCTGGGCCGCCCGGAGGACGTGGCGGACGCGGTGGTCTTCCTGGCCTCCTCGCTGGCGTCGTGGATCACCGGCCACGACCTGGTGGTGGACGGCGGCGTGTCCGCCCGTCCGACCTGGTGACGGCCCTTGAGGGACGCGGGGCCGTGTCCGTGACGGCCTCTGAGGGACGCGGGGCTGTGTACGTGACGGCCTCTGAGGGACGCGGGGCCGTGTCCGTGACGGCCTCTGAGGGCCGCGGCGCCGTGTCCGACGTGCGGCTACCGCCGAGCAGGCCGCGGCAAGCCCCCAACCGGCCGCAGGCACAATGAGCGCTACCCGCCCCTCATCCGTATGACCCATGAACGCCTGCTTCCGAACTCAGGACGGTGACGTGAGCGAAGAACACGGCCGGCGGTGCATATCCACCCCCCACAGGGCAGCCCCACGCGGAACGTTGCGCACCCTCGCCCTCCTCGGCACCCTCCTCACCGCGCTCTTCCTCGCGTCGGCCGCCCCCGCCTCCGCGCACGCGGCCCTGCGCGGCAGCGACCCCGCCGACGGCGCCGTACTGAAGTCGTCGCCCAGGTCGGTCACCCTGACCTTCACCGAGTCCGTCGGCCTGCTCGACGACTCGTTCCGGGTGTACGACCCCACCAACCACCGGGTGACCACCGGCGACCCCGAACACGGTCCCGCCGGCTCGGACACCGCCCGGATCACCTTCCCGAAGAAACTCGGCACCGGCACGTTCACCGTGGCCTGGCGGGTCGTGTCGGCGGACAGCCACCCCGTCTCCGGTGCCCTCACCTTCTCCGTGGGCAAACCGTCGGCGACCACGGCGGCCGTCCCCACCGGCCCGGTCGAGAACCCCGCCACCGGCAGCCTCTACGACATCGGCCGCTACGCCGCGTACCTCGCCGTGGCGCTGCTGATAGGCACCGTCGCCTTCATAGCCGTCTGCCGCCCGCCGGACGCGGCCCCGCTGCGCAAACCGATCCGGACGGCCTGGTGGGCCCTGCTGGCCGCCACCCTCTTCCTCTTCGTCCTCCGCTCCCCGTACGAGGAGGGCACCTCCCCGGCGGCGGCCTTCGACCTCTCCGCACTCGCCAGGACCGCGACGGGCCGTCCGGGCCTGGTCCTGCTGGCCAGGGTCGCCCTCCTGGCGGTCATGGCAGGCCTGTACGCCTTCTTCCGCCGCGGGCGGGCGGACCGGCTCCGCCCGTCGTCCCGTCCCTTCCTGGTCACGGCCGCCGTCCTCGCCGTCGCCCTGGCGCTGACCTGGGCGACGGCCGAACACGCCTCGGCCGGCCTCCAGGTGCCCCTGGCGATGACGTCCTCGGTGCTGCACCTCCTGGCGATGTCGCTCTGGCTGGGCGGCCTCACGGCCCTCCTCACCACCCTCTACCGGGCCACCGCCACCCCCCTCCCGGCCGCTGTCCTCACCCGCTTCTCCCGGGTGGCCTTCGCCTCGGTGACGGTCCTCGTGGTCACCGGCGTGTACCAGTCCTGGCGTGGCCTGGGCTCCTGGCAGGCGCTCACCGACACGACGTACGGCCGTCTCCTGCTCGTGAAACTCGCCGCCGTCACCCTGCTGCTGGCGGCGGCCTCCCAGTCCCGCCGCTGGACGGCGAAGCTGGCGGGCGTCCCGGCCGCGACCGCGGCGACCACCCGCGACCGCGTCCCGCAGACGGTCGGCGCACCGCCCCAGGAGACCCCGCCGGCCGCGGCGGAGCCGGTCCCCGGGCCGGACCACCGGGCCCTGCGCCGCTCGGTCCTCGCCGAAGTCGCCATCGGCGTCGCCGTCCTGGTCGTCACCACGATCCTGACGGGCACGCTGCCCGGCCGCGCGGCCGCCGAGGCGGCCGGGTCGGGCACGGAAACGGCCGCGGCCGGCGGCATCCCGGCGACCTCCGTCGCGATGGTCCCCTTCGACGTCGGCACCCCGAACGGCCACGGCAAGGTGCAGATCACCCTGGACCCCGGCCGGGTCGGCGGCAACTCCGTACAGGCGGTCGTCTTCGGCCCCGACGACGGCATCTCCGCCGTCCCCGAACTCCGACTCTCCTTCACCCTCGCCGCCCAGAAGATCGGCCCCCTCCCCGCCGACCTCACCGACCGGGGCGGCTACTGGGCCACCAACTCCGTCAACCTCCCCATCGCGGGCGAGTGGACGATGAACCTGACGGTCCGGGTATCGGACCTGGACCAGGTGACGGTGGCGAAGAAGATCCGAATCACCGGGTGACGGCCCTGCCCCCCAACACGCTTTCCCACGGTGGTGGTGGGGTGCCGGGCCGTGTGCGGGGGCGTTCACCTGCGTTCATGGACGGCTGGCCGCCGGTGCGGGGACGGCTTCGGGTCTCGCCTGAACGGCCGTGAACTGGGCTGAATGAGACGGAAACCGAGGAGCCGGCGCCGTAACACCCGCATTGTGGTGCGGCGTGAGGATCGCGGGAGCAGATGGGTCCCCGTCTTCGAGGGCTCACGTGGTGGGGGCGCTAAAGGTGACCTGTCGGCGCGCGGCCTCATCGATCTCGTCGAGGGTGATGAGAGGGGTGGCCCGGGTGTGGAGGGCTCCGCTGGCCTTCACGGTGAGGCTGACCGCGGCCATGGAGACCGAGTCGGGGAAGTCGATGATGAGCACGATGTCATCCTCCCCGAAGGCGAAGTACATGGCCTCGACCTGCCCGCCGAGGCCGGTGACGACTTGGTCGACGGCGGCGCGGCGACCGCTTCCGCCTTCCTTGAGCAGCCCCTTGGCGCCCTCGGGCGTATAGGTGGCCTGAATGAGGAACTTCGGCACAGGCGTGCCTCCTGCCGATCGATTGTCCGGTGTGCAATGGCCTTCCCGCTGTCGCATCGACCACCACTTGCGGACCGATTGGATTCACTCGTTGGAACCCCATGTTCGTCTGGGGGTTCAGCGCAGCTCGGAGGCGTTCTGAGCTGCGACGGAGCGGTCGATCTGGCTCAGTCCGGACCGCACCGGGCGGAGGTGAATGCAGCCAGTGCTGCAGCCACTGCGAGAACCGGCCCCCTGCTCACACCCTGCGCCAAGCGCTGAGCAGTTCTTCGGGCTCGTACGTCGCCTGGAGCCCGGAACAGCTGGTCCCGTTACGGGAGACCGCCACGAGCGGTACCGGCTCGTCGGTGATCGCCGCCCGGTGCTTCTGCAGTGCGGCCAGGTCGTGGCTGTCGAACGCGGAGTTCTCCAGCCATTTGACCGAGCCGAGGAAGAGCAGTTCCTTGGCCACCGGCTGCCGGTCGGCGCCCACCAAGTCGATTTCGACGTCGTTGCTGCGGGTCCAGTACCCGCCGATCGCCGGGGCGGCGGGCAGGAAGCCGTCCGGCAGGAGGCGGGCGAGGGATTCCCGGACGAGGGGTTCGATCGCGCGGCCCCGCCAGCTCGTCCACTGTTCCTTGATCCGGCCCAGCGTGAGATCTCCCCGCATTCGTTCGATCTCCGCCATGTGCGGGTCCAGAAAAGCGAGCCAGAACCGGAGGTAGGGGTCGGCCACTCGGTAGCGGCGTTCTTTCGACGGCCTCAGCGAGACCGGCAGTTCGGCGGCCACGACCCTCTTCTCGGTCAGGACGTCGGTGGCTCGGGTGAGAGTGGTGTGGGCGATGCCGCCGGCCGCGCGAGCGATGTTGGTGAAGGTTCGCTCCCCGGATCCGATGGCCCGCAGCACCTCCCTGCTCATCGCGTGCGGTGGAAACTCCGCGGCCAGTGAGCGCTCGGCGGAGACCAGCAGGGCCGAGATCGGGTTGTCCAGTGAGTCGCGGAGGAACTCCCACACGTCTGCTCCGGGCCGCCACTCGGCGCAGATCAGGGGGAGCCCTCCAGTGATCAGAGCGGCGTCGAACGCGGCTGCCGCCGACAGGCCGAGCATTTCGCCGAGGTCGGCCGGGTTCAGGGGCCCCACGATCATTTCCCGGCCCCGTTGGTGAAAGGGGCGGTCGTAGCTGTTCAGCGTCTCCATCATCGACAGATCGGATCCGACCAGGAGGAGAAGCACCGGCTTACGACTGAGCAGCCGGTCCCATGCCCGCTGGAGCATGCCCTCGAAGGCATCGACGCGGTCCATGAGGTAGGGAACCTCGTCGATGACGACCACGCTCGGGCTGTCGTCGGGAAGGATCTCCGCGAGCAGCCTGAACGCCGCGTTCCACTGCCCCGGGGTCTCCTCCGCGAACAGTCCCCGCTCCGGCAGGGTGGACCTGGCGACGGCGTCGAGCAGCTCCGACAGTTCGTCCTCCGCCGTGCCGCCCGCCGCGGTGAAGAAGAGGTACGGCGTCTCGGTACGCCGGAGGAACTCCTCGACGAGGCTGGACTTGCCGACCCGCCGTCTTCCCCGCATGAGGACGCACTGCCCCGGTTTCGCCGACCCGACGGCAGAGCGAACCGCCTGCAAGGCGCTGCCGAGCACGCTCAGCTCGCGATCCCGCCCGATGAAACGACGCACACAGTCCTCCCGACAGCAATAGTATCGATAGAGATACTATCGCTGCCGATACTCTCTTGCCCTACTCCGGTGTGAGGCTCATGACGCCGGCGTGGGTCACGAACGCCAGGGACAGTGCTACCGATCCCGGGCGCCGAAGACGGTCCGCCAGCTCACCCACCCGCCGTGGGATGCGGAAACGGGCGCTGGGCCGTTCGCCGTGATGTCCCGAATACCGGCCGTGGATGCAACCAAAATGCGACCGGTCCATACCGAAGACCCGACCCGCGCCACATTCGTGGCTCGGCTCTTCATTTCGCCTGTTCGCTTTCCAACTGTTCGTTCGCCTGTCCGGCGGGGTCCGTCGGCGTTCTGACCTGCGACGCACACGCATGTAGGTCCCTGGCCTGGACGGCACCCGGCACGGGCAACCCCGACTGCACCCCTCACCCCTCAGGGACTGTCGAAACAAGCGCGGATTGTGCGGTTGCGCGGAAGAGGGCCGATCGGAAGCCGACGGGATTACAACCCAACTCGCCTTTTGCGAGTCGAACGCACGGATAGTTCTGTCAGCCGTCGCCCCCCGAAGGTACGAGGAAGTTCCCATGACGCAGCCCCTCAGATCGCGGAGGCGTGCCACCGGCCGGATCGGGGCAGAGAAGGCGGACCCGGCGGAGTCGGCCGGCGGCGGCAGGGCTGCGATGCGCAGAGCCGGCAAGAAGTCCGGCAGAAGGCGCGCGCTCAAGATCGTCGGATTGTTGCTGGGGTTCGTGCTGGTGCTCGGCGTCGGTACGGCCGCGTACGCGTACTGGAAGCTGAACGGCAACATCAAGTCCGACGATCTGTCCGCCAACGGTAAGGACGGCGCCGGGCACGAGAAGGTCGACGCGTTCGGACGCAGTCCGATCAACATCCTGGTCATCGGATCCGACGCCCGTAACAGCGCGGCGGACTGCAAGCTCGGGGGCGCTTGCGAAGAGGCCGGCGGCGCCCGAGCCGACGTCGAGATGATCGTCCACATCTCCGCCGACCGGTCCAATGCCACGGTGATGAGCATCCCCCGCGACCTGCGGACCAACTGGAGCGGCTGCCACGACTCGGGCCACCCGAGCATGCCGGCGCAGATCAACGCGGCGATCAACTCGGCGTTGAACGGCGGCCCCGGCTGCAGCGTCGTCGCGGTGCACCAGCTCACCGGGATACCCATCGACCACTTCATGATGATCGACTTCGCCGGGGTGGTAGCGATGTCCAACGCGGTCGGCGGGACGCCTGTCTGCGTCAGCAAGGACGTCTACGACCCCTACAGCCACCTGAAGCTGAAGCAGGGTTCGCACATTCTGAAGGGTGATGCCGCGCTGGAGTTCGTGCGGACCCGGCACGGCTTCGGTGACGCCAGCGACAGCCGCGGCCGGACCGACGCCCAGCACATCTTCCTCAACGCCCTTCTCGGCCAGATGAAGAGCAAGGGCACGCTGAGCAGCCCGGAGAAGATGTGGGGCATAGCCAACGCCGCGACCAAGGCGCTGACCGTGGACAACAGCCTGGACTCCCCCAACAAGCTCATCGACCTGGCTCTCGACCTCAACAAGGTGCCCGCCGGCCGGATCACCTGGGCCACCATGCAGACCCAGGACATCGACCTGCCGGGCGGCGGATCCAAGACGGTGATCGCCCCGGGCGCCAAGGAGATGTTCAAGACCATCGCGGACGACCAGTCGCTCACCGCGTCCGCCGGGAAGAAGGGCTCCCCCTCGGCGACCGCCGGCCCGGTCTCCGCCGCCTCGGTCGCCGTCCATGTCGAGAACGGCACCGGGGTGTACCACCGGGGGGCGGCGATCGCCCAGGTGCTGACCGACCAGGGTTTCAGCAAGAAGACCGACTCGGGGAACGGGACTCCCTCCACCGCCACCACCTCGCTGACCTACCCGGCCGGGCAGAAGGCGCAGGCCCAGGCGGTCGCCGAGGCGCTCGGCCTGCCGTCCAAGGCGGTCGAGCAGGGCACCGGTTCCCAGATCGTGCTGCTCATCGGCGCCGACTGGACAACCGGTGACACCTTCCCCGGCGGCAAGCCGACCCCGGCGCACGTCGACACCCAGGTGGCTCTGAAGGGTTCCAACCAGCGGACCGGCGACAGCAAGGAGTGCGCGCAGGTCAGCACCTACGGCGACGTCATCGGGCTGGACGCCGACGGTATGCCGACCACTTCGGACCACGCGCACTCCAGCACCTCCCCGACCGAGGCGTACGCCCTTGCCAGGAACGTGAAGGACTCGGCGCCGTAACCCTCTGGGCCCCGGACCCGGTCGTCGACGCGATCACGGGCTGGGGCCCGGCCGAACGGCGATCTGGGTAGCGCCGGAAGCGGCCCCTGTGGACAAAGACCAGGACAACGAGGGCTGGGACAACGTCGAAGGGCCCCCTGTTTCCAGGGGGCCCTTCGACATCGTGCCCGGTGAGGCACTGGCGGAGGATACGAGATTCGAACTCGTGAGGGGTTGCCCCCAACACGCTTTCCAAGCGTGCGCCCTAGGCCTCTAGGCGAATCCTCCGCTCGGAACATTACATGACCGAGAGGAGTGCTCGCGAACTCGTTCCCACCCCCTGACGTCGGGTACTCTGTGCAGAGCCCCTCACGCGGCGCTATCTGACTGAACTCCCCCAGGGCCGGAAGGCAGCAAGGGTAGGTTGGCTCTGGCGGGTGCGTGGGGGGCGCTTGCGTTTGCCGACGGGGCTGGTTGTCAGTGGGCGCCTATAACCTCGTATGCGTGTCGTCTCTCGCGCTGTACCGCCGCTATCGCCCGGAGTCGTTCGCCGAGGTCATCGGGCAGGAGCATGTCACCGGCCCGTTGCAGCAGGCGCTGCGAAACAACCGGGTCAATCACGCGTACCTGTTCAGCGGGCCGCGTGGGTGCGGGAAGACGACCAGCGCACGGATCCTCGCACGCTGCCTGAACTGCGAGAAGGGGCCGACGCCGACCCCCTGCGGCGAGTGCCGGTCATGCCAGGACCTCGCCCGCAACGGGCCCGGTTCCATCGACGTCATCGAGATCGACGCGGCCTCTCACGGTGGTGTGGACGACGCCCGTGAGCTGCGCGAGAAGGCGTTCTTCGGGCCCGCGGGCAGCCGCTACAAGATCTACATCATCGACGAGGCCCACATGGTCACGTCGGCCGGCTTCAACGCCCTGCTCAAGGTCGTCGAGGAGCCCCCGGAGCATCTGAAGTTCATCTTCGCCACCACCGAGCCCGAGAAGGTCATCGGGACCATCCGGTCGCGAACCCATCACTATCCCTTCCGGCTGGTGCCGCCGGGCACGCTGCGGGACTACCTCGGCGAGGTGTGCGGCAAGGAGGACATCCCCGTCGAGGAGGGCGTGCTGCCCCTCGTCGTCCGCGCCGGCGCCGGTTCGGTGCGTGACTCCATGTCCGTCATGGACCAGCTGCTCGCCGGAGCGGGAGCGGAGGGTGTGACCTATGCCATGGCCACCTCCCTGCTCGGCTACACCGACGGGTCCCTGCTCGACTCCGTCGTCGAGGCCTTCGCGACCGGGGACGGCGCCGCCGCCTTCGAGGTCGTCGACCGCATCATCGAGGGCGGCAACGACCCCCGCCGCTTCGTCGCCGACCTGCTGGAGCGGCTGCGGGACCTGGTGATCCTCGCCGCCGTCCCGGACGCCGCGGAGAAGGGACTGTTCGACGCCCCCGCCGACGTCCTGGAGCGTATGCAGGCCCAGGCCGGCACGTTCGGCGCCGCCGAGCTCAGCCGCGCCGCCGACCTCGTCAACGAGGGCCTCACCGAGATGCGCGGCGCCACCTCCCCCCGCCTCCAGCTGGAGCTGATCTGCGCGCGCGTGCTGCTGCCGGCCGCCTACGGCGACGAGCGGTCCATGATGGCCCGCCTGGACCGGCTGGAGCGGGGCGTCAACTTCTCGGGCGGAGGCGGCGCGCCCGCCATGGGGTACGTGCCCGGACCCGAGGCACACCTGGCGGCGCCGGGAGGGGCTCCGGCGGGTGCGGCTCCCGCTCCGGTCGCTCCGGTCCCGCAGGGGGGCGGGCCTGCGGCGGCCCGTGCGGCGGTACGAGGGGGAGCGGCGCCCGAGCCGACACCGGCACCCGCACCCGCGCCAGCACAGGCATCCGCGCCAGCACAGGCATCCGCGCCGGTACAGGCATCCGCGCCGGTACAGGCACCGGCCCCGGCGCCGGCCCCGGCCGCCACTCAGCCGCCCGCCCCGACGCCGGCCGCCCCACCGGCTCCTCCTGCGGCCACGCCCGGTGCCTGGCCGACGGCCGCCACCGCGGGAGGCGGCGCGGCCCGGCGTCCCGGCGGCTGGCCCACGGCCACGGCCACGGGTACGGCCACGGGCGCCCCCGCGGCCGCCCCGGCGCCGGCTGCCCAAGCCTCCGCCGCCGCTTCCGTCTCCGCCCCCATCCCCACCGGCGGCCCGGACCCCCGTGTCCTCTGGCCGAACATCTTGGAAGCGGTCAAGAACCGCCGCCGCTTCACCTGGATCCTGCTCAGCCAGAACGCCCAGGTCGCCGGGTTCGACGGCACCACCCTCCAGCTCGGCTTCGTCAACGCCGGTGCCCGCGACAACTTCGCGAGCAGTGGCAGCGAGGACGTACTGCGGCAGGCGCTGACCGAGCAGTTCGGCGTGCAGTGGCGGATCGAGGCCGTCGTCGACCCGACGGGCGGCGGCTCGGCCCCGGCCGGCCCCGGGTACGGCGGCGGTCAGCCCGGCGGCGGTTACGGCGGCGCACCCGCGGCGTCGTCCGGGTACGGCGGCTCCGCCCCGGCGGCCCCGGGCCGCCCGGCGGCGCCCCAGTCCGGGCCGCCGACGTCCACATCCCAGGGTTCCCCCGCGTCCGCCCCGAGGCCAGCGGCTCCCACCCCGCCGCCCGCCGCCCCCGAACCGCCCCCGGTGTCCCCCGAGGACGACATCCCCGAGGAGGACGACCCCGACCTCGACGAGTCGGCGCTCTCCGGCCACGAGCTGATCGTGCGGGAACTGGGGGCGACGGTGGTGGAGGAGATCCGGAACGAGTGACGCGGGGCGAGCGCGGGGGCGCTGCGGCCATGTGACCGGCTGCGGGCCGTCGTGGGCCGGTCGCGCGGTTCCCCGCGCCCTGGGTTTCTCGGCGCATCCGCCGCTGGAGCGCGACGGCGTCCAGCCGCATCAATCAGCCCGTCCGGCGTTCGAGGACGAGGCCGTCCATACCGAAGCGGGGTTTGGGGGCGGCAGCCCCCGCGGGCAAGGGCGGCAGCCCCCGCGGCGAGGGCGGCAGCCCCCGCGGGCAAGGGCGGCAGCCCCCGCGGCGAGGGCGGCAGCCCCCGAGGGCGAGCGCTTCGGCGGGCGGCCACCCCTCAGCCGGGCCCCCTTGGAGAATCCTCCAGTCGGTGCATCCGGCTACGCTGACCCCCGTGAAGGTCCTCGTCATCGGCAGCGGCGCCCGCGAACACGCCCTGTGCCGCTCTCTGTCCCTCGATTCCGACGTCACCGCGCTGCACTGCGCCCCCGGCAACGCCGGTATCGGCGAGGTCGCCGAGCTGCACCGGGTCGACGCGCTGGACGGTGCTGCCGTCAGCGCCCTGGCCCGGGAGCTCGGCGCCGACCTCGTCGTCGTGGGCCCGGAGGCCCCGCTCGTCGCCGGGGTCGCCGACGCCGTGCGCGAGGCGGGTATCCCGGTCTTCGGCCCCTCCGGGGAGGCCGCGCAGATCGAGGGGTCCAAGGCGTTCGCCAAGGCCGTGATGGCGGCGGCCGGAGTGCCCACCGCCCGTTCGTACGTTTGCACAGACGCCGACGAGGTCGCCGAGGCCCTCGACGCCTTCGGAGCGCCGTACGTCGTGAAGGACGACGGGCTCGCCGCCGGCAAGGGCGTCGTCGTCACCGACGACCTGGCCGCCGCCACGGCGCACGCCGCCGAGTGCGACCGTGTCGTCATCGAGGAGTTCCTCGACGGCCCCGAGGTGTCCCTCTTCGCGATCACCGACGGGGTGACGGTCCTCCCGCTGCAGCCCGCCCAGGACTTCAAGCGCGCCCTGGACGGGGACCAGGGGCCGAACACCGGCGGCATGGGGGCCTACTCCCCGCTGCCCTGGGCCGACCCCAAGCTGGTCGACGAGGTGATGGAGACCGTTCTCCAGCCGACCGTCGACGAGATGCGGCGGCGCGGTACCCCGTTCTCCGGTCTCCTCTACGCCGGCCTCGCGATCACCTCGCGCGGTGTCCGGGTCATCGAGTTCAACGCCCGCTTCGGCGACCCCGAGACCCAGGTGGTCCTCGCCCGCCTGAAGACCCCGCTGGCCGGTGTCCTGCTCGCCGCCGCGAACGGCACCCTCGACGACCTCCCGCCGCTGCGCTGGCGCGACGACGCCGCGGTGACCGTGGTGGTCGCCTCCCACAACTACCCGGACACCCCGCGCACCGGTGACCCCATCACCGGTCTCGACACGGTGGCCGCCGAGGACGCCCCGCACGCCTATGTCCTGCACGCGGGGACGAAGCGGGACGGCGAGGCGGTCGTCAGCGCCGGTGGCCGCGTTCTCTCGGTGACCGCGACCGGTCAGGATCTGACGCAGGCGCGCGAGCGGGCGTATGCGGCCGTGGCGCGGATCGGGCTGGACGGATCCCAGCACCGTACGGACATCGCGGCGAAGGCGGCGGCCGAGGCGGTCGAGACGGCCGAGACGGCCGAGGCCTGAGCGCCCTCCGGGCGTGCTCGAAGCGTGCGCCACTCCTGTTCAGGCCCCGGACCCCGAAAATCCGGGGCCTGATCGTTGCTGTCTGTCGATCACCTCTGACCAAAGCCATTCCATCGAGTGACCGATGCCCCATCCGGCTGACGGGGGCCGAGGCCCCAACTAGGGTGCGGCGCAAGCGTTCCGGCACTTGGCCCACCGGCATTGCGATGTCAGTGGCGGGTGCCACAGTGGGGGAGTGAGCAACAGCCAGGACGGCGCCAGGACAGCAGGGAGGGGGTGAGGTCCGGACGTGACCAGTACCGGTATCGGTGTGGAGGCGGGAGCGCAGGCAGCGCGTAGCCGGGCCCTTGCCGTGCTGCGCATCCGCGGCCGGGCCCTGGCCGTGGCGCTGCTGCCCGCGGCGGCCACGGTGATCCTGCTGTCCGGCGGTTCCACCGGCCACTTCGTGGGCCGGGGCTGGGACACGGCCCGCTGGATCGTCGGCGTGCTCGCCGTCGTCGTCCTGCTGGCCGCCGCCGGTATCGCCCTGGTCGTGGCCCGCGCCCGGCCGGCCGTGAGCCCGACGGTCCCGATCGCCGAGACATCCGCCCCGGACCTGTACCGGATGGTGCGCGACCTCGCCGACCGCCTCGACGTTCCGGTGCCCTCCGCCATAGCGCTCACCCCGGACTGCGACAGCTGGCTGGAGGACCGTACCCACCCGGCGCACGGGCCGCCCGCGTCCAAGGGCGGCGACGAGCTCGGCAATCCGGGCCCGCACCGCCGTGTCCCGGCCGCCCCCGTGCTCGTCATCGGCTCCCCGTTCCTGTGGTGGATGCGCGTCGGCGAGCTGCGTGCGGTCCTCGCCCCGGTCGTCGCCGGTACCGGACCTTCGGCGCACCCGGACATAGCCGCCGCCCGCCGCTTCGTGCGCGGGCTGGACGCGGCGGTCGCCGTCTCCTCCACGACCGGCCGATGTCCGGCGACCCGCATGGTCTGCGCGGGCCTCGGCTGGGTGGCCCGGCTGCTGCTGCGGGGCTGCCGGGAGCACGCGGCGCTGATGGAGCGCGGGGTCGCCGCCGCGGCCGCCGAGCGCGCCCAGGCCGTGGACTACGGACTGCGGATCGTCGCCCAGGAGCAGGTCGGCCTCGCCTACGCCGGCTGGGACCGCCTTCTCACCCGGGTCGCGCTGCCCGCCTGGCGGATGGGCCGCTGGCCGTCCCGGCTGGACGCGGGCGTGGTCGCGGCGCTCACCGAGCTGTCCCGGCGCGACCGGCTGGCCGAGGGCTTCGCCTCCCGGCTCGGCGAGCGGCCCGCCTGCGACCTGCTGGAGGAGCCGGGCCTGGTGGACGAGGCCGCCTCGCTGCTCGCCGCCCGCCTGTTCCACGGCGGTCCCGCCGAGCCGGGTCCGGACTGGTCGCCGGTGGCCTGGCAGGAGTATCCGGACGAGGTCGTCGACCGCACCTGGCGCACCGAGGCGGCCCGGCTGCACCGCGTCCTGGACTCGCTCGGTGTCCGCGCCGCTCTCGACCCCGCGGCCCCCGATCCCGGCGGTCCCACCCTGGCCCGGGTCCTGGACCACCTGACCGACCCGGCCGCCCACCGCAGGCCCAAGGAGCTCCCGGCCTACGACGAGGACACCGAGGAAGCCACCGGTACCGAGCGCAGCGCCGCCCTGGCCGCCGGCCTCACCGCGGCTCTCGCCCGCGAGGAAGCCGCCGTCGTCCCCCCGCCGCCCGGCACGCCCGCAGCCGCCGGGCAGGGCCCCGACAGCGCCCTCTGGGACGACTGCGCGCTGCCCCTCTTCCCCCTCCAGCCCCCGCGCACCGCCCGCGAACTGCTCGCCGACCACGTCCGGGCGATGGTGTGCTGCGCGGCCGTGGACACCGCCGGAGCCACTCCCGGCCTGGACTGGCTCGACGGCCCGTCCCTGCTGGTCGACGGCGAGCGGGCCGCCGATCTGACGCCCAGAGTTCTCAGCCTCATCGAGGAGGGAGACCCGGCCCCGCTGCGGGCCTGGCTGGTCGAGTCCGGGATACGTCCCGAGAAGCCCGTACGGCTGGTCTGACCTCGGCGTTTCGACGCTTTAGCGGAGCGAACCGTTCCACTTCAGGCAAATTCGCAACGAACGGTGACCGGACGCGTGCGTTATGTGATGTGCTGGGACCGTTCGGTGAAATGGCAAGCGCATCCGACATAAGACAGACGCCACAGTCGCAGCGCACGCAGCACCACGACCGAGACCGAAACCGGGAACGAAGCAGGAACGAACCAGGCACAGTCCAGGCTCGACCAGAACAGAACAAGCTCGGCCACGAGCCCCCGCTTCACCGCACCACCGCACAACGACTCGTATCAGCACACTTCACGGGGGCACGAGGGAGGGGAGCCACCATGGCATCGGACCACATCCGCCGCTGGGAGTCGGGAGCACTCGCGCACGCCGTCACGGACCCCTTCGGCCTGGGTCCCGTCCCCTGGCTGCGCGGCAGCGAGACCTATTTCGACGACACCGGTCACGTCGTCCCCTGGTACGTCGACCCGAGCCGGCCACAGCCCACCGGCGAGAACCCGCGGATCCCCGCACCCCGCAGTGCGGTCGGCCCCCGCTCGGCGGACGACGTGCACCGGCAGATCAAAGGATTCACCTCGACCGGCGCGGTCTCCCCGGGCGAGGCCGTCGACTTCCACATCACCGTCGACCCGCCGCAGGAATTCAGCGTCGACATCTACCGCATCGGCCACTACGGCGGCGACGGCGCCGCCAAGATCACCACCAGCCCGCGGCTGTCCGGCATCGTGCAGCCGCCGCCGCTGGCCGCCGACCGTACGGTCTCCTGCCACCACTGGTGGCTGTCCTGGCGGTTGCAGGTCCCCTCGTACTGGAGCAACGGCGCGTACGTCGCCGTGCTCACCACGGCCGACGGCTACCGCTCCCACGTGCCCTTCACGATCCGCGACAACCACCCGGCCGACCTGCTCCTGCTGCTGCCGGACATCACCTGGCAGGCCTACAACCTCTACCCCGAGGACGGCCGCAGCGGCGCCAGCCTCTACCACGCCTGGGACGAGCGGGGCCGGCTGCTCGGCGAGGCCGACGCGGCGACCACCGTCTCCTTCGACCGGCCGTACGCGGGCGCGGGCCTGCCCCTGCACGTCGGCCACGCCTACGACTTCATCCGCTGGGCCGAGCGCTACGGCTACGACCTCGCCTACGCGGACGCCCGCGACCTGCACGCCGGCCGCGTCGACCCGGCCCGCTACCGGGGCCTGGTCTTCCCGGGACACGACGAGTACTGGTCCCCGCGGATGCGCCGTACGGTCGACCTGGCCCGGGACAGCGGCACCTCGCTGGTCTTCCTCTCCGCCAACACCATGTACTGGCAGGTGGAGTTGGGGCCGTCCCCGTCCGGGGTCGCGAACCGTCTGCTCACCTGCCGAAAACGCAAGGGCCCGGGCAAACCCGTGCTCTGGCGCGAGATCGACCGTCCCGAGCAGCAGACGGTCGGCATCCAGTACGCGGGCCGGGTGCCCGAGCCGCGTCCCCTGATCGTGCGCAACGCGGGCCACTGGCTCTGGGAGGCCAGCGGCGCGCAGGAGGGCGACGAACTGCCGGGTCTGGTGGCCGGTGAGGCCGACCGCTACTTCCCGCGCACCGCGCTGCCCGAGCACGAGGAGCGCATCCTGCTGTCGCACTCCCCCTACACCGACACCGACGGTGCCCTGCGCCACCAGGAGACCTCCCTCTACCGCGCCCCCTCCGGCGCCCTGGTCTTCGCCTCCGGGACCTTCGCCTGGTCACCGGCCCTGGACCGGCCCGGCCATGTCGACCCCCGTGTCCAGCGCGCCACCGCCAACCTCCTGGACCGCATCTGCAAACGGGACTGACCCAGTGTCCGACGACAACCCGGCATACGGGAGAATCGGGGGCACCTGTACAGAACCACGGGGAGGAACCGTGTCCGGATTCGTCGAAAAGCCCGAGCCCGTCGAGGTGCCGGGACTGGTGCATCTGCACACCGGCAAGGTGCGCGAGCTGTACCAGAACGCGGCCGGGGACCTCGTGATGGTCGCCAGCGACCGCTTGTCCGCGTACGACTGGGTGCTGCCGACCGAGATCCCCGACAAGGGCCGGGTGCTCACCCAGCTCTCCCTGTGGTGGTTCGACAAGCTCGCCGACCTCGCCCCCAACCACGTCATCAGCACCGAGCTGCCCGAGGGCGCCCCCGCCGACTGGGCGGGCCGCACCCTGGTCTGCAAGTCGCTGAAGATGCTCCCGGTCGAGTGCGTGGCGCGCGGCTATCTCACCGGCTCGGGCCTGGCCGAGTACCAGGACTCCCGTACGGTCTGC
Source organism: Streptomyces sp. NPDC001220 (assembly GCF_053597895.1). Classification (NCBI taxonomy): domain Bacteria; kingdom Bacillati; phylum Actinomycetota; class Actinomycetes; order Kitasatosporales; family Streptomycetaceae; genus Streptomyces; species Streptomyces sp. NPDC001220. The sequence goes on from NZ_JBSFJE010000007.1 coordinate 417,478, forward strand.
GGCCTCGCCCTGCCCGAGGGCCTGGTCGACGGCTCCGAGCTGCCCGCCCCGATCTTCACCCCGGCCACCAAGGCCGAGGTCGGCGAGCACGACGAGAACGTGTCGTACGAGGAGGTCGCCCGGCAGGTCGGCGCCGAGACGGCCGCCCAGCTGCGCCAGGCCACCCTCGCGGTGTACGGGCGGGCCCGGGACATCGCCCGGGACCGGGGGATCATCCTGGCCGACACCAAGTTCGAGTTCGGCCTGGAGCAGGGCGCCGACGGCGACGTCGCCCTGGTCCTCGCCGACGAGGTCCTCACCCCGGACTCCTCCCGCTTCTGGCCGGCCGACGAGTGGGAGCCGGGCCGGGCCCAGCCGTCGTTCGACAAGCAGTTCGTGCGCGACTGGCTGACCTCGGCCGAGTCCGGCTGGGACCGGAAGAGCGAGCAGCCCCCGCCGCCGCTGCCGCAGCGGGTGGTCGAGGCGACCCGGGCGAAGTACATCGAGGCGTACGAGCGGCTGACCGGCCAGAGCTGGAGCTGACCGCTCGAGGGGCCGCACAAAGGACTGCGTGAAGGACCGTACAAAGGACGGCGTCAAGGCAAGGGGGCCCTGCACGGCAGGGCCCACGCGAAAGGCCCCCGGTGGAAACCGGGGGCCTTTTTCGGAGCGGACGACGAGGCTCGAACTCGCGACCTCAACCTTGGCAAGGTTGCGCTCTACCAACTGAGCTACGTCCGCATGCGCCGTGGCGCGAGAGCAACTATACCCAACCTCGCTCCCGAGCGAGACGCACTGCCGTATGACGGTTCTCCGCACCGAGCTTGGTGACGGCCGAGGAGAGGTAGTTCCGTACGGTTCCCGGCGACAGCGCGGCTCGCTCGGCGATCTCCGCGACCGGCGCTCCGTCGGCCGCCAGTTCCAGCACCTCGGCCTCCCGGGCGGTCAGCGGCGAGTCGCCGGCGGAGATCGCGTCGGCGGCCAACTCGGGGTCGACGTAGCGGTTTCCCGCATGCACGGTACGGATGATCTCCGCGAGCCGCTGCGCACTGACCGTCTTCGGGACGAACCCCCGCACACCGGCGGCCAGGGCGCGTTTCAGGTGCCCGGGGCGGCCGTGACCGGTCACGATCAGCACCTGGCAGCCGGGCAGTTCGGCCCGCAGTGATGTGGCGACCTTCACACCGTCCGCCCCCGGCATCTGCAGATCCAGTACCGCCACGTCGGGCCGATGGGCCCGCGCCATGGCGAGCGCCTCGGGTCCGGTGGCCGCCTCCGCGACCACGACGAGGTCGTCCTCGAGGCCGAGCAGGGCGGCGAGCGCGCCCCGGATCAGATGCTCGTCGTCGGCGAGCAACAGCCGTACCGGAGAGGTCATGAGGTGACTCCGCTCACCTTCGCATCGGCCGTACGACCGGTCAGCGGCACCGAGGCCACCACCCGGAACCCGTCCGCCCCCACCGGCCCCGCCTCCAACGTGCCCTCCACCGCCGCGAGCCGCTCCCGCAGCCCGGCGATCCCGGACCCGCCACCCCCGCTCTTGCCGCCGGCCCGCCCGGCGACCCCGTCGTTCTCCACCGTCAGCACCACGCGTCCCTCCAGTACCCGCAGGCCCACCGTGCACTGTCCCGCGTCTCCGTGCCGCAGGACATTGGTGGTCGTCTCCCGTACCACCCAGCCGAGGGCCGACTGAACCTCGGCGGGCAGGCCCGCGGTGTCGCCGGTCACCGTGCAGTGGATGCCGGCCGCTGCCAACACGCCCTGAGCGCCCGCCAGTTCGGCCGCGAGGTCGGCGTCCCGGTAGCCCCGTACGACGGCCCGTACCTCCCGCTGCGACTCCTGGGCGATCCGCTGCACCTCGATCATCTGCTCCACGGCCTCGGGCCGTTCGCGGCGGACCAGCCGCACGGCCAGTTCGCTCTTGAGGGCGATGACGGCGAGGTTGCGGCCGAGCACGTCGTGCAGATCGCGGCCGAACCGCAGCCGTTCCTCGGCGACGGCGAGCCGGGCACGGGTCTCCCGGGCCTCGTCGAGTTCGTAGACGGCGTTCAGCAGCCAGACGGAGAAGCCCGAGGTGGCGGCGAGGCCGCCGCCGGCCATGAAGACCACGACCGCCGTGACCAGCGCGGCGATCCCGGGCACGCCGAGCGGGACGGAGACCACGGCCGCCCCGCCCGCGAAGCCCGCGATCAACGCCAGCGCCCGGTGCCGGTCGCGGACGCCGAGCGCCGTGGTGCCGGCCCCGAACGCCAGGATCCCCACGAACACGGTGGTCGCCGCGCTGTGCGTGTCGTCGCCCGGTCCGCCGTGCCCGCGCAGCACCAGGGCGGTGACGGCGAAGACGTAGGTGACCGCGCCGAGCACCCACAGCAGCCGCACCGGCTGTTCCCGGCGGCCCCGCGTCCAGTCCAGCGCCCGGGAGGCGGTCAGCGCGCAGAGCACCGCGTGGACGACGACCATCGCGGTCATCCAGCCCGAGAGCGCCGCCCTCACCTCCCCGAAGACCGGGAGTCCGATCGCGGTCACCTCGACCACCGCGAAGAAGTGGAACGACCAGCGTGTGTACGTCTCGACCTTGGCGGGCGTGGTCTTCGCCCGCCACCAGCCGCCTGCCCCGCTCATCCCCGGTCCCGTCCCGTCCCGTTCTGTGCCGTTCCGGCTCGTTCGCACTCAGCGCCGGGGTTCCCAGCGGAACCACCGCCGTACAGCAAACACCGCGACCACGGTCCAGGCCAGCGCGGTGAGGACCGTGCCCGTCGCCTGGTAGGCGCCGAGCTCGCCGGTCCAGCCCGCGCGGACCAGCCGGACGGCCGGGGAGAGCGGGAGGAATTCACAGACCGAGGCGAGGCGGTCGGGCAGGACGTCGGTGGGTACGGCGATGCCCGAGCCCAGCATCGAGACGAAGACCAGCGGCAGCGCGGTGACCTGGGCGCTCTCGGTGGTCCGGGTGACCACCGAGGTGAGCGCGGCGAGCGCGGCGCTGAGCAGCAGGCCCAGAAGCAGCCCGAGCAGGGTGAGATACGGCGCCTTCGGCGCGCCGGCGTCGAGGAGCACCGCGCAGCCGACGGCGAGCACCAGCGCCTGGGCCAGCCCCAGACAGAGGGCGGGCAGGGCGGTGCCGGCCAGGATCTCGGCGTCGGCCGGCTCGCCGCTGCGCAGCCGCTTGAGGACGAGCTCCTCGCGGCGGGCCACGTACGCGCTCACCAGGGACGTGTACACGGCGAAGAGGAAGGAGAACCCGGTCGCCGCGGTCAGCATCAGCGTGCCGACGTTCAGCCCCTGGGCCTTGAGGTCGATCTGGTCGATGGCGGGCCGCACACTGAACGGCAGTGCGAGCGGCACCAGCAGCGCGGTGAGCACCGCACCGCGATTGCGGCCGAGGAGCAGCAGCTCGGCGCGGCCGAGCGCTCCCAGCCGGCGCCGGGAGGCCGAGAGTGCCGCCCGGTGCCGGGACGCGGCGGGCATCGCGTCCCGGCGCCCGCCGAGGTCCACCGTGCTCATACGACCGCCTCCTTCGCGATTCCCAGGAACGCCTCCTCCAGCGAGGCCGACCGCACCTCCAGCCGGTCCAGCTCGACCCCGGACCGCTGGGCCCAGGTCAGCACTCCGGTGGCCGTCCGCTGCACTTCGCGGGTCCGCAGCCGTACGGCCCGGCCGTCGGTCTCGTGACCGCACACGCCCAGGGCGGCGAGCGGCGGCAGGTCGCCCACGAAGTAGCCGAGCGGCAGCTCGAAGGAGATCCGTGCGGGCCGGTCCGCGGTCACCTCGCCCGGTGTTCCGGTGGCCGCGATCCGCCCCTCGTGCAGGATGGCGAGCCGGTCGGCGAGGTCCTCGGCCTCTTCCAGGTAGTGCGTGGTGAGCAGGACGGCCGTTCCGGCGTCACGCAGGGATCGCACCAACTGCCAGGTGTCCCGGCGCCCTTCGGCGTCGAGGCCGGTCGTCGGCTCGTCCAGGAACAGCACCTCGGGCCGGCCGAGCAGCGCGAGCGCCAGGTCGAGGCGGCGCCGCTCACCGCCGGAGAGCTGCTTGACCCGGACGTCCGCCTTGCCGGCGAGCCCGACCAGGCCGAGCGCCTCGGCCGTGGGCCGGGCTCCGGTCGTACAGCCGGCCCACATCCGGACGGTCTCGCCGGCGGTCAGCTCGGACGGGAAGCCGCCCTCCTGGAGCATCACGCCGGTGCGCGGCCGTACGGCGGCCCGCTCCCGGTGCGGATCGTGGCCCAGCACCCGGACCCGGCCCCCGGTCGGCGGTGCGAGGCCCTCCAGCAGTTCGACCGTGGAGGTCTTGCCGGCGCCGTTGGTGCCGAGGAGCGCGAAGATCTCCCCACGGCCCACCGAGAAGGTGATTCCACGGACCGCCTCGAACCCGCCCCCGTAGGCACGCCGGAGGTCTGTGACCTCAATCACGTGTTCGTTGTCTTCGATGGCTTCCATGGAACGAGCGTCCCCGGCGCCCGGGCCCGGCAGCAGTGCGCGGTGTCATCACTCCACATGACAAATGTCAGAGCCCGCGATGGGGACCGAAGGCGCACGAAAAAACCCCAGTCGTATGACTGGGGTTTCTCCTACGAGCTGGAGCGGACGACGAGGCTCGAACTCGCGACCTCAACCTTGGCAAGGTTGCGCTCTACCAACTGAGCTACGTCCGCACTGCTCCCGACCGGCTCCCACCGATCGGTGCGAGCACCAGCCTACCTGATCCACAAGCATGACCAGGACCGGCGGTGCAGAGCGGGTGACAGGAATTGCACACTGCGCCTTCCCCCTGGAAGGGGGATGTTCTGCTACTGAACTACACCCGCATGTACTCCGTGGGTTTCGACCTTTCGGCGTGCCCCTCGGCGTGCTCCAGACATTAGCTGATCAGCAGGGGGGTAGCGCAAGTCGGCTGTCCTCGGGGGCCGGTGACGGTCCCTGAGGACAGCCCGAGCCGCGCCTCACTGCGCGGCGCTGAACGCCTCGTAGACCTTCTTCGGGATGCGACCGCGCGCCGGGACATCCATCTTGTTCGCCTGTGCCCAGGCGCGGACGGCCGCCGGGTCGGGGGCGACCTCCGTCTGCTTGTACGCCTTGCCCGACTTCGACCGCTTGCGGCCGGCCGTCACGTACGGCTCCAGGGCCTTACGCAGTTCCTTGGCGTTGGCTTGATTCAGATCGATCTCGTACGACTTGCCGTCGAGTCCGAAGGCGATCGTTTCCGCCGCTTCCGAGCCGTCGATGTCGTCAAAGAGAGTGACCACGACCTTCTGCGCCACGAATATCGGTCCCTTCGTGTGGCACGTCTATACAGCTCATCGACGATGACGCGATGGCGGAGATGACGTGCCGAGTATCGGCTATTGCCAATTCATTTGTACAGTGCCTGGCAATACAAAGTGAAGCCCGACTAAATCCGTCCGCGTGTCCCGGACGCAATAGATGTCGTGGGCGAACCCGGGGAACTTTCCCAGAACTTTTCGTGTGGATCCCCCGCTGTCACCCGATCGTGATGCGGCTCACGTAGTTTCCTACAACTCTACCCGCGTAGAAATTTTGTGCGGGTAGTCTGAAGACGCCTGTCGGAGCACCGGCGGGTAACTGCTCAGCAGCCAGCACCACAACACCGGGAGTGCCAGTGGCACGCGTCGTAGTCGACGTCATGCTCAAGCCGGAGATCCTCGACCCCCAGGGCCAGGCGGTCCAGCGTGCGCTGCCGCGCCTGGGTTTCGAAGGCATCTCCGATGTCCGTCAGGGAAAGCGATTCGAACTGGAAGTTGACGGGCCGGTCGACGAGGCCGCGCTCGCCCGCATCCACGATCTTGCGGAATCCTTCCTCGCCAACACGGTGATCGAGGACTTCACCGTTCGGGTGGATGAAGTCGCGGAGGCGGCCAAGTGACCGCTCGTATTGGCGTCGTCACTTTCCCGGGAAGTCTCGACGACCGGGACACCCAGCGTGCGATCCGGCTCGCGGGTGCCGAACCGGTGGCCCTCTGGCACAAGGACAAGGACCTCCACCAGGTCGACGCGGTGGTCCTCCCGGGCGGTTTCTCCTACGGCGACTATCTGCGGGCCGGCGCCATCTCCCGTTTCTCGCCGGTGATGGAGACCCTCATCGAGCAGGCGAAGGCCGGCCTCCCGGTCCTCGGTATCTGCAACGGCTTCCAGGTCCTCACCGAGGCCCATCTGCTCCCGGGCGCGATGCTCGGCAACAACCACCTCCACTTCATCTGCCGCGACCAGAAGCTGCGGGTGGAGAACGCGGGGACCGCCTGGACCGGCGACTACCGCGAGGGCCAGGAGATCCACATTCCGCTGAAGAACATGGACGGCCGGTACGTCGCCGACGAGTACACGCTGGACAAGCTTGAGGCCGAGGGCCGGGTGGTCTTCCGCTACCTAGACCTCAACCCCAACGGCAGCCTCCGCGACATCGCCGGCATCACCAACGAGGCCGGGAACGTCGTAGGCCTGATGCCGCACCCGGAGCACGCCGTCGAGCCGCTCATCGGCAGCGGCCGCACCGACGGTCTGCCCTTCTTCACCTCGATCCTCAAGAAGCTGGTCAACGCATGAGCCGGACGCCTCTGGACACGGTCGAGCACGCGGCCGCGACCCCCGACGTCGAGCTGCCCTGGGCCGAACTCGGCCTGAAGAAGGACGAGTACGAGCGGGTGGTGGAGATCCTCGGCCGCCGTCCGACCGGCGCCGAACTCGCCATGTACTCGGTGATGTGGTCCGAGCACTGCTCGTACAAGTCCTCCAAGGTCCACCTCCGCCAGTTCGGCGAGAAGGCCCCGCAGAGCGACGCGCTGCTGGTGGGCATCGGCGAGAACGCGGGCGTCGTCGACGTCGGCCAGGGCTACGCGGTCACCTTCAAGGTCGAGTCGCACAACCACCCGTCGTACGTCGAGCCCTACCAGGGCGCCGCGACCGGCGTCGGCGGCATCGTCCGCGACATCATCGCGATGGGCGCCCGCCCGGTCGCCGTGGTCGACCCGCTGCGCTTCGGCGCCGCCGACCACCCCGACACCAAGCGGGTGCTGCCCGGCGTCGTCGCCGGCATCGGCGGCTACGGCAACTGCCTGGGCCTGCCCAACATCGGCGGCGAGGTCGTCTTCGACGCCTGCTACCAGGGCAACCCGCTGGTCAACGCCGGTGCCATCGGTGTGATGCGGCACGAGGACATCCACCTCGCCAAGGCCTCCGGCGCGGGCAACCAGGTCATCCTGTACGGCGCCAGGACCGGCGGCGACGGCATCGGCGGCGCGTCGATCCTGGCGAGCGAGACCTTCGACGACGCCAAGCCGTCGAAGCGCCCGGCGGTGCAGGTCGGCGACCCGTTCCAGGAGAAGCTCCTGATCGAGTGCACGCTGGAAGCCTTCGCCGAGAAGCTGGTCGTCGGCATCCAGGACCTGGGCGCGGCGGGCCTGTCCTGCGCCACCAGCGAACTGGCGTCGAACGGCTCCGGCGGCATGACCGTCACCCTCGACGACGTACCGCTGCGCGACTCGACCCTCTCGCCCGAGGAAATCCTCATGAGCGAGTCGCAGGAACGCATGTGCGCGGTCGTGGAGCCGGCGAAGGTCGAGCGCTTCCTGGAGATCTGCGAGAAGTGGGACGTCATCGCCACCGTCATCGGTGAGGTGACCGACGGCGACCGCCTCGAGATCTTCTGGCACGGCGAGAAGATCGTGGACGTCGACCCGCGCACGGTCGCGCACGACGGCCCGGTCTACGAGCGCCCGTACGCCCGCCCGTCCTGGCAGGACGCCCTGCAGGCGGACGACGCGAACAAGCTGGCCCGGCCGGCCACCGCCGAGGAGCTGAAGGACCAGGTCCTGAAGCTGGTCGGCTCCCCCAACCAGGCCTCCAAGAAGTGGATCACCTCGCAGTACGACCACTTCGTGCAGGGCAACACCGTCCTCGCCCAGCCGGAGGACTCCGGCATGATCCGCGTGGACGAGGAGACCGGCCTCGGGGTCGCGATCGCGACGGACGGCAACGGCCGCTTCGCCAAGCTGGACCCGTACGCGGGCGCCCAGCTGGCGCTGGCCGAGGCCTACCGGAACGTGGCGACGACCGGCGCGAAGCCCCTCGCCGTCTCCGACTGCCTGAACTTCGGTTCGCCGGAGGACCCGGCGGTGATGTGGCAGTTCGCCGAGGCGGTACGCGGTCTGGCGGACGGCTGTCTGCAGCTGGGCACCCCGGTGACCGGCGGCAACGTCTCGCTCTACAACCAGACCGGCGAGGCGGCCATCCACCCCACCCCGGTGGTCGCCGTCCTCGGCGTGATCGACGACGTCGCCCGGCGCACGCCGGTCGCCTTCCAGGAGGACGGGCAGCTGCTCTACCTCCTCGGTGACACCCGCGAGGAGTTCGGCGGTTCGGCCTGGTCCCAGGTCGTCCACGACCACCTGGGCGGCCTGCCGCCGAAGGTCGACCTGGAGCGCGAGCGCCTCCTGGCCGAGATCCTGATCTCCGCGTCCCGCGACGGCATGATCGACTCGGCGCACGACCTGTCCGACGGCGGTCTGATCCAGGCGGTCGTGGAGTCGGCGCTGCTCGGCGGCAAGGGCGCGCGTCTGGTCGTACCGGACGGGCTCGACGCCTTCACGTTCCTCCTCTCCGAGTCGGCCGGGCGCGCGATCGTCGCGGTGCCGCGCTCGGAGGAGGTCCGCTTCAACGACATGTGCGGCGCGCGCGGCCTGCCGGTGGCCCGCATCGGTGTCGTGGACGGCGAGTCGGTGGAGATCCAGGGCGAGTTCGAGCTCTCGCTGGCGGAACTCCGCGAGGCCCACGAGGGCACGATCGAGGCGCTGCTCGCGTAGCCGGCGCCGGTCGTACGGCCCTGCCTGTGCCTAGCGGACGGGCAGGGCCGTTTTGCGTGCAGGACGCCCTCGGACACTCCATCCTTCTGACATGTACTTGCGTGATGTCACCCCGGACGACGTGGACGCCTACGTCCGCATGCGCTGCGACCCCGTCATGATGCGGGACCTCGGCGGGCCGTTGCCCAGCGACGGCATGAGGGACAAGGTGCGCCGGGACGCCGAGGCGGCGGCGGCCGGCACCTCCTGGATCAAGATGATCGTCCCCGATCCGGGTGTCCCCGAGGTCGTCGCGGGCCATGTCTGCGTCTGGGCGCACGACGAGGGCGGGGAGCCGGTCTCGGAGATCGGCTGGATGGTCCTCCCCGAGTTCCAGGGCCGCGGCCTCGGCAAGCTCGCCACCCGCACCCTCCTCCGACAGGCCCGGGACGAGGGCCGCTGGGGAGACATCCATGCCTTCCCGGCGACGGCCAACGGCCCCTCGAACGGCATCTGCCGATCCCTCGGCTTCCGGCTCCTCGGGGAGATCGACGTCGACTTCGCGGACCGGGTCATCCACAGCAACCACTGGGTGATCACCCCGGCCGCCGACCTCGCCCCCTGACCGCGAGCCCGGCAGTCTCCGGATCGGTGCCGAGGGCCTGGACCGCGCCGGGATCGCGCAGCACTGCCGGACCGAGGGAATACGCTCACCGCCATGCCTCCCGCCAAGAAGCGCACCAGGACGTACGACCCGGCCCGAACCAGAACGGCGGTCCTCGCCCAGTTCGCCCACGTGCGGGACGCCGTCCGTACGCTCACCCCCGAGCAGCTCGCGCTCCCCACCCGGCTCGGCGAGTGGACCGTACGGGACCTCGTCGCCCATATCGGGATGGCGGTCACCGCCGTCCACCGGGCCCTGGCCGAGCCCGAGCCGGCCACGGCGGACGCGGCTCCTCTCGACTGGCCCTTCCGGACCGCCGTCAACTCCTCGGCGATCTCCGACTTCACCCGGCGGCTCGCCGACGGCCACCCCGATCTCGACGCCTACCTCGCCGAGGCCGACGACAGTCTCCGTGCCCTGCTCGCCGCCCACCCCGGCACCCGGCTGCTCGCCACCAGCGCCGGCGCGATGTCCCTGGACGACTACCTGGTCACCCGGACCGTCGAGCTGGTCGTCCACACCGACGACCTCAACGCGGCCGTCGCGGGACCGGAGGTGCCGTTCGACCGGCAGGCCCTGGCCGCCTGCACCCGGCTGCTCGCCGACGCGCTCGCGGTCAAGGCGCCCGGCGGCTCCACCGAGGTGCGCGTGCCGCCGTACGCCGTGGTGCAGTGCGTCGAAGGTCCCCGGCACACCCGGGGCACCCCGCCGAACGTCGTCGAGACCGATCCGCTCACCTGGATCCGGCTGGCCACCGGACGGCTGGGGTGGCCGGAGGCGCTGGCGGACGCCAAGGTCAGCGCCAGCGGCGAGCGGGCGGACATCGGGGCCCTGCTGCCCCTCATGAGCTGAGGGAACCGATCATCCGGGGTGTTCCGTCGAACCGGCATGTACGGGTACAAGCAGCGCACGCAGCACAGGACCCTGACCATGACGGCCGCCGCCGTGCTCGTCCCGCTCGCGGTGGCCTGCGGCGGTGAGAAAGCCGGTGTCTCCGTGGGCTCCCAGCCACCGGTGACCGGGATCGAGTGGACCGTCGACAGCGTCACCGTGGACGGCACCACCCGGCGCGCCCCGGCATCCGCCCACGTGAAGATCGACGACGGCAGGGCCGCCGGCAGCTACGGGTGCAACCAGTTCAGCGCCACGGCGAAGGTCACGGACGACCGGATCCGGCTGAGCAACGCCCGCACCACCCGCATGGCCTGCGACAACACCCGCATGACCTTCGAGCGCGCCCTCGCCCGCACCCTCACCGCGGGACCGCTCACCACCCGGGCCGACGGCAGGAAACTCACCCTCACCACCGACGGCGGCGACCGGGTCGAGCTGTCCAGGAAGTGACCTCCGGTGCCCCGAATGATGTGCGACACCTCACTCAGAGATACGGTGTGAGGGGGTTGCGCGGGCACAGGTGCGCACGAACGTGCCCCGGCTGGAGATTCCTCCCACCGCGCTGACCAGCGGAAATGGAGAAACCCACAACCGCGCCCCCGGTCGTAGATCCATTACGGCCGGGTATCCCCAATTCGGACCAGTGGTCGATCTCGCCTACACTCGGTGCCGTGCCACGTGGTGACGGTCTCCTCAATCACGATCTGCTCCCCGGTGAGAAGGGCCCCCAGGACGCTTGCGGCGTCTTCGGTGTCTGGGCTCCGGGCGAAGAGGTCGCCAAGCTCACGTACTTCGGGCTCTACGCCCTCCAGCATCGGGGCCAGGAATCCGCGGGTATCGCGGTCAGCAACGGCTCCCAGATCCTCGTCTTCAAGGACATGGGGCTGGTCTCCCAGGTCTTCGACGAGACCTCCCTCGGTTCGCTCCAGGGGCATATCGCGGTCGGTCACGCCCGCTACTCGACCACCGGTGCCTCCGTGTGGGAGAACGCCCAGCCGACGTTCCGCGCCACCGCGCACGGCTCGATCGCGCTCGGCCACAACGGCAACCTCGTCAACACGGCGCAGCTCGCCGAGATGGTCGCCGACCTCCCCAAGGACACCCACGGCCGGTCCACCCGGGTCGCCGCCACCAACGACACCGACCTGCTCACCGCGCTCCTCGCGGCCCAGGTCGACGCCGACGGCAAGCCGCTGACCATCGAGGAGGCCGCGCACGCGGTCCTGCCGAAGGTCCGGGGCGCCTTCTCCCTCGTCTTCATGGACGAGCACACCCTCTACGCCGCCCGCGACCCGCAGGGCATCCGCCCGCTGGTCCTCGGCCGCCTGGAGCGCGGCTGGGTGATCGCCTCGGAGTCCGCCGCCCTCGACATCTGCGGTGCCAGCTTCGTGCGCGAGATCGAGCCGGGCGAGTTCGTCGCCATCGACGAGAACGGTCTGCGTACCTCGCGATTCGCGGATGCGAAGCCCAAGGGCTGTGTCTTCGAATACGTGTACCTGGCCCGCCCCGACACCGACATCGCCGGGCGGAACGTCTACCTCTCCCGGGTGGAGATGGGCCGGAAGCTGGCCAAGGAAGCCCCGGTCGACGCCGACCTGGTGATAGCGACCCCGGAGTCCGGCACTCCCGCCGCCGTCGGCTACGCGGAGGCCTCGGGCATCCCGTTCGGCAACGGTCTGGTCAAGAACGCCTACGTCGGCCGGACCTTCATCCAGCCCTCGCAGACCATCCGGCAGCTCGGCATCCGCCTGAAGCTGAACCCGCTGAAGGAAGTCATCAGGGGCAAGCGGCTGGTCGTCGTCGACGACTCGATCGTGCGCGGCAACACCCAGCGGGCCCTGGTGCGCATGCTGCGCGAGGCGGGCGCGGCCGAGGTCCACATCCGGATCTCCTCGCCGCCCGTGAAGTGGCCCTGCTTCTTCGGCATCGACTTCGCCACCCGCGCCGAGCTCATCGCCAACGGCATGACCATCGACGAGATCGGCACCTCGCTCGGCGCCGACTCCCTGGCCTACATCTCCATCGACGGCATGATCGAGGCGACCACCATCGCCAAGCCGAACCTCTGCCGTGCCTGCTTCGACGGCGAGTACCCGATGGAGCTCCCGGACCCCGAGCTGCTGGGCAAGCAGCTCCTGGAGACCGAACTGGCCGCCGGTCCGGCAGCCACGGCCGCGGCCGACGCGATCCGTCGCCCGTAAGCCCCGTAGCAACCAACCCGAAAGATCCCAGGCAATGTCTGCTGCAGACAATCAGTCACCTCCGGCGACGGGTGCAGTTCCCGGTGCTTCCTACGCGGCTGCCGGCGTCGACATCGAAGCGGGCGACCGCGCCGTCGAGTTGATGAAGGAGTGGGTGAAGAAGACCCGGCGCCCCGAGGTCCTCGGCGGCATCGGCGGCTTCGCCGGCCTCTTCGACGCCTCCGCCCTCAAGCACTACGAGCGCCCGCTGCTCGCCTCCGCCACGGACGGCGTGGGCACCAAGGTCGACATCGCCCGGCAGCTGGGCGTGTACGACACCATCGGCCACGACCTGGTCGCCATGGTCATGGACGACATCGTGGTGTGCGGCGCGGAGCCGCTCTTCATGACCGACTACATCTGCGTCGGCAAGGTCCACCCCGAGCGGGTCGCCGCGATCGTCAAGGGCATCGCCGAGGGCTGTGTGCTGGCCGGCTGCGCCCTGGTGGGCGGCGAGACCGCGGAGCACCCGGGCCTCCTCGGCGCGGACGACTTCGACGTGGCCGGCGCCGGTACGGGCGTGGTGGAGGCCGACCGGCTGCTCGGCGCGGATCGTATCCGTACGGGTGACGCGGTGATCGCCATGGCGTCCTCCGGGCTTCACTCCAACGGGTACTCCCTGGTCCGGCATGTTCTGCTGAACCAGGCGGGGCTCCCGCTCGACGCGCACGTCGAGGAGCTCGGCCGCACGCTCGGCGAGGAGCTGCTGGAGCCGACCAAGATCTACTCGCTGGACTGCCTGGCCCTGATCCGCACCGCCGAGGTGCACGCCTTCAGCCATGTGACCGGCGGTGGACTCGCCGCGAACCTGGCCCGGGTCATCCCGGACCACCTGCACGCGACCGTCGACCGGGCCACCTGGACGCCGGGTGCGATCTTCGACCTGGTCGGCCGGACCGGCAAGGTCGAGCGGCTCGAGCTGGAGAAGACGCTCAACATGGGCGTCGGCATGATCGCGATGGTCCCGCAGGAATCGGTGGACGTGGCGCTGGCCACACTGGCCGACCGCGGGGTCGACGCATGGGTGGCCGGCGAGATCACCGAGCGCGGCGAGCACACCACGGGCGCGGAGCTGGTCGGCGACTACGCGCCGAACTAGCCGCTCCGGCAGGTGCGGAGCGGGGTCCGGGGCCGGGCCCTGTGAGGCCAGCACAAAACCCGGTCCGGCGTCAGAACCCCGGACCGGGTATGTGAACGGCTAAGCAGCCGCGGGCATTACGCACCGCGACGATGTTGAGACTGGGGCCCGGACTGGTCGTCCTCGTCCTCGTCGTCATCGTCGTTGTAGAGATCCGCGTACTGGGCGTACGGGTCGTCATCCTCGTCGTCGTCCTCGAACGGCTCGCCATTCGGCGGCTGGCTCGAAGTCGAAGCGCCCAGCTCGCTGGCCAGACGTGACAGGTCAGTCCCACCGCTGTTGTACTTCAGCTGGCGGGCGACCTTCGTCTGCTTGGCCTTGGCCCGGCCGCGCCCCATGGCTCGACCCCCTCGGTGACGGGGCTCGACGGCCCCAGAGTCTGACACGCGTTCATGATCCGGAACGGACTCTCCTCGGAGAGACCGGTCCGTAGGGCTTCCACGGTACCTGAGCCCGCGCCCATACGGTACGTCGCCCGCACCACGCGCCTGGCTGCACGACCCGCGAGGCGCCCCGTCCCCGCTGGTCAACGACGATTTTAACCACTTCCTGGCGAGCGACCCGCCGACGAACGTGAGAGTTCTCTCCAACTGCCCGCCGGCGGGTACCGGAAATCCGTGCGGAAACCCGGCGTTCGGTCAGCGTGCATCCGCCGTTGCGGCTTCGTGCATCCGCTGTTCGGCGATCCGGTCGGCCGCCGCGGCAGGCGGAATCCCGTCATCCTTCGCACGAGCGAAGATGGCCAGCGTGGTGTCGAAGATCTTCGCCGCCTTGGCCTTGCACCGGTCGAAGTCGAACCCGTGCAGCTCGTCGGCGACCTGGATGACCCCGCCGGCGTTCACCACGTAGTCCGGCGCGTAGAGGATCCCGCGGTCGGCGAGGTCCTTCTCGACGCCGGGGTGGGCGAGCTGGTTGTTGGCCGCACCGCACACCACCTTGGCGGTCAGCGCCGGCACCGACTCGTCGCTGAGGGCACCGCCGAGGGCGCAGGGCGCGTAGATGTCGAGGCCCTCGACGCGGATCAGGGCTTCGGTGTCCGCGGCGACCTGGACCTGGGCGTGCCGGTCGGAGATCCGGCCGACGGCCTCCCGGCGCACGTCGGTGATCACCACCCGGGCGCCCTCCTCCAGCAGGTGCTCCACCAGGTGGTGGCCGACCTTGCCGACGCCCGCGATGCCGACGGTGCGGCCGCGCAGCGACGGGTCGCCCCACAGGTGCTGGGCACTGGCCCGCATGCCCTGGTAGACGCCGTACGCGGTGAGCACGGAGGAGTCGCCGGCGCCGCCGTTCTGCGGGGAGCGCCCGGTGGTCCACCGGCACTCGCGCGCCACGACGTCCATGTCGGCGACGTACGTACCGACGTCGCAGGCGGTGACGTAGCGGCCGCCGAGCGAGGCGACGAACCGCCCGTAGGCGAGCAGCAGCTCCTCGGTCTTGTCGCGATCGGGGTCCCCGATGATCACGGCCTTGCCGCCGCCGTGGTCCAGACCGGCCATGGCGTTCTTGTACGACATCCCGCGCGCGAGGTTGAGGGCGTCGGCGACGGCCTCCTCCTCGTTGGCGTACGGGTAGAAGCGGGTGCCGCCGAGGGCGGGGCCCAGCGCGGTGGAGTGGATGGCGATGACGGCCTTGAGGCCGGTCTTGCGGTCCTGGCAGAGCACGACTTGCTCGTGACCGCCCTGGTCCGAGTGGAACAGGGTGTGCAGGACGCCGGTGGAAACGTCGGTCACTGTGGTGACTCCCGGTTGTGTTCGCGGCGAGTGGAAGCGGGGGGCTCCCGTACGGGTGGCGGGAGCCTGGCATGAGCGTAGAGCTATTGCCCGCCCACCATCCGCGCCGTGTTCAGGATCACTCTCCCGCGCCGCGTGTGCACGTATGAGCGTGGGACGATTTGCTGTGGTTTCGCGGCTGCTCCGTAGTGGGTCCCGCTGGTTTCGAGCCCGGTCCGATGGGGAGGGAGCAGGCGTGCCCAAGGTGTCCTCGGTGGTCGTCCCCTACGCGACGTACCTGCGTGTGTACGAGCCGCTGGCCGCCTTCCCGGAGCCCGAGCGCGGCCACTGGACGCGCTACGCCCGCCGCTCCGACCGGCCCTCCTATCAGGACGAACTCCGGCGCGCGCTGGCCGACTTGCTGCCCACCCCGCCGATCCCGGTGCCGGTGCAGGAGAGCGCCGACGCGTTCGTCCTGGAGGTCGACGGTGTCGTGTGCGTGTGCCCGTGGCGGACCAGGCTGCGCGGCTGGCAGGCCCTGCAGGAGCTGCCCGACGAACTGCCGAACACGGTCCTGGACGCGATGCTGCCCCCGGTCGTCCGCCGGCAGGCCACGATGGACTACGAGCGGTGGCTGGTCCGCAACCCCGACTCCCGGCCCTGGATCCGGACGGCGACCTGGCAGGTGCCGTTGAACTGGTTCGTGCTGGTCTCCGACGAGGAGCGCCGGTACGACAAGGGCACCGGCGAGATCCCGCCGATGCTGCGCTACCGCACGCCGATGGTGCAGGCCCGGCGGCGGGTGGCCCGGGCGCTGCGCACGCTCAAGGACACCATCGACGAAGGGCCGCTGATCGACGGCCTGGTGGACGTCGGACGCTGGCTGGAGGAGTTCCATCCCCGCTCGCTGGTCGAGCTGGACTACGGCGGCCTGGTGCACGCCCTGCGGGCCGGTGATCTGGAGGACGACCATTCGGCGGCCGACGTGGCGGCCGGCATCGAGGCGCTGCGGCAGGGCGACGGGGTCGCGGCCGGGGAGGCGTACGGGCGGCTGGTGGAGCGCTGGCGGGCGGTGCGGGACCGCCGGTCCGCGAACTGAGCGCCGACGTCGACTGCTCCGTACTGAGTGTCGGGTCACCTGATGGTGTGACAGTCGGATGACACCTCGGTGACGTATGAGCGCCGAGTGATGTACGTCACGGCCCAGATGCCATGAAACAACGTACGTTGACGGCACTTCAGTGAACGCACGGGACGTTGGTCCCGATCCGGGCTTTTGCGCCAAGGGTGACGGACCGCACTTACACGGCTCTTGCGCCTCTTGCCACTCCTCGTGCCAAAATAGGACAAGGAGTCCGGGGAGGGCTCCTTCCGTCCACTTGTGGTGCACTGTGGGCGGAATCTCAGCATTGCACTTGCTTTGGGGGGTCTGTCGACTCCTGATCGCCATGTGACTGATCGTCACAGTGGCGTGACTGTCCGCTATGGCATGGTCCATCGGCTTCCGCGGCTGATGACTACCTGGGAGGGCAATTCCATCGGTTTGGCCGACGCGGCTGGACGGATGGTGTAGTTGTAGTGCCGAGGACAAGCCGTTCGTCCTATAACCGACTCGACTCGCGTCCGCCATTTCGGGCAACGCGGGTCAAGGTGCAGAATTTAGAGGAAAGAACCGAGAAGGTTCGGTTCTCCCGAGGAGGCCGCTCATGACCGCTCGCACCCCTGATGCCGAGCCGCTGCTGACCCCGGCTGAGGTCGCCACGATGTTCCGCGTCGACCCCAAGACGGTCACGCGGTGGGCGAAGGCCGGCAAGCTCACGTCGATCCGCACACTGGGCGGACACCGACGCTACCGCGAGGCTGAGGTCCGCGCGCTGCTCGCGGGTATCCCGCAGCAGCGCAGCGAGGCCTGACCAACTGAATAGCGGGCATACCGACCGGTCCCCCAACTGGCCGAGGTGCTCGCAAACCCTAGCTCCGAGCGACGCGGGACCTGCCCCAACAGGGCCCACGCCCAAGCCGACAGAACTTCTCAGGCAGCGACACAGGGTGCGTCGTAGATCGCGCTGGACTCCGCCGGGTCCAGCGCGATCTTTTTTGTGCGTCCATGGGGCCTGACCGACCATGACCGGCGACTCTGTGAGCAGCCTTGTCGGAGTCTGGGGAGGCCTGTCGGATCTGCTGTGAACGCGGCCGGAGAGGTGGCGGGAGGGGGTCCGGGGGGAGCCCGCGGGCGTACCGCGGGAGGGGCCTCAGGGTGGTGCAATTGCACATATTAAATTGACTTGTTGTAGGCGGGGTGTAAGTACCGTTGTTTCAGGAACTTATGCGGTGACTCCCGTCACATACCGCACGGGTTGTTTGTACTGCCCCGGGTGCGCTAATGGAGCCGGAGGCTCCACCGTCCCACAGGGGAACGGTCGTTGGGGCCGGCACCGCTCAGGCGCCGACGGGACCCTCGTCCTCCGTGGCGTCCTCGGGGACCTCCGCGGCGCACGGGGCGGAGTCCATGGCCAGCCGCAGCAGCTGATGGCAGACCGGGCAGTGGCGGGTCAGATGCCGGTACGACGAGGCGGCCGCCAGGTGGGCCCGCAACAGGGCTCGCGTCTCATGCCGCACCGAAGCCGCCATGCGCCACCTCCAGAAGGGGGTCCGAGGGGAAGCGAGCCCTGTCTTCTGGGTACCGACCGAATGTGACCCCGTCAAGAGCGCACCCTCGGCACCCGGCCAACGTCCGGAGGGCCGGCGGCACCACCGGGGAACACGGAAGAGGCCCGCGTCCTTTGGGGGGATGTGGGCCTGTCGGGTGATGCGGTCCTGACGGGATTTGCTGTGTCTGATTGCGGCTGCGTCGCGGGCGCGGCCTTCGTCCAGGCGGGGTGACATGCGAGAGGCCCGCGTCCTTTGGGGGGATGCGGGCCTCTCGGGTGATGCGGTCCTGACGGGATTTGAACCCGCGGCCTCCACCTTGACAGGGTGGCGAGCACTCCAAACTGCTCCACAGGACCAGGTTTTGCGGCACTTTGTCTTCGCTGTGCTGCGAGAAGGACTGTACAGGAGGGTGAGGGTCCTGGTCGAACTCACGCAGCGTGCCCGGTCGGTTACGGTGCAGCCGAGTCGATCGCCTTCACGATCCGTTTGTCGGAGATCGGAAACGCCGTGCCCAGCGCGTGCGCGAAGTAGCTGACCCGCAGCTCCTCCAGCATCCAGCGGATGTCCAGCACCTGCTGCGGCACCGGCCGCCCCTGGGGGAGCTGCTCCAGGAGCCAGGCGTACTCGTCCTGCATCTCGTGGACCTTCTCCATCCGGGTGGTGTCCCGCTGGACGTTGGTCGGCATCTGCTGGAGGCGACGGTCGGCGGCCACCAGGTAGCGCATGAGGTCGGGGAGCCGTCGTATACCGGCCCACGTCACGAAGCCCGGCTTCACCAGGGCGTCCAGCTGCTTGCGGACGTCCGTCAGGTTTGCCAGCAGCGCGCGGCTCGCCACGGCCTTCAGACGGCGCTCACAGGCCTGCCAGGCGGCCAGTACCTGCTGTACCTGACCGACCGTGCGGATTGTCGTGTCGACGATCTCGGCGCGCACCTTGTCGTACAGCTTCCGGTACGACTCCTCGTCCCACACCGGGCCCCCGAAGTCGCCGATCAGCTTGTCCGCCGCCGCCATCGCGCAGTCGTCGAACAGGGCCTGGATCGTGCCGTGCGGGTTGGCGGACAGTGCCAGCTTCTGGGCGTTGGTGAGCTTCTCCGAGGCGAACTTCGCGGGATTGACCGGGATGTTGCGGAGGATCAGCCTGCGGGTGCCCTTCCACATCGCCTCGGCCTGCTCCTCCTCGGTGTCGAAGAGGCGGACCGAGACGGTGTCGCCGTCGTCGACGAGCGCCGGGTACGCCTTCACCGGCTGGCCGGCCCGGCGGGTCTCGAAGACGCGCGTGAGGGCGCCGATCGACCAGTCCGTGAGGCCCGTGCGCTCCAGCGACTCGCCGCCCTCGCGCTCCGCGGTGGCCGCGGCGGCCTGCGAGATGGCCTGGCGGGCCTTCGGCTTCAGCCGGATCTTCAGCGCCTCCAGGTCCTTGTCCTCGGCCAGCTTCCGGCGCCGTTCGTCGACGATCCGGAAGGTGATCCTCAGATGGTCCGGGAGCTTCGCCCAGTCGAAGTCCTCGGCCTCGAAGGGCACTCCGACCATCCGCTTCAGCTCGCGGGCCATGGTCGTGGTCAGGGGCTCCTGGAGAGGGACCGCCGCGTCCAGGAAGCGCTTGGCGAAGTTCGGTGCCGGGACGTAGTTGCGGCGGATCGGCTTGGGCAGGGACCGGATCAGCTCCGTGACGACCTCTTCCCTGAGGCCCGGGATCTGCCAGTCGAAGCCCTCGTCCCTGACCTGGTTGAGGACCTGGAGCGGGATGTGCAGGGTCACGCCGTCGGCGTCCGCGCCCGGCTCGAACTGGTACGTCACCCGGAACCTGAGCTGCCCCTGCTGCCACGAGTCCGGGTAGTCGGCCTTGGTGACCGCCTCCGCCGACTCCCGGATGAGCATCGCGCGCTCGAAGTCGAGGAACTCCGGCTGCTCCTGCCGCTTCTTCTTCCACCAGGAGTCGAAGTGGGCGCCGGAGACGACGTGGTCGGGCACCCGCTGCTCGTAGAAGTCGAAGAGCGTGTCGTCGTCCACGACGATGTCCCGGCGCCGGGCCCGGTGCTCCAGCTCCTCGACCTCGCTGAGGAGTCTTCGGTTGTCGGCGAAGAACTTGTGGTGGGTGCGCCAGTCGCCCTCGACCAGTGCGTTGCGGATGAAAAGCTCGCGGCTGGTCTCCGGGTCGATCCGGCCGTAGTTGACCTTCCGCTGGGCGACGATCGGCACGCCGTACAGCGTGACCTTCTCGAAGGCCAGCACGGCCGCCTGGTCCTTCTCCCAGTGCGGTTCGCTGTACGTCCGCTTCAGGAGGTGCTCGGCGAGGGGTTCCACCCACTCCGGCTCGATCTTCGCGTTGACCCGGGCCCAGAGGCGGGAGGTCTCGACGAGTTCGGCGGACATCACGAACCGGGGCGTCTTCTTGAACAGCGCCGAGCCGGGGAAGATCGCGAACTTGGCGCTGCGGGCGCCGAGGTACTCGTTCTTCGCGCCGTCCTTCACGTCCTTCATGCCGATGTGCGACAGCAGGCCGGCGAGCAGCGAGACATGGACGCGGTCGCCGGGGGCGTCCTCCTCGTTGAGGTGGATGCCCATCTGCTTGGCGACCGTGCGCAGCTGGCTGTAGATGTCCTGCCACTCCCGGATGCGCAGGAAGTTCAGGTACTCCTGCTTGCACATCCGCCGGAAGGACGACGAGCCGCGTTCGCGCTGCTGTTCGCGGATGTACTTCCACAGGTTGAGGAAGGCGAGGAAGTCGCTGGTCTCGTCGCGGAACCGGGCGTGCTGCTGGTCGGCCTGGGTCTGCTTGTCTGCGGGGCGTTCACGCGGGTCCTGGATGGAGAGCGCGGCGGCGATGACCATGACCTCGCGGACACAGCCGTTCTTGTCGGCCTCCAGGACCATGCGCGCCAGGCGCGGGTCGACGGGCAGCTGGGCGAGCTTGCGCCCGGAGTCGGTGAGCCGCTTGCGGGTGTCCTTCTCGTCCGGGTTCAGGGCACCCAGCTCCTGGAGCAGCTGCACACCGTCGCGGATGTTGCGGTGGTCCGGCGGGTCGATGAAGGGGAACTTCTCGATGTCCCCGAGGCCGGCCGCGGTCATCTGCAGGATGACGGAGGCGAGGTTGGTCCGCAGGATCTCGGCGTCGGTGAACTCCGGGCGGGCGAGGAAGTCGTCCTCGTCGTAGAGCCGGATGCAGACACCGTCGCTGGTACGGCCGCAGCGGCCCTTGCGCTGGTTGGCGCTGGCCTGGGAGATCGCCTCGATGGGCAGTCGCTGCACCTTGGTGCGGTGGCTGTAGCGGCTGATCCGGGCGAAGCCGGGGTCGATGACGTACTTGATGCCCGGGACGGTCAGCGAGGTCTCGGCGACGTTGGTCGCCAGAACGATCCTGCGACCGGTGTGCGGCTGGAAGACGCGGTGCTGCTCGGCGTGCGAGAGCCGGGCGTACAGCGGCAGCACCTCGGTGAACCGGTAGTTCTTCTTCTCCAGCGCGTCCGCGGTGTCGCGGATCTCCCGCTCTCCGGAGAGGAAGACGAGGATGTCGCCCTTGCCCTCGGCCTGGAGCTCCTCGACCGCGTCGCAGATCGCGGTGATCTGGTCGCGGTCGGCGTCCTCGGCGTCCTCTTCGAGGAGGGGCCGGTAACGCACCTCCACGGGGTACGTCCGGCCGCTGACCTCGACGATCGGGGCGTCCCCGAAGTGCCGGGAGAACCGCTCGGGGTCGATGGTCGCGGAGGTGATGACCACCTTCAGGTCCGGCCGCTTGGGCAGCAGCTGGGCCAGGTAGCCGAGCAGGAAGTCGATGTTGAGGGACCGCTCGTGGGCCTCGTCGATGATGATCGTGTCGTAGGCGCGCAGCTCGCGGTCGGTCTGGATCTCGGCGAGCAGGATGCCGTCCGTCATCAGCTTGACGAAGGTGGCGTCCGGGTTCACCTGGTCGGTGAAGCGGACCTTCCAGCCGACGGCCTCCCCGAGGGGCGTGCGCAGCTCCTCGGCGACCCGCTCGGCGACGGTGCGGGCGGCGATCCGGCGGGGCTGGGTGTGACCGATCATTCCCCGGACACCGCGCCCGAGTTCCAGACAGATCTTCGGGATCTGTGTGGTCTTCCCGGACCCGGTCTCACCGGCGACGATCACGACCTGGTGATCGCGTATCGCCTCCGCGATCTCGTCCTTCTTCTGACTGACGGGCAGCTGCTCGGGGTACGACACGGCGGGCACGACGGCGCGTCGGCCGGCCATCCGTTCCTCGGCCCTGGCCACCTCGGCCTCGATCTCCGCGAGGACGGCGGCCCGGGCCTCCGGCTTACGGATCTTGCGTGCACCTTCCAGCCTGCGCCCGAGCCGGTGCGCGTCGCGCAGCGAAAGCTCGGTCAGGCGGGGGGCGAGAGCGCCGAGGGCGGGGGCGGGATGCGTAGACATACGCGGTCCAGGATCTCACCTCGGGGAAATTCGTGGCGAACGCTTTTGCCTCCGGCGGTTCGGCCGGGGTCGGTCCACCGGTTTCACCGGCCTTGCCGGCCGACCGGGGTGCCGCCGAAGGGGCCCCGGCGGAGCCGACGCCGGGGGCGGCGGGACGGGGTCAAGCCAGGGCGGAGGCGGGGCGGAGGCGGGGCGGAGGCGGGGCGGAGGCGGTGGTTCGGGGGTGCCCGTGGCCGGCGCTGGGTGCGCTGCGTGGGCACGGTGAGGCAGCGGCGGCGGGCACGGTGAGGCAGCGGCGGCGGGCACGGCCGGGGTCGGCGGACCTGCTGGCGGGTGGGGCGGTGCGGTGGCGGGTGGTTCGGGGTGCCTGTGGGCGGTTACTGGGTGCGCTGCGTGGGCGCGGTGGTGGGCGCGGTCGAAGTCGTGGGTGCGGTGGTGCCAGGGGTGGTGGGCACGGTCGGCGTCGTGGGCGCGGTGGCGGTGGGGGCGGCCGGGGCTGGTGGGGTGGTGTGGGCGGCGGGGGCCGAGGCGGCGGCGGCCATCGACTTTGCCGTGTTGGACACCGCCTTGATCCCCAGGTATGCCGTGGTCATGCTGCTCACGGCGGTGAACGCGGCGGAGAGCACGCCGATGATCACCGACGTGTCGCCGCTCAGCCGCCAGACCCCGAAGACCGCGACCCCGGCGATCGCGAGGTTGCTGATGACGACGGCGAGCAGGCCGTATCTCGCGCGGTCCTTCTCCAGCTGTATGTCCTGGTCCCGGCTCATCTTCCCCACCCTGATGACGTGTCGACCCGCCAGAACCTAGCGCCGAGCGGTCCCGCCGCCAAGGAGATCAGGTCAGCCCGCCGGGAAGACGTCGTAATCGCCCAGTAGGTCGGCACAGACGTCCACCGGGCCGGTGCCGGCGTTGTAGAGGTCGATCTCGCCGTCGGTGCCGACCTTGACCAGTGCGCGGTTGGCCGCGGTGTGTCCCTTGGTGAAGTTCAGGGAGTACACGCCGGGGCGCGGTGTGCCGTCGGCGTAGGCGACGAGGTAGCCGTTGCCGGACGGGGAGGGCACCGTGAGATTCAGGTCGACGGCGGTGACCCCGGTGGCCGGGACTCCGTGGGCGCCGGTGACCTTGAGCTTGAGGGTGGCGTGGGCGGCGATCTTGGCGATCTTTCCGGCGCCGGTGCCGGTGTGGGTGTTGAGGACGCGGGCGGGGGTGACCGGCAGGAACTCGGAGCCGCCCGCGGGGGCGCCGTACCAGCCGGCGAGGTCCGCGACGAGCTGTGCCGAGCCCTTGCCGGCGTTGCGCAGCACGACCTTGCCGTCCTTCAGGGGGAGCACGATCTGGGCGGAGGCGGTCTGCCCGGTGGTCCAGTACGGGCCGGTCAGGCTGGAGCCGGTGGCGCCGTGCGTGGAGAGGACCAGGCTGCCGGACGACTTGGTGCTGGTCGCGGTGGTGTTCAGGACCACCGCCGACGCCCCTGCCGGGACCCCGTGGGTGCCGCCGACCGGCAGCGTGACCGAGTGTCCGCCGGCGACCGGACCGGTGCTGCCGCCGGTGCCGTTGCGGGTGTCGAGCAGCCGGAGCGGAGAGACCGGGTGGTAGGTGTCGGCGTACTGCGCGTGCGACTGGAGGCCGACCGTGGCGACATTGACCGTGACCGCACCGGTGCTGCCGTTGTAGATGTCGACCGAACCGGTCGGGGTGACCTTGACCGTCGCCTCGTCGAGCGCCGTCCGGCCGGGCTCGAAGGCGATGGTGGAGGTGCCGGGACGGGCGGTGCCGACGGTGTAGAGGGTGAGCGAGCCGCTCGCCTTGGCGGCGCTGGTGACGATCTGCAGCTGGGCGGCGTCGACGCCGTCGGAGTCCGCGCGCAGAGTGGCCGCCGACAGCTTGAGGACTCCGTGGGCGGCGATCGTCTTCTCGGTGTCGTACTGCGGGGTCACGGCGACGAAGGCGTCCGCGGCGTGGAAGGTCGTCGTGGCGGTGGTGGTACGGCCGAACAGGTCGGTCTGCGTCAGGGTGGCGGTGTGGGGGCCGGGAGCCATGTACTGGTGAACCGTCACCTGGGTCCCGTCGCCCATGCTCTCCTGGCTGCCGTCGCCGAAGTCCACGACCCTGCTGAGCACCTCCCACGCTTCCGCCGACTCCGGAGCGGTGAACTGCGCGAAGCCCGCGTTGGTCTCCCCGTTGTCCGCGGTCATGGCTGTTGCGGACAGCGAGGCGGGCGGCGGCGTGGCCGTACCCGCCTTCGTCCAGCTGCCACCGGTCTTGGTCGTCCCGTCGGTGTCGGTGACGGTGATGCGGGCGAGGTAGTTGCCGGGCGTGGTGTAGGCGTGCGTGATGCGGGTGCCCGGTGCGCCGGTGGCGGGTGGGCTGCCGTCCCCGAAGTCGACGGAGTACGTGAGCGCCTCGCCCCAGGAACTGACGGCGTCGGCCGTCACCCAGGTGGTGAACGGGGCGATCCCGCTCGGCGGGTAGGCGGCGCCGGGGATCGTGATGACGTCCTCCCGTTCGAGGGCGCCTCGGTCCGGAGCCGTCGTGCCGGTGCCGGTGTCGGCGACGAGCAGGTCGTCGGCGCGCGGGTGCCCCACGGAGTCGGTGCTCAGCTCGCCGGGCGCGCCGGCGTTCGCCGAGTCGACGAGGGGGGAGTGTTCGAGCGGTGCCGCGAGGGAGTTCACGCCGAGCCCGTCGATGTCGTGCGCGCCCTGTCCGGTCGCGTTCCGAAGGGCCGCGGTGGTGGCGTAGGGGGTGCCTGCCCAGGCGTATTCGGGACGCTGGCTCGTGGCACTCCCCATGCCGTTCGCCGCCACGTTGTAGTCGGCGGTGACCTGTCCCGCCGAGTCGTCCGACACTGCGTAGAGGGGAGCGGTGGGCGACGGACACGTGCTGCTCTGAAGCTCCTTCAAGGACTCGACCACGTTGTTCTCGACGGCGCCGGAACTCCCGCCGTCCAGCGAGATCCCGGGGGCGCACGGCGAGAGGAGCGAGTTGCTCGTGACGTCCGCGTCGGTCGTCCCGCTCGTGGTGATCCCGCCCAGCCGCGGGTCGCTGATGATGTTGGTTGTCACGGTGACCCGGGCAGCGCCCTGCTCCGCTCGTACGCCGTACGCGTACCCGTTGCCGATCGAGTTCCGTGACACGGTCACGTCCGAAGACGTGCCGTCCACGGTGATCGCGGTCCCCGCACCGACGCCACCCGGCACGGGGGCGCGCATGAAGGACAGCCGGTCGAGGGTGACGTGGTCGGATCCCGTCGACACCACCGCGTCGTTGCCGTCGTACCCGAACATCAGCGATTCGACCCGCACGTCGTGCACCGCGTGGAGGGTCAGCGCCGGCGCGGAGCCGGGCGCCGCCAGCTGGGCCCATGTGGTGGAGGCGCTCGGCACCCCGCTGAAGGTGATCGGCGCGTCGCCGGTGCCCGAGCGGGTCAGCGTCACCGCTTCCGAGTACGGGCGGTCGTTCGGCGACAGGATCCGAACCGTGTCCCCCGGCTCCACCACGTCCGCCGCGGCCTGCACCCTGCAGAAGGGCAGGCTCTGCGTCCCCGTTCCGGTGTCGCTGCACGCCACGTCATGGTTCACGTACAGCGTCCGGTCGGACCCCGGATCGGCCACGGCCGCCCCGGTCCCCCAGCCGCTCATCACCCCCGCTACGGCGATCGCGGCGAGGGACAGCCCGACGGCGGGGCGAGGTCTGTGCATGGGGTCTCCACGGAGCGTACGCGGGCGCGGTCACGAGATCGCCGGAGAGGACGAACGATCCTGGGGATACGACCGGTTGGGACCAGGGGCGGTTCGGCTCGGCGTTGACATGCAGCCGTCATGGTCTCAGGGCGATCTCAAAGGAACGCCATGCTCCGCCCCGGTCTTGCCCAAAACGGAGTCGGCCGACAGAGCGCCGGATCCGCGAGGCCCTTGGGGCATGAAAACAGCCCCTCCGGAATCCCGGAGGGGCTGTTCATTGTGGCTGGGGCCGGGGTCGAACCGGCGACCTATCGCTTTTCAGGCGATCGCTCGTACCAACTGAGCTACCCAGCCACGAGGTTTCACGTGAAACCCCAGCGGTCCTGACGGGATTTGAACCCGCGGCCTCCACCTTGACAGGGTGGCGAGCACTCCAAACTGCTCCACAGGACCAAGCTTTGCGTGCAACAGTGTCGCACACGATCTTGCGTGCCCCCAACGGGATTCGAACCCGTGCTACCGCCTTGAAAGGGCGGCGTCCTAGGCCGCTAGACGATGAGGGCTATCGGCCCGCCTGGGCGCTTCTCAGCGCGTCGGGGACGTGAGAAGCATATGGGATGGCGGGGAGTATCGCCAAAACGGTTTACGGCCCCGAGGGCGTCGGGGCGCCCGGTGTGCTTCCTGAGGGTGACGGGCTCCCCGAGGGATAGGGAGTGACGCCCGGCTGCCCGCGGCGGGGCCGCTGGTCGAACGCGTCTTCCGGGAGGTGACGGCTGACCTCGGCCGTCGTCTCGCCCAGACCGCCCAGTTTGATCTCGTCCCAGGCCTGGAGCCGGCGGGTGTCGCGGTCGAAGTAGAGGATCGAGGCCTCGATGGGGTCCGGGTACTTGCCCTCGACCGCGCGCAGACCGCTGCCGCCCGTGGAGCCCTCCACCCGGAGACGGGTGCCGTGCGGCAGGATCTCGGTCTGTTCGTGGTGGATGTGGCCCGCCAGGACCAGGGGCACCTCGCCGTCCGTCATCCGCGCGGCCGTCGGTTCATGGGCGATGGCCACGTCCACGGGGGTGTCGGCCGCCCGCTGCTCGCGCAGGGCCGTGGCCAGACGGTCCCCGGCCTGTTCCTCCGCCGTGTCGCCGCCCGGCACGGCGGAGCGGTCGGGCGTGAACTGGGGATCGCCGATCCCGGCGAAGCGCAGCCCGGCGATCGTCTCGGCGCGGCCGTCGTCCAGGACGTGCACGTTCTTCATCCGGGACAGATAACGCTGGGTGATCCTCGAGTCGTGGTTGCCCCGGACCCAGACGTACGGCACGCCCAGGTCGGCGATCGGGTCCAGGAAGCCGTTCTCCGCCGCGATGCCGTGGTCCATGGTGTCGCCGGAGTCCACGATCACATTCACCTTGTACTGCTCCACCAGCGAGGCGATGATCTTCCAGCTCGCCGGGTTGAGATGGATGTCGGAGACGTGCAGGACGCGCAGGGTGGTCGGGTCCGGTGCGTAGGCGGGGAGCGTGGAGGTGGCGTCGTACAGCTTCGTCACATTGGTCACCAGGCGCGCCAGTTCCTTCTGGTAGACGTCGAATTCGGTGACGATGCTGCGCGCGTTGCCGACCAGGGCGGGGGCCGAGGAGAGCAGGCCGGAGAACCTCGGTTCCAGGACCGATTTGGGGTTCCAGGTGGCGTACGCGGTCACGCCGGAGGTGGCGAGCAGGGCGAGGGCGAGCCCACCGGCGGTCAGGGCGCGGCGCGGGCGGCGGTAGACGGCGAGGCCGAGGGCGGTGGCGCCGCAGACGACGGCCACGCAGGAGCGTACGGCCACGTCGAGGGTGCCGCGCTCGACGTCGTGGGCGACCTCGTCCTGGAGACCGGCGAGACGCTCGGGGTGGTCGACGAGCGCCTGGGAGCGGACCGGGTCGAGCTGGTCGACGTTGACGTCCAGGCGGACCGGTGCGGAGTGGGTGTCCAGGTAGAGGGCGCCCAGCGGGGAGACATTGATCTTCGTGCCGCCGTGCAGGGACGGACGCAGGGTCATCGTCGTGTCCATCGGGCCGACCTGGGCCCGTACGTTCCCGACGACCAGCAGGCCGAGCCAGGCGCCGACGAGCACGACGGTTATCAGGCCGAGGACGCGGATCCAGACAGGCGGCGCGTGGGCATCGGGGGCGAGTTCCAGATCGGGCAGGCGGGCATGGGCACGGGCTCGGACGCGGGCCATTGGTGCCGTATGCCCAGGATTGCGGGCGCGTATGCGACGGTGGTTGGCCGGATGTCGGGGGCTCACGCCCCGGATGCCGGGGGTTCGTGGCCCGCCTCTCGGGGGTTCGCGGCCCCGATGCCGGTGGGGTTCGCGACTCTCGTACGGGCGTTCCGTGCCGGACAATGGGCCTGTGCTGGAGATGACGCGCGAGGAGTTCGAGGAACTGGTCGCCGAGGCGCTCGACCGGATCCCGCCGGAGCTGACCCGGCTGATGGACAACGTGGCGGTGTTCGTCGAGGACGAGCCCGACGACCCGTCCGACCCTGAGCTGCTCGGGCTGTACGAGGGGACTCCGCTGACCGACCGCGGGGAGTGGTACGCGGGCGTGCTGCCGGACCGGATCACCATCTACCGCGGGCCGACGCTGCGGATGTGCGAGTCGCGCGAGGAGGTCGTCGCGGAGACCGAGGTGACCGTGGTCCACGAGATCGCCCATCACTTCGGCATCGACGACGCGCGGCTGCATGCGCTGGGGTACGGGTGAGGGGTGAACCGGGGCCGGCGGGGCCGGCGCGCGCCCCTGCGCGCGGGTGACGCCGTGACGCGGGTGATGCACCGGTGCGGGTGACGCCTCGGTTGCGTGTCCTCTTGTGGGCGGCGGGAGTTGGGGAGGTTGACTTCTTTCTTCGCCCCCGGAGGTGGCCGCCGTGCGCCCCTTGTACGTACCCGTCCGTCTGGCCGTCACCGTGATGGCCGTCGCGGCCGCCGCGGGCTGTGTGAACGTCGGGGACGACGCGGGGAAGGCCAAGCCGTCGCACTCCGCCGGGCACCGGGACGGTGACGAGGCCGACGGAGGTACCGGGGTGTCCGGCGAGGGCGGTGCGGGGTACGGCGGTGCGGCGGCCGACGGGAAGCGGGGGCATGGGGGGAAGCCGAAGCCGGGGGAGTCCGGGTCGGCGTCCGCCAAGCCGACGAAGGGCGCGAGTGCGGGGCCGACGGTGCCGGTGAAGCCGGGGAAGAGCGTGGCGCCGGGGGTACCGGCCGGACCTTCGGGGGCGCCGGCGTCGCCCACGCCGCCGGCGGCCTCCCCCACGCCACCGCCGGACTCACCGACACCGCCACCGCCGGCCACGGACCCGCCGTCCGCCGAGCCGTCCTCGTCGGCGCACGAGGACACGGGGCCCCAGCTGATGCAACGCGAGCCGGCACCGGAGGCGGGGACGCCGGCGTAGGTCACCGTCGGCCCTCAGGGCACCGGTGGCCTGACCACGACGAGCGACGGCTTGGCCTTCGCCGCGACGAGCGCCGGTGTGTCCGGCACCACGAGCGACGGCTCGGTCTTCGCCGCGACGAGCGCCGGTGCCGCGACGGGCACCACTGTGTCCGGCACCACGAGCGACGGTGGTTCCGGTGCCGCCGGAGAGCGCCGCGGGGGCCGACGCCGTCGAGACGGGCGGAAAATCGGGCGGCGGAGGACGGGCGTGTGGTGTGTGAGCTGCGGGTTTGGGGGGCGGTTTGCCTTGAGGGGTGTTGGGTGCGTATGGTGGTAGATCGTTTGATCCCATTTGCCCGGCGCCACCGCAGAGCGCGCCGTGTGGCGCGTACTCTCCCTTGCCGTGGCGGACCGCATTGAGGCGGTCGTGAGCGAATCACGGAGTTGACGGGCGCGTGCCGAAGAGACTCCGGAAGGTTTCGCATTCGCATGTCCGTGTCCAGTACTGATCAGTTCGTCGTGTCCGAGAACAACGAGGACAACGAGCTGGTGACCCAGGTCTCCGAGGAGACCGCTGACACCACCGACACCACTGACACCACCGACACCCCTCAGATCACCTTCGCCGACCTCGGTCTCCCCGAGGGCGTCGTGCGCAAGCTCGCGCAGAACGGTGTGACCACCCCCTTCCCCATCCAGGCCGCGACCATCCCGGACGCCCTGGCCGGCAAGGACATCCTCGGCCGTGGCCGCACCGGCTCCGGCAAGACCCTCTCCTTCGGTCTGCCCACCCTGGCCACGCTGGCCGGCGGCCGTACCGAGAAGAAGCGGCCCCGCGCCGTCATCCTCACCCCGACCCGTGAGCTGGCCATGCAGGTCGCGGACGCCCTGCAGCCCTACGGCGACGTCCTCGGCCTTAAGATGAAGGTCGTCTGCGGCGGTACGTCCATGGGCAACCAGATCTACGCCCTGGAGCGCGGCGTCGACATCCTCGTCGCCACCCCGGGCCGTCTCCGCGACATCATCAACCGCGGCGCCTGCTCCCTGGAGGACGTGCAGATCGCCGTTCTCGACGAGGCCGACCAGATGTCCGACCTGGGCTTCCTGCCCGAGGTCACCGAGCTGCTCGACCAGGTCCCGGCCGGCGGCCAGCGCATGCTGTTCTCGGCCACGATGGAGAACGAGATCTCCACGCTGGTCAAGCGCTACCTGGCCGACCCGGTCACCCACGAGGTCGACAGCGCCCAGGGCAACGTCACGACGATGTCCCACCACATCCTCATCGTGAAGCCCAAGGACAAGGCGCCGGTCACCGCCGCGATCGCCTCCCGCAAGGGCCGCACGATCATCTTCGTCCGCACCCAGCTGGGCGCGGACCGGATCGCCGAGCAGCTGCGCGACGCCGGTGTGAAGGCCGACGCGCTGCACGGTGGCATGACCCAGGGCGCCCGCACCCGGACGCTGGCCGACTTCAAGGACGGGTACGTCAACGCACTCGTCGCCACCGACGTCGCCGCCCGCGGCATCCACGTCGACGGCATCGACCTGGTCCTGAACGTGGACCCGGCCGGCGACCACAAGGACTACCTGCACCGCGCCGGCCGCACGGCCCGCGCCGGTCGTACCGGAACCGTCGTCTCCCTCTCCCTGCCGCACCAGCGCCGCCAGATCTTCCGGCTGATGGAGGACGCGGGCGTCGACGCCGGCCGTCACATCATCAACTCCGGTACGGCCTTCGAGCCCGAGGTCGCCGAGATCACCGGCGCCCGTTCGATGACCGAGGTCCAGGCCGAGTCCGCGGGCAACGCGGCGCAGCAGGCCGAGCGCGAGGTCACCCAGCTCACCAAGGAGCTGGAGCGGGCGCAGCGCCGGGCCGCGGAGCTGCGCGAGGAGGCCGACCGTCTGGTCGTCCGTGCCGCCCGCGAGCGTGGCGAGGACCCGGAGACCGCGGTGGCCGAGGCCGCTGCCGTCGCCGAGGCCGAGGCCGAGGTGGCGGAGCAGCCGGCCGCCGAGGCGCAGGCCCGTCAGGAGTCCTCCTCGTACGAGCGTCCGCGTCAGCAGCGTGACGAGCGGGGCAACTACGAGCGCCGTGACCGCCGTGACGAGCGTCCCTCCGGCGGCTTCCGCCGGGACGACCGTCGTGACGGTGACCGTGGTGGCCGTTCCTTCGAGCGTCGCGATGACCGTCCGTCGGGTGGTTTCCGCCGGGACGACCGTCGTGACGGCGGTGACCGTGGCGGCTTCCGCCGCGACGAGCGTCCGTCGGGCGGCTTCCGTCGGGACGACCGCGGTGCCCGTTCCTTCGACCGTCGTGACGAGCGTCCGTCGGGTGGCTTCCGCCGGGACGACCGCCGGGACGACCGTCGTGACGGTGACCGTGGTGGCCGTTCCTTCGAGCGTCGCGATGACCGTCCGTCGGGCGGTTTCCGCCGGGACGACCGTCGTGACGGCGGCGACCGTGGCGGCTTCCGCCGCGACGACCGTCCGTCCGGCCACCGGGGCAGCGACCGTCCCTTCAACCGCGACCACCGTGACGACCGTCCGGGCTTCCGCAGCGGCGGCCACGACCGCCCCTACGGCCGCCGGGACGACCACCGCGGCACCGGCTCCAGCTCCTTCCGCCGCGATGACAAGCCGCGCTGGAAGCGCAACGGCTGACACCGAGTGAGCTGAGCAAGGGCCCGTACGACGATCTGTCGTACGGGCCCTTCGCTGTGACGCGTCCGGAACGGCGGGACGCGAACCTGTCAAGTGACTGTAAGATCAGCGCACTTATGTGGCGGGTGAGCAGGCCGGGGGGCCGAGGGCGTCGGAGTGAGCGGCGCCGAACCCGTCTCCGTTCCTGGGGAGGGACTCTTCGTGGTGCGTCATGCCCCTGCACGCCTGCGCCTCATCGCCGCGACCGCCGTACTGGCGGCAGCCCTGAGCCCACTGCTGCCGGCCCCGTCGGCGACGGCCGACACCGCTCAGGAGACGGTCGTACCGCCGACGCTGCGCGGCACGTACACGTCCGGGGCGCTCTACGGGAAGTCGACGTACAGCGGCCACGACGGTGCCGGTGACCAGGGCGTGTTCCACAGTCTGGAGGGCGCGGGACTGGTCTGGACGCGCTACTCCACCGGAGTTTCGGTGCCGGTGGTCCACCCGGCCGGCTACACCGGCTACTCGACCGCCGGCGGTGACGTCCTCGTGTACAGGTACGCCGACGGCCGGGTCGACCTGTGGAACGCGGCCGACGGCACCACCCGGACGATCCGCATGCCCGAGGGGCTCTCGCTGCTCAAGGCCTACGCCGACCTGGCGGTCGCCTACCGGCAGGTGCCCGACGGGAACGGCACGGCGACCCGCGAGATGCATCTGCTGCTGCCGCAGGACGACGGCAGCACGCGTGACGTGCCGGTGACCGGGGTGCCCGACGGATACGTGCTCGGACAGCCCAAGGGCGGCGACGCGGACGGGCTGCTCTTCCTCGCCGGACGGACCGGCGGCGGGTCGTACACCTCGGTCATGGTCGACCGGCACACGGGGCAGGTGCGGGCGTGGACCCCGCCCACCGCCAAGGTCTACCTCAACGCCCAGGTCACCCCCGACCACGTCGTCCTCTTCAACACGAACGACCCCACGGTCCAGGTGTACTCCCGCACCGACCTGTCCGCCGCCCCGGTCGCGGTGACGCTGGCCGGCGGCGGCACGCTGCCCGCGACCGGCCTCGCGGTCGTCGGCGACTGGCTGCTGACCCAGCCCGGTACGGCGGTGATCGCCCAGCCGATCGCCGGCGGTCCCGCGAGGACCCTGCTGCCCGCGTCGGACGGCGGCATCGCCGCCGCCTCCGACGGCGGTGCCCTGGCGATCGGCCGTACCGGCGCCGCCGCGGACGACTGGGGCGTCCAGCGCATCCAGCCGGGCCCGGGCGGCGAGCCGACGGTGACCCAGATCAAGGCGCTGCCCAAGCCGCCGTACAAGATTCAGGGGCTGTCCCTGGACCAGGGGACGCTGGTCGTCGGCGACGCGAGTGTCCTCGAAGTCCGGGACGCCTACGCCCGGACCGTCGCCGCGACCGGGACGCCGACATTCGGGGTGCGCACCTCGCTCGACGGGATCACCACCCGGCTGGGTACCTGCGCGGGGACGGACCTCGGCTGCTCGCAGCTGTTCGGCATGCCGGGCGGGCGGGTCGCGTCGCTCCAGCGCGGTGCGAGCGGGTCGGACCGGATCACGGTCGCCGAACCCCGTCAGTACTGGGAGACCCAGGTCCCGGCCGGCGGACGGATCACCGACGCCTCCGGCACCTACCTGATCCACACGACGTCCCAAAAGCAGTCCGTCTACGGGATCGTCGGCGGCAGCCTCACCCCGGTCCTCACCCGCACCCCCGGCCCCGCCGCCCTCTCCGGGGACACGTTGTGGACGCCGGGTGCGACCCCCGGCACCGTCACCGCGTACGACCTGACGCAGCGGAAGACGGTCGAGACCGTCACCACCGACGCCGGCTGCGCACCCACCGAACTCCAGGCGCTGGGGCGCTGGCTGTACTGGAACTGCGGCGACCGGGCCGGGGTGTACGACCGTACGGCCAAGAAGTCCGTGTCCGTCCCGGCCGACGAGGCCAAGCTCGGCGACGGGTATGTCGTCACGCACGACAAGGCGGCCGGGAAGCTGGTGTCGACGACCGTCGCCGACGGGACCCCCGTCAGCCGGGTGATCGGCGACCTGCCCGACACCGGGGTCTCGCAGCGGGACGTGCGCTGGACGGTCGACGAGTCCGGCGCCAACGCGGCCTATGTGGACGCCAGGGAGCAGGTACGCCTCGTACCGTCCGGGGTGCCCCAGCAGCCCCTGCGGCTGCTCTCGCCCGCTCGGAGCGCGACGATCGTCGCCCCGCGCACGGTCGACACGGCGCCGGACACGCTGACGAGCGTGCTGTTGTCGAAGCCGGCGTCCGGCTGGAAGCTCACCGTGCGTTCCGAGGCGACCGGCGAGGTCGTCGACACGGCGGACGGCGGTGAGACGCGAGGCGCGCTGACGGTGGGCTGGTCCGCGATGGACCGGAAGGCGCCCGGGGATGTGCCGGTGGCGAACGGGGCGTACGGGTGGACGCTGTCCGTCACCCCCGCCGACGGCGCCGGGGCGCCGCTCCAGGTGACCGGCTCGGTGCGGGTCAACAGGGGGACTCCGGTGCGGCACGACCACGTGGGCGCCGATGGTTTCGGTGATCTGCTCACGCTCAACTCCTCGGGCACGATGACCTTCCAGAAGGGGACGGGCAAGGGCGGTTTCGCCGGGAAGGTCTCCGGGAACGGCTGGTCGACGAAAACGGTCGCCGTGCCGTTCGGTGACCTGAACGAGGACCGCTGCGACGATGTACTGGTGCGCCTGCCCAGCGGTGAGCTGCGCGTCTACTTGCCCGACTGCGGCGCGGCAATCACCCCGTCGACGGGGTCCTGGAGCCTCGGCACGAGCGGCTGGAACCAGTACGACGTCCTCACCTCGCCCGGCGACCTGAACAAGGACGGCCGCCCCGACCTGATCGCCCGCAACTCCGCGACCGGCGCGGTGTACCTGTACAGGACGACGAGCACGGCCAAGCTCTCCGCCCGCGTGAAGCTGTACGACAACTGGAAGACGTACAAGAAGGTCGTCGGCGCCGGGGACCTGAACGGCGACGGGGTCGGCGACCTGGTCGCGCAGGACAAGGCGAACAACCTGTACCGGTACTACGGCACCGGCAAGGGCGGCTTCGGCGGCCGGGTGAAGATCGCCACCGGGTGGGGCTCGTCGTACAACGCGGTCGTGGGCGTCGGGGACATCACCGGGGACGGGAAGAGCGACCTGGTCATGCGGGACACGGCGGGCAACCTGTACCGGCAGACCGGGACCGGCAAGGGCACGTTCGCGGCCCGGGTGAAGATCGGGACGGGCTGGCAGGGCTACAAGGGCCTCTTCTAGCCCTGTTTCCAGAGGGTTCCAGAGCGTTTTCGGCCATGCTGTGACGCATGTCACGCCCCCGGTGAGGGAATCGCTGGGGGCATGACAGATGACGCGATAGGCAAAGCGACCTCCGACGAGGAGCGGCTGGCCCAGCTCGGCTACACCCAGGTCCTGGCCCGCCGTATGTCGGCCTTCTCGAACTACGCGGTCTCCTTCACGATCATCTCGGTCCTCTCCGGCTGTCTCACCCTCTACCTCTTCGGCATGATCACCGGCGGTCCCGCGGTGATCACCTGGGGCTGGGTGGCCGTGGGCCTGATGACCCTCTTCGTCGGCCTCTCCATGGCCGAGATCTGCTCCGCCTATCCCACCTCGGCAGGCCTCTACTTCTGGGCCCACCGCCTGGCCCCGCCCCGCAGCGCGGCCGCCTGGGCGTGGTTCACGGGCTGGTTCAACGTGCTCGGCCAGGTGGCGGTGACCGCGGGCATCGACTTCGGCGCCGCGTCCTTCCTGGGCGCCTACCTGAACCTGCAGTTCGACTTCAAGGTGACCCCGGGCCGCACGATCCTCCTCTTCGCCGCGATCCTGCTCCTGCACGGCCTGCTGAACACCTTCGGCGTACGCATCGTCGCCCTGCTCAACAGCGTGAGCGTGTGGTGGCACGTCGTCGGTGTCGCGGTCATCGTCGGCGTGCTGACCTTCGTCCCCGACCACCACCAGTCGGCGTCCTTCGTCTTCACCGAGTTCGTGAACAGAACGGGCTGGAGCAGCGGCCCGTACGTGGTCCTGCTCGGCCTTCTGATGGCCCAGTACACCTTCACCGGGTACGACGCCTCGGCACACATGACGGAGGAGACGCACGACGCGTCGACGGCGGGCCCGCGGGGCATCGTCCGCTCGATCTGGACGTCATGGATCGCCGGCTTCGTCCTGCTCCTCGGCTTCACCTTCGCGATCCAGTCGTACGACAAGGAACTGGGGTCCCCGACGGGGGCACCGCCGGCCCAGATCCTCCTGGACGCGCTCGGCGCCACGACCGGCAAGCTCCTGCTGCTCGTCGTCATCGGCGCCCAACTCTTCTGCGGAATGGCGTCGGTGACCGCCAACAGCCGGATGATCTACGCGTTCTCCCGCGACGGCGCGCTCCCCTTCTCGCGCGTCTGGCACACGGTCAGCCCGCGCACCCGCACCCCGGTGGCGGCGGTCTGGCTGGCGGCCTTCGCCGCGCTCGCCCTGGGCCTCCCGTACCTGATCAACTACACGGCCTACGCCGCGGTGACGTCGATCGCGGTGATCGGGCTGTACGTGGCGTACGTGATCCCGACGCTGCTGCGGGTCAGGAAGGGCGCCGCGTTCGAACGCGGGCCGTGGCATCTGGGCCGCTGGTCCGGGGTGGTCGGCGTGATCTCGGTGGCCTGGGTCGGTGTCATCACCGTCCTCTTCATGCTCCCGCAGGTCTCCCCAGTCACCTGGAAGTCCTTCAACTACGCCCCGGTGGCCGTCCTCGCGGTCCTCGGCTTCGCCGCGATCTGGTGGCAGGTCTCGGCCCGGCACTGGTTCCTCCACCCGGACAGAGCACGCCAGGAGGACACCGCCAAACTGGTCGATCTCTGACGCTCGGGGCCACTTCTGCCACGCGACGCGGCCGCGACCCCGATACCCGATCGGCGACACGGCTCCGTCCGGCTATGCTCGGGGAGGCAACATCGCCTGGGCCGTTAGCTCAATTGGCAGAGCAGTGGACTTTTAATCCATTGGTTGTGGGTTCGAGTCCCACACGGCCTACCGAGGCCAGGGTCGCTCTGTGGCTCTGACCAGCGTTTTTGTGACCCCGACCAGTCCTCCTGGCCGGGGTCACGCCGCGCGCGGAGTCCGTCTGCGTGAGCGGGTTTGCCGACAGGCAGCGCGGCTTGTTCAGTCGCCGCGTCCTTTCTCAGGTTTCGCCGACGCAGGCGTGCCTCTCTTGGCGGCGTCGAAGGCGTTGGTGAGATCGTCGAGGCGGTCGGCAAGTTCCCGGAGCCGATCCGAGTGTGTCGTGAGGGTGTCCGAGAGGCGGCGCAAGTCGTCGGAGCCATGCGGATACCAGTCGCCATCCATCTCGACATTCACGAAGGGGACGTGACCGGGCGGGCGCTCGGTGAAGGGGCGCTGTTCGAAGCACACACGCAGAATCACCGGCGTGCCGCGGCTCGTTGAGACCGTGAATTCGTAGTCAGGGCTCGCGTGTGTGATGTCGACACGGTAGCCGCCAGGTTGATGCTCTCCCTCGCTTCCCGTACACCAGTCGGGTTCCCAGACGGTGACAGGTCCGTGGTCGCACGTGGGGACGGTCACTGTCCGGGGCGAGTTGCCATGATCCGGCATGAGTGCGTTCCTTGTTCCGGTAGTCATCGATCCTGGGCCGGTGTTGGGGCGGGGATCCTGGCTCAGTCCTCCTTCAGGAGTTCAGCCGCGGCTTTCGGATCCATGAGGGTCGACCAGGCTTGCTCGGCGGGAAGAAGGGAGCGGCTGGGGAGGGCGTACTCGGGGTACCAGGCTGCGGGATCGCAGCCGGGAACATGGCGCAGGATGACCGCGATGAGGTCGTCGGGTACGGAGCCGGTGACACGCCCCGCAGCGTAGGTTTCATGGCCGTCGTCGGCGCGTACGAGGATGCCGAGGCGGAAGGCAGGAAAGTCGGCGGCGTGTTCATGCCCGTCGTGCAGTGATCCACGAGTCAGCTCCCGGAGAGCCGCAGCAAGATCGCGGACAAGCCGGGCACCGGCCTCGAGTTGGTAGCGATCACGGTCGTTCTGGTCGGGGAGGAGGTGCCCGACGTACGTTGTGGTGCTCAGGGGCTGGCGGTTGTTGGCGTTGAGTGGGCTCGCGCGGCCCTCGCGGTCGTCTCCAGGGCTGAGTAGAAGTCGTCTGGTGACCCGTCCTCGCGTTGCCCAGTGGCGATGAGCCAAGGCAGATCCTCGTCGGTCCAGACCGCTCCGCGCCAGCGTTGGATCTTGACTTTGAAGAGCACCTCATCATCGATCGAGCGGATGCGCTCATGCTCGGCCCTGTCGTCGGCGAAGTGTTCCCGAGCCTTGGCCAAGATCGGATGATCCAGTTCGTCGAGCGGTTCCCGGGCTGACGGTAGCGGTAGTTTCAAGTCCTCGCGGAGTGCGCGGAGGGTGGGTCGAGCGGGCCGCACGGATCAGTCGTCCTCGCCCACTCCGCCGAGTTCCTTGATCCGCTCCGGTGACAGGCCGGTGAGCAGCGAGACGCTCGATTCCACGGATCCGTCAAGCTTGCGCATCTTTTCCAGCATGTTGGCCCGAACCTCCTCGCGGCGGATCTCCAGATAGGTTCGGACGGCCGCCGCGACCAGGTCTTTTTTCGTCATCCCCAGAAAGTGGGCGCCGTCTGCGATCAGCTCGTCTATGGCCGCATCGACTTTCAACGGCGCTGTCGTCCGGTTTGCCCGACTGCGGGCTTCTTCTGTGATCTTCATACTCACATCCCCTCTGGTACCAAAGGGTACTCCTATCCTCCTCTACTCGCGAGCGCCAAGTGGACAGCGAAGCGCCTGCTCGACCTCCCCGTTCCGGGGGGCGCGGGTCGAACGGCTTGCCCCGGTACCGAGAGGCATGCCGGTGCAGAGCCATGCGTGGAGGGGTGATTCCTCGGAGAGCGCACCGCTGCACGGTCACTGCCAGTAAGGTGCTCTGGATACAAAGCGGAGATCGCGGGGCGTGGGAAATGAGTAAGGCCGTGCGGCTGGAGTTGATAGGGATTCCAGACACCGACGATGATGAACTCCTCAGCTTGGGCAGCCGCCTGCGTCGCTCTCTCCTGGAACTGGATGTGACAGACGTACAGTTGGCGCGTTCTCCCAGTGATGCCCTAGCAGGGGCGAAGGTCACCGCAGGGCCTTGCTCATTGGTACGGGAACATACGACCACCCGGAACTCTCAAAATTGCTGTCTCCGGAGGCGGACTGCGCTGGGCTGACCGAGGTCCTGCGGGATCCAGAGATTGGCCAGTTCGAGGTCCAACAACTGGTCGACACCGACCGGCCCATGCTGGAGCGAGCGATCGAGGAGTTTTTCCTCACCGCGGGCCGGGATGACGTCTGTCTGTTGTACTTCTCGTGCCACGGGGTCAGGAACCGCAGCGACAGGCTCTACTTCGCCGTTCGGCACACCGATCCGGGGCGCCCCGCGCACTCGGCGATCTCCGCGAGTTTCGTCCACGACATGATGGACGAGTGCCGTGCCCGCAGCGTCGTTGTCGTGGTGGACTGCTGCTACAGCGGATTGCTCATTCCAGGCGCCAAGGGGAGCGAATCAGCAGGCTTCGAGGAGGTACTGGCCGGCCACGGCCGTGTCATCGTCACTGCCGGCACCCGGATGCAGCGAGCCTGGGAAGGGGATCACTCCGACGCGGAGACACCTGCACTCTCGCGCTTCACCTCAGCGATCGTCGAAGGCTTGCGCAGCGGCGACGCCGATCTCACCTGCTGGGCAGCGTCCGGGTTGGCTTCGGTCGACTCGGGCGCTGCGGTGTTTCGCGGGGTGGCGGTCAGTCAACTTCCGTGTCTGTGACCAGCGCGTCGAGCGCCGTACGGAGCGCGGCCAGTTCGGCCGGGGTGGGATCGGCCGGTTCGTGCGGCACCAGCGCGGCGGGGGTCACCACGGGGGTGGTGCCCTCCGGTCCGGACGCGGCCGTGGCCTGGGCGAGGAGCGCGCCGTTGTCGGGCGGCGGGGTGCCGAGGCCCTCGCCGAGCGTCCGCAGTGCCGCCGTGAGCGGGGGCCGCGGGAAGGGGAAGTCCGCGGGGAGCAGCCCGGCCTGCTGGGTGTGGTCGTCGCCGCGGAAGTCCAGGACCCAGTTCTCCCAGCCCGGCAACGGCCAGTTGTGAATGCCGGCCACGGTCTGCACCGCCCAGAGCGAGACGGTACGGGCCCGTGGGTCGAAATGGACGCCGCCGTACGGCATGTCGGTGGGCGCAGGGGTGGCCGGTGACGCGACGAGCAGGTCGAGCAGGCCGGAGCCGTCGGCGAGGTGCTCGATGGGCTCCCGGCCGCTGCCCCACGCGCGAACGCCTCCGTCGGGCAGGCGCAGGGAGACGACGGACCAGGGCTCGGTGTTCTCGGGGTCCGCGTACCAGGAGGGTTCGAAGGTCTCGAACCAGCCCGGCGGGCGGGTCAGGTCTCTTCCGAGCCCCAGGTGGTGGGTCAGATCGCCCATGCCGTCGTGCGCGAAGCGGACGTCCCAGCCGGGCCAGGTCCGGGCCAGCACGGCGCGGGCCGCCGCGTGGTCGGCCCAGCTGTCCGCGAAGGCGAACCAGAGCAGGATCCCGCGGTCGTGGTCGACGAGCGCGGCGCCCTCGCACCACACGTCGTCGAGCCATGTGTCGATCTCCTGGTTGGCGCGGAAGCAGCGTGTCGCCGCGGCCGGACCGGGCAGCAGATCGTCGATCACCCGGTTGGCGGCCCAGTGCGAGTAGTACCGCTGCCAGGCGCCGTTCTCGACCACCACGTACTGCGCTCGTGCTCCCATGGCCGGCGAGGCTAGCGCCGCCGGGCGACGGACGGCCAACGGGTTTCGGGCGACCACGGTCGGCCGTTCCGCTCGTCCGGCACCGCGCCGGCTGGCCGGCCGACCAGCAGGATCGGGGCGGCGTCGAGCCGGCACCGGAGCGCCTCCGCCCGGTTGCTCAACCCGGTGCCTCAGCCAGGCCGCTATGCCCGGTTGCTCAACCCGGTGCCTCAACCCGGTGCTTCAGCCCGGCCGCTCTGCCCGGTTGCTCAACCCGGTGCTTCAGCCCGGCCGCTCTGCCCGGTGTCTCAGCCCGCGTTGAGTTCCGTCAGCTCGGCGAGCGGGAGCGTGTGCTGGGTGTGCAGGACCTTCGCGCGCAGGTAGCGGACGTTGTGCGCGGTGCGGAAGACACCGGTCGGGACGCGGTCCCGGACGGTGACGCCGAGGCCGCGCAACTGCTCCGCCTTGTCGGGGTTGTTGGAGAGCAGGTCGAGGTCGGTG
This sequence comes from Streptomyces sp. NPDC001220, assembly GCF_053597895.1. Taxonomy (NCBI): domain Bacteria; kingdom Bacillati; phylum Actinomycetota; class Actinomycetes; order Kitasatosporales; family Streptomycetaceae; genus Streptomyces; species Streptomyces sp. NPDC001220. The sequence goes on from NZ_JBSFJE010000007.1 coordinate 458,963, forward strand.
ACGCCGAGGGCGGTGAGCATCTGGGCGGCGGCGGTGTAGTCGCGGCCGTCCTCGGGGAGGCCGAGGGCCGCGTTCGCCTCGTAGGTGTCGAGGCCCT
>NZ_JBSFJE010000008.1:0-165565 GCF_053597895.1 Streptomyces sp. NPDC001220
GCCATCGCGAGGCCGCTGCCGCGGCCCTCCGCCCGGGCCCGTTCACCCATCCTCGGATACAGCTCGCGCACCATCGCCCCGCACGACCCGGACGGCGTCACGATCGCCTCGTACTGCGCGAAGACATCGGAGAAATGCCGGGCCAGTGGTTCTGCCTGGTGGCGGTATCCGGTGTTGTAGTGGGCCTGTCCGCAGCAGGTCTGGGCCATCGGGAAGTCGACCTCGACGCCCAGTCTGGTCAGGAGTTTCACCATGGCACGGCCGGTGTCCGGATACAGCGTGTCGTTGACACAGGTCAGGAACAGGGCGACACGCATCACGGCTCCTCGCGGTCGATCATCGGATGAGTGCAGGGAGTCTCGTTGACACGGGCACAGGCCAGGGCGACAGGCACGGCGGTCATTCCTTGGTGGCGCCGGCCAGCATGCCGGCCACCAGGGTGCGCTGTGAGACGAGGAAGAGCGCGAGGACGGGCAGGATGGCAAGGATGATCGCCAGGGCCAGTTCCGGGATGGTGATGTTCAAGCCGGCGCCGGCGACCGGGTTGAACGACGGTGTGGACGTGAGCAGTTGGTTCAGGCCGACCTGGATCGGGAACTGCTCGCTGTTGGGCAGCACGAGGTAGGGCAGGAAGAAGTTGTTCCAGTTGCCGACGAAGCTGAAGAAGGCGACCAGTCCGACGACGGGTTTGGCCAAGGGCAGCGCGATGCGGGCGAACAGCTGCCACTCCGTGCATCCGTCGATGCGCGCCGCGGACAGGAGGTCCCTGGGCAAGCTGCTGCCGAAGTAGATGTAGACCAGGTACACGCCGAACGGATAGAACGAGAACGGCAGGATGACGGACCAGACCGTCCCGATCAGATGGAAGCGGTTGAGCTCCAGGAAGACGGGGAGCACCAGGGTGGCCTGCGGCATGATCATGGTGACGAGGGTGATCACCAGGAGCAGCTTGCGGCCGCGGAACTTCGTCAGGGCCAGCGCGTAGCCCGCGGGGACGCTGACGAGCAGCGTGAGGACGAGTGAACCGCCCGAGTAGATCGCGGAGTTGCGCAGCCAGGTGAACATGGCGCCGTCCTGGAAGGCGAACAGGTGCTTCCACGCCGCGCCGACCTGGTGGAAGGAACCGAAGGAGAGCGGGTTGTCCCGCACCACTTCACCGGCGGTCTTCGAGGGTGCGAGGAGCAGCCAGACCACCGGCAGGACGAAGAAGACCAGCAGCGCGGCCAGCAGGATGCCCACGACGACGTAGGACAGGGCACGGCCAGGCCGGACGAGACGGCCGGCGGTCGGTGAGGCGGAAGTGGGCAGCGTCATTTTTCATCCAACGTGAACAGGTTCGAGCGGGCTACCAGGAGACCGGCGGCAAGCAGTCCTACGACCAGGAGGCAGACCGAAATCGCGGCGGCGCCGTTGAAGTCGCCCTGCTGGAAGGCGTAGACGTAGGCCAGCTGGTTGGGCGACCAGGTCGGGCTCACACGGCCCAGGCTGGCGGTCTGCAGCAGTTGGGGTTCGACGAAGAGCTGGGTGCCCGTCGCGAACGCCATGATGGTCATGTAGACGATCCACTGCCGGATCATGGGGATCTGGATGTGCCAGGCGGTGCGCCAGGGTCCGGCGCCGTCCATCCGGGCGGCTTCGAGCACCTCGTCGGGGATGTTGTTGAGGGCTCCGTACATCACGACCATCCAGCCGCCCGCACCGGTCCAGAACGCGATCAGCATCAGGATGAGCGGCAGGTTGCCTGGTGCCAGCGCGGCGGCGAAGGTGTGCAAACCCATGCTCTCCAGCAGCCAGGACACCGGGCTGACGTCCGGATCGAGCATGAACAGCCAGACCAGGACACTGGCCACGCCGGCCAGCGCGCCGGGGAGGTAGTACAGGAAGCGCAGGAGCGCGGAGAGGCCGGGGCGGATCCGGCTGCGCAGCACCACGGCGACCAGGACGACCAGCACCACCAGGGTGACCAGCCACAGGAGCAGATAGACGAGCATGTGGCCGAAGGCCGGGAGGAAGCGGTAGTCCTTGGCGACTTTCACGAACTGGTTGAGGCCGGTGAACTGGCCGCGGTCGTTGGTGAAAGCCAGGTAGAAGGAGTAGCAGGTCGGGAAGACACCGAAGGCGAGCAGCAGCAGCGCGTATCCGGCGACGAAGAGGTATCCGGCCGTACTGCGGCGCCTCCGCCGCGGCGCGGTGCCGCGGCGGAGGGCGGAGACGGCGACGCGCTCGGTCTCCAGCAGGGTCACTTGGTGACCACCTTGTATCCCTGGGCCTTCGCCTCGTTGCCGATCTCCTGCTGCCAGGCGGGCAGGGTCGCGGTGAGACTCTTGCCGGCGGTGAGGGCGGGCAGGACGACGCTGGACCAGGCGGTGGAGTCGGAGAACCGGGTGTTGGACCAGCCGGTCCACACGGCGTCGGCGGCCTTCTGGAACGCGCCGCTGACGTCATTGGCGAAGTAGTCGCTGTTGGCCGGGTTGGCCAGCCAGGCCTGTGCCGCCTTCGTGTAGGCGGGGTAGGTGGGCGCCGAGGCCTGATTGGCGTCGGAGGTGGTCAGCCAGGTCACGAGGTCGGTGGAGCCCTTGAGGTTGGCGCTGTGCGAGGAGACCATCCACACGCCGCCGCCGACGTTGCCGGTGGCGACCGTCGACTCGCCCTGCCAGGTCAGCGGGGGCGCGGCGGCGATCTGCTTGGCGGGCGTCTTGAAGGCGGCCTTGAACAGGTACTGGCCGTACCAGGAGGGGCCGTAGGCCATGAGGACCTTGTCCCCGCTGTCCTTGGCGAAGCCCTGGCTGAAGAACCCCTTGGTGGTGACGGCCTTGGCGTCGATCAGGCCGTCCAGGAGCTTGGCCGTGCGGGTGCAGTTCGGGTCCTGGAGGTCGGTGCGCAGGGTGTCCGGCTGCACCAGGTCGAACGCCGGGCACTGGCCGGACCAGAAGTACGACTCGTGGGAGTTGGTGTCGCCGACCGAGCCGACGAGGTAGCCGGGGTGCTCCTTGGCCACTTTCTTGCCCAGGGCCTCGTACTGTTCCCACGTGGTGGGGACCTGGTAACCCCACTTGTCCATGAGGGACTTGTTGTACCAGAGGACGACCTGCGCGATGTCGTTGCGCAGGCAGTAGGTGTGGCCGTTGAACTGGCAGGGGGTCAGGGAGCCCTTGGCGAAGCCCTTCAGCGTGCTCTGCGGGACGAGCTTGTCGTCCAGCGGGGCGGCGAACGGCTGGGCGCCGGGCTTGGTGGCCTTCGAGGCCCAGGTGACATCGGTGGGTGAGCCGAAGACGACGTCGGGCCAGCCACCGCCGGTGCGGTCGAACAGCTGGATCTTGGACTGCAGGTAAGTCGAGCCGTCCGCTCCGCCGTCGTAGGTGACGATCTTCAGCTTCTCGTCCGGATGAGCCTTCTGGTAGGCCTGTACGGCCGGCAGCCGGGTGGAGTCGGCCCACACGGTGATCTCGGAGCCGTCCTTCTGCTTGACCGGCTTGAACGCGGCCTTGGAAGAGGAGGAGGACTGGGTGCTGGTGTCGGCGCTGGCGCAACCGGCCAGCACGGCCGCGGTGGCCAGAGAGATGGCTGCGGCCGCAGTACGGACGACCGCGCGGCGTCGGGCGCCTGTCGGAGATCCGGAAGACCTCATCGTCGTGCCTTTCTGTTCATGCTCGGTTCTCTACCGGCGGGATGAATCCCCGCGCGATTCGGGTGGTGCGCCGGATGGGGGGCGTCGGCAGTGGTCGCCATCGCGGTGAACGGCGATCACTGCCGGCTCAGCACGGTTGTTCGACGAAGGGCAGCAGTGCGTCGCCGTAGCCGAAGTCGAGGGGAAGGGCGATGCCCGGTCCGGTGGGAGCGTGGACCAGACCCTGGTCGTCCACATGGCGTTCGCGTACGACGTGCGCCGCGGTCACCAGGGACTCGTAGTAGGTGGTGTTGGAGATGGCCATGCACAGGTGGTGGTTGGGGATGTCCGAACCGTGCACCTCGGCCCGCAGCCGGTAGGCGTCGGCGAGGTGGGCGGTGCGCATGGCTCCGGTGATGCCGCCCCGCAGGTTGGTGCTGGCGCGGACGCCGAAGGTGGCGGCGCCGGCCCGGATGAAGTCGGCGGAGTTCATGTGGGCTCCGTCGGAGGTCTCGGCGACCAGCAGCGGGATGTCCACCGCTTCGGCGAGCCTCTGGTACGCGGTGATGCTGAACTCGCGCATCGGCTCCTCGTACCAGAGGTAGTCGGCCTCGGAGAGTGCCCGGCCCAGCCGGATCGCGTCGGGCAGGTCGAACCCCGCGGATCCGTCGTACATGAGGGGGATGTCGGGGCCTACGTGGTCGCGCAGCGCGAGGCAGAGCGCCGCGTCACGGCGGGCGTCGCCCCAGGCGTGCAGCTTGATACCGCGGTAGCCCAGTGCCAGGCACTGGTCGGCCACGTCGAGGAACTCCTCGGTGGAGGAGAAGGTGGAGGTGGAGGCATAGGCCGGGATGGCCTCGCGGAACCCGCCGAGGAGGCGCCAGACCGGCTGTCCGTGGTAGCGGCCGGCCAGGTCCCACAGGGCGGTGTCGATGAGACCGAGGGTGGGGAGCGGGAGTTCGTGGATGCGGTCCAGTTCCCACACGCGGTGCCACAGCCACTCCCGCTGGAGGGGGTCGGCGCCGAGCAGCTCTTCCCGGAAGACCCGGTCGACGAGTTCGGTGAGGGTGGTGAAGGCTCCCGGGCGGGCGAACACCGCCACGCCCTCGGCGCCTTCGTCGGTGCCGATGTGCAGGACCGCGCCGTCGCCGACCTCGGGGCTTCCGCTCAGGCCGTCGCGCCACCGGAAGGGTGGGCTGGCCGCCGGAACGTCGATCCGGTGTACTTCGACATGGGTGATCTTCATTCTGGCTTTCGTCTCTGTGTGGGAGGAGCCGGCCGGGTGCCGGCGGCGCGGTGGCCGCCGGACGCCCGCCGTGCGGGTGGCTCAGAAGCCGCCGTAGGCCTGGAGCTCGTAGATGCTGCCGCCGTTCCAGCTGGAACCGGTGACCGTCAGGCGCAGGTAGCGTGCGGTGACCGGGTGTTCGGCGAAGGCGTAGTTGGTCGCCGAGGTGGTGTTGTCCGCCGTGTGGTCGTCGAACAGGGACCAGTTCTCGCCGTCGGTGGAGTACTCCAGGCGGTACTTGTAGCCGCTGGACTTCTCGAAGGTGACCGCCACGCTGGAGACGTCGGTGGCGTCGCCGAGATCGACCTGGATCCAGGACGGGTCCGGCAGGCCGAGGCCCTGGGCCCAGCGCGTCGACAGGTCGCCGTCGAAGGCGTTGGCGGGCGCGTACCCGTCCGACTCGGAGGACGCGGTGGCGGGCTTGTGCAGGGCGAGGTCGTTGTCGGTGGGTGTGGTCACGGTGGCCGCGGGGCTCGGGTCTGACGCGTTCAGCGCGGCGTCACGCGCGACGACCGTGAAGGCGTACTGCGTGTGGGCCGTCAGGCCGGTGACCCGCAGGGTGGTGTCGTCGGTGACGGCGATGCGCTTGCCGTCCTGGTAGACGGCGTAGCTGGTCACGGCCGTGTCGTCCGTGGCGGCCGACCAGCTGAGGTCCAGGGCGCCGGGCGCCAGCGGCCGGATCTCGGGCTGCCCGGGTCGCGAGGGAGCGGTGTGGTCCGAGCTGGGAGCGGCCGGGCTGCCGTAGACCTGGAAGTCGAAGATGCTGCCGCCGTTGCCGCTGGATCCGGTCACGGTGAGCCGTACGTAGCGGCCGGTGACAGGGGTGCCGGTGTGGTCGTAGTTGGTCTGGGCCGTGGTGTTGGCGCCGGTGCGGTCGGTGAGGGTCTTCCAGTGGACCTCGTCCGGTGACACCTCGATGCGGTACTTGTAGCCGCCTGCCTTCTCGAAGGTGGTGATCGCACCGTCGACGTCGTAGGAGCCGCCGAGGTCGACCTGGATCCAGGACGGGTCGGGCAGGCCGAGGCCCTGGGCCCAGCGGGTCGACAGGTCTCCGTCCACCGCCTTCTCAGGATGGTTGTCCTCGGAGTCGGAGGAGGCGGTGACCGGCTTCTTCAGTGCCAGGTCCTGGCCGGCGGGCATGGTGAGCTTCAGCGTGCCGCTCGGTGCCGACTCGTTGCCGGCCGCGTCGCGGGCGGTGACCTTGAAGGTGTACGTCTTTCCGGCGGTCAGGCCGGGAATGCGCACGGCGGGGGTGGCGGAGGCGTTGACGAGCTTGCCGTCCTGGAACACCGAGTAGCCGGTGACCGCGGTGTCGTCGGTGGCGGCGGGCCAGCTGAGGTCGGCCACGGTCGGGAAGTCGGTGACGGCGGTCGGGGTGCCGGGGACGGTGGGAGCCCGGTGGTCGGTCACGGCGGGATCGGGGTCGAGATGGCGGTAGGGCTTCTGCAGGCCGGCGTTGTCCACGATCGAGGCGGGCAGCTGGTCGCATGCCCCCACCGTGATGTTGCCGTTGACGGTGTCGTTCTTGCTGAGGTACTGGACGCTGAAGGCGGGGTTGGTCGTGTAGTTGCCGGTGGCCCGGTTGTCCTCGGCGTGGTTCATGAGCAGCCACTGGAAGGCGATGTCGCAGAAGGCGTTGCCGGTGTTCGTCCAGTGGCGGCTGCCCTCGTCGTGGTAGACGGCACCGTAGGCGGGGGCCGGCACGCCGTGGATGTAGTTGCCGGAGACGCGGCCGCCGGGGTTGTCGCTCAGGGTGTAGATCGCTCCGCCGTCGGCCTGCGACTTCATGATGTCGCTGATCTCGTTGTCGCTGACGACGTTGTCACGGCTGATGGTCGCGGTGTCGGAGACCGGGACGCCGGCGTTGCCGAGGTAGGCGGAGTTGCCGCCCTGGTCGGTCAGGCCCCAGCCCCAGCCGACGGAGATGCCGCTGTAGGGCAGGTCGTGGACCTTGTTGTGGGTGATCACCGTGGAGTCGGTGTAGCCGGCCAGGATGCCCAGCGACCCGTTGTACTGGTCGGCGACCTCGGTGACGACGTTGTTGTCGACGCGGGTGTCCCGGGTGATGTCACGGGGGTCGTCGGGGTGGGCGTCGCCCCAGGTGACTCCGCCGATCTGGATGCCGGTCGCGGCGATCTGGCGGAACACGTTGCCGGTGATCGTGGTGTGCTGGGTGCCGGTGTTCAGGTTCAGGCCGACGGCACCGAGGTGCGTGAAGGTGTTGCCGGTGAACTCGATGCCCTGCCCGTGGCTGACGTTGACCGCTCCGGGGGTCTTCTTCCAGTTCAGGCGCGTGGAGTCGAAGGTCGGGTTGTCGTCGCCGACCATCCGGAAGCCGGCCTGGCCCTCGATGAGCCCGTCGGCCGAACTCGGCTCGAGCCAGGTGGAGTAGGAGAAGGTGATGCCCTGGAGGGACACGTTCGCCACGGGGTGGTCACGGGTGCCGTTCAGGTCCACCAGGTCCTGGACCACGGGCACGGTGACGTCCGCGGTCTTCATGTCCTCACCCTGCGCGGGCATGTAGTAGATCTCGCCGGCGCTCTTGTCGAGGTACCACTCCCCCGGGCTGTCCAGCAGTTCCCGGGCGTTCTCCAGCCAGGTCGGGTTCTGGATCTCCTGACCCTGCTGGAGGTTGGCGTTGTGCCAGCACGGCTGCCGCATCGTCATCGTGGTGCCGGAGATCGACTCCACGGGGCAGCGCATGAGCTTCCAGCCCCAGGAGCTGACCACTTCGAGGTCCGCGGGGTGTTTGTAGGCGCTGATGGCGCTGTCGGTGAAGGTGTAGCCGGTGGAGGTCTTGCTGAAGCCCGAGGGGTTCTTTCCGCTGCGCGCCCGGGTTCTCAGCTCGCCGTTGACGTAGAGCTGGCGGGTGTCGAGGCCGGTCAGTTTCGCCTTGTAGACCGTGCCGTCGGCGTCGGCCTTGGTCCAGCCGGTGACCTGCTTGCCGCCGCTGACCACCGGGTGCGCACCGGGCGCGGCCTCGTAGACGATCCGCTGCCCGTCCCGGCCGGAGTCCTGGGCGGTGAGGGCGAAGGTACGGCTGAGCCGGTACGTGCCGGACAGCAGCCGGACGTGGATGTCGCCGTCGACCTTGCTCTTGGTGTCGCGCACGTAGTCCCGTGCGTGTTCCAGGGTCTTGAAGGGGTGGTCGGCACTGCCCCGGCCGGTGTCCTTGCCGGTCGGGGAGACGTAGACGGTGAGCCCGGACGCTTTCGGGGCCGCCTGGGCCGGGGCGACGGCCAGGGGGGCCATCGCCAGGGCGACGGGCAGGGCGGCTATGAGGGTTCTCGGCAGGGGCACGGCTCTACCCCTGCGTGCAGACAGAAGAGACACGGAGATCCAATCGCCTGGTGAATGGAACACGGGAAGCAGGTCGTCCGCCCTGTTACCGGTACGCCGGTCTGCACGTGCCCGTGCCGGTCGGCGCGGGCACGTCACCGGGCTAGGACGCCGACGTCTGCGGGGGCGCCGCAGCGGGCCCGGGGCCGCTGTCCACCGACGGCCACGCGGGTGCCCCGGGGGCGGGGCGGTCGTCGAGGTTGAACAGCCGGTCGCGGATCTTCCGCTCGAACTGGCTCTGAGTGGTGGCGATGTGCTCCACCATCAGCTGCTCGGCGAGTTCGGCCTCCCCCGCGGAGACCGCCTCGGCGATGGCGAGGTGCTGGCGCGCGGCGACCTCCAGGGAGCCGGGGGCGTCGCCGTGGAAGAGCAGCACGTCGGACTGGCCTGCAAGACGCCGGACACCGGCGACGCTCGACCGGAGGAACACGTTGTGCGAGGCGGCGCCGACCGCGTCGTGGAATGCCTCGTCGGCGCGGGCGAAAGCGTGCACCTCGTGCCGTCCGGCGGCTTCCAGCGAGGCCTGCGCACTGTCCTTGATGGCACGGACTTCGATGGGGGTGGCGAGGGTGGCGGCCCTGCGGGCCGTCTCCGACTCGATCACCGATCGGTAGTCCAGGAGCATCAGGACGTCTTCCATGCTCGTCGGCCGGAACTGGGACATCTGGTCGTCGACCAGTCCCCCGGTCCCCTCGGCCACGAAGATGCCGGCCCCCCGCCGCACGCTCAGCCTGCCGATGGCCGCCAGGACCTTCACGGCCTCGCGGGTGACGTTGCGGGTCGCGCCCAGGATCTCGGCGAGGCCCTTCTCGGTGGGGAGCCGGTCACCGGGACGCAGCCCCTGTTCGGAGATGTAGTTCAACAGTTGCTCGGCCACCAGCTCGTACCCGGGTCGGTAGGGATGTGACGCATCGTCATCCCCCTTGCCCGGGGCGCGTGACGGATCGGGCACGATGCACTCCTTCTCGCTCATCAAATGAATCTGGTTCATCGGCGAGGCCACTATGACATCGGTGTTACGTGATGGGTAGATGTTGACGAAGATCAGTTTCAAATCCGACTTAACGTGTCGGAGTCAGTGGTCAGAGAAGGTTTGTGAGCCCTCTGTTGCGCCAGAGCGATCTCATCCTTATGGTCCTGAGCGTCAGATGAAGCAGATCCATCGCACACTGCAAGGTGTCGGTAACCCGACTCTGTGGTCGTGCCGCAGGAGCGTCCGGCGTGTGCCGGCGTCCACGCCCGGGGCCGGACGACCTCGCACTGCACCTGACAGCCGAAGTTCGAAGGCACTTTTGCGGGAGAGTTCTGTGAGACTGGCGCGGCACGGCTCGGCAGGAGCCGAGACACCCCTGATATCCGGACCGGACGGCGCGTGGCCCGATCTGCGCCCTGTCGTCGACGACCAGTGGGACACGGGCAAGAACTGCGAGACCTTCAACCCACTGGGACCCTGGCTGCTCACCGCCGACGAAGTGCCCGACCCCCAGGCCCTGGGCCTGCGGCTCTCGGCCAACGACGAGGTCCGCCAGAACGGCAGTACCTCCGACATGGTCTTCGGCGTCTTCGAACTGATCCGCTGTCTCAGCCACTTCATGGTCCTGCGCCCCGGTGACGTGATCAACACCGGCACGCCGGCCGGCGTCGCTCTCGGGCTGGCCGGCGCTCCCTACCTGCGGACGGGTGATGTCGTGGACGTGGAGATCGACGGACTGGCCGCCAGCGACAGACATTCGAGGAGGCCTGACATGAGCGGGTTCAACGGGCTTCGTGCCCTGGTCACCGGCGGCGCTTCCGGCATCGGGCTGGCCACCGCCCGGCTGCTCGCCTCCCAGGGAGCACGCGTCGCGATCCTGGACCTGACGCAGGCATCCCCCGACGGGTTCGCCGCGTGCCTGCAGGCCGACGTCGGTGACGACACCTCCGTCACAGCTGCCGTGAGCAGCGCGGTCGACGCCCTCGGCGGCCTGGACATCCTGGTCAACAACGCCGGGATCGGCGCCCAGGGCGGCATCGCGGACAACTCCGACGACGAGTGGCACCGGGTCTGGGACATCAATGTCGTCGGGCTCGTGCGGGTGACCCGCGCCGCGCTGCCCGCGCTGCGGTCCTCCGCGCACGGTGCGATCGTCAACATCTCCTCCATCGCCGCGACGGCAGGCCTGCCCCAGCGGGCGCTGTACTCGGCCACCAAGGGCGCGGTGCTGTCGCTGACCCGCGCCATGGCGGCGGATCTGCTCCCCGAGGGCATCAGGGTCAACGCCGTCTGCCCCGGCACCGCCGACACGCCGTGGGTGGCACGCCTTCTGGAGCGGGCTCCGGACCCGGCGGCCGAATACGCGGCGCTCGCGGCCCGGCAACCGCACGGCCGGCTCGTCTCCGCGGACGAAGTCGCCGCAGCCGTGGCCTACCTGGCTTCCGCCGCGGCCGGATCCACCACCGGGACCAGCCTGGCCGTGGACGGCGGCATGGACGGCCTGCGGCTGCGAAAGGAGGCGTGAGCGATGGAACGCCACGCCGCCGTGGTCAGGCTGCGCCCGGAGAAGGAGGCCGAGTACCGGGCCCTGCATGCCGCGGCATGGCCCGGCGTCCTGGCGGCGCTCAAGCGGGCCAACATCGGCAACTACTCGATTTTCCTGCGCGACGGACTGCTGTTCAGCTACCTCGAATACACCGGCGACGACTACGCCGCCGACACCGCCGCGATCGCCGCCGACCCGACCTCACAACGGTGGTGGGCACTGACCGACCCGTGCCAGCAGCCGCTGGACACCGCCACCGACGGCCGGCTGTGGGCAAGCGGCGAGGAACTCTTTCACCTCGACTGACCCCGCGCCCCCGCGTGACGCCGCACCACTGTCCAGCCCGCCTCTTCTCTCACCTGGAACGGACCATGCGCATCGACGCCCATCACCACCTGTGGGACCTGCGGGTCCGTGACCAGCCCTGGACCCACGGCCTGCCCGAACTGCACCGCAGCTTCAGTCCGTTCCAGCTGCGGCCGCTGCTCGAGCACAACGCCATCGACACGGCCGTCGTCGTACAGACCATGGCCGACGCCGAGGAGACACCGGAGCTGCTCGCGCTGACCACCAAAGACACGCATGTGAAGGCCGTGGTCGGATGGACGGACCTGACCGATCCGGCGGTCACCGACCGCCTCTCCGAGCTGCGCGACGCCCGGGGCGGGGCGGCGCTCGTGGGAATCCGCCACGGTATCCAGGACGAACCGGTGTCCGACTGGACGTCCCGCCGCGACGTCCGCCGTGGCCTTCGGGCTGTCGCCGCGGCCGGACTCTCCTACGACCTGCTGGTGCGACCCGACCAACTCCCCGACGCGGTCAGGACCGTACGCGAGCTGCCCGACGTGCGCTTCATCCTCGACCACGCCGGCAATCCCGTGATCAGCGAGGCGGGCCTGGACGCCTGGACCGCCGAGATGAAGGACCTGGCCGCGAGCCCCAACGTCGCCGTGAAACTGTCCGGTCTCGTGACCCGGACGCCTTCCGGAGACGACGCGGTTCGTGCGCTGCGCTCCTTCACGGACGTGCTCTGGTCGACCTTCGGGCCGAGTCGCGTCATGTTCGGATCGGACTGGCCGGTCTGCCTCCTGGCAGCCCACTACGACGACGTCCTCGCCGTGGCCGAAATCCTGTGCGAGGGCCTGAGCGACGCAGAACGCGAAGCCGTCTTCGGCACCACCGCCGCGCACTGGTACGGAATCCCGGCATGAACGTCACGCGGCTGAGCCGCACGAAGGTGCACGTCAGCGCCCTGGGCTTCGGTGCCGCTCCGCTCGGCAACCTCTACAGCGCCATCAGCGACGATGAGGCTCGGGCCACGGTCGACGCCGCCTGGGACGCCGGACTGCGCTACTACGACACCGCTCCCCACTACGGCCTGGGGCTGTCGGAACGGCGCCTTGGCGCGGCACTCGCCGACCGGCCGCGGGAGGACTTCGCCGTCTCCACCAAGGTCGGACGGCTTCTGGAACCTCACCCCGCACCTACCGGGTCCGACCTGGCCGCGGGCGGCTTCGCCGTACCGGACACCCTGATCCGTCGCCCCGACTACTCCCGCACGGGCGTGCTGCGGAGTCTGGAAGCCAGCCTGGACCGCCTGGGGCTGGACCGGGTCGACATCGTCTACGTCCACGACCCGGACGACCACCTGGACGCTGCCGTCGGTGAGGCCGTACCTGCGCTGCTGGATCTGCGTGACCAGGGAGTCATCGGCGCGGTGGGCGTGGGTGCGAACACCGTGGGCCCGCTCCTGCGGACCGTCACCGAGACGGACATCGACACTGTCATGGTGGCCGGGCGGTGGACCCTGCTCGACCGCACCGCCCGGCCGCTGCTCGACGCCTGCGCTGCGCGAGGACTGTCCGTCGTCGCTGCGGCGCCCTTCAACTCCGGTCTCCTGAGCCGCCCCGACCCGGCCGCCGACGCCACCTTCGACTACGGTCCTGTTCCCGCGGCCGTGCTGCACGGCGTCCGTGGTCTCGTCGAGGTGTGCGCCCGACACCGAACGGTCCTCCCCCACGCCGCCGTGCGTTTCCCCCTGCGCAGTCCCGAGGTGGCCTGCGTGGTGGCAGGTTTCCGCTCCGGCGACGAAGTGCGAGCGGCCGCCCGATGGGCCGCGGTCGACCTGACCGAAGAGGCATGGGCCGACTTGGACAGCGCCGTTGAGACGATATGAGGTGTCCCAGCCGGGGATGAAACGGTGTGGTCCGATGGCCTGAGAAAGTTCGAGGACCGGAGTATGCGGCCATGAAGCACTCGCCGTCCCGCGCACCACGCCCGTGGTTCATCCGGGCCGGGTCGAGAACGTAGGCGGGTCGCCGCCGGCCTCCTCAACGCCCTCGCTCCCAGGGTGGCACCAGGTGCTGTACACCACACGGATCCCTCGCTGGCCTGCAGTGTTGTGCACAGCACGGCGGCCGGCACCCCGACCGCCTTCCGCGTCAGGTCGGCCACGCGACGCCCGCAAGTTAACGTCAACACGTCCCGAGCTTCAGCGATCTCTAAGCTTGCAAGCTTCTACGCACCCACCACCTCGGATAAACCGCCAGTTCAGAGGTGGGTAAGCGAGAGATGTCTGCACCGGACAGAAGAGTGGACGCCTTCTGACGCCCGTTGTTATCGTTAACTTGAAACAGGAAGACCCCCCGTGAGGAGTAGATGTGCCGTCGCCGTCTCGTTCGTACGATGCCAACCCCAGCTACGAGCCCGTAGAGGGGCAGGTAGTCGCGGGCTGGCCGACTGCTGTCGCCGGACTGCCCGCCGGTCCGCTCGTGCTGTCGGTGGACGGTCCTGCCGCTCTGGACTGGGACTCGGTGGCCGAAGGCCTGTCGGCGGCCGTCCGCTCCGCAGGGCGGGAGGTGCGGTTGGTGGATGTGCGTCACCACTACGCACCGGCGGCCGCCGACCGCATCGCCGCCCGGCCCGTCCCTGCTGACGACTCCTTCTTCACCCCCTTGTCCGAGGCACAGGTCTGCGACCTCTTCGGCGTCGTCCCCCGGGCCGAGAGGCTCCCGGACGAGGGCATCGTGGTGATGTTCGGTCCGGGCGCGGGGCTGTGCGAGCCGGACGTGCTGTGGTACGCGGACCTGCCGAAGCGATACGCCGAGGCCGCCGTGGCGCACGGGCAACTGCCGGTGGGCACGAACCTGGCCCGTCTCGGTGAACCCTCGGATCTGGTACGGCTGTTCTACACCGACTGGCCCGTGCTGGACCGACACCGGGACGCACACGCGACACGGGTCGACCGGTGGATCGACACGCAGGACGCGTCAGCCCCCGCCTCACTGGACGGCACCGCCCTGCGCAGCACCCTGGAACACCTGGTGCGCGGGCCCGTACGCACCCGCCCGTACTTCAACTCCACGCCATGGGGTGGCCAATGGGCGGCGAGCGAACTCGGCTTCACCCCGCAGGCCGGCAACACCGCCCTCGGCTACGAACTGATCGCCCCCGAGGCGGGAGTCCTCATCGGCGACAAGGGCGGGCCACAGGTCGAGGTCCCGTTCCAGCTGCTCTGCGTCCTGCATCCGGAGGCCATGCTCGGCGAAGAGGTCCACCGCACCTTCGGCACCTCCTTCCCGATCCGGTTCGACTACCTCGACACCGTCGGGGGCGGCAACCTCTCCCTGCACTGCCACCCTCAGGAGCAGTACATGCGGGAGGTCTTCGGCTGGCCCTACACCCAGCACGAGACGTACTACGTCACCGCGAGCGAGCCCGGCGCCCAGGTCCTCCTCGGGCTCACCGAGCACGCGGATCCCGCAGTCATGCGCCGCCAGGTTCAGGACGCCATCGCGCACGGCACCCCCATGCCCGTCGAGGACCACGTCCAGACCCATCCGGCCACCGTCGGCCAGCTGTTCATGATCCCCGCGGGCACCCCGCACGCCTCCGGCGCAGGCAATCTGGTGCTGGAGGTGAGCGCGACGCCCTACCTGTACTCCCTGCGCTTCTACGACTGGCTCCGCAAGGACGCCGCCGGCGCCTCCCGGCCCCTCCCTTACGAACACGGCTTCGCCAACCTCGACACCACTCGACGCGGAGAGGACGTGACGAAGGACCTGATCCAGCAGCCGCGCATCCTGCGTGCCGGCGAGGGCTGGCGCGAGGAGGTCATCGGCGCGCTGCCGGAGATGTTCTACGCGGTGCACCGCTTGGTCCTGGCCCCGGAAACCGGCATCGCCGACGACACCGCCGGCCGCTTCCACATCCTCAACGTCGCCGCGGGCCAGGGAGTCGTCATCGAGACGCGCGACGCGGGCAGCCACTTCCTGGCCTTCGCGGAGACCATCACGGTGCCCGCCGCAGCCGGCCCGTACCGCATCAGCCCGGTGGGCAGCGACGAGGTGCACATCGTCAAGGCCCTGGTGGTCGCGCCGTGACCAGCGCTCTCGTCCAGCGGGCCGGTGCGCTGATCCCCGTACTCGACATCGGCGGAACACATGTCACCGCCGCCTTGGTCGATCCCGCGACCAGCCGCCCCGTTCCGTCCTCGGTGCTGCGCAGGCCCCTCGACTCCGACGCCGCGGCCGACAGCATCCTCGACACCGTCGCCCTGGCCGCCCTGGAACTGCCCGCCGGACACCGGCCCTGCTGGGGCGTCGCCATACCAGGCCCCTTCGACTACGACACCGGCGTGGGCCGCTTCACGGGCATCGGGAAGTTCGAGGCCCTGTCCGGTGTCGATGTCGGGGCCGGATTGCGCCGGCGGTTGGGCCACCGGGCCGAACGGCTGCGCTTCCTCAACGACGCCGATGCCTTCGCGATCGGCGAATATCACGCGGGGTCCGCGGCAGGGCATGAGCGCGTGGTGTGCCTGACGCTGGGCACCGGTGTGGGCTCCTCGTTCCTGCGGAGCGGCCTGCCTGTGCACGATGACGCGCAGGTGCCTCCCGACGGTCACGTGCACCGGCTGACCATGCGCGACC
This sequence comes from Streptomyces sp. NPDC001220, assembly GCF_053597895.1. Lineage (NCBI taxonomy): Bacteria > Bacillati > Actinomycetota > Actinomycetes > Kitasatosporales > Streptomycetaceae > Streptomyces > Streptomyces sp. NPDC001220. The sequence goes on from NZ_JBSFJE010000008.1 coordinate 15,679, forward strand.
GGCCGCTGGAGGATCTCGTCTCACGCCGTGCCATCCGCGCCCGCTACACCGGTCTTGGGAATCTCGCGGAGGATCGAGACCCGCCGGACGTCCATGAGATCGCCGCGCTGGCGAAAGGGGGCAACCCGGCAGCTGCGGAGGCTTTCCGCTACGCTTTCGCCAGCCTTGGCGAGGTACTGGCCCCGTGGATCGTCCGCTTCGCGGCCACCGCGGTGGTGGTCGGTGGTTCCATGGCTCAGTCGTGGGACCTGATCCACCCTCCGCTCTCCGCCGGACTCGTCCGGACCGGTGGGATCCCCGTGCGGGTGTTGCCGGCCAGGCAGCTGGCGGAGGCACCGCTGATCGGAGCCGCCCACTGGGCACACGACACAGCCAGTACGGCGCCTTGAGGGCCGGCCAGGTCCGGGAGCCGCCACAGTGGACGCAGGAAGGGGAACGGGCATGAGCGCTCGCCGCGGCGGCGGGGCGACCATGCAGGACGTCGGGAAACTCGCGCAGGTCAGCGCGATGACGGTCTCGCGGGTGCTCAAGAACGACCCCCGGGTCTCCGAAGCCACCCGCGAACGCGTCTTCGCGGCGGTGGACCGTCTCGGCTACCGCCTCAACGAGACCGCGCGCAGCCTGCGGCTCGGCGGCAGCGGCATGATCGGCCTCGTCGTCACCAACCTCGCCAACCCCTTCTATTCACGTCTCGCGCTCGGGGTCCAGGAAGTCCTCACCGAACACGGCTTCCGGATGCTGCTGAGCAACACCGGCGAACAAGCCGAGCTCGAACCCGGTCTCGTCAACGGTCTGGTCGATCACCGGGTCGAAGGCCTGATCGTCGTCCCCGCCGGCAGTCGGCAGCAGCACCTGGCCGATGCCATGCGCCATGTCCCCGTCGTCCTCGCCGCGCGGCCACCTGCCGGACTCGACACCGACTGTGTGCTGGTCGAGGACTTTCACGGCGCCCGCGAGGCCACCACCTGTCTCCTGGCGGAAGGTCACACCCGCATCGCCTTCCTCGGCAATCCGCCGGCGCTCTACACAGGGGCCGAACGGCTGCGCGGGTTCTGGGCGGCACACGAGGAAGCCTCGGTTCAGCCCGACAGCGCCCTCGTACGGCAGGGCCTCGTCGACGCCGCTACAGCCGAGCAGGCGACCCTCGAACTCCTCGACCTCCCCGACGGCCCCACAGCGCTGTTCTGCACGAACAACCGCATCAGCCAGGGCGCGATCAGAGCCCTCCACAAGGCCGGTACCCAGCTCCCCCTGGCAGGCTTCGACGACTTCGACCTCGCCGACGTCCTCGGCCTCCCGCTGACACTCGTCTCGTACGACGCCGACGAGATCGGCCGTCAAGCGGCACTCCTCCTCATCGACCGCCTCGGCCGGCAGGACACCGAGACCCCCGCGTCCCGACGCATCACTGTCCCGACCCGCCTGCTGCGCTACGGCCCGCACCCTGGCGCTCGCCCAGGCAGGAGGCCGTCGCAGGACTCCTGACGACCTCGTGCCCGGTTGGCCGTGGCACGTCGATGACGAGCTTGAGGTACGCGCGGAGCGGCGGGTCGACCGACCCAGGGCTCAGGGCAGGTTCACCAGGGGAGGTTCCCGGACCGGTCGATGAACTGTCCCGTCGGCCCGTCCGGGCCGATCGTCGCGAGGGTCACGATGGACTCCGCGCCGTCGGCGACGCTGTGTCCGAGGCCGCCGGTGAAGTCGGTCGCGGTCTGCCCGGGGTCTGCGGCGTTGACCTTCACGTCCTTCAGTTCCTTGGCGTACTGCGTCGTGAGCATCGTGACCGCGGCCTTCGAGGCGCAGTAGAGGGGCAGGGCATACCGCGACTCGATCCGCGCCGGGTCCTGGGTCATGCCGAAGGAGCCCATCCCGCTGGACACGTTGACGATGACGGGGTTCGGCGACGTGCGCAGCAGCGGGAGGAAGGCGTGCGTGACGCGCACGATCCCGACGACGTTCACGTCGAGTACGGCGCTCACGTCGGCCGCGGTGTACTCCTCGACGGGGCCGACCTTGCCGAGGACGCCGGCGTTGTTGACCAGGACGTCGATCGTTCCCTCATGCGCGGCGACATCCGCGGCCGCGGCCTGGACCGAGGCGTCGTCGGTCACGTCGATCTGAACGAACCGGGCGCCGAGCGACTCGGCGGCGGCCCGACCGCGCTCACGGTGGCGGGCACCGAGGAGGACGGTGTGCCCCGCCTCGACGAGGCGACGAGCGGTTTCAAAACCGAGGGACTTGTTGGCCCCGGTGATGAAGGTGGTGGTCATGCTGACTCCTCCTGGTCCGAACAGCACGGTCGTGCGCTGTTCACGCACTCCATGCTGGGTCCACGGGAGGGTTGGCGGGAGCTACGAAACTTCCTGGTACAGCGCGTACCACCCAGCAGCCTGGTCCATCGGTCGAGGCGGAACGCGGGCTTTCATTTCTGCGGAGACATCCTCTGGACCCCAAGGGCCGCGAGGAATTCGAGTTTGCTACGGGCGTCGGTGCCTGGCTGCGGCGTGTACACCACGAGGCGGAGGTTCGTGTCCTGGGTGTTGAGGATGTCGGAGTTCATGGCGATGTCTCCGACATCCGGGTGCTGGACGAGTTTGCGCGCACTCTGGTGACCGCCCACCGCTCGGCGGCTCCACAACTCGCGGAACCGTGTGCTGAGGTTCAGCCTCGACACCAACGCCGCGAGGTCGGGATCGTCGGGGTACCGGCTCGTCGTCGCGCGCAGGTCGGCGACGAGGGACTCCTCGAACGCCGCCCGCTCGGCCGCCGTCTGCCGGACCCGGGGCAGCTCACCCAGGAACTGCCGGACCAGGACGTTGCGGTCTCCCACACCGTGGACCGTGGGATCGCCGAACGTGGCCGCGAACAGCGGATTCCAGTGCAGCAACTGCCAGGTGGCGTCGTAGATCGCCAACGGGTTGCCGGCGAGCTGGTCCACGATCCGGTACAGGCTCTCTGGGATCATGCGCGGAACCCGGGTCGGGTCCGCTGCATGACCGGCCATGCGCAAAAGGTGAGCGTGCTCGTCGTCGGACAGGTGCAGGGCGCGAGCCAGGGCCGAGCAGACCTGTGCCGAGGGTGTCGCCACCCGTCCCTGCTCCAGCCGGACCACGTACTCGACCGAGATGCCGGCCAGCGCCGCCAGCTCCGCGCGTCGCAGACCCGGGACCCGACGGGGTGAGCCATGGGCGAAGCCCACTGTCGCGGGATCCAGCCGGTCCCGCCACGCCCGCAGCGCGGCACCGAGTTGATCCATGCGCACCATCCTCCCCCACACCCTGCCCCGCTGGGTGGTACGCGCTGTACCACGAAGCCCCGTGGCTCCCGCCGACGCTTCCCGGGGCTCAGTGTCGAGTCCTGAACGGCGCACACCGATGCTGTTCGGAGTCAGGAGGAGCAAGCGTGACCACCACGTCGAACCACTACGTCAGAGTGGTGTCGGAAGCCCGTGCCTGCCTGCCTGCATCCGGTCGCGTCAGGACGACGCCTCCACCAGTCCTCCACCAGTTCAGCGAGCCGCCTCACAGCCCGTCCGAGGCGCCGGCCCGGAGCCCTGCGGGGCGGCGCAAGCAGCGGCAGGTCACCGCGCCGCCCATGGTGCGGGAGCAGCTGATCGGACACCCACGTCACGACATCGGAAAGTGCCGGTTCGCAGGTCACAGGTGACGTGCAGGCCACGAGCACCCTCATGGATGAGGATCCTTGGACATGGCTCTGGCCGGAGTTTTGTGAACAGCCGGGTCAGCAGTGCGGGGATACCGAGGATCCAGCCTCACTGCGGGGTTCGCTACCCAGCAGCCACGACCTGGCCGGCCGTGATCTGAGGAGGGTTGGGAAGCAGCGATGCGAGGCTTTCCCGTACGAAGTCCACCGCCCTCTTGACCGACTCGTCGGCCCCGGCCTGGTCTTCATAGATGCTGGTAGAGACCATCACCCCGCCCCCGGCATCAATCCAGTAGTAGGCCACGAAGCCGGGGACCTGACGGAGGATGGGGACGAATCCCTCGTCCACCCGGCGTCCCGCCTCGGCAGGATCCGTCACTCCTTCATACCGCCGAACCACTGCGTACATGGCTGATCTCCTCGCGTATCCCAAGGCCACCTTGCTCGAAAGGGCGTACCCCGCAGCGGGTGTCTCCCGTTCATGGCACGCCCGGAAGACGCTCGGATAGGCGCATGGTTCATCCGCACGTGAAAGGCCATGGACGGTGGGCTCGGAGTTCCACATCAGGTCTCGTGCCTCACCGCCGGCACCAAACGTCTCAGACGGTCAGACCAGCGCTGGTCATCCAGATGTGTTCACAGGTCGCGGATGCCTCTTGGAGTTTCTCGCGGGACTCTTGCGAAGCGTGGTAGAAGGTCCGCTCGATCATCCAGCACAGGGCGCGTGCCATGGCTGACGCTTGTTCCGGTGCGGAGCCGGCCTGGATGCCGGCTCGCTCCAGGACCGCGGTGATGGCCGTGATGAACAGGTCGGCTGTGTGGTTCCACAGCTCGCCGATCTCCGGGACGGTCAACGACAGGTCGATGGCCGTGCGCATGACCAGGCCGTGCTCGTTCCACAGCTCGACGGTGCGCTGCATGGCTGCGGTGATGGCGGGGCGCGGCTCGTCCGTCTGCGCGGTTGCCCGGGACCGTTCCCATAGGTGCTCGACGGTCCGGGCCACGAGTGCCGCGACGACTTCTTGCTTGGAGCCGAAGTAGAAGTACAGGGCACCGCGTGTGATGCCGGCGCCCTGGGCGATGTCGCCGACGGTCATGGCGTCGTAGCCCTTTTGCGCCAGCAGGGCCTCGCAGGTGTCGAGGATGGCCCGCTCCCGGACATCGCCCTTGCGTTCGGTGGGGCGACGGCTCCGCGCAGGGTGGTGGCCGGACATCAGAGCTGAGCACCCTCGGCGAAGTCGGTCGTACGGGAGAGCGTCTCCCATGCGCGGATGTCCTCGTCAACGGCCCTGCGCGCGGCGCTGACCAGTCGCAACGCGTCCGAGCCCAGGACGAGGTGGGCCGGCGGCTGCTCGACCGACGTGATGTGCACGACTGCTTCCCCGGCCTTGGCCGGATTGCCCAGCTGGTTCCCGCTGGCCTTCTGCCGCGCCTCGCGGATGGGGGTGAACAGCTCGTCGTAGTCGTCGATGGTCTGCGCGGCGCGAGTCATGGACCGTCCGGCCCAGTCGGTGCGGAAGGAGCCGGGCTCGATCGCCGTCACGTGGATCCCGAACTGTGCGACCTCCTTGCCCAGCGCCTCCAGGACGCCTTCCAGGGCGAACTTGCTGCCGCAGTAGGCGGACATGCCGGGCACGGCCATGAGCCCGCCCATGGAGGTGACGGCCATCAGGTGTCCGCGGCGGCGCCGACGCATGTGGGGCAGTGCCGCCTGCAGGGTGGCCACTGCCCCGAATACGTTGACCTCGAACTGCCGCCGCACCTCGGCCAGCGGGGTTTCCTCGAAGGTGCCCTCCAGGCCATAGCCGGCGTTGGCGATGACGACGTCCAGGGGGCCGACGCTCTGCTCCACTTCCGTGACCACGCTGGAGACGACGTCGCCGTCGGTCACGTCCAGGATGCGTCCGTGAGCGTGTCCGGGTTTGAGGTCTTCGAAGGCTCGCAGATCCGTCTCTGTGCGGGTGGTGCCGACGACGGTGTGCCCGGCGGCCAGGGCGGCTTGGGCGAAGGCACGTCCAAGGCCTGTGCTGACGCCGGTGATGAGCCAGTTCCGCTTCTCCACTGCTCCTCCAGGAGGGTCTCGCGGGGACCTGGGGTGCCCCCTCATCAGAAAGTCTACACAGCGTCGATTTTTATCGCCGCCGTGTTGATTCTTCCGCGCTTCGCGGCGCGACCAGAGCGCTTCCGGCCCCTCACCGATGTCGGGGCCAGCCGACACCTCTCGCTGTGCGCACTGGCTGGTGGGCTGCGCCGCTGTCCCGCGACGTCACTCCGGCATCCACGGTCCGCATTCGGAGGACCTGGCCCGGCATGGGTTCGGCCGGCGGAGACGGACTGATCGGCATCAGGTGACTGTTCGGCCCCGGGATGATTCCCACGTGTCTGGTGTGGTCACAGGGCGGCCTCGGTCGGTAGGCAATGGCCTTGCTGCGACGGTCACGCCCAGCGATGCTGGGCCGATGCCGGGACAGCGCAAGAGGAGACGTCAGCACCAGGACCAGATGCGGCGGACTGCTGACCGCTTCGCGCCGGAGGCAGGCCGCTGGGAAGTGCTTTTCGAGACCCAGGATGAGCCGGAGTGGCGCGAGCACATTCGGCACCTCCGGGCATCGGACACGCAGATCGACTGGTCCGCAGCGCGGATGGACACGTTCTGCGGACGCCTGCTGCAGCCGACTACGTACCGGCTGAGCCTCTTCGTGCGGGACAGAGTGTCTGATCCGGGCAAGGGCTCCTCTGACAATTGATCTTGTGGCCGACCGGGGTGGGTTGACGGATACGGCGCGGTCGCGAATAAAGTCTTGCTGCCGCAGGTGGACGGGCGCGGCCGTCCGTGGCGTGATCATCGTCAGGTGGTCAACGGTGTGCTGTGGCGGCTGCGGACCGGGGCTCCGTGGCGTGATCTGCCTGAGCGGTACGGGCCCTGGCAGACCGGTCGACGGCCGGGGCCTGCCCTTGCCGATCGGGCTCACGCCCGGCCACTCCAACGACGCCATCACGTTCGCCCAAGTCCTGGAAGGCATTCGCATCCCCAGGGCAGGCAAGGGCCGGCCCCGCACAGCCCCGGACCGTGTCCTGGCCGACAAGGCCTGCTCCAGCCGGTCGATCCGCCAAACGTCGCAGGCTCTGACCTGTGGCAGCGGCGCAGCCAGGAGGGCGCCGAGGACTCGGCATCGCCAGGGCGGCCAACTAGTTCTTGATTGAACTATCCATTATTGCTACGGTGGCACCACCACGGCACGGGACCCCTTTCCGTGCACGGATTACGTATTGATCAATCCAGAAAAGAAATGGTGTGAGGTCATGGATCTCGGACTCGACAACAAGGTCGTCGTCGTCACCGGCGCCAGCAGGGGCATCGGCCTGGCTGTCGCCCGCGCCTTCGCTCACGAGGGCGCTCACGTGGTCGCGGGCGCGCGCAACCCGGGCAAGGAGCTCGCCGAGCTGAGCAAGCGACACGGTCTCGTCTCGCTGCCGGTGGACCTGAGCACGGCCGACGGAGCCGCCGCCCTCATCGACGCGGCGGTCACCCACTTCGGCACCGTCGACGTACTCGTCAACAACGTCGGCTCGGTCACTCCGCGCCTGGGCGGGTTCTCGTCCGTCAGCGACGACGACTGGACGCAGACCTTCAACACCAACCTGTTCAGCGCCGTGCGGGCCAGCCGGGCAGCCCTCCCCCACTTGCTGGAGAGCCGCGGAGCAATCATCAACATCGGCTCCGTGAACGCGATCCTGCCCGACCCGAGCATCGTCGACTACGCGGCATCCAAGGCCGCCCTGGCCAGCTTCGCCAAGTCGCTCTCCAAGGAGGTCGGCCCCCAGGGCGTCCGCGTCAACACCATCAGCCCTGGACCGGTCGAGACCGACATCTGGCTGGCCGACGGCGGCATGGCCGACACCGTCGCCAACGCCATGGGTGTCGAACGTGACGCGGCACGCGAGGCCATCGTCGCGGGCCTCGGCGGCCTGGCCACCGGCCGCTTCACCCGCCCCGACGAGGTCGCCGACCTCGCCCTGCTGCTGGCCAGCCACCGCACCGGCAACGTCACCGGCGCCGACTTCACCATCGACGGCGGACTCATCAAGACCCTGTGACACCCGCCCGGGGCACCCGCACGCCATAGGGGCGCGGAACGGACACACGCCCGCTCCGCCGAGGCCAACACGGGGGTGGCTGTGGAACGCACCCCCGGGACCGGCCATACCACCAGGACGCCCTTCGACTCGACCATCGCGCACGTCCCGACGGTCAAGGACGGCCTGCCGGCGGGCTTCGATGCGTTCTTCGGGGATCAGCCGATCGCCGCCGCCATCAGTGCCACGCCCGCTCAGAGCTGACCGGGCGGAGCACTCGGGCACACCTCGGCTGCGCGTTCCGGTCCGGCCTGGACGCGGTTGTCCCTTGGAGCGGCGATCACCTCCTCGATACTGGAATAAACATTCCAAAAATGCTACTATGATCACATGGCACGCCCTCGGGAGTTCGACACAGACCAGGTACTGGAGCGGGCCATGGACCTCTTCTGGCGCCAGGGCTACAACGCGACGTCGCTGCCGCAACTGACGGCGGAACTGGGCATCGGCAGCGGCAGCCTGTACGGCGCGTTCGGCTCCAAGGAGGGCCTGTACGCCCAGGCCCTGAAGCGCTACTGCGACGACCAGGCCGCCTCCCTCGTGGAGCGACTCGATTCCGCCTCCGATATCCGTGCGGCACTTCGGGAGACGCTGCTCGCCATGGCCGAGGCGGACCTCGCGGATCCCGAGCGCGGCTGCCTGCTGGTCAACGCGGCTACGGAGCGCGCATCGCACGAGGGCACAGTCGAACGTGTGAAGTCGACCATGGCCACCGTCGAGTCCGCGCTGACCGGGGCGTTGCAGCGCGCCCAGGTTCGGGGTGAGCTGTCCGCCGAGAAGCGTCCGGCCGAGCTGGCGCGCTTTCTGACGACGTTCATCCAGGGAATGCGTGTGATGGGCAAGGCCCATGCGGACCGGGAGTTCCTCGAGGGCGCCGTGTCCGGCGCCCTGAAGGTGCTGGACTGAGGCCGTACCCGGATCGCCGAACTGCGCGACAGCGGCGTTCTCTCCTTCGACATCGATACCGAACGCGCGCGGCTCGGGCTGCCGATCCGCACACCCAGCTATAGAACGCGGACGTGTCGCGCACGCAACTCACCCACAGTGAGAGGCAGTTGATCGAGCTGTACCTTCCAATCGGCAGGTTCGGTCCGCATCCCGAGCGGTTGCGTGAGCAGTTTGAGGGGGTGGTGTGGCGATTCCGCACGGGCAGCCCTGGCGGGACATGTCGCCCAGGCCGTTGTCCTTCGAGCTGACCGGGGGCCAGGCCGCCGACAGCCCCCGCTTCGTTCCGGTGCCGGAAAAGGTCGAAGGTGGACGGGAACGGCCCGGCGCAGCCCTGTTCAAGCCGCTGCGACAGGTCATCGAATCGATCAACGAGACCTTCCAGGGACAGCTTGACCTCGAACGGCACCGAGGGCGCACTCCCGGAGATGTCATAGCCCGCGTCATGCAACGCATTCTCGCGCTGACCGCCGCGATCTGGCACAACGACGCCACCGGACAAATCGTCCTACGCTCACTGATCGCCTACGATCACTGCCCCTTGGACTGGATCATCTAGTTCGCCCCTGTGTCCAGCGGGGGTTCCTGCCAGTGAGGGCCAGTGCGCGGTCGAGCACGGGTGCGCCTGCGTCTTGGGGTACTTCGCCACCCAGGAGGCCGAGACCGCGCATGCGGGGTGCCTCACGCGAGTAGGTCGCGAACGTGGCTTCGGCCAAGGCCGTGGGAATAGTGAGCCGTTGTCCGGTGGCTGCTGCCGTGTCCCAGGCGTGGACGGTGAATTCGGCGATCAGGATCCCGCCGAGCGCGGTCGCGGGCATGGGCGGTCCGCCGAGGCCGGCCTCGCCCTCCCATGCTGCCGGCTCGGACCAGGCCCTGGCCGCCGGTTCCGCTCCGCCGGCCACGAGCGACGCCCACTCGGACTCCGGCCGCCCGGCGAGGAGTGGCACCGGGCTCGCGGTCAGCAGGCCCGGATCCGATGCCGTGCGGGTGCCCGCGTCCCTCGTCATCAGCAGCATCATGGCGATGTGATTGACGAGGTCTTTCACCGTCCACGCCGAACACGGCGTCGGGTGGTGATACTGGTCGACCGCCGCACCGCGCACAGCGTCCACGACCAGATCGATGCTCTGCGCCAACTGCTCCACCTTCGTCGCCGGCAGCATGGGGCATCCCTCCTTCGAAGTCGATTGCGACGAACGCGATCACCGCGGTTCGCCCCTCATCCGTAAGGCGTCGTCCTAGTCGATGAAGACGCTCCACGCGGTGGCGTTGAGGTTGTCGGAGAGGAAGATGTCGGTCCCGCCCAGGCGCTTCTCCCAGGACGGCATCAGCTCGGCCGCGCGGGCGGTCACCGCATCCATCCAGACCTTGATTTCCGCCTGCTTGTTGTTGGCCGGCACCCTGGCGGCGGCCGAGGCTTCCTTCAAGTCGACCGTGCGCAGTGCTTCGGAAGCAGCGGCGCGCAGGTCCCGGATGTACTCCCGGTTCGTCGCCACGTCCTCGGGCGTACCCGGCAGGGCCATGTGGCCGGTGACGATGGTCTCGTAGTCGTACTCCAGCAACTGGTCCATGGCGTCGAAGTACGCGGGGACGTGCGCGGAGAAGTACAGGCGGAAGAACGGCGCGCTCTTCGGACTGAAGCTGTCCATCGCTCCCATGAGCTTCAGTTCCGGCAGGTGGATGAACAGGTTGCCGGCCTGATGCCAGTCTCCCGTGTAGTCGAGTACGAACCGCACCCCGTCGATGTCCATCTCCTTGCGCCGGCCGCTGAAGGTCTCGGTGGGCAGGGGACGCCGGTCGTCGTTCTTGACCTCCTTGATGAACTCGCCGGTGATCTCATGGGAGATGATCTTCAGGCCGTTCCGCTTCAGCAGGTGAGCCGCCCCGATGTGGTCGGCGTGCGCGTGGCTGTAGATCAGGTGGGTGACCGGCTTGGGGGTGACCGACTCGATCGCCTCCAGCAGTTTGTCCCCCAGGAACGGTGAGGCGTCCACGAGGACGACACCGTTCTTCGTCTCCACGAACATCGTGTTGATCATCCCCTGGGTGACGAAGTGGGCGCCGCCGCCCAGGTCCTGGACGACGTACCCGGACTCCGGGATGTCCGGCCCCAGGGCGAAGTCGGGTACAGGCGCGAACTCGGTCATGTCGATCTCCTTTGGGCGGCCCGCCCCAGGGCCGGGGCGGAGGGGTGTCTTGTGATGGGGTTCGAAGGGGCCACGTGGGGGCTGGCTCGGGCCTGCCCTGCGGCAGCGCGGTCTTCGAGGCGACAGCGGGCCGGTGCAGGACAGCCGGTCCGTTCTCCGGCCGAATGCAGGGATGTCCTCTGGCTTCCTCGCGGGAGAAGGCGGTCGCTTTTCAGCCAGCATGGCCCGCTTTGCGTTCACGTGGAGGCTCCAAGGACGCCCTGCTGAACCTAGGTCTGACTGGTCCACCTTCACCGGCCCGCCGCGCCGCTACGGGGACCACACTGGCCGCATGAACGACAACGGCGAACTGGGGGACTTCCTGCGCTCGCGGCGGGCCCGTCTGCGTCCCGAGGAGGCGGGCGCGGCTTTCAGCGGCGGCGCGCGCCGGGTTCCCGGACTGCGCCGCGAGGAAGTCGCGCACCTGGCCGGGGTGAGTACGGACTACTACGCCCGTCTCGAGCAGGGCCGGCACCCACACGTCTCGGAGGCGGTGCTGGAGGCGGTCGCCCGCGCGCTGCGCCTGGACGACACGGAACGCGGCTACCTCTTCGAACTCGCCCGGCCCAGGACACCCGGACGCCGCCGGAGCAGTCCCGTCCGCGCACCGCGCATGCGGCAGCCGATCCACCAGATGCTGGACGTCCTGAACGACGTCTCACCGGCCGTCGTCATCAACCACCGCGCTGACGTCCTGGGCGCCAACCACCTGGCCAGACAGCTGATCACGGACTTCGACGCACTGCCGCACCGCGACCGCAACCTCGCCCGATTCGTACTGCTGCACCCCGCCGCCCGTGACCTGTACCAGGACTGGGACCGGGTCGCGGAGACCTTCGTCGCCAGTCTGCGCCTGGCCTCCGGACGCCATCCCGACGACCGCCTGCTCATCGAGCTCGTCGGGGAGCTGTCCATCAAAGTTCCCGAGTTCTCCGCCTGGTGGGCCGGCCACCGCGTGGACCAGTGCGCCCACGGCACCCAACGCCTCGTTCACCCCGTGGTCGGCGAACTCACCCTCTCCTACGAAACCCTGGCTCTGCCCGCCGACCCTGACCAGAGCATCGTGCTCTACACCACCGAACCCGGCTCCGCCTCCACGGAAACACTCCGCCTGCTCGCCAGCTGGACCACACCGACGAACACACACGAGGCCGCCCCTGCCCAGGCACCGTACGGCTGATGCGGAACAGCCGGTCGTCACCGGCGCCGCGTCGGGTCTTGGGCTGAGACCGCCCGTTCCCTCGCGAGCGCCGACGCCTTGGTCACCTTCACGGTCGGCAGCACGGACGTCGGCGAGCTCGCCGCGACCGGTATCCGTAAGGCGGCCGGGAACGACACCGTCCATGTCGGCCCGCTCGATCTCGCCGACGGGACGTTGATCGCCGCCTTCACGGGCGTCTGGTCCGGGTCCCTGATACTCATCCTGTTAGGGAACAAACGATGGACTCCGTACCTCGCACCGCACCGCAGCACTCCCTGGGCCGCTTCGGGATCTTCAGCCACGAACTGCGCTCCGAAGATCCGGCACTTCAAGAGCAACGGCGACGCGCGGCAGCCGAGCTGGAAGAGCTCGGCTTCGGCGTGATCTGGCTCGGGGGCAACAGCAGCGTGCACCACGCCGCCGCGCTCGCCGGGTGCACTGAACGCATCGCCCTGGCCACCGGCATCCTCAACATCTGGCACGAGGACGCCGCCGCGGTGGCCCAGCAGCGAGCCGAACTGGAGGAAGCCCGCCCCGCCCGGTTCCTCCTGGGCCGGGGCGCAAGCCACGCCCAGCTGGCCCAGAACTACCAGCGGCCCTACTCCACGATGGTCGGCTACCTCGACGCCCTCGACAACGCCGCCACCCCCGTCCCGGCCGACCGCCGGATCCTGGCGGCGCTCGGACCGAAGATGCTGCGTCTCGCCCGCGACCGGGCCGTCGGCGCCCACCCCGCGATGGTCACCCCCCAATACATCAAGCAGGCCCGGGAGGTCCTGGGCGACGGACCGCTCCTGGCTCCCGTGGTCACCGTGCTCCTGGAAAGCGACCCCGTCCGGGCACGTGCCATCGGCCGTGACTTCCTCGAGCTGTACCTCCGGCTGCCCAACTACACCACGAACTTCGAACGCCTCGGCTTCACCGCTGACGACTTCACGGGCGGCGGCAGCGACCGCCTGGTCGACGCCCTGGTCGCCTGGGGAACCGACGACGCGATCAGCGACCGCCTGACCGAGTTCCACACCGCCGGCGCCGACCACCTGGCCCTGCAGCTCATCACCGCCGAGGGAGGTGAGACGCCGCCGCTCACCCAGTGGCACCGCCTCGCCGACGTCTGCGCGAAGAGCGCGTAGCCGTACAGGTGACGACACCCGAGGCACTCATGACAAGCATCCTCTGGAGCACGGCATGTCCACACCCGAGCAGAACAAAGAAACCGTTCTGAGAGCCTTCGACACACTCTTCCGCAAGCGCGACTACGCGGCCGCGAAGGTGTTCTGGTCCGAGGACCACCTCCAGCACAGCCGGCACATCCCGCCGGGGCGGGAGGGTGTGTTCAACATCGACCGGCTCGGATTCGACGCCGCCATCGACTACAGGCGGGACGACTTTCCCGACCAGCTGCGCGACCGCACCCCTCGATACGTCGACGTGTTCTTCGACAACGTCGGCGGAGACATCCTCGACCAGGCACTCACCCGCCTCGCCCGCGGTGCGCGAGTCGTCATCAGCGGCGCGATCTCCCAGTACGACAACGCCGACGCGGTCGTGGGACCGAGCAACTACCTGACCCTGCTGTACCGGAGCGCCTCCGTGGCAGGCGTCGCCGTTCCCGCCTTCGCCGACCGGTATCCCGAGGCCATGACGCAGATGTCGCACTGGCTCGCCGACGGTCAGCTGACGAGCATCGAGGACACGGTGCACGGCGACATCGAGACGTTCCCGGCCACGCTCAGGCGCCTGTTCACCGGCGAGAACACCGGCAAGCTCGTCCTCGAACTCGCGCACCAGACGTGAGCCACCCCTCTGTCTTCCGGCGCACCTGCACCAGGCCTGCCGGGACCGCCTCCCTCACCTGTTCAGGCGAGGACAGAACAACCGACCTACTACTAGGGACTTGAGGTCATGACAACCACCCAGCGCATCCACACCCCCTTCGGGGAAGAGTCGACGGCCGCCGAGGTCATCGAAGGCATCGATCTTTCCGGCAAACACGCGGTCGTCACCGGCGCCGCCTCGGGTCTCGGCGCCGAGACCGCCCGCGCCCTCGCGGAAGCCGGTGCCTCGGTCACCCTCGCGGTCCGCAACACGGACGCCGGTGAACGCACCGCGACCGACATCCGCAAGGCCACCGGAAACGACGCCGTCCATGTCGGCCGGCTCGACCTCGCCGACCAGGCGTCGATCGCCGCCTTCACGAACGCCTGGACCGGACCCCTGCACATCCTCGTCAACAACGCCGGCGTGATGGCACTGCCCACGCTCGACCGCACACCGGACGGCTGGGAGCTGCAGTTCGCGTCCAACCATGTCGGTCACTTCGCGCTCGCGCTCGGCCTGCACGACGCGCTCGCGGCCGCCGGCAACGCGCGGATCGTGTCGCTGAGCTCCCGCGGCCACCATGCCTCGCCCGTGGAGTTCGACGACATCAATTTCGACAACCGCGCCTACGACCCGTGGCTCGCCTACGGGCAGTCCAAGACCGCCAACGTTCTCTTCGCGGTCGAGGCGAGCGACCGCTGGATCACCGACGGGATCACCGCCAACGCCGTCCACCCCGGCGTGATCATGTCGACGAACCTGTCGCGCCACATGGATCCGGACCAGGCCGCACAGCTGCGCGCCGCAGAGGCGGCCGGAGAACTCGGCTCCATCCAGGGCGCACCGTTCCGGTTCAAGACCATCGCCCAAGGCGCCGCGACCAGCGTGCTCGTCGCGACCTCCCCCCAGCTGGAGGGCATCGGCGGCCGCTACTTCGAGGACAACAACGAAGCGGAGAAGCTGTCGGCCGAGGCCGTGGGATCCGCCCCCGGCGGCGTGGCCCCATACGCACTCGACCCGGACGCCGCCAAGCGCCTGTGGGAACTGTCACTCGCTGCAGCGGGCGCATGAGCAGAATCCTCGCGAGAGGGGCGGCACTGAACTCGCGGCAGCGATTCCAGCGGAGCAGCGGCAGGACGGCTGCCACAGGTCACACGGAAGCGGAGATTGCGGCCGGTCCTTCGGAGTCAACCTGAGGGTGCCTCGGAGGAGCTGCGCCTTCGTAGGGCCGTCGGGGCACTCCAGCTGGCGAGCATGCCGAGCGCTTCCGCGGAGGCCGAACCAGGTTCCGCGGTGTAGAGGCAGATACTCAGGTCAGGGTCGGCGGGCAGGGCAAGGATCTCGTAGGAGAGGGTGAGTTCGCCGACCACGGGGTGAAGCAGGCGTCGGCTGCCGTGGGCGCACTGGTCCACGCGGTGGCCGGCCCACCAGGTGGAGAACTCGGGAACCTTGGTGGACAGCTCCCTGACGAATTCGTTGAGCAGGCGGTCGTCGGGATGGCGTCCGGCAGCCAGACGAAGACTGGCGACGAACGCCTCCGCGACCCGGTCCCAGTCCTGATAGAGGTCACGGGCGGCGGGCTGGAGCAGTACGAATCGGGCGAAGTTGCGGTCGCGGTGCGGCAGCGCGTCGAAGTCCGTGATCAGCGCCTTGGCAAGATGGTTGACTGCCAGGACGTCGCTGCGGTGGTTGATGACCAGGGCCGGCGAGACGACGTTGAGAACGTCCAGCATCTGGTGGATGGCAGGACGCACGCGCGGCAGCGGGGCCGGACGGCGCCGTTCCGGACCGGGGGACTTGGGCCGGGCGAGCTCGAAGAGGTAGCCGCGTTCGGTGTCGTCCAGGCGCAGCGCGCGGGCGACCGCCTCCAGCACCGCCTCCGAGACGTGTGGGTGCCGGCCCTGCTCGAGACGGGCGTAGTAGTCCGTACTCACCCCGGCCAGGTGCGCGACCTCTTCACGGCGCAGTCCCGGGACCCGGCGCGCGCCGCCGCTGAAAGCCGCGCCCGCCTCCTCGGGACGCAGACGGGCCCGCCGCGAGCGCAGGAAGTCACCGAGCTCGTCGCTTCGATCCATGCATCCAGTGATACCACCACAGCGGCATGACGGGGCCTGTGAGTGGCCCAGTCAGACCTAGGTTCAGCAGGGCGCGCGCGAGGCGTCCGCACGGGCCTACCGGACGGGATGCTGGACGCGAACCGGGAGGCAACGCCGCCTCCACAGGTGGTCCTCGGCGGCCACGGGCCCTTGCTGAGAACGGGCCGCGCACGGCCGAGCGGAGCACCCGGTCACCCCTCGTTCCTCACACGAAGCAGATGAATCATGCCCTTTGTGATCTACGTCCTTGGGCTGGGCATCTTCGCCCAGGGCACCTCGGAATTCATGCTCTCCGGCGTGATGCCCTCCATCGCCAAGGACCTAGACATCCCCCTCGCCTCCGCCGGAATGCTGGTGTCCGCCTTCGCCATCGGCATGCTCGTCGGAGCACCGCTGATGAGCCTGGTCACCCTGAAGATGCCGCGCCGTTCCGCGCTGGCCGGCTTCCAGCTCGTCTTCATCGCCGCCCACGTCGGCGCCGCTCTCGTCCCGCACTTCGGATTCCTGCTGGTCATGCGGGTGCTGTCGGCCATGGCGTATGCCGGATTCTGGGCCATGGCCTCGGTCGCGGCCATCTCGCTGGTCGAGGCCGGCAAGCAGGGCCGGGCCATGGGAGTGGTCGTCTCGGGACTGAGCGTGGCCACGATCATCGGTGTCCCGGGCGGCACGCTGCTCGCACAGCACGCCGGCTGGGAGGCCGCCTTCTGGGCCGTGGCCGCGATGACCGCTCTGTCCACGATCGCACTGCTCATCGCCCTGCCCGGCGGCCGGGACACGACAACGGCACAGCCGCGTCTGGCCACGGAACTGCGCTCGCTGATGCAGCCACGGCTCTGGGTCGCCTACGCCACCACCGCACTGACCGTGGCCGCCCAATTCGCGGTCTTCTCCTACCTCGGAGCCCTGCTGGAGGACGTCACCGGCCTCAGCACAGGCCTGGTGCCCCTCGTACTCGGACTCTACGGCGTCGGCGCGTTCGTCGGCCTGACCATCGGAGGACGCGTGGCCGACCGCGCCCCCTTCACACTCCTGCTGGTGGGCATGGCCGCCTTCATCATCGCCGCGACAGCACTCGCAGTGACCGCACAGGTCGCGTGGGTCACGATCGTGCTGGTGGTGCTCCTGGGCGCCGCCAACTTCGGGGTCACGCCCGCGGTCAACGCCAGAGTCTTCGCCATTCTCGGAGAGACCAGGACGCTCGGCGGCGCCGTGAACATCGCCGCCTTCAACGTCGGCATCGCCGTCGCCCCCCTGGCATCCGGCCTCGTGATCAACACGGGACTGGGGCTGGCGGGTACGGCCTGGATCGGTGCGGCCTTCGGGGTCGCCCACATGGGCAGCGTTCTCCTGGACCGCCACCTCACCCGACGCCACGAAGCGGGAACCGAGGAGCCCACAACCGTCTCCGAGCTGGAGCACGCTGCCGCTGCATCCTGACAACCGCAGCCGTAACCAACGACCTCGTGCACGGTTGGCCGTGGCCCGTCGAGGTGTGTGGCGTTGTCGGTGTTCACGCTCGGGCGGTGCCGTGCTCGAGGCGGATGCGCCGGGAGGAGTGTGCGCTGCGCCGTAGTTCATGCCGCTCCTCGTACCAGGCAGAAGCGTTCTTCGTGAACCTGCGATGGGTCGCGTCACCCATCCCCTTGTAGCCGGCGTCCGCGAGGATCTCCGTGAAACTCCATGCGGTATTCGCTCCTGCCGGTCGCAGCGGCCGACCGCCGGCCCCGAGCGGGCTGCCCGCGGCGACGAGTACGGACAGGTCGACAGCAGGGACCAGTTGGTGAGCGCGCTACAGCAACTGCCCATGCGGATGCGGACGGTGGTGGTCCTGCGGTACTTCCATGACCTCTCGGACAGCGAGATCGCGGGCGACCTGGGCATCTCGCCGAGCACGGTGCGCTCCCAGCTCGCCCGGGGGATCGAGAGGCTCAGACGCCAGTTACCCGCACTCTCCGCCCCTTCACCACGGCAGCACACGGAAGGAATCCGCCGGAGACCTCGAGTCCCGGATAGGGCGACGTTCCTGGCGGCAGCGGATAGAGGCCCATCCGCTGCATGATGTCTGCCCGGTTCAGGGCTGTGGCCGCCAGGTGCCGGCGTCTGTACCTGGTGGTGCCGGCGTCTATTCGGAGGCCGCAGGGCGGTCGCGGACTTCGCGCAGTCGCCGATGAGCGGCCGAACAGATGGTGGACCACACCGAGGTGACCGCTCCGGTCAGTGTTGCGGGATCAGGGTCTCCGGCCACCGGAGCCGCGGGTTCCGACACAGGCGCGGTCGGCGGCTCGCAGCCGAGCGCCGCCCTGTCCGGCATGTCAGCGCGCACCGGCCGCTTTCATGATCTTCAGCGCGCCGGTCAGTAGAGCTGCCCAGGTCTCGGGCGAGATGCGGGCAGGCGGGGTGAAGCCCTGGACGCGCTGGTGGGCGACGGTCTGCGGCTCGGTGTACTTGAGGATTCCGTCGGCGCCGTGGCGGCGGCCCAGTCCCGAGTCGCCCATGCCGCCCATCGGTGCGTCGATGCTCCCCCATGCCGCAGCGAACGCCTCGTTGACGTTGACGGTGCCGGCGTGGACACGGGCGGCCACTGCCCGGCCGCGGGCACCGTTGCCGGTCCAGACACTTGCGTTGAGGCCGTACGGCGTGGCGTTGGCCCGCGCGACCGCTTCATCGACGGTGCGGAAGGGGTAGATGGAGACGACGGGCCCGAAGGTCTCGTGGTCGTACAGCGTCATGTCGGGTGTGACGCCGGTGAGGATGGTCGGCTCGTAGAACAGTGGGCCCAGATCCGGCCGCGCCCGGCCACCGGCTACGACGGTCGCACCCTTGGCGACGGCGTCGTCGACGTGCTCGCTGACGGTCTCCAGCTGGGAGGAGTTGGTCAGGCTGCCGACGTCGATGCTGTAGTCGTAGGCGGCGCCGATCTTGAGCTGCCGGGTGCGGGCGACGAACGCGGCGACGAACCGGTCGCGGATGGGTTCGGCGACGTAGAGACGCTCGATGGAGACGCACAGCTGCCCGGCCGAGGGAAAGCATGCCGCTACGGCGCCGTCGGCGGCCTTGTCGATGTCCGCATCGTCGAGGACGATCATGGCGTTCTTGCCGCCGAGTTCCAGGGACGCGCCGATGAGGCGCTGTCCGGCGCCGCGGGCGATCTGGCGTCCGCTGGCGGTGGAGCCGGTGAACATCATGTAGTCGGCGTTGTCCAGCAGGGCGCCACCGATGGAACTGCCCCGGCCTACCACCATCTGCCACACCCCGGCCGGCAGGCCGGCCTCGTGCATCAGGTCCAGCGCCCACAGTGCGGTGAGAGCGGTCTGGGTGTCGGGCTTCTGCACGACGGCGTTACCCGCCAGGAGCGCGGGTATGGCATCGCCGGCGGCCATGCTCAGCGGGTAGTTCCACGGCGAGATCACCGTGACGACCCCCTTGGGATGACGCAGTTCGGTGGTGTGGGTCAGCAGCGGGACCGCGCCGCGGCGGCGCTTGGGCTCCAGGTACCTGGCGGCGTTGCGCGCGTAGTAGCGGGTGGTGATCGCGATGTCGGTCACCTCGAGGAACGCGTCGCGGCGGGTCTTGCCGCTTTCGGCCTGCATCAGGTCCAGTGCCTCGTCCTGGCGGGCGAGTACGAGATCGTGGAACCGCAGCAGGATCTTCTTGCGCCGGCTCAGCGGCAGGGCGGCCCAGGATTTCTGGGCCGTGCGGGCGCGCGCGAAGGCGTCCTCGACATCGCCGGGTGTCGAGACCGGCAGGCCGGCCAGCGGCAGACCTGTGTAGGGAGCGGTGGTGGTGACCCGAGCGGCGCCCGGGGCGGCGGCAACGCGCTGCGCGAGGCGCTCGATGCGGCCTGGAGCCAGCGTTGCGGGCAGGTCGGCACCGCGGGCGGTGGTGGGTCGGGTCGTGTGTTCGGTGACCATCGCAGGCTCCCTTGCTACTTGTTCCGGCTCGGGACCGAGGTGGGCACCGGCATGTGCAGGGCAAGCTGGCCCTGTGTCATGACGTCGAGCTGGAGGGTCCGCATCGGCCTGAGCGAGCGCAGGTCATCCGCCATGCGGCCCTCGCCGACCTGGAGCTGGATGTCACGCGGAAGGCGCGTCGTGCCGGCCGACAGCACGTTGGTCTGGCTCAGTGTCGAGTGCCACGCGCCGTTGATGGAGGTGTAGGAGGTGAGCGAGCCGACGCGCTCGCCGCTCGGATAGGCGGTCTGCTTCGGCGTGGCCACCTGGAGCGAGAGGTCGGTTCCGCCGGCGTCGTTGGCGACCCGGGCCGCTGTCCGCTGGGGGTCGATGTCGACGTCGAGACCGGTGACCCACTTGGGGAAGCCGTAGCCGTCGTGGCCGCGCACCTGGGCGATCTCCGTGCTCACCGGGAGGGACAGCACATAGGAGTCGAGGTGCTCGTTCTTCAGCCCGGCGACGAGATCGAAGAAGCCGAGCCTGCCGTGCCGGGCCGGTTTGACGGCGATGCCGACAGCGGCCTCGGTGTAGAAGTCGATGTCGCACACGTCGTAACGGAAGAACATCACCGAGACGAGACCGACGCCCGGGGCGATCTCCAGCGGCGCCAGTTCCCTGGGCAGGCGGGACCGGACGGCGCGGGACGGGGCGAGCATGGTGAGCCGCACGGTCGAGACGGAGTAGTAGAAGTTCGGCGTGAGTGTGCTGCCGATCAGTGAGTCGACCTTGATCTTGGGGAGCCGGCGGAAGAAGTCCACGCCGTTGACGCGGGGGTCCCTGGCGACTTCATCCAGGTCGGTGTCCATCCGGTACCGGTCGTACAGGCCGCCCTTGGGGACGGTGACAGTGCGGCCGCCCAGGTCGACCTCGACCACTTCCTGCTGCGTCGGTGCTGACATGACGTGCTTCCTCATTTCCATGTTTACGATGCACACATGACCCTAACCCTCGATGTATACACCGTCAACACCATCTCCGGGCGTCCGGTGCGATGCGCGCCTCGGACACGGCGAAGATCCGGGCAGGCAGAGACGCGACAGCGCCTGCGGGAAGCGACGGCGGCTCAGTCCCGCCCCAGACGGTCGAGCCCACACGCTCGGCCGCGAAGGCACGGGCACCGTCCTGGACAGCCCCCGGGAAGCCGAACGGGAGACGGAACCCGTCATGTGGAAGGGGCACGGCGGTGAAAACCAACAGTGGGTACTCGCCCTACCCTTCGGCACCTCCAGATCGCGAAGCGCCATGTTGCTGAGCACCCCCGTCGACCGGGCCGCAGCACGGGGTGTGGGACCGCCGCAGCGGCGAACGGTCCGTCCGGGGTCGTGCGGCCCCGGACGGACCGTTCTTCACTCGCATGCGATCCGCGACCGTGCGTCAGCGCAGGCCGAACGCCCGAATCACCGTCTGGTGAACGGCGTTGCCCGCCGAGTCCTCGGCGCTCGCCCTCAGCGACACGTAGGACGCATTCTTCGGCGCGTCCAGGCGGTACCGCCCGTCGTGATCGGAGGTGGCCCTGTGCCACGTCGTGCCGCCGTCGTAGGACATCTCCAGGGTCACCGCGCCGACCCGGCCTGCGCCGGCGGCACCCGGCAGCTGAGCGGCGGTGACGGTCAGGGTGTCGTGCCGTCCGGCCCGCCCTGCCGAGTCGGTGCCGACCTCGTAGTCGATCTGCACCAGCGGCAGCACCGCGTCGGAGCCGTCCGGCGTCGCCTTCGAGGTGAAGTCCCACTCGGTGCGGGTGCTGGAGGAGTACGGAGTGAACGCCACTTCGCGCTTGCCGGTGACGACCAGCCGGTAGGGCAGCTTGCCGGCGCCGGGTGCGTCACCGGAGACGTTCGTGAAGGTGCCCGTGCCCAACTCCGTGGTGCCCTGGTACAGGGTCTGCCGCTGCTCCGCTCCGCCGTCGATCTGGTTCATGCCGACGTGGTTGCGGCTGCCCCAGGCGGGGGCGTCGACGTACAGGTGGTCACCCCTGCGCGTGGGCAGACTGTAGACGTCGTTCAGGTAGGGCCGTTCGATCGGCTTGAACCACTCCTCGGACTGCGTGCTGCCCGCCCGGTAGGAGGCCTTGGGCCCGGCTTCGAAGACCATGCCGTCCGCGTACGCGCTCTGGCTCCAGCTGTTGAAGCCCCCGGTGGAGACCCAGTCGGTCCGCTTCCCCCGCACCGGCTCCGGCATCATTCCGCCGACGGCCCAGTCGTTGTAGGCCGGCCAGTCGAACCGGAACTCGCCGCCGGTGCTGCCCGGGGCCGGGCTGTCGAAGGTCTCGTCGACCCGGGCGAGGTTCTTGGAACTGCCCTGCACCACCATGTGGCTGGGGATCTCGTTGTGCCAGGTCCGGTCGAGGTCGTAGACGTACGGGCTCACGGGCGCGGAGCCGACCGTGACCGAAGCGCCTCGGGCCTGGGCCTGCCGGACGAGCTTCTCGCCCTCGTCGGTGCTGAGCAGGCCCACGTCGAGCGGGATGGGCAGCGAGCTGAACGGCGCGTTGTAGGAGCGGAAGCCGCGGCCGTCCACGTTGTTCACGACCAGCATGAGCTTCGCGCCCGCGGCCATCGCGGCGGCCGCCTGGGCCATGTCGGACACGTCGTCGTTACGGCGTACCACCACGGCCTTGCCGTGCACGTCGAGGTGAGCGTAGTCGGCGCTCGCGCCCTCCCCGGCGAAGACCAGGGGGAACTTGACGCTGCCCTTGGGCAGGGGGGTGACGCCGTCCTGGCGCAGCACGTCGGTGAAGTCGGTCGTCCGGGTGGAGACGGACAGTGCCGGCTGCTCCTTGCGCCACCGAGCCGCCAGGTAGAAGTCGCCGTGGGTGACCTTGTGAGTGGTCGGCTGGGCCCACAGGCTGTCGTAGTTGGTCTGGGTCTCCATGTAGTCCCGCCAGTTCTGGCCGCCCATCAGGCGGGTGTAGTCCAGGCGCTGGTAGGTGGTCTCGGTCCGCTGCGGGGCGGTCATGTCGATGCGGTGGGCCTTGGACGCGTCGAGGGTGACGGTGGTGTCACGGTCCAGTCGGACGTCCGGGTCGCCAAGCAGTGCCATGCCCCACGAGTGGGGACCGTGGACGCCCTGCACCGTCTTGAAGGACAGCACCGAGTACACGTCGTTGGGCAGGTACATCTGCGCCGTACCGGAGTCGTCGATCACGACGAACTGCGGGGCGTCGTCACCGGACCTGAGCAGTTCGACCACGCCGGACATGGGCCGCCCCTGGGCGTCCTTGAACTCCATGGTCAGTTTGTGCTGGACGTCCCCGAGGGAGACGGCGGTGTGCGCCGCAATGTCGCCGGCCGTGGTCTTCGCGACGACCTGGCCGGTGTACCGGCCGTTGTCGGTGGTGATGCCCGAGCCGTCGATCGTCACGGTGACACCGGCGGTCCCGTGCGCGGGCACGACCACCTCGGAGGCGGAGAGCCGGAACAGCCCGGCGGGGGCGTGTGCCGCCTCGACGCTCAGCGCGAGGGTGACGGGCGTGTCCGTGGTGTTGGTGTACGTCACCGGGCGGCGCACGCCGCCGGCGGGACTCTGCGGAACCTGGGCGGCGTAAGCGGTCGCCGTGGCGAAGACTCCGGCATGCGAGGCCGCGGCGACATCGAGGCGGCCGCTGCCTGCCTGGAAGGCGTCGTACCGCGGGGTCTGCCGGGAACTGCTGGCCAGCAGGTCCTTCAGCTGGCTTCCGGTGAGGTCCGGATGAGCGGCGGCCATCAGCGCGGCGGCGCCGGTCACGTGGGGCGTGGCCATGGAGGTGCCGCTCATGGTCTGGTAGGCGCCCTCGCCGTTGCCGTCGAACTGGGAGTTGGCCGCGAGGATGTTGACGCCGGGCGCGGTTATCTCCGGCTTCAGCGCGCCGTCCACGCGGGGACCCTGGCTGGAGAACTCGGCCACGGAGTCGTCGGAGTCGACGGCGCCCACGGTCAGCGCGTCGCTCGCCGCGCCCGGTGCGCCGATGGTGCCGGGTGCCCCCGCGTTGCCGGCGGCGACGACGAACAGCGCGCCGGTCTCGGCGCTGAGCCTGTCGACGGCCTGGCTGAGGGGGTCGGTCCCGTCGGACGCCTGACCGTCACCGAGGCTCATGTTGATGACCTTGGCGTGCTGGTCGACCGCGGCCCATTCCATGCCGGCCAGGACCCAGGAGGTCTGACCGGACCCGGTGTCGTCCAGCACCTTGCCGATGTCGAGGCGGGCGCCGGGTGCGACACCCTTCTCCCTGCCGTCGGAGGCCGCGCCCGTGCCGGCGATGATGGACGCGACATGCGTGCCGTGACCGAAGTGGTCGTCCGTGTTCTCGTCCGGTACGAAGCTCTGCCGGCCCGCGACGCGGTCCGCGAGGTCGGGGTGTCCGGCGTCGACGCCGGTGTCGAGGACGGCCACGTCCACGCCCTGTCCGGTGTTGCCGTCCGCCCAGACCTGGGGGGCACCGATCTGGGCCGTGCTGTCGGCGAGGTCGGCGTGGACGAGGCCGTCCAGCCAGATGTGCGCGATCCCGTCGGCGAAGGCCGGTGCGGCGGACTGCTTGCGGGCGCCGTCGGTCGTCGCCGTCCCGGCCACGGACTTCCAGAAGTCCGCGGCGTGCGCGCGGTCCGCGGTGACGGCGGCGCCGTTGATGCCGTCGAGGGTACGGACCCGGGTCGCCCCGTCGGGCAGGGCGGCGGCCTTGCTGCGCGCGCCGGCGGAGCCCGCGTAGGAGACGATGAGCGGCAGTCGGTCGCGGTGCGCGTCGTCGTACCTGTCGGCGATCATGGCTGTGACGTTGAACAGCTGCCGGTCCAGGATGCCCTTGGCCACGAAGGGCAGCACGGACTGGGGGAACACGTAGAGGTCGTCGCCCGACGTCAGGATGTGGGTCTCTACCGGGCGCCCGTCGGCACCGCGGACGCTGACGATGCCTCCGGTCCCGTTGTCGGCGCCGGAGCTCTGCCGGGTGGTGACCACGTCACCGGTGATCAGCGTGACGGAGTGGTCGCCGGCGGGCACCCGGTCGGACGTGGATACGGTGGACGGGGAGTCGGCGGCGACGGAACGTGCTGCCGAGGACGCGAAGGCCATCGCGTCGTAGGGGCCTGCCAGCGCGAGTACCAGAGCGCCGGCGGCAACCGGCACGCTCCAGCGTCTGCGGTGGTGTGCTTTCACTAGGTCTCTCCCGGCTCTGCGATCGGGCAGAGCACGGTCGTCCTCTGCCGTCCACGTGGCGCCCCCTGACCGGTCGTAGGCACCGAGGGTGCTCGGAGCCCTCCACAGGTGGCGTGAACGTTCAGAGTGAAAGCTTGTGAATGACGAATGTCTAGATCAAACTCGTGTCGCACATCGCCAGTTGGCGATTCGCGCCACGACCGTCCCGACTGCTCGTCGGGCGGTGGTCACTGGGAGGGCCGCCGGTGCTGAGCACCCTGGGGATCAGCGAGTTCGAAGAACGGGTCTACCGCACCTATCTGACCAAGTCGGACCGGACGACTGCCGAGATCGCCGAAACCCTTGGCACCACGCCCAGCCGGATCAGGCGCTCCGTCTCCCGGTTGGTGGAACTGGGCATGCTGAGGAAGGAAGGACACGGCCAGTACCGGCCGGTCAGCCCGCACACCGCGCTGAGGGCACTGCTGGCCAGACGCCGAGCCGAGACCGAGGCCGCGTTCACCGCGGTGTGGGGCACCGTCGACGACCTGGCGGACGAATACCGCGCCCGTCGGCTGCAGGAGGATCCGACCGGACTGGTGGAAGTGATCACCGGCGAGGCGGAGATCACGCTGCGCGTCGCGGAACTGATGCAGTCGGTCCGCACTCATTTCTGGGTGCTCGATCGACCCCCCTATCTGGGCCCCTACAGCACCGAGTTGGAGGAGGACCTGACGATGGACCTGCTGGGCCGCGGCGTCGACATACGGTCGGTCTACACCCCGGAGGCACTGGCACATCCGGACCGTTTCGAGCTGATCACCCACCTCGCCCAGATCGGCGAGCAGGCCCGCATCCTGCCGGCCCTGCCGTTCAGACTGCGCATCATGGACCGACGCGTCGCGCTCGTCGCGCTGGTCCCGGGCCGCTACGACAGGATCGCCGTCGTCCACCAGTCGGGCCTGCTCGACGCACTCCTCGAGCTGTTCGACTCCTACTGGCAGCGTGCGCAGTCGCTCGTCGCGACCGATCCGTCGACGCCCGACGGGCCGAGCGCGCAGGACATCCTGCTGCTGAAGATGATGCAGGCGGGATACAAGGACCAGGCAATCGCCCGGCAGTTGGGGACGAGCACACGCACCGTCACCCGCCGGATCGCGGCGATCGCGTCCGAGCTCGGCCTCGACACCCGCTTTCAGGTCGGAGCCGAGGCCGCCAAGAGGGGCTGGATCTGACACCCGGCATTGATCAAGTCCGTGTGTGTCGACGTGGACCATCTCCCTCGCGGATCCTCACCTCCACTCCCCCGCCCACCGGACAGGCCCCTGATCCCGAGGTCAGGGTCTCGGCGAAGTCGCGCGATGCCCGGTTCGTGGTCTCGGGGTTCTGGGAAGTGAGGCGCATCGAACGGCGCGGGCCCCATGAACCCGAGTGCTGATAGCTTCGCGCCCGTGATCGTGTATCCGCTGTGGCATGTCGGCCACCAGAACGAAGCCGGCGACGACGGCTCGACCGTGCACGTCGATGAAAGTGGCGTGTTCTGCGACGAGTCGGACGGTGACGACGTGAAGCTGCTGGGCATCTACTCAACCCTCGAACGGGTCGAGGAGCGTGTGCGGCAGGCTCGACTGCTGCCGGGCTTCCGTGATGAACCGGAGTGCTTCTACTTCGACCCCTGCGAGCTCGATGAGGACGGTTGGACCGAGGGCTTCGTTCGAGTCCCGCCGGGCGAGTAGGTCTGTGGGCAAGGCTTCGGTGGGATGCCGGTTCCTGGTCACGTGAGCCCGAGGAGCGCGAGGGGACGGGTCACGTCGTCGGCGTTGCGCCGCAGGCCGGCGGCGATGTCGCGGGCGCCGTTGAGCCGCTGAGCCGTTGAGCCGTAGGGCGCCGATGGCGAGGTTGCGCCAGGTGGCCGCGTCGCTCGTGACTACGACTCCAGCCAGCTCGGACATGGAGTCCAGCAGCGGTTGGAAACTAGGGCTCTTGCCGTCCACGGCCAAGCCGCAGAGCTGGGCGGTCCAGGTCTCTCTCGGCCGGCGGTCTGCAGAGCGACGGCCACTGCTCGACGGTCACGCGAACCGTCGGACCAGGCCCAGGAGCAGTGGTAACCCGACGAGTACCTCAGGGATCAGTTCCTCCTGGACCTGTAAGCCACGACGGCCGCATCCTGCACTCGGGCGACCTCCTTACGCTCGTTTTCGGGACCTGTCGTCAGCAATATGTGGTAACGGCCGCCGATAAGCACGGCCGCATTCTTTACAAATAGGCTCTTCCCCTCTTCGGTTTCCCATGTGAACTGTCCCTCGGCTTCGGTGAACTTGCCGACTGTGACCGTACGCATCCCGGTTGCGGTGCCCCAGCTCGTATCCCGAAAGGGCTGCAGTTCCGGTTCGACCTCGCGCTGATAATCCATGGGGTCTTTGGCAGCCCCCGTGGCGGAGTCACGGCCGGGAACGACAGTGAGCGTGTAGGCGCCCTGGGTGTAACGGTACTGTCCGGAGGCGTTCTTGGCGTGCTGCTTCCAACCCGCCGGAACGACGGTGCTGAACTCGGGCTGCTGAACGTGTACGTATCCGCCGCTGGACGAGGGCGATGGTGTCGGCGTTGTGGCTGAATGTGTTGAGCGTCCCTGAGTCGAATCACGCGCCTGCCGTCCAGCGGCGTCCAGGTATCTCGTTCCGAATGGAGCGGCGGCCAGAAGCGCCAGAGCCGTCAGCCAGCTCCAGCGCCTCCATCTCCCGACTCCCGGGTCTGGTGACTCGCCGGTCGGTTCCTGTCGACGCGGCGTCGAGCCGTCGTCCGGTGCACGCCCTGGCGACGCCCCCCTGTGCCTTCCGCGCGGCCGGTCCCCGGACTTCCGGCTCAGCAGATCGATGACGAGTGGTCCCGCATCGACCGGTGGAGGGGGCGGTCTCTTGCCGGTCCCCACCGTTTCGGCGCCCCCGTCCATGAGGCCTCCCGGCAAAGAGCCTGCACCGTAAGCGCCGCCGAGGAGCTTCGGTAGCGGGGCAGCCTGCTGATGCGACGGCTCGGGTCCGTCCGGTTTGCGAGTCGGCACCGTCGTCGCGCGGTTGCGTACCAGGGCGATGACGTGACCGGCATTACGTGCCCGCTGCTGCGGCAGTGGCCGGGACTTTGCCTCCAACTCCCTGCGCACATGCCAGAACAGTGCTTCCATCTCCAGTGGATCCGAGGCGCCCGGGACCCCGAACTCCAGGGCCTTGAGCAGCTCGCCGGTGAAGGCTGTGTAGGTCTCTCCTTCGGGCGCCCAGGCGAGTTTGGTTTCAGCCGAGGCCGTCATCAGGTAAGTGCCCTCGATCAAGGCATGGTTGGCCACATCCACAGCGGGCCCCATATGTCCGACCAGCGCACGGCCGCTGTAACAGCAGTCCAGAATCACCACCTTCCGGGTCGCGGTACAGGTGTCGACCAACTGCTGGCGCAGGTCCTCATATGCCACGGCGCGATAGAGGCGCTTGGCGTGCGCGGTGGGCAGGGCCAGATACAGCTCGCCGCCGGCAGAGACCAGCCCGTGTCCCGCGAAGTACACGACGAAGGCGTCTTCCGCCTCGGCCGCAGCGTCGTGCACCGCGTCCAACACCATCTCGGGAGAGGAAGGATTGAGCAGGACCGTGCACTGTTCAGGGCTCCCCAGTCCCCACAGATCCGGGTCTCCCAGAACCTGCGCCAGACGGTCGATGTTGTTCGTCACCGACGGAAGGTCGGGCAGTACGGCGTAGTCCGCCACTCCGACGAGCACGGCACGGGATGTGGCCGGGTCGGGTAACAGTCTCACTGACTGTTCTCCGCTCCCTCAACGGCTGCCCCCGGTTCCTCGTCCCGGTCACTACCGGCCGTCGACTGCAGCGCCTGCACGATGCGCCGGATGGTCTCCTCCGACGCATCGTCCACGGTGAGTGGGCGGTCGGTGGCTGTGACGGTGATGGTGATCGGCGGCGCGGCCGGACGCGCCGTGCGCCAAGCGGCATACGACATGGCCAGGTTCAGGGCCGAGAACCCCTGGCTGAGGACCAGGTCGATGATCTCGACCGCCCCCATGGCGCCGCCCGGCCGTCCACTTGGCATCAGTTCCACCGTCGCGTGCCGTCGCACATCGGGATCCTCCCTCAGCCACCTGTAGAGGTCGGAAACGGTGTCATGGCCGTCTTCGGCGGTCGTCGCCACCCGGATGTGCATGATTTCCCCTGCCTTTCCTTCTCGCCCACGATAGGGAAGGTTCGGCCGCCCGGTAGCCAAAACGTCCTCGAGGCCCGGGCCTTCCTGTCGTTGGTCTAGGGCGTCGTATGGAGATCGTTTGGGGCCGTCCGGACGGTGGGGAACCAAGAGCGACGGACGCCTGTGCGGAATGCCGATGCCGAGATCAATGCCGTTCCGTCCGCTCCCGGAGCTGCGACCAGCACCGAGGACCAGGCCCCCAAAGTTCGGGCCTCCGTCAGATTGCCAGGGCCGAGGGCAAGCGCCGCTTCGACGTCGGGGCCGCGGTACGGACCAAGTCCGGTCATCCGGAGCGGGGGTTAACGCAAGCGCACACCGCAGGGGGCAGAGCGGCGGGCCACGGGGTGGCGATCAACCACCCAGCCCGAACAGGTTGAACGTGAGCGCCGTGCGGTCCGGCGTCCGCAGCTCCTCCAGCGAGCGAATCTCTGCCAGACGCAGCACCGCCGCCGGTTGGGGCAGCCCGTGCATCCCCTGGGTTGGTCCAAGGGCCGTCAGGCGTCCTTGGCGCTCTTCGCGTCCGGCGGCATGCTGCTCGATGACGCCATGGCAACGAACAGCGGCATCTTGTACAGCGGAGGGGGTTCGCCTGCCAGACCCAGTCGCTGCCAGGCCAGCTGAGCGGAGAACTTCAACACCCGACGCGCGCGCATGACGAGCAGGAAGGCGAGTGGCAGCTCCACCAACACAGCCGAGGCTATGCTGCCCCACACGTCGCCTCGCCCCAGACTCAGGGAGATGTCGAACCAGGCATCGCAGACCAGAAGCGTCGCCGCCACGAAGGACATCGGAACCAGGGCCTGCCGTCTCAGCAGGACTGCCGCTCCGGCACCGGCCAGCGACACGAGCAGCATGATGTCAAAGCCCACCCACACCATGGGCCAGTACCGAGCCTCATAGCGATCGGGCAGTGAGACAGCCAGATAGACGGTCCACGGGACGAGCACGATCACGCACAAGGCGAATTGCCCCACCGCCCGTCGGTGGCGGCGGCGCAGCGTGGAACTGTCCGGTACGAGTGCCTTGGCCGTCTCACCTGTCGAGGCGGTGGGGTTGCGCTGCTCGCTCATCTCTGCCTGTCCCTGATATCAGCTCCGGGCCCGAGCCGACTCCGTCGGTGACCGCACCGCTGATCGCATCACACGGGCAGCACACGGGCGTCAGGAGGCCATGCCGCGAAACCTGTGGATCGTTCCTCGATACTACGGCGCGCGCATGTGGCGTCCGCAGCCGGACGCGGCATGTCACAGAGCAGGCGAGTGTGCGTCCGGTTGCAGCACTCCGGATGGGGATCTTTGCTGGTAGGTACAGATCTGACTGCACCATGCCGCCCGACCGGGCGACCGAGCGCGGGGTGGCTGGAGTCGGCGGCCGGGTCCGCGTACGGGTTGCCCAGGGAAGAAGTGGATGACATGGGACAGCTTGACGGCAAGGTCTGCCTGGTGACTGGCGGCTCAACCGGGATCGGTCTGGCGATAGCCCGCCGGTTCGTGGCCGAGGGCGCCACGGTGTACGTCACGGGCCGACGCGAAGCAGAGCTGGACTCGGCCGCGGAAGCCCTCGGGGACCGGGCCATCGGCATCCGGAGCGATGTCTCCCGTCTCGACGATCTCGATCGCCTCTTCGCCTCCATCCAGGCCGGCAGCGGACGGCTGGACGTGGTCGTCGCCAACGCCGGCGGCGCCGAGCTGGCGCGGTTGGGCGAGATCACCGAGGAGCAGTACCGATCGACCTTCGACATCAACGTCAAGGGCACGATCTTCACCGTGCAGAAGGCGCTCCCGCTGCTGCCGGACGGCGCCTCCGTGATCGTGCTCTCGTCCACGAATGCGTCGATGGGCCTTCCGGCCATGACCGTGTACAGCGCCACCAAGGCGGCCATCCGCAATCTGGCCCGCACCTGGGCCGCCGAGCTCTCGGAGCGCGGGATCCGGGTCAATGCCATCAGCCCGGGACCGATCGAGACTCCTGGCATTCGCGGTCTGGACAGCCCGTCCGATGGCGAAAAGCAACTGGCGGACAGCATCAGCGAGGAGATCCCGCTCGGCCGGATAGGGCGCCCCAGCGAGGTCGCCGCCGCGGCGGTGTTCCTGGCTTCGGAGCAGAGCTCCTTCACCACGGGAGCGGAACTCTTCGTCGACGGTGGCCTTGTCCAGGTCTGAAGCCGCCTGACGGCGACCGGCGTGGGTGTGCAGGCGTGTCGGCGATGAGGGGGCCCAGAGACATCCCCCGGCCCGCCGACCGAGGGGGCGAAGGGCCGAGGGGGCGAGGGGGCGAGGGGGCGAGGGGGCGAGGGACTGGCTCTGCCAGGTAAGGGTTCCGATCCGTGCCGTCCCGTGCCGTCCCGTACCGGCGCGTTCCGCCGACCGTCCGGCGCGGCCCCGGCACTCGGTCCTCACGCGACATCCACATCCCGTACAACTTGTGGCTGTTCCCCCATCACGGCCTCTGCGCTAGCCTCTCTGGCCGTCGTCCCCCGCCTGTGGCAAGGCCACCGATCACGACCGACACGGCGGTCGGGCCGGCTTCCCTCTGGCGTTGTCGAGTGCACCCAGGAGAGAAGCGCAGCCGTGAACCATGTCGATGCGCCCGTGCGGGACGCGCGCGGTCCGGCCGGGCCGGACGTCCCGCGGCCCGGTGAACTTCAGGCCCTGCTCGCCGAGGGCACCCTCGCCGTGGTCGACGACGGTGATCTGCGCACCGGCCGAGACCGCTTCGAACGCGCCTACCGGATCGCCGAGTCGATGGGCGATGAACGGGCGATGGCGGTGGCCGCCCTCGGCTTCGGCGGCCTGTGGGTGCACGAGCACCGGACGGTCGCCGGCTCGGTACTCCTGGAATCGCAGATACGCCGGGCGTTGGAGTTGCTGGACCCGCGGTCCTCCCTGGCACTGAGGTTGCGGATCAGGCTGGCCGGGGAGGGCGACTACCGCAGCGGCGACAACACGGCGGTACTGGCGCTGCTCGAGCAGGCGAGTTCGCGGCAGAATCCGATGGCGCGCGCGGAGGCTCTGAGCCTGGCCCATCACTGCCTGGTCGGCCCGGAGCACGGCGCACTTCGCCGCGAACTGGCCGCCGAGCTGGTCGCGGAGAGCTTCCGTACCTCCCGCCGCAGCGATCTGCTGATGGGTCTGCTGTGGCAGACGGTCGACATGTTCCTGGACGGTGACCCGCACGCGGAACGCTGCCTGGCGGAGCTGCGCGGCCTGCTGGCCGAGCGGGACCATCTCGCGGTGGGCTTCGTCGTGAGCGCGATGGAGGTCATGCTCGCCGTCCGCGCGGGCCGCCTCGACGAGGCCGAGGCCCTGGCCAGGACGTGTGCCGAGCGCGGGGTCGCCGCCGGTGATGTCAACGCCACGGTGTGGCATGCCGCGCAGCTGGTGACCATCCGCTGGTACCAGGGCCGGGTGCTGGAACTCGTGCCGCTGCTCAGCGAAGTGGTCAACTCCCCCACGCTGAGCGCCGTGGACGATCACGCCCGGGCCGCGCTGGCGGTGGCCGCGGCGACGGCCGGGGACCGGCGGAAGGCGGTCAGTGCGCTGGCCACGCTGTGCGGTCGCGACCTCGGCGACCTGCCGGTGTCCAGCAGTTGGATGGTGACGATGCATGGTGTCGCGGAGGCCGCCTATCTCCTCGACGACACCGCCACGGCGGCGCGGGTCTACGCGTTGCTGAGTCCCTACGGTCACCTGCCGATGGTGGGCAGCCTCGCCGTCGCCTGCTTCGGCTCGGCCCACCACGCGCTGGGGGTCGCCGCGTTGACCGTGGGAGACGTCGACCGGGCCGTGACCCATCTGCGGTATGCGGTACGGCAGAATCTCGCCCTCCCGCACTGGCCCGCGGTCACGGCCTCCCGGGACCGGCTGGCGGAGGCACTCGTACGGGCCGGCCGGCAGGCCGAGGCCGACGCCGTCCGCCGGGAGTTCGCGATGGCTGCCGAGGGGGCCCCGCCGGCGCCGCCGAAGACCGACGGGCCTGACAGCCCGGGTCCGCAGGGCGAGGACGGGCAGGGGCGGCCAGCGGCGTTCTGCGCCCGGTTGGGCCGTAAATGGCGGATCGACCTCGGCGGCCGCAGTGTCCTGGTGGAGCACAGCGTGGGAATGCTCCACCTGGTGGTGCTGATCGCCAACCCCAGCCAGGAGATCCGCGCCGTCGACCTCGTGGCAGGGCTGACCGCGCTCCACGTGGCCGCCGAGCATACGGCCCTGTCCGGGCAGCCGGTTCTGGACCGGGTGGCGACGCAGGAGTATCAAAAACGTCTGGCTCGGCTGCGCACCGAACTGGACGAACTCGAGGCGGCCGACGACCATGAGCGCGCCGCCGTGGCCCAGGTCGAACACGACTGGGTGATGAGCCAGCTTGCGGGTGCCACGGGTCTGGGCGGACGCGTCCGCCGCTTCCCCGAGGGCGAGGAGCGCTCCCGGGTCGCGGTGAGCAAGGCCATCCGCCGGGCACTGGACCGGATCACGGCCGCGGATCCGGTGATCGGTGAACACCTACGGCACGCGGTGCACACCGGGGTGCGGTGCTCGTACTGGCCGGCATGACGTGTGCATCACGCACGCCCGGCCTGCGGCACCGGCCGGACCGCGGGCTCCCCGCCTTGCTCCGCCCGGCCCGCGGCACCGGCCGGACCGCGGGCTCCCCGCCTTGCTCCGCCCGGCCTGCGGCACCGGCCTGACCGCGGGGCTCCCCCCTTGCTCCCGGGCGACCGGCAGGTTGATCTCAACGCGATCCGCGCCCTGCACGCGGCCCGTTGTGCCGGATTCTGCGGGGCCGCCACGGCCGAGCGACCGGCCCACGCCGTTCCCGGCACCGTCCTGCCCTTCAGCGTCGACTCCGCGCTCGAACTCGTCGCGGACCTGGATGCCGTGGCACAGCCATGTCTGCACTTGATCGGCGCCGTCTCGTCCCGACGTATCACCCTCCCGGCCTGGAGCGTGCGGTGGCTGATGAGGCAGAATCTGGCGCGGCCAGGCATGTGTCGGCTGATCTGCGCCGTTCTCACGTGCTGGGGCCCTGAGCCGGGCCTTCGCCGCACGGGAGGCGGTCCCGGCTATGGCTGCGTCGTCGAACTGGTCGATGCCGGAAACCAGCGGAGCGGACCGGCTGAGATGACGGCGGGTCGGGGAGCGAAGTGGAGCCATGACGAGGATGGACGCACCGGCCGAGGACGATCCAGGCCCGACGGGACTCGGCGCCGAGCCGGCGGCCGACCTCGAGACCCTGCTCGCGGCTGCCAGCCGGGCGCTCGTCGTCGAGGGTGACCTGCAGACCGGTCGGCGGCGGTTCGACGCGGCCTACCGGATCGCCGAGTCGACGGGTGACGCACCGGCGATGGCCGTCGCGGCGCTCGGCTTCGGCGGTCTCTGGGTCCACGAACACCGCACGGTCACGGGTTCCGCGCTGCTGCGGGCACGGCTGCGTCAGGCGTTGTCGCTGCTCGCCCCGGACTCCCCGCTCGCTCTGCGGCTGCGGGTCAGGCTTGCCAGCGAGACCGACTACCGGGCCGGTGAGCACGCCGCGACACTCGCCCTGCTCGACGAGGTGAGGCTGACAGCCGACCCGGTGGCGCGGGCGGAGGCCCTCAGCCTCGCCCACCACTGCGTGCTCGGCCCGGACCACGGCGCGTTACGCCGAAAACTGTCGGTCGATCTCGTCGCGGAGAGCTTCCGCACCGCACGGCACAGCGACCTGTTGATGGGCCTCCTCTGGCAGACGGTCGACCTGTTCCTGGACGGCGATCCGCATGCCGAGCGCCGTCTGGCCGAGCTGCGGGATCTGCTCGCCGAGCGGGATCACCTCACGGTCGGCTTCGTGGTGAGTGCGATCGAGGTGATGCTCGCCATCCGGGCGGGCCGTCTCGACCAGGCCGAGACACTGGCACGCGCCTGTGCCGAGCGCGGGGCGGCCGCCGGTGACGTCGATGCCACGGTCTGGCTGGAAGGGCAACTGCTCACGATCCGGTGGTACCAGGGGCGCGTCGAAGAACTGCTGCCCCTGCTCGGGGATCTGGTGCACTCCCCCGAGCTCAGCCCGGTGGACAACCATGGTCTGGCCGCACTCGCGGTGGTCGCCGCGGTGGCCGGGGACCGGCGCAGAGCGGTCGGCGCGCTGGCCATGCTGTGCGGCCGCGACCTTGCCGACCTGCCGCGTTCGAGCAGTTGGCTGGTGACGATGAACGGCATCGTGCAGGCCGCACACCTGCTTGACGACGTCGAGACGTCGGCTCGGGCGTACGACCTGCTGAGCCCGTTCGGTCACCTGCCGATGATGGGCAGCCTCGCCGTCGCCTGTTTCGGCTCGGTGCAGCACGCCCTGGGGGTCGCATCGTTGACCATGGGAGATCTGGACAGCGCGGTGGAGCACTTCCGCGCGGCAGTGCAGCAAAACCTCGCGCTGGCGCACTGGCCCGCGGTCATGGCTTCCCGGCAGCTGCTCGCGCAGGCCCTCGCCCGCCGGGGCCGGCCGGACGACGACGACGCCGCCCGGCGCGAGCTGGCCGCCGCCTCGGAGCCGGCCGCGGCACTGCAGGACGCCGGGCGGCCCGGCGATCCGGAGGAAGAGCCGCCGGCGGCGGAGGCGACCTGTGCCCGCCAGGGCCGGAAGTGGCGGATCGGTCTTGGCCGGCGGAGCACGCTCGTCGAGCACAGCATCGGAATGTTCCATCTCGCGGTGCTCATCGCCAACCCGCGTCAGGAGATCCGGGCCGTCGACCTGGTGGCGGGGCTGACCGCGCTCGGCGGTGCCGTCGGGAGTAGTGGCCTCTCGCAGCAGCCGACGCTGGACCGGGTGGCGGAAGACGAGTACCGACGCCGCCTGACAAGGCTGCGTTCCGAGATGGCCGGCCTCGAGTCGAGGGACGAACACGGGGACGCTGCCGGCTCCCGCCGCGAACACGACTGGCTGGTGACCCAGCTGGCCGGTGCCGCGGGACTGGGTGGGCGCCTCCGCCGCTTCGCCGAGGCCGACGAACGAGCGCGGATCTCCGTGGGCAAGGCGATCCGCCGCGCGCTGCAACGGATCGCGGATGCCGACCCGTTGATCGGTGAACACCTGCGCCACACCGTGCACACCGGACTACGGTGCTCCTACTGGCCCACGTGACGTACGTCCGGGACGTCCCCGTACGCACGCGGACGGGCTTGCTCGGGTCCGGTCGTGCGGGCCGCCGGCCGGCCCTGTCCGGGGCGTGGACCCCGTCGGGGCCGCCGGCGGTGGCGCACCGTACCCGGTCAACCGCCCGCTCACTACTGCCTTCCCAGGCCCCGGCACCAGCGGGTCGGCGTCGGCCGCCAAGCAGTCCCGTGGACGGTCCGCGTCACAGCGCGGTCAGCGTCTGCCAGGTCGTGGACGCGACGACCCCGTCCGCCGGAAGGCTGTGGGCGGACTGAAAGGATTGCATCGCGCTGCCGGTGGACGCGCCGAAGACACCGTCCACGCTCAGCGCGGCCCCGTGGGCGTTGAGCTGGCGCTGCAACGCCGTCACCGCGGGCCCGCTGCTGCCCTGCCGCACGGCAACGGCGAGGGCCCGCCAGGTCGCCGGTCCGACGATCCCGTCGGGGGACAGACCGCGGCTGGACTGGAAGGACTGCACCGCGCTGCCGGTGGACGGGCCGAAGGCGCCGTCCACGCTCAGCGTGGCTCCCCTGGCGTTGAGCAGGTACTGCGCGGTCCTGACCCGCTCACCGCTCGCCCCCTGCTGAACCACCGGCCAGCCGGCGCTCGGAAGCGGCGTACCGCGGCCCGCGGGCACGGGGAAGGGAGCGGGAAGGAGCAGCTGTGTGTTGCGGGCATCGGCCGTTCCGCGGCGCTTGCCGATGCCGGCCGCCACCGCCTGGAGGTCGTTGGCCGCCAGCTCGCGTCCCAGTGAGGCCAGCGCGGCGGGGGTGCTGGTGTCCCCGTTGCACGACAGCGGTGCGTCGGAGTCGACCATGGTCGTGAAGATCGACAGGATGCCGCCGCCTTCGGCGATCTCGAAGATCCGGCTCTGGATGGGCCAGTCGATGTGCGACGCCGTGTTCACCTCCCAGAAGCCGTTGCCGATGGCGGACGGCCAGGAAGTCCTGTGGGCCGAGATGTTGTTGGTGTGGGTGTGGCCGTCGACCATGAGGATCACGTTCGGGAAGCGCAGTAGCAGGTCGCGGAGTTCCGTGCCGCCGTACGGTGACTCGCTGTCCGTGTTGTCCATGGAGTCGAGCGTGTGATGGCAGCAGATGACGATGAGTTTGTCGGTCACGTCAGGCTGGGTGACCACCGTCCTGGCCCTGGTGCCGTCTGAGTCGTCGAGTTCGTAGCGTGAACTGTTGGCCTTGAGCTGGGCGTTCAGCCAGTCCCACTGGTCGGTGTCGATGGCGCCGTCGGCCCCGCCGCTGGTATTGGTCGTGTCCAGCACAAGGAACTGGAACACGTCGCCGGTCCCCGAGGGAATCGCGTAGTAGCCCTTGTCGCTGCCGGAGGTGAAGCCGTGCCCGCGCGGGACACCGGTGGTGTTGAAGTGCTCCGCGATGAAATCGCTCCGCGCGAGCAGCCGCCGGGACGGGTCTGCCGTCACGTGGGCGGTCTGGAGGGTGAACTCGCCCGTCAGTACGTCCTTCAGCAGGTCCAGATAGTACGTCGCGGTGTTGTCGAAGACGTCCGGGAGGCCCTCGATCTCCGTCAGTTTGGTGGAGCCGGTGGCGATGCTCTTGAGCGGGTCGAAGGGGAGAACGTCGATCGGCACGTTGCCCTGGACGAGCGCGTCGTGGTTGCCGTAAGCGGCGTACCAGGGCATGCCCAGCCCGGTCGCCGTGAACGATCTGCGGGCGGCGTTCAGCAGGCCGCTCACGACGGGAAAGCCGTGCTGGGCGTTGGTGTCGGGCGGAGTCTGCCGTGCCTCCGGATGCCAGTAGTGGGTCTCCGTCCCGAACTGGCCGCCGGCCACGCTCTCGTCCTTGGTGAGGTCACCGGAGTCGGGGCGCACCGTATTGCCGTCGAGCAGGTCGATGTACCAACGCGACTCGTTGTACTGGCAGTTGTCGACCGCGTCGCCCGTGACAACGGTGAAGGCCAGCGGTGTGCTCGTCCGCGGGCTGCGGAGGACCTGCCGGACGGCTCGGCACATGGCGTCGGTCGTCTGCGTCGAAAGGAATTCGTGCGCGCGGTACGCCGATTCGGTCGGGTACGAGTTGTAGTGCGGAGGTCCGTAGTCCGCGAGCCGGTCCAGGCACTCGACCCGCAGCGGCGACTGGTCATCGACGATGTGCAGGTCGGACATCTGGGCGAAGGCGATCAGCGACCGGGTGACCTGCGGCGAGGTGGCGACGGTGAAGTCGTTGCGGATGATGTGCGGTTCGCCGGGCCCGGCGACCACGCCGTGGTATCCCAGGCCCAGGTCGGGACCGACCTGCACGGTCTGGTCCAGGGTGGTGAGCCCGAATGCGGCACCGGTGCCGAGAGGTGGCGATGCGGCACTGGCGACGGCACGCAGACCGCCGACGTCGATGGCCGCGGCCACCACAGCCACTCCGGCAGCGGTCAGGATCCTGCGTCGGGAGATTGTCATGTCGATTCCTTCGGTGTGGGGCGTGACATGCTGCGAAGTCGTCGTCCGCGCGTCCCGCGCCCCGGTGACCGAGGTCAGTTCCGGGGGCCGGTACCGGACGGTTCCGGGGTGGCGGAAACTCGCGCAGGTGCCGGCCCCGCCGCTGGGCGGGCGGGGCCGGCACCTGTGTTCAGGCGGAGGAGCGGGGCGGTTCAGGTGTCGCGGGGCCGGTCACAGCCCGATGATGCTGTGGGTGGAACGTAGCTGGAACTGGCAGGACTCCCAGGCCGACCAGCCGGTGCTGCTGGGGTCGGTCTGCGTGCAGTGGTAGAGCGTGCCCGTTTCGTCGACGGCGAACAGCTCGATCTTCGCGGCCCCGTTGCGCTCGGCGGCGACGTGGCGCATCCGCAGTGTGGTGCCGCCGTATTGGGTCGATATCTGGGCCCAGGGCTGCCAGGTGCCGGCGGCGGGGGCGGTCTCGAAGCGGCGCCAGAGCATCCCGTCGGGATTGGTGCCGAAGATCGCCAGGCGACCGTCGAGGTTGCGGGCCATGTCGATGGAGTCGAGGATGCCGTCGACCGGGAACACCCCGCCCCACTCGCTCTCCGTCTGCGCGTTGGCGACGTTCATCTTGCGCTGGACGAGGAGGCCGTCCTCCTTGATGGCGACCAGCACGGCGCGGCCATCGGAGCCCGTCTCGACGGCGAGCTGGATCGCGCTGCCGCCGAGCTGGGTCCAGGGCGTGAACCAGCCGTTCGAGGGGGTGTCGTCGTTGAGGAAGTCCTGCCAGCGGTGGCGGATGGTGTTGTCGTTGCGGGTCGCGTAGACCTGCATGCCGCCCCACTGGTCCTGGACGGCGGTCACCGAGGTGAAGGCGGAGTCGAACACCTGGGCCGCCGTGTAGGTGCTGCTGCCCACGCCGGTCTGCGCGCGACGGTTCACGAAGCCGTTCTGGTCGATGGCGAACACCTCGACCCGGCCGTCCTGGTGACTGCCGGCGGTGACGCACCGCCACCCCGGACCGGTGGCGAGCTTCGTCCAGGACTGGAGGTTGCCGCCCACGGTCTGCTGGCTGGTGTTCCACAGATTGCCCTGCGCGTCCGTGCCGAACAGCTCCAGCCGCCCGTCCTTGTTGCGGGCCGTGGCGATCGGGGAGCCGAACGGGAGTGGCGCGTGCAGCGGGAAGGGGGCCGGCAGGAGGAGTTGGGTGTTGCGGTCCTGGCTCACGCCCATGCGGTTGGTGATGCCGTGGCTCACCTCCTGCGGGTCGTTGGTGGCCAGCTCCCGTGCCAGGGAGGCGAGTTGCGCGGGGGTGCTGGTGTCACCGCCGAAGGAGAGTGGCGCGGCGGGGTCGACCATGGTGGTGAAGATCGAGAGGGTGGCGGGCCCGGCGGAGGAGCCGAACTCGCCCGCGTTCTGCGCGTCGGGACTCGCCATGATCTCGATGATGCGGCTCTGGATCGGCCAGTCGATGTGCGAGGCCGTGGAGATCTCCCAGAAGCCGCCGGAGATCGGGCTGGAGGCCGGTGTCGGATGCGGGACGATCTTGTTGGCGTGGGTGTGCCCGTTGACCATGGCGATCACGTTCGGGTAGCGCAGCAGCAGTGACTTGAGTTCGTCCCCGGTGTGCCGGTCCCCGAAGATGCCGCCGAAGATGCCGTCGTCGAGGTTGTCCATGGTGTTGAGCGTGTGGTGGCAGAACAGGACGTACATCTTGTCCTGCACACCGCTCTGCGTGACGATGCGGTTGTCGGTGTCGATGTAGCGCGAGCTGTTGGCCCTGAGCTGCTGTTCCAGCCAGTTGAGCTGGTCGGTGTCGATGGACCCGCCCGCGGCACCGGAGCCGAAGCCGTCGGTGTTGGTGTTGGTGGAGTCCAGGGTGATGTAGCGGATCAGGTCGCCGGAACCGGACGGGATCGCGTAGTAGGCCTTGTCGGTCCCGACGCCCTGGAACCCGTGCCCGACCGGCAGGCCGGCGGTGTTGAAGTGGTCCTGGATGAACGCCTTGCGGGTGAGCAGCCGCCGGTTGGGGTCCGCGGCGACCCGGGTTCCCTCGAGGTCCCAGGCGACCATCAGCTTGCCGAAGGTGCCGAGGTCGCTGTAATTGTCGGGCAGGTCGGCGGAGGTGCCGGTGGTCTTGGACGAGCCGACTGTCATGCCCTGTACATCGACGAGGTTGTTGTCGATGGGCTCGTTGCCCTGCCACAGCCCGTCGTGGTTGCCGTACGCCGCGTACCAGGGCATGCCCAGGCCGTGGGAGACGAACGGCCGGCGGGCCGCGCCCACCACTCCGCTCGCATCCAGCAGGCCCGGAACATAGGGAAATCCGAGCCCCGACGTGCCGGTGTACTGGTTGCCCGGCACCTGCTGCGGGGGCACCGACGGGTAGTAGTAGTGGTTGTCCGCGGTGCCACCGCTGGTCAGGGCGCCGCTGGAGAAGCTCTGGTCCAGTCCGAGCTGGCCGGAGTCCGGGACGATGGTCTGGCCGCCGTCGAGCAGGTCGATGTACCAGCGGTTCTCGTTGTGCTGGCAGTTGTCGATCGCGTCGCCTGTGACGATGGTGAACTGCAGCGGCTTCTTGCTCCGCGGGCCTTTGCCGATCCCGGCGATGGCCTGGCACATCGCGTCGACGACCTGGGTGGAGAGGAACTCGTGACCCCGATACGCCGAATCGGTGGGGTACGAACCGTAGTGCGGGGCGCCGGCGTCCGCGTAGCGGTCCATGAACTCGAGGCGCGCCGGCGACTGGTCGTCCACGATGTGCAGGTCGGTCATCTGCGCGAACGCCGCCAGCGCCATCGTCGGAGGGCCGAAGCGGGACCAGAGGTCGGTGCGGATGGTGTGCGGCTCCCCCGGCCCCGCGACGAGCCGCTGGTACCCCGCCCCTTGGGCGTAACTCGCCCGCTGCACCGTCTGGTCCCACGTGGTGACCACCTGCACGTCCGACGGGGAGGCGGCCGCCGCCTTGCCGGTCGCGACCGAGGTCGCGGCTTCGGCGGCAGCGCGGAAACCACCCGCGTCGATGGCTGCCGCCACCACGCCCGCTCCGGTCGTCGTCAATAGCATTCTTCGCGAGATACCCACGCCATGTCTCCCAGAAATGGTCCAACCTCGTCTCCCCTTACGGCGTTCCATTCCGTTCCACCTCGTTCCACGGGCGCGGTCCGGCGTGGGAGGTGTCACCCTGTCACCCGACGTCGATGCCTACGCCGATGCCGCAGATCTCGGCCTCATCGGCACCGACCCGCACACCCCGCCGTGCCGGCCCTCGGGCAGGACCACCCCGACGACGCCTTGTGCAGCCGGTCCGCCTGGTGGTCCGCGCCCCACTCGCACCCATGGGGGCACCCCCGAGTGCGGGACAAGGGCCAGGTCGCGCCGCGTGCCTGAGGCCGGCCCCAGCCATCCCCGCCCTGGCCGGTTCAGTCGGCCGCTCCGGGCTCAGTGCTGGGGGTCGCCGTCACCGAAGTCGGGGAGCTCGGTGACCAACAGGTGCTCAGCGCCGCCCTCGAGGGCTTGGGCCGTCTCGGCGGACCGGGGCAGCATCGTCTTCTCGTAGGCGTGGAGGGCGTCTTCGACTGTCGCCGCGTTCGCCAGGGACAGGGCGAGGTCGCTCGCGTCGAGCATGGCGAGGTTGACGCCGACACCCAACGGCGGCATGAGGTGGGCGGCGTCGCCGAGCAGGGTCACCGTCGCGTTGTGCTCCCAGGAGTGCGGCACGGGGAGGGCGAAGATCGGACGGTCCACGTAGGGGCCGTCGTTGTCGGTGATCAGCTGCTTCATGCGGGGTGACCAGTGGGCGTAGTGCTCCAGGAGCCGGGCGCGGATGGCACCGGTGTCCCGGGGCGGCAGGCCGCTCGCGGCGATCCAGTCGGCCGGGATGCGCTGGATCAGGTAGACGCGGATGTGGTCGTTGCCGTTGCGCTGGGCGAAGATGCCGCGCTCGCCGTCCGCGGCGTGCGCGCCGCCCTGACCGACCAGTTCGGCAATGTCGGGGTGACGTGCTTCGACGTCGGAGAACCACGCTTCCAGGAAGCTGACCCCGGTGTATTCGGGGACGGCCGGCGAAAGAGCCGGTCGCACACGGGAGAAGGCGCCGTCGGCCCCGATGACCAGGTCGGACTCGACGGTGGTGCCGTCGGTGAAGTGCAGCAGGCGCGGCCCCTGGGCGGGTCCGCCGACGCGATCGAGGCCGTGGCCCCAGCGCACCGTGCCGGGCTGGAGGGAGCCGAGCAGCAGGTCGCGTAGCCGGCCGCGGTCGATTTCCGGCTTGAACAGCTCGTCGGGCCTGGGGATCTGGTGCGAGGTGATCACGCCTGTCAGGTCCATCTGTCGCATCTCCTGCCCTTCGGGGCGGGCCAGCTCGAAGAACTCGTCGAGCAGGCCGGCTTCACGCAGGGCGATCTGGCCGTTGTCGGCGTGCAGGTCCAGGGTGCCGCCCTGGTCGCGTGCGTCGGGGCCGGCGTCGCGGTCGAAGACGGTGACCGCGATGCCGTGTCGCTGAAGGACGCGGGCGCAGGTCAGCCCGCCGGGTCCGGCTCCGATGATGCTGATGCGGGCGCGAGTGGGGTGAGGAGAAGTCATGGGTTCGTCCTTCGCTGCGGGATGGCTGGGCGTCGCGGCCGGAGTGGCGTTGCCGCGGCCGGGCCGCGGTGTCTTGTCCGCGCGGCCCGAGAAGCTGCGGGACGGCGTCTACTCGTCAGCTTCTAAAAGTAGAGTACGCAGAAAAGTAGAATGTGACAACTCTTATTCGAGTGGCACCTTCGGATAGGCTCACGGCATGACCGAGCCCGTTGTCAGCCGCCGAGAGCGCAAGAAGGCCGCCACCCGGCAGGCGATCGCCGACGCCGCACTCCGACTCTTCCTGGAGCACGGCTACGACCACGTGAGCATCAAAGACATCGCCGAAACCGCGGACGTGTCGACTGCCACGGTGTTCAAGCACTTCACCGGCAAAGAAGCCCTGGTGTTCGACCAGGAAGAGAGCACGGACGCCCACCTGGCCGCGGCCGTGCGAGAACGGCCCGCGGGTCAGAGCGTCCTCGTCGCCCTGCGCGAGCACGTTCTCGCCACCTGGCTGCCGATCGCCGCACACCCTCAGCGAGCGGAGTTCACACGCCTGGTCAACACCACCCCTGCGCTACGCGCCTACGCCGAGCGCATGTGGACCCGGCACACCGACACCCTCAGCGCGGCCATTGCCGACGAGTACGGCGTTGATCACGGCAATCTCGCCTGCGCCGCCCTGGCCCGATTCGTCCTGGAGGTCCCCGCCCTGGCCCAACGCCAGAAGGACCACAGAGCGGCCGTCGAGGAAGTCTTCGACATCCTCACCAACGGCTGGCAGCCGCCCGACAGCGACGACACCCCCGGAGGTACATGAGGCAACGGAACCGGCGACGGCGGAACCGGCGACGGCCGCAGCAGAGCAGAGCCGCCCCGGCAGCCCAGGCCCGGAACTGGCCACGGCGGCCACGGCGGCCACAGCGCCCAGCACGACGGCAATCCGTCACCGGTACCTGGCACATCAAGGTCGGCGACCGGTCGGTGAACGTGTCCTGCTTCGGCAAACCGGCGCCGCACGGCCGGTCGTCGCACTGATGGCCGGCCTGGGAAATGCCGTGGACAGCCTGACTGACACACAGACGAGATGCGCGCAGGGCCGGGTCTGCTCCCACGACCGAAGTGGCGAGGGCGAGCGCGAGAACGAGAGCGGGAGCGACTCGCCCGCGGGCCCGCGACAGCACC
The DNA here is from genome assembly GCF_053597895.1 of Streptomyces sp. NPDC001220. Taxonomy (NCBI): domain Bacteria; kingdom Bacillati; phylum Actinomycetota; class Actinomycetes; order Kitasatosporales; family Streptomycetaceae; genus Streptomyces; species Streptomyces sp. NPDC001220. The sequence goes on from NZ_JBSFJE010000008.1 coordinate 60,291, forward strand.
AGACCCGCGGGCCCGCGACAGCACCAGCAAGGTACTGACCGCGGTACTCGACCGGCTGACCGATCACTGGCCCGTCGTCCAGGCCGGGCACTCCCTGAGCAAGCTGATCGCCGCCCGCTACGTACCCTAGGCGATCACGCCTCCGCGATGATGTGGGCCTTCAGCCGGTCACAATCGGCGACCGCGTCCGGCACACGGTCGAAGGAGTCCTTCCAGAAATCCGGTCGCTGCCACTCCTGGGGCGCCCGGGCAGCCGGCCATCCTTCAGTCCGGCGACCCAACAGGTCAGCATCTGATCAGACACGATCGCGGCGACTCGATCTCGTCCCGCCGCGCACTGCGGTCAGGAAGCTGAAACAGGATCCGCAGCCGGGCAGTGAACACTTCCAGGACTGGTCCAGGCACCTGGCACCTCCGGAGCCCCCAGCCCGAGCGCTGCCCGGTCGGCTGGGCTCAGTACCATCCACGGGTGTCCTGGATACGACGTCGCACGCGCAAGGAGGAGCCGCCGGCCAACCGGCTGCCCGACCTGGAGTCCCTCGCCCTGGTGAGGGCCGGGCTCGAAGAGTTAGCGCCCGGTGTGACGCAGGGAGCCCAGCTCAAGGGGAACTCGTTGATCAGCCCACAAGGTTGGGCCGTGGCTGTAGCCCCGCCGCACCACGGGGGCGGCCGCCACTACGACCTCGTCGCGCTACCGGACGTCAGCCTCCAGCCGGACGTGCCGTGCTTCATGGACTGCGTCGTTTCGATGTCCGCCGATCCACAGGACGCAGCGAACTCGTGGGTGCAGACGGCAGGCGCCTGCCTGCTGGAACTCCTTGACCGAGGCGAGCACTTCGCGGACCACGCAGGCCCCGACGACGAGCGCGGCGTGCCCGGCTGGCACGTGATCACGTCCGGCGCGGTCGGCCTCGGACGCGACGTCGACGAGAACCGGCGGCTGCAGGGCGCGCTGCTTGAAGCGAACGTGCTGCACCGGATCGCGGACTCGTTCACCACGGACCTGGAATCGCCCTTCTTCAACGGCATCAAGGTCTTCTACGGCGGTAGCCCCGGCGCGATGCAGGCCGAGATCCGCGTCAACGGTGAGCGCCACGAGGCCGCTTCGGCAGCGATGGCAGCGCTCGAACTGCCCGAGCCAACGACGTTCACGGCAGTGCGGTTCTATGCACTGCTGCTTCCGCTACCGGCGGGCGGGGGCGAGCCGAGCTCCCCGACGGCCCAGCTCAATCTCGTTGCCACCTCCGTGCAACCAAATGCCCACGCCCACCATGCCGCCTGCGACTGCGGCGGCCACCTCGACCCGGAGCACCCCGGCTTCGATCTGGCCCTGCCCCACCTGCTCGCCGAGTTCACGGAGGAGGAGCGCCAACGCCTGGTGAAGTCCGATACGGGCGCGATCATCATCGCGGAGGGCGCCGGCAACTTCCTCAAGGTCCGCCTCCCGATCCGGCTGGACGACGGACGCACGGTGATCTACCTCGCCTGGGTCTACCTCCAGGCGGCCGTGATCGACGACTTCGTGCAGCGGGTCCACAACGACAACCTGGCCGGCCACCGTTTCGAAGGCCTGCTGTGCAACGCCATCGGCCCGTGGGGCGAGGAGGTCCTGCGCGCCCCCGTCGTCCTCGGCGGCCAACGGATCAACGAGGACGGCTCGGTCCGCCTCAGCGAGGTTCTGGAGTCCAGCCACCCCCTGCTCAGCAAGGTACTGAGCGAGACCTGGCCCGCAGCCCTCGTCCTCGGCGACCGCTTCACCCGCTCGCCGTCGAGCTGAGGTGTCGGCAGGGGACGCGGACCCGAAGGCGCGGAGCTCGACCCACTAGGACGGGGCGGCAGCGTCAGCTCCCCCACTCAAGCGTTCGCACCCGGCTCCCTGTAGTGCACCGGGCTCCGTGCGGGTTACCGTCAGTCCCACCAGCCGTCGCCGGCCTGCCAGCGCTGCACCCACGCCAGGAAGCCGAGCGCTTTCGGCAGGGGGTACGGGTACGCGCCGACGTCGGTCACGAGCCAGACCTTGCCCCGTTCGGGACCGGTCACGACGAGAACCCAGTAGGAGAGTCCATCGTCGGTGCCGAGCACAACAGAACCGTGGTTGTAGACGGCGGCGACGCGTTCGTGGTGGTCTTCGGCGAGGGGTTCGCCTTCCCAGGCCCAGGTGTCCTGGAGCGGGAACGGGGTGGCGGGATCCCGGTCTACCTGGCCGGGCCAGTCCGGGGGAAGCCAGCCGAGGGGTAGGAGGCCACCGTCTTCCGGTGGCCCGAGCGATGACCCATTGGTGATCTGGGAGATCAGGCTCCGGTACGGCTCCGGGAGGGCGACGCTGTTCTCGGATTCCCACACCGAGACGGCATCGTCTCCGAGTGCCGGCTCGCGCCACTCTGGCTCGAACACGGAGCGCAGGAACTCCAGTGTGGCCTCATCAGGGCGTTGATCAGGTGAAGTGGTAGTCATGGCAGCATGCTGGCAGAAGAGGCTGGCAGAGCCGCTGTGAGGGCGTCAGGCCCGAACGTTCGGGTGGAGAAGTTGACGCAGCCGTTGGGGAATTGCGTGGCCATGGCCGCAGTTGCGTGAAAGACCATGTGGGACGGGGTGGCAGATCATGTGTCGCCTGCACACTCGATCACGTCATGTGGAGGCTGGTGGATCTGTGTATCCCAGCATGTCGGCGAGGGGAATGCCGGCTCGGGCTGCCGCGATTCGACATGCTCGCAGTTGGGCTCGGGTCCGGGGGCGGAACTTGGGCTCCCTGCCGCAGCCGCAGAGTTCGCGGCCCTCGTAGCGCAGTCCGGCGTTCAGTACCGCAGCCGAACTCGCCGTCGACGCCGTGCAGTACGCACTACTCCAACGTGGCGAAAAGGCGAAGCACTGGCTATTGGGCGCGGCTCACCCCGACCGGGCCGCTGTCTGCGCCGTCACCCATCCCCACCCCGCTCCCCCGTCCTGGCGTACACAGGCACAACTGGGGCGTGTGTCGGAAGTGGTCTAGGTTGACTGACGTGAGTGGGCGGGGGCGGAGTTATCGATATGTCGGACTGGTCGAGCTGAAGGCTGCGGTCCGGCCTGGCGGCGGCGGGCGTCGGATCGGTTCGGCGGCTGACTTCGGTGTCTGGATCGTGGAGCAATCGGCGGTGGAGCTGGCCGAACCGTTCACCTTCGTGGTCGGTATGGATGGTGTGCTTCGGCTGGCGCCGCGGCGAAGCGAGCACGTGGCCTGTGCCGGCGGAGACGTCGTTCTGAGTGCCGGTGAGATCAGCTTCATGCGCGAGGCGGACCGGTGGACCGTGAGCGAGGTCAGTAACCAGTCCACCGGCTATTGCCCGGACGTCGCCTCCTGGGCGGAGGTTGCCCGCGCTCTGGACGCGGTAGAGCTCCGGCGACCCTCCGGCTTCACCCACGAGGTGGTGTTCCGGCGGTGCCCTGACTGCCAGGAGCACAACATCGTGCGCGAGGACGACTTCGTCTGCGTCTTCTGCGGCGGCGATCTTCCCCCGGCGTGGAACGTGGATCCGACCGCGTGACGGTCGAGGGTCGTAGCCACTCGTTGAGGGCAGCGACGAGGACGGTCGCCTCGTAGCGAACGGCGAGCTTTTCGTAGCGCGTGGCGACAGCGCGGTGTCTCTTGAGTCGGTTGATCCCGCACTCGACCGCATGGCGCGCGCGGTAGTCGGCCGGGTCGAAGCGCGGCGGTCGGCCGCCGCGGGAGCCGAGCTTTTGGCGATTGCGTGCCTGGTCGGCCTTGTCCGGGACTGTGCAGCGGATCCCGCGGCGGCGCAGGTAGACGCGGTTCTTCCGGGAGGCGTATGCCCTGTCGGCCCGTACGCGATCAGGGCGGACGCGTGGCCTGCCCGACCCGAGTCGGGGCACGCGAACCTTTTACAGCACTGGCTCGAACTCCGGCGAGTCTCCACGCTGTCCTGCGGGTCCACGATCGACACGGGCCTCTGACCTTGCTCGACGGCCAGGTGCAGCTTGGTGGTGAACCCGCCGCGCGACCTTCCTAGCCCGTGATCACGGGGCTCGGTGAACACACCACCCGGTGGTTCCGTCTGCAGGTCGCCCTGCTTGCGGGCCCCGGCCGCATGCTGGTGGGCGGGGCAGACCGTGGAATCGACGCTCAGATCCCACGTGACCGCACCCTTCGCATCGGCCAGAGACTGGATCCTGGTGAAAATTTGGTGCCAGGTACCGCTCCGCTGCCATCGGCGGAACAGGTCATACACCCGACCCCACGGCCCGTACTCGACAGGTATATCCCGCCACGGAACACCCGTACGGCCCCGGAACCGTATGCCGTCGATCAGCTGCCGCCGAGTCCAGACGGGCGACCGCCCCGGCCTGGCACCCTTCGGCAACAGTGGCTCCAGCACCGCCCACTGCTCGTCCGTGAGATCTCCCCGCCCCATGAACCGTGATCATTCACAGACCAAGATCCACTTTCGATGCACAGCCTGGTGCTGTGACCGGAGAGGTTTGCTGGGGCCGGAGCGGAGCTACGCGTGGAAGCTCCTGCTGGCGGATAGCCTCATGTGTCGGCGAAGGGGGATTCGTGATCATGACAGAGCATACGGTTCCGCCTCGCGTGGTGGCCGCGGAGCGTGTCGCCGTCGAGGCGGGATTCAAGAAGAGTTGCATCCGGGAGGTTGGCCGGCTGCTCGCTCTGGCCGCTGCCGCGAAGCCTCACGGGGTCCTCGCGGAGAGCGGCACTGGCTCGGGAGTGGGCACTGCGTGGTTGCACAGTGGCCTCGGCGCAGGTGCCCGCCTGGTCACCGTGGAGCGTGAGGAAGACCTGGCCCGTCGAGCGGCCGGCGTCTTCGCGGACGACGAACGTGTCAGCGTTCTCACCGGGGATTGGCGGCTGCTTGAACAGCACGCCCCCTTCGACGTCTTCTTCTGCGATGGTGGAGGCAAGCGTGACGACCCCGAAGGGGTCATCGAACTGCTTGCCCCCGGGGGCCTTCTCGTGTTGGACGACTTCACCCCCTCACCCCATTGGCCGCCTCGTTTCGGCGGCGAAGTGGATGAACTCCAACTGTTCTTCCTCACTCATCCCTCCCTGGAGGCCACTGAAGTACTCACAACACCGTTCAGTTCCGCGGTTGTTGCCGCCCGCCGCCTGTAGTGCGCTGACCGCATTGGTTGACCGGGCCGGTAATTGGGGTGGGTGGATGTGCGATGACGTCCGATCCGACCGGTGGAAGTGTGGTGGCCGATCCTGTGCGGGTGCGCAGACTGACCGACCAAGAAGGTCAGAAGCCGCAGCCGCTCCAGGACCGCAGTCGTGTCCGAGCCCTGCGCGATTTCAAGGTCAAGATGGCAACGACATAAGCCCGAGGAAAAGAGTTTGATCACGACCACCCACTCGGGCAACTCTCACTCCGGAGAACGACACAGGTGTCTTCCGTACTCTCGCTACGGCACACTGTGCGACAGTAACTGCTCCTGTACACAACGGCAGGCGGACGAACACCTGCGGGCGAATGCGCGCACCGCGAGCCCACTACCGTTCAGCCGCAGCATCAAGAAAGGGTGCAAGCATCATGTCCGACACCACACCCCGCGCCACAGAGTTGACCTCCCAGTACAGCGCACAGGTAGCCGGCGACCTCGAGCACAACCTCAAAGAACAAGACCGCCTCAACAGTGAAATCGAAGCACTCCAGGCCCAGTTGGCTGCTCTGCGAAACGACCACACCGTGCTGGTGAACATCCAACAGGCCCTCGGCATCCCAGCAGCCCACGACGCGCCCGCGGCCCAGCCCGTCGCAGCCGTGCCCGCTCCCCGCAACAAGACAGCCGGGACATCGGACGCGCCCAAGCAGAAGAAGGCCGGGAAACCCGTCGCCACCGCCCGCAAGCGGGCCAGCGAGAAGAAGTCAGCCCAGGCACCCGCCGCATCCTCGGCCACACCCACGCTCGTCGAACTCGTTCACGAACACCTGGCACGCCAGAGTGAACCCCGCTCCGCCGCCGAAATCACCACCGCCCTGACACAGCAGCACCCCGAGCGCGCCATCAAGACAACCGTCGTACGCACCACGCTCGAAGGACTCGTGGCCAAGAGCCAGGCCCAGCGCACCGTGCAGGGCAGGTCCGTCTTCTACACCACCCCCCAATCGGCCGAAGCCTCCGAACCGGCGAGTCACGACGAGCAGATCCCGCAGGAATCCGCCTGACAACTGGTCGCGGCGATAGTCGGTCGCTGTCCTCTGGGCCCGCTGATAGACATGTCCGATGGCGGGTGACGATTCCAGCGAATTGCGGACAGGGCAGTCGGGACTGATCGTGAGGGTTCCTGAGGGGAACCTGTTGTTCGCGCACGGAGTGACCGGCTGGATGCCTCGGCTCGTGCAGGTGTACCGGCTCACGTCACCGTGCTCTTCCCATTCCTCGAAGAGAGCCACATCGACTGCGCCACCTGTGACCGAGTTCGACCTTCGCGGCATGCTTCCTGTCACCGCCCGCGTGTCGGCGGTTGATCTCATGGTCCATGACGGATTGCGGTGGCAGCAACGGGCGTCGTTCGTGCTCGGTTGACGCCGCTACCGGTCACCGGTCAGCCGCTGCCCTGCTGGGCTTCGGCGTGCGCGAGGCGGTATTAGTCGGTGCCGGTCTCGATGATGTCGTCGCCGAAGGTGAGTGACCAGGAACAGTAGTTCGGCGCCGAAGCGGTCGAGTTTCATGTTTCCGCGCTCGTCGATCGCTAGGAGATCCACACGGCCGTACCGGGCGATGGTCTTGGTCAGCTGGCGTTCGTCGGCGGCCTCGACCAACACCTTGACGAGCTTGACGGCCACGAAAGCCGGCCATGGCGGCCTCGGTGCCCAGCACGACCAGCAGGTGAGACTTACCGGTTCCGGGGTCCCCGATCAGGCAGAGCGGTTCGCTCTTCTTGATCCATTCGCAGGAGGGCCGTGGCCAGGAAACACACCGGACCCGGGTTGCGGCGCCGCGCCTACGGACTGCTCTGGCGTCTCGCCCGGCGGCGCCGGTACAGGCCATACAGACTGAGGACGACCATCACGCCTGCGGTCAGCGGCCACAACCACGAGTCCCCGTTCTGGGCCATCTGTATGCCCTTCCACAGAAGGGCGATCGACAACAGCAGAGCGAGCAGTCCCATGGCGATGTCGAGCGGACCGCCATCCCTGAACGGATTCTGCATCTTCATGTCCCTCTACTCTGCGAGCCCGCGACCACGGCGTCGGCGAGTGTAGCCACTACCTGCTTGAAGCCATCGTGTGGGTTCCGGTTGAGAAGTGAGCGCTCACGCGGAGTGACCACAAGTCAGGCCCTCAGCACCACCACACCACTCGACTTCGAAGACCCCGTACGGCACCTCGCACCCACACCCGTCGCCTACCGCCCGGCGGGCCTGTGGCTGGGACTTCCCCCGGAGGATTGCCGCACCCTCGACCACACGGCCGAGGACATCGCGTCCGCCCGCGCCGCGAGCATGGACGTGCCGGCGGTGTGACATCCCCCTTGCGACAAGGGCGCCAGTCAGGTTCGCCACCACAGCCCGGTCGTCGTGAGCGGCTTGCGCGGTCCGGTCCGCGCTCCCCCCCCCACCCACCGGGCCGGTGGGTCACCATCGCCGACGAATGACGTGCTTACGCCCAGTCCGAAGCGGCCCCCGCCCTCCGGGACTCCGGTGATCACATCGGACGCCCAGCCGCGACGCCCTGAGGATCTCCCGTGTGCCGTGGCGCTCCCCGCGGATAGGGTGGACGGTGATCGACAGGGACGGGCTGGGTGAGGGCGGCGGACGGCGTGGGCGGTGCCGAGGAGAGCAGGAGCACGGGCACCGGGCGCCCGACGTCACGGGACGTCGCCCGGCTCGCCGGCGTGTCGCACACCGCGGTGTCCTTCGTGTTCAACGGCCGAGCCGAGGGCAACCTCTCGCCCGCCACCCAGGAACGCATCCGGCAGGCCGCGGCCCGGCTGGGCTACCGCCCCGACCCGGTGGCCCGCGGTCTGCGCCGTCGCCGTACGGCCGTGATCGGGCTGGTCACCGATGAGATCGCGTCGTCGCCGTTCGCCGGTCGGCTGCTGCGCGGCGCCATGGAGACCGCGTGGGAGAGCGACCATCTCGTCCTCACCGTCGACTCCGGCGGTGACCCGGCCAAGGAGGACGCGGCCGTCGCGGAACTGCTCGACCGGCGGGTGGACGGCATCATCTACGCGGCCATGTCACTGCGCCGGGTCCGCGTCCCCGAGGGCCTGCACCGCACCCACTCCGTGCTGGCCAACTGCCTGCCCGACGACGACTCCCTGCCTGCAGTGGTCCCCGCCGAGCGCGCCGGTGGCCGTACCGCGGCCCGGCTGCTGCTCGGTGCGGGCCACCGCCGGCTCGCCGTGATCGGCGGTCTGGACGACATCGCCTCGGTGGAACGTACCCGCGGCTTCCGGGACGCGCTGCGCGCCGAGGGCGTCACCGTGCCCAGGGAGTGGATCGTGCGCGGCGGCGGGGAGATCTCCGCGGGATACGCGGGGGCGCTGCGCCTGCTCGACGGGGTCGAGCCGAGCCGTCGCCCCACTGGCGTCCTGTGCTACAACGACCGGGTCGCGGCGGGTGTCCTGCACGCCGCGACCCGGCTCGGGATCGACGTGCCCGCCGATCTGTCCGTGGTCGGTTACGACGACCAGGAGCACATGGCCGCGTTCCTCACCCCGCCGCTCACCTCGGTCGCGCTGCCGCACCGGGCGATGGGCGAGGCGGCGGCCCGGCTGCTCCTGGACGCCATCGAATCCGGCCGTACGCCGCCCGCGACCGTCCGGCGCCTGGCCTGCCCTGTGGTCAGCCGTGACTCCGTGGGTCCGGTGCCCATCCGGTGACCCGGGCCCCTGGCCCGTCGACGACCAGCTCGACGATGTCGTCGGGGCGCCGGTAGACACGCTCGGTGACCATGGCCCGCTCCTCGACGAAGAGTTCGAGGAGCGAGCCGTCGACGAGCAGCCGGAGCGTGAGTTCCGGCCCCTTCGGCACGTGTACGGTGATCGGGGCGGAGCCTTCCCTGCCGGTCCGGGGCCAGGCGCTGCGGTCGAGGACGACGGTCCCCGAGGCAGGGTCCGCCCGGACGGTCAGCTCCCGGCCCGCCGCGTCCCGGAGCAGGCTTACCGTGGTCGGTTCGCATGCGGTGACCGTCAGGTCGTACGTGTGGGGAAGCGGAACCCGGCCCGGCGCGGTGACGAACGGCTCGGCCGGGCGCAGCAGGTCGAGTTCCGGGACCGGACTCACCCGCAGTGAACCGTCGGGGTGGATGTCGACGACCCGTGGCGCGGTGAGTACGCCTGCCCATCCGGCCCGGTGCACCTCCTCTTGCGGGCGGGCCTCCCACGACCAGCCCCACAGCAGCGCGCGGTGCGGCTCCTGGAGCACGGCGGGAGCGTAGAAGTCCCGCCCCTGGTCGAGCCGGCCGCCGGCGCGCGGCACGAACCTCAAGGACTGGCCTTCGGCCTCCAGACGACCCGTCAGGTATCCGGTGGAGCAGGGGTCTCCGTCCCACAGGGATACCAGGAGCACGTGGTCGCCGCCTGCTGTCCGGTACAGGTGCGGGCACTCCCAGCCCACCGACTTGTCGCCGAACACGCTTGCGGCCACCGGGTTCCGGCCGTCCAGCAGCACACCGGCGAACCGCCAGTCGGTCAGGTCGTCGCAGTCGTAGAGCAGGACCGACGGTGTGCCGTCGGCGTGCCCGGCGCCGACGAGGGCCCAGCGCCGGTCCGCGTGGCGGAAGACGAACGGGTCGCGGAACATCACCACGTCCAGTCCCGGCGGCGGCCCCGCCACCACCGGTGTCGGCAGCGGCTTCCACTCGGTCAGCAGCTCGTCGTCCGGGTCGGCCGCCCGCGCGAGGCAGATGGTGCCGAGTCCGGCATGGGCATGGTCGACCGCCGTGTATACGGCGGTCGGTGTGCCGGCGTCGTCGGTCACGCAGCCCGACCAGCAGCCGGCCTCGTCGGGGCCGCCGGGTGTCGGGGTGAGTGCGATCGGGTGGTGCTCCCAGTGCGCGAGGTCGGCGCTGGAGGCATGACCCCAGTGGACGTTCGCGTGCACCGGTGCGTCGGGGTTGTGCTGGTAGAAGAGGTGGTAGCGGTCCCGCCAACGGAACGGCCCATTGGGGTCGTTGATCCAGCCGACGGGCGGACGGACCCTGAAACGTGGCGCGTTGGGGTCATGGCTCAACGGTTGACTCCTGCCGAGGTGATGCCCTCGCGCAGAGGGCGCTGGCCGACGACGAACACGGCGAGGGCGGGGAGCATCGAGAGCACGACCCCGGCCAGGACCACCGAGATCGACCCGGTGCCGAGGTTGCCCTGGAGAGAGACCAGACCCAGCGGAAGCGTGTAGTTCTGGCTGGAGGTCTCCAGGATCAGCGGGCGGAAGAACTCGTTCCAGTGGTAGTTGAAGGCCAGCACGCCGACGATCGCCAGGCCGGGCGCGGCCAGCGGCGCGTACACCGAACGGAAGATCCGCCAGGGCCCCGCGCCGTCCAGCATGGCCGCCTCACCCAGATCCTTCGGCATACCGAGGAAGTACTGGCGCATCAGGAAGGTGCCGAAGGCCGTCGGGAAGGCCGGGATGATCAGGCCGAGGAGCGTGTCGGTGAGGCCCATCGACTTCAGCACCAGGAACACCGGCACGATGGTGACCTGCAACGGCACCATCATGGTCGCCAGGACCAGGCCGAAGAGCGGCTTCTTGAAGCGGAACTCCAGGCGCGCGAAGGCGTATCCGGCCAGGCCCGCCGTGATCATCTGGCCGACGGCGATCAGTGCCGTCACCAGCGTGGAGTTCAGGGCGAGCAGCCATACGTCGATCTGCTGGAAGACCCCGCGGTAGGCCGCGGTCGTCGGGTGCGTCGGGATGATCTGCGGGGGCAGGTCGAAGGACTGGGCCGGAGTGCGCAGGGAGGTGGAGACGGTCCAGACGACCGGGCCCAGTGTCAGCAGGGCGCACACGGTCAGTGCGGCGATCCGGGCCCAGGGGGTGAGTGAATGACGTACGCGGTTCAGGGTCGGGGTTGCTTTCAAGGTCGAGGTTGCTTGGCTCATAGCGCTCATGCGGCTCACCGGCTCACTGGTAGTGGACGAAACGCCGGCTGAGCCGGAACTGGACGGCGGTGACCGCCATGATCAGCACGAAGAGCAGCGTGCCCACCGCGGATGCCTCGCCGAAGTCGAGCTGCTCGAAGGCCCTCTCGTAGATCACCATCACCACGGTGCGGGTGGCGTCGCCGGGGCCGCCGTCGGTGAGGACGTAGGGCTGTTCGAAGACCTGCAGGGCATTGATGATGGCGACCACCGACGCGACGAGCAGCGTCGGCGACAGCAGCGGCAGCGTGATGCCGAGGTGCTTGCGCAGGCCGGTCGCGCCGTCGAGGGCGGCGGCCTCGTGGATCTCCTTGGGGATGTTGTTCAGACCGCCGACGAACAGCAGGAACGAGAAGCCGAACTGCTGCCAGACGTAGACCAGGATCACCGTGGCCATCGCCGCGTGCTCCGAGGTCAGCCAGGGCACGGGGGCGACGCCGACCAGGCCGATCAGCCAGTTCACCACCCCGAAGTCCTGGTTGAACAGGTACTTCATCACCACCGAGATGGACGCCGCGGACAGTACCAGCGGGAAGAAGAACGCCGAACGGAACAGCGACCGCAGCCACCCAGGCATCCGCCCGTTCAGCGCGAGCGCCAGCGACAGCGCGATCAGCAGTTGCAGCGCGACCGCGAGGACCATGAAGAGGAGGGTGTTGCGGAAGGACACCAGGACGGTCGAGTCCGTGAAGGTGGTGCGGTAGTTGGCGCCGCCGGCGAAGCGGGGCGGGTCGATCACGTTCCAGTGGAACAGGCTCAGCACGATGGACCCGATGATCGGCACGACCGTGAAGACGACGATGCCGACGACCGTGGGCGCCAGGAACAGCGCGGCCAGCAGCCGGGCGCCGCGGTCGCGGACGGACGGCCGTACGGCGGCGGCGGGTGGGGGTGTGGCGGGCCGCGAACGTACGGCCGGGTTCGAGGCGTTCGGAGCCTGGACGTTCGGAACCTGGTTGTCCGGAGCCTGATTGTTCGGAACCTGGGTGTTCGTCATATCTCACGCTCCATGGCCTGCTCCAGGGCGCCCTGCATCCGGCGCAGCGCGGGACCCACCGCACGCGGCGAGGCCAGCGCGGTGCCGGTGTACTTGAGCAGGACGTCGGTCACCTCGGCGACCTGCGGCGGCGCGGGGATCGGGCCGGTGTCGGGAAACCGGTCGAGGGTGTCGTAGAAGACCTGCCAGTGCGCCGGGCCGCTCTCGGCGTAGCGTGCGGCGTGCAGCATCGAACGCCGGGCCGGGGTGGTCTGGTTGCTCTGGAACAGCCGGGTCATGGTGTCCTTGCGGGCCGCGTACTTGATGAACTCCCAGGCGGCTTCCTGCTTCTTGGAGGTGCGCAGCAGCGCGTAGCCCGCCGCGCCGAACTGGTGGCGCTGGGTGCGCCAGCGCGGGAAGTACTGCACGTCGTAGTCGGCGGCCCGCATGCCGGCCAGGTGCAGGCCGCCCGCCCAGAATCCGCCCGCCGGTGTGACGCCGACGCGGCCGGTGGAGAACACGCCGACCAGATTGCTGCCGTTGCCGCCCTCGGGCCGGGTGCACAGGTTCTCCTGGACGAGGGAGGCGAGATAGTCGTACGCCTCCTCGACCCGGTCGGCGGTGGCCTGCGGGGTCGTCCAGCGGAAGCCCCCGCCGCGCCCCTGCCGGTCGGCGGCCGGGTAGAAGGTGTCCCACAGCCAGGAGCCGCCGGGCGCCTTCGACTCCTTCAGCAGGTTCGTGCCGTTCGCGAAGAGCCAGGGCACCACGCCGCCCCACAGCCGGTTGGTCCAGAAGTACGGCGTGAAGTGCGCGTCGCCGGCACGCTTCATCTCCCGCAGCAGCGCGGTGAAGTCGTCGCGGCTCCAGTCGGCCGCCGGGAAACCCGCGCCCGCCTGCTTCAGCACCTGCTTGTTGAGGTAGATGTCGGCGGCGTTGAACTCCATCGGCAGTTGGTAGAGGTTCCCCTCGTACATCATCGACTCCACCAGCGAGGGGTGGACGTCGGCGAAGTACTCACGCAGCTCGGCCGCGTCCCGCCGCACCCAGCGGTCCAGGGGGACGCCGAGCCTCTGGGCGAACAACTGCACGCCCTCGGTGGCCACATACACCAGGTCGGGGGCGGTGCCCGCGGCGATCTGGGTGAGGATCTTCGCGAAGAAGTCCGACCAGTCGACGGCCTGCACCGCGTTCACCCGCAGCGGGATGTCGGGATGGAGCCGGTGGAAGCCCTTGGTGAGGGCGTCGACGGTGGCCGGGTCGAAGGCGGAGCCGAGGGTGGCGACGACGAGGGAGCCGTCGTCACGGCCGGGGATGTCGGCTCCCGTGAGCCGGTCCCAGCTCGCGGCGGTCGCGGCCAGGGCGGCTGCTCCGGCCCCGTACGCGCCGTACCGCAGCAGCGTGCGGCGGGGGATGTGCGAGTCAGTCATCAACGGGCCTAACTCGTGTTAGTTCAGGGGTGATGCCCCAGATGATGGGAACCGGGCCGCAGACCTGTCAAGGGTCGGGAACGCTTGACCTTTAACGGGTTAGGTCTACAGTCCTCGTTCACATGAGCCGATTTTTCACGCCCTTCGCGGTGTGAGCCGCACTCGCGTGCGTGACGAGCCGCCACGGGCCCTGATGGGCCGCCATGGGCCCTCACGGGCCGCCACGAGAGGAACGATGCGTCATGCCCGGAACATCGGGGATATCCAGGAGATCACTGTTCGCGGGATCGGCGGCGGGCACCGCCGCCGCGCTGCTGCCCGCCGCAGCGGCCACGGCCGCCCCGAAGCCCGAGCCCGGGTCCACGGCCAAGAGCAGGACCGAGTCCGCGGCAAGTGGGGCGAGTTACCGTGCCGCGTACCACTTCACGGTCCCCGACCAGTGGAAGAACGACCCGCAGCGGCCCGTCTGGATCGACGGCGAGTACCGGTACTACTACCTCTACAACGCCGACTATTTCACCGGTGTCGTCGGCACCGCGTGGCGCCTGGCCACCACCAAGGACCTGGTCTCCTTCGCCGACCACGGGGTCGCCGTGCCCAAGGACACCACGCCCAACGGCGATCTCTGGTCGGGTTCGGCGGTGGTCGACACCGGCGACACGGCCGGATTCGGCGCGGGCGCGGTCGTCGTCATCGTCACCATGTCCCCCGGCGGCGGCACCGACCACCAGGAGCAGTTCCTGTACTACTCGACCGACGGCGGTCTCACCTTCGACAACTACGGGACCGACCCCGTCCTGCCCAACCCCGGCGTCGCCGACTTCCGCGACCCCAAGGTGATCCGCGACGAGGACCGGGGCCGCTGGGTGATGGCCCTCGCCGAGAACGACAAGATCGGTTTCTACCACTCCGACGACCTCAAGTCCTGGACGTACGCGAACGGTTTCGTCCACGACGGCATCGGCGTCCTGGAGTGCCCCGACCTGTTCCGCATCACCGCCGGCGACGGCACGGTGAAATGGGTGCTCGGCGCGAGCGCCAACGGGAAGAGCTCGGGGCTGCCCAACACGTACGCCTACTGGACGGGTTCCTTCGACGGCAGCATGTTCACCGCCGAGGCGAGTGAGCCGCAGTGGCTCGACCACGGCTGGGACTGGTACGGCGCCGTCACCTTCGAGAAGCGGGACGCGAGCGGTGCGGTGGACACGGCCGCCCGGTACGCGATCGGATGGGTGAACAACTGGGACTACGCCGACACCACCCCCACCATCGACTGCGACGGCTTCAACGGCACCGACTCCATCGTCCGCGAGATCACCCTGAAGAAGGCGTCCGACAACACCTACTACCTCGCCTCCCAGCCCGTCGCCGGCCTCGACTCGCATGTCTCCCGCACCGTGAACCTGGGCGACGTGACCGTGGACGGCACGAAGGTGCTCGACTACACCGGTATCTCCTACGAGGTGACGACCGAGATCACCTGGTCCCAACTCACCGGCGCCGGCCTCCAGCTGAGGCGCTCACCCAGCGGTGGTCGGCACATCGATGCCGGGATCTACGCCGACTACGCCTTCCTCAACAGGCGTAACACCGTCAACGCCGACACGTCCGGCAAGTGGCAGGAGAGCCATACCCCGTTCGACCCGTCCGCCGGCACGGTGAAGCTGCGTATCCTGGTGGACCGTACGTCGGTGGAGATGTTCGTCGACGACGGCCGCTACGTGCACACCAGCCAGGCGTTCCCGTACCTGCTGGACACCCAGCTGGCACTGTTCACGATCGGCGGCAGCGCGGTGTTCCGCAACACGGTGATACGCGAGTTCTCGGTGTGAGGCCGGCCAGGGGCCGGGTGCACGCCCTCCGCGTGAACTCGATCGGCAGCACCGGAACGAGTCGCCCAGGACACCACACGCAAACAGCGCGTCCGCCAACTTGTCACCGGAACCGCGCTCTGGACGAGCTGCTTAAGGCCGCCCGCTCCAACCTCCGCTTCCAAGGCCGCCGCGTCGCCGACCTCGAAGCCCGCATCGCCGGGCCGGGGTCAACTACCTGACACCTTCCCAAACGAAGTCAGTGCGCTGTTGACAGCAGCAGGAGGTCTCACAGCGTGACGCCACGGTGCGTCGGCAAGGCCGCCGAGTACCGATCCGGTACCGGAAACGGGTGACCTTGGTGTGGGCGTGGTCGGTGACGACCACGCCCACACGAAGAGGCTTTACGCATCGTCCAATGGCATATGCCCCGACAGCGAGCACGACATCACCCTTCACCGGTCAATCGTGACCTCTTCGCCGCCCTCGGTCGGCCGGCCACTGCGAAACTCCTGCCCTTGCCGGACAAGGCACGAGAGTGTTCTCGCCGGCTTCCGCATGCCCCTAAGAAACCCGCAGGCGCTGAACTCGCGGTTTGCCAGTAGCAGTTCAACATGCTCATCGGCAGGACCCGGGTTTTGCCCGAGAAAGCCAGCACCGAGCGGAAGACCCGCTTCCTCGCGACGGACGTGCCGACGAGGACGATGACGCTGGCGGAATGTAAGGCGCACACTCGTGTTGCTTCGAACTATCGCAAAGCTACCGGCCGGTCGGCCACTTGCCCCTCATGTGGAAGGGGCCCCAACTGGATCACGGGACACTAGAACTCCCACTCAAGAATTCCATCAGCGGTGAACACCGCGGCACACCCGTTGCGGGTCAAATGAGGATCGCTGTCACATGCGGCGCCTTGAACAGATCCGGTCTCCAGCGCACCCGCCACGTCAGCCCACATTTCGGTCACGCTGCGCCAGATGGGTGCGCCGAAGAGGCCGTCATCCCTGCTCCAGGTCAGAACACTCCCGCGCAACTCGCCGGGCCTGTTGTCCACCACCAGCAGGTCTCCCGTCGTGTCGTCACCGATAGGTACCAGGAGCGGATGAAATCCCCGACAAGGCTCTCCGGAAACATCTATGCCCTCCTCCCCGCTGGTCGGAGTTACTGAGGCGGCACGCTTGCGCTGCCACAGCATCTGCATGCGCTGGAGGCCGACAGGGATGTACAAGGGCGGCAGCAAAACGCCTGTGACCGGATTCGGCTCCGCCCCGTCGAAAAGCAGCAGTTGATCCCTCACCGCATCGGGGAACGTCTGCCCCATCACGGACTGAGCCTCAGATATGTCATCCATATCCGCCGATGTTCGGACAGTACGCGCCGTCGAGGGGGCATTCGCGTCCAGAGCCGTTCGGATACGCGCCCAGACATCGGTGAGTGTCGTCGCCATGGATGCCATCCTGCTCCCTGGCGATGATCGTGTACGCCATTACCCACGCCCAACACGGTGCCCAGTGGTCACATGTTGTCACTTGGTCGGGTGATCCGCCGTATGACAGTCCAAGAAACCCGTCCACTACCCTCCGCACTCGACAAAACGCATTACGTAACCACCATGCGAAGGAGCGCGCGGAAGCACGCAACGGCCAATCCACTCAAGGCACTTCACGGCGCGAACGACCTCCGTGCGTCTCGCGCCGCCCCGTCTGCACGCCTCGCCCACTCGGCGATAGCCTGCGGGCCGAAGCAGGATGGTGAGTCCAGTGGGCTTCGACGCAGAACGATCAGCTCGTATCGCTGCCATGCAGGAAACCGCCCGGCCCGTCTGGCAGGCAACCGGTGACACGGACGTACTGCAGCAGTTCCTCAAGGACATCGGGTGTCACGGAGTGGAAGCCGTGTTCGTGACCATGGGCCTGCTGAACTGCGATCTTGGCGAAGCCCAACGCGCCTTCTTCAACGCCCCGTGCCGCGACGCCGAACGCCGCTTCCACAACCACGCCATGGACCTGCTCCAAGAGGCCGCCGATCACGACACCTGACCGCATCAGCGGCCCAGCAGGTACCTTGGCTCAGCCATCAAGACACCGTTTCTCATGGTGGGTCCGCGTCGTTGCTGGGGGTGTGACAGGTCTCGTAGAGCGGCCGGTGCCGGAGGAGCTGTGGGAGCTGATTCGGCGGGTGGTGCCGCCGATCGAGGTCGTCCGCCCGCAGGGTGGAGGGAAGAGGCGAGCCGACGATCGTGAGGCCCTGGCCGGGATCATCTTCGTCGCCGCCTCCGGCTGCACCTGGTGGCAGCTGCCACCCGCGTTCGGGCCGTGCCGGCAGACGGTCTACCGGCGCCTCGCCCAGCGGAGCCGCGCACGGGCCTGACAGGTTCGAATCCGACCGATCGCGGCAAGAACGGACCGAAGATCCTGCCTGGAGTTCGTCGGCGTCGACCCACTGGTGCCGGCAGGGGACCCCGGCGGCCGGCTATTGCATGCAACCAATCCGCAGCTCGCGTGGCCTCGGATTCCACACGGGTGTTCCGCCCCGCCGCGCCCATGGGAGATCCATTGTGAAGGAACGTGTACATATCGGCAGCAATCCAGCTGCCAAACCTGATCTGCAACAGCTCGTCCAGGAGGTGGCGCTGGGTGATCAGGAGGCATTCGCCGCGGTCTACGACGCCGTGGCCGGTTCCGTCCTCGGGGTCGTCCGGGCGGTGTTGCGTGATCAGGCGCAGTCGGAGGAGGTGGCGCAGGATGTGCTGGTGGAGGTGTGGCGCACGGCCCCGCGCTTCCGGCCTGAGCGTGGCACGGCCATCAACTGGATCCTCACCCTCGCCCACCGGCGGGCGGTGGACCGGGTCCGGTCGGCGGAGGCAGCGGCGGCCCGTGACACCAAGGCCGCCCTGCTCGACCATCAGCCTGCGTACGACGAGGTGACCGAGGAGGTCGAGAGCCGACTCGAGCAGGAGCAGGTACGGCGCTGCCTGCGCACGCTGACCGAACTCCAGCGGCAGTCGGTCACGCTCGCGTACTACCGCGGCCTGACCTACCGGGAGGTCGCCGAAGCACTGGCGCTGCCGCTCGGCACGGTCAAGACCCGCCTGCGTGACGGACTCATCCGGCTCCGCGACTGCCTGGGGGTGACCGCGTGACCACGACCGATCTGCACGCTCTGACAGGCGCCTACGCGGTGCACGCGCTGCGCGGCGAGGAACGTGCCGCCTTCGAGCGTCACCTGGCCGAGTGCGCCGCCTGTGAACAGGAGGTCGCCGAGTTCACGGCCACTGCCGGACGCCTGGCCCTGGCCTCCACGGTGCGCACGCGTCCCGTCATGCGGGAGCAAGTGCTACAGCGCATCACCACCGTGCGGCAGGTGCCGCCCGGCGCCGCGCCCCTGGAGCGAGTACGCCGTGGTGTGCGGCCCGGACGGGGCCTGGCGCGATGGGCGCTGGCAGCCAGTGTGGCCGCCGCGGCCGCTTTCGGCGGAACCGCCGTATGGCAGTACGAGCGTGCTCAGGACGCTCAGTACCGGGCAGCGCAGGCGGAGCGCCAGGCTCAGGACGTGGCGGGAGTGCTTGCCGCGCCCGACGCCAAGTCGCGTTCGGCGCGGGTGGCGGGCGGCGCGGGCACGCTGGTGGTCTCCGCCGACCGCGACCGGGCGGTGTTCGTGGCGTCCAGGATGGCCGCACCGCCGCGGGGCAAGGTGTACCAGCTGTGGTTCGCCGACGGCGGGAAGATGCGCCCGGCCGGCCTGATGGACCCCGACCGCGACAGCCAGGCGGTGCTGATGCAGGGTGCGGTCGACGGTGCCTCGGGCATCGGCATCACGGTGGAGCCGGCTGGTGGGTCGAAGCAGCCGAGTTCGACGCCGGTCGCT
Source organism: Streptomyces sp. NPDC001220 (assembly GCF_053597895.1). Classification (NCBI taxonomy): domain Bacteria; kingdom Bacillati; phylum Actinomycetota; class Actinomycetes; order Kitasatosporales; family Streptomycetaceae; genus Streptomyces; species Streptomyces sp. NPDC001220. Next base: position 79,466 of record NZ_JBSFJE010000008.1, read on the forward strand.
CTGCTCGGGGTGCCGACGTGAGGGTGTGCGTGCCGACGTGAGGATGCGCGTGGGGAGCCCGTCCGTCGGCGGGCTCGCCACGCGGCTATCGACGTCGGCGCGGCGGCCGGGGGAAGAAGGCGCTGGTGCGTGCCACGTACGCGTCCCAACCGGGCCGGCCGGCCATGTGCCGTTCCAGCAGGCGTTTCCCGCTTCCGTTGATCAGCAGCACGCTCATCACCAGTGGTGAGGCGACGGACACGGCCGCGGCCTGCCATCCGCCGTCGCAGGCGAGAAGGAACAGTCCCCACCAGACGCAGAAGTCGCCGAAGTAGTTGGGGTGCCGGGTCAGCGCCCACAGTCCCTGGTCCATGACGCGGCCTCGGTTGCCGGGCTGCGCCTTGAAGCGCGCCAACTGGGCGTCGCCGACGGCCTCGAAGAACAGTCCGACGGCCCAGATGGCCGTGCCCGCCCAGGCCGGGGCGGACAGCGGCCGGGGCGCGTACTGGGCTGCCTGCACCGGCAGGGACACCAGCCACACCAGGGCTCCCTGCAGCAGGTAGATCGTCCGCAGGGCGTACAGGTTCCGATTGCCGCGCGCGCGGGCCAGCATCGCCGCGTAGCGCGGGTCCTCGCCGTGGCCATGGCCCCGGCGGGCGATGTGCGCCGCGAGTCGCAGCCCCCACACCGCGGTGAGACCGGTGACCAGCAGCCGCCTGCCCGGATCGCCCTGGGATGCCGAGAGGCCGAAGGTCACCACGGCCACCGCGGCGAATGCGACCCCCCACGCGATGTCGACGACACGGTGCACGCCCAGGTTCAGGGCGATCGCGAAGGTGCCGAGCATGACGGCCAGCGAGGTCGCCGCCGCCCACCCGAGGTTGGCGGCGAACGCGTCCCAGGCGAATGTGTTCACCGCTCCTCCAGGTGTCGGTACCAGTCGGCCGCCTCCGCTCCTGTCAGGCCGCTGTCGCCCGTGGCCAGCGGGCGTACGGCGAGGAACTGGTCCACGCCCATGCGCCGCTCCTCGAAGGCCAGGGCCCCGCCGACCAGGTACAGCCGCCACACGCGGGCCGTCTCCTCGCCGACCAGCCGGACGAAGTCGTCCCAGCGTTCCTCCAGCGTGCGGTGCCAGGCGTTGACGGTGCGCACGTAGTGCTCGCGCAGCGACTCCACCGAACGGACTTCCAGGCCGGCCGCCTCCAGCAGGCCGACGGTCTCGCGCATCGGCCGCATGTGCATGTCCGGGGCGATGTACGCCTCGATGAACGCGCCGCCGCCGGGTGCGGTCGCGCCGCGGGACATCTGCTGGACCAGCACGCGCCCGTGCGGGCGGACCAGCCGGTGCAGGGCGGCGGCGAAGGCGGGGTATTCGTCGTCTCCCACGTGCTCGCCCATCTCGATGGTGGCGACGGCGTCGAAGGCGGAGCCGGTGATGTCCCGGTAGTCCTGGCACACCACCTCGACTCGGTGTTCCAGCCGCCGGTCGCGTACCTGTTCCCGCACGTAGGTGGCCTGCTCCCGGGCCAGGGTGACGGCGGTGACCTGCACCTTGTGCTCTTCCGCCGCGTACAGGGCGAGCGACCCCCAGCCGCAGCCGATGTCGAGCAGGCGGGCGCCCGGAACGAGGCCGAGCTTGCGGCAGATCAGCTCCAGTTTGGCGCGCTGTGCATCGGCCGGGTTGGTATCGGGTTCCTGACTGGTCCAGTAGCCGCAGGAATAGGCCATGGTGTCGTCGAGAAGGAGACGGTAGAAGTCGTTGGACAGGTCGTAGTGGTGCCTGATCGCCGCTCGGTCGCGGGCCTTGCTGTGCAGGCGGCCCCGCAGCCGCGCCTGCGTCGCGGGCGCCGGTGGACGCGGGCCGACGGCACCCAGCCGCACCGCCTCGCCAATCGCACGGGTCCAGTCGGCCGGGGAAAGCCGTGGGGCGTGCAGACCCCGCTCCCGCACGGCGGCCCACATCGCCCGCAACCCCCGTGCCAGATCGCCCTCCACATCCAGTTCACCGGTGACGTACGCCTGGGCGAGGCCGAGTTCGCCGGGCTGCCACAGCAGGCGGCGCAGTGCGCGCCGGGAGCGCACGACGACCACGGGGGCGTCTGCGGGGCCACTCTCGCTGCCGTCCCAGGTGCGCAGCCGCACCGGCAGCGGGGCACCGAGCGCATCCTCCGCGAGGGCGGCGAGTCGCTGCGCGGCACCGGTACGTACGGGGGTGCGGGCGGACGTCATCGGGCCGAGGTCTCCTTGGTGAGCAGGTACTGCTGGACGTCGAGGTAGCCGGAGCGGAAACCGGCCTCGGAATAGGCCAGGTAGAAGGTCCACAGACGGCGGAAGGTCTCGTCGAAACCGAGTGCTGTCACGTCATCGGCGTGTGCGGTGAACCGCTCCCGCCACAGCCGCAGAGTCTCGGCGTAGTGCGCGCCGAGGCTGTCCCGGGCGGTCACCGCCAGCCCCGTGTGATCGCGAACCGTCTCCTCGACGGCTTGCGTGGAGGGGATCAGCCCGCCTGGAAAAATGTACTTCTGGATCCAGGTGTGGGTGTCACGGCCGGCCAGCATCCGCTCGTGCGGCATGGTGATGGCCTGCAGCGCCACCCGGCCGCCCGGCGCGAGGCGCTCGTCGAGGGTGCGGAAGTAGACGGGCCAGAACTCGGCACCGACGGCCTCGATCATCTCCACGCTGACCACCGCGTCGTACGTGCCGCGGGACTCGCGGTAGTCGCACAGCTCGATCGACACCCGGTCGCCGTACTCGGCCCGGCGGACGCGGTCCAGGGCCAGTTCGCGCTGCTCCCGGGACAGGGTGAGCGAAGTGACGTGCGCGCCACGGGCGGCGGCCCGCAGGGCGAGTTCGCCCCAGCCCGTGCCGATCTCCAGCAGGCGGGTGCCCTCGCGGACACCGGCCAGGTCGAGCAGACGGTCGATCTTGCGGCGCTGGGCGGCGGCCAGCAGCGACCAGTCCGCGGGAAAGCCGCGGAAGACGGCGGCGGAGTAGGTGAGTGTCTCGTCCAGGAACAGCGCGAACAGGTCGTTGGACAGGTCGTAGTGACGGCTGATGTTGCTGCGCGAGGCGTCCGGTGTGTTGCGCTGTGTGTGCGGCTGTCGCTGCGCCCAGAGGCCGCGCAGCCGCTGCAGGCGGGGCGGAATCAGGTCGGCCGCGTGGGCGGCGAGCACGGTGAGCGCGCCGACCAGGTCCGGCGCGTCCCACTCGCCGGCCATGTAGGACTCGCCGAACCCGATGAGCCCGCGGGTGCCGATGCGGGCGTGGAACGCCTTGGGGTCGCCTACTGCTATCAGCGGGCCGCCCAGGCCGAGGGTGGCGCCGTCGGCGAGCCGGACGCGTAGCGGCAGTCGCCGCAGGGCGCGTTCCAGTACGGACGCGGTGATGGCCCGCACCGGCCAGGAAGCCCTGGGTACGGCGGCCACATCGGGCCAGCGGCCGGTGTCGATGGGGGCGACTCGCTGCCTGCCGGTGCGGTGGCGGGCGGTGGCACGGGGTTCGACTTGGGTCATGAGGCACTCTCCGGGGTGCGGCGGGCCGTGCGCGGCTGCACCGGCAGGCCCCGCAGAAACAGGCGGATGCCGTGGAAGCGGATGGCGGCCGACACCGTCAGGGTCGACCAGGGATGGCGCAGGGCCAGGCGCAGCAGCGCGGGGACTGTCGCGTTGCTGCGTGTGCCGTGGACCGAGGCCGTGAAGGGCGGGCTGCCGGGCCGCTGGAGCCGTACGGACAGATGCAGGCGCTCACCGGGCGGGGGCAGCCGCATCTCGTAGTGGCCGTCGACCGGGTGGAAGGGCGACACGTAGAAGTCCTTACGAGCCGTGGCGGTGCCGGCTGCGTCGGTGTGCAGCAGGTAGGCGTGACGCCGGCCGTAGGTGTTGTGGACCTCTGCCACCACGCAGAGCGGGTCACCATCGCGGTCGTGACACCAGTACAGGGTCAGCGGGTTGAAGACGTGTCCGAGGTTCCGGGCGTGCGCGAGCATCAGGACCTGGCCACCGTGCAGGTCGATGCCGTGCTCCCCCAGGAAGGCGTCGAGGGCGGCCCTGATCGACGGGGCAGAGCCGGTGAAGTGGTCGCGGGCGCTGAAGCGGGCGAGCGGCCGGAGTGGACGCGGCAGCACCGGGAGGTGGTCGAGGTCGACCAGCCACAGGTAGCTGCGGTGCCGCAGGCTGTAGCGCTGGGGTGCCCGGCGCACGTGGGTGATCGTGCACGGGTAGAGGGCCGACGGCCCCGGCCGCGCCGCCTCCCGGTCGGTCCCGGCGGTCACCACCTCTCCCCCAGGGCGGCGGCGGCCTCGACGCCGCTGCGGCAGCCGTCCTCGTGGAACCCCCATCCGTGATAGGCGCCCGCGAACACGGTCACCGCTGTGTTCAGTTCCGGCAGCCGGCGCTGGGCGGCGATCGACTCGGGTGTGTAGATGGGGTGTTCGTAGGTCATGCGGGCCAGCACCCGGGTGGGGTCGACACGGTCCTGGCCGCCGAGGGTGACGACGTAGGTCTGCGGGGCGTGGAGTCGTTGCAGCCGGTTCATGTCGTAACTCACCCGCACCCCGTCGGCGCCGGCCAGGCAGCTGGGCATCAGGTAGTTCCAGGAGGCACGGGCCCCGCTCGCCCGTGGAAGGAGTCCGGTGTCGGTGTGCAGCAAGGTGGTGTTGCGGGAGTAGCGGAACGCGCCGAGGACCTCCTTCTCGGCCGGGGTCGCGTCGGCGAGCAGCCGCAACGTCTGATCGGGGTGCGCGGCGAGAACGGCATGGTCGTAGGAGGCCGTGGTGCCGTCACCGGTGGTCACGTCCACGCCGTCCGCGTGGCGGAGCACGGACCGGACCGGGGTGCCCGCGCGCACCTCGTGCAGGCCGTCGGCGATCCGGTCGACGTACGTTGCCGAGCCGCCCGTGACGGTCCGCCACACCGGTGATCCGCTCACCGAGAGCATGCCGTGGTGGGCGAGGAAACGGAACAGATAGGCCGCCGGGTAGCGCAGGGCCGTCTCTGCGTCGCAGGACCATACGGCGGACACCACCGGTGTCATGAAGTGCGCGCGGAAGTAGGACGAGAACCCGGTCCGGTCCAGGAAGGCGCCTAGCGTCAGGGTGTCGTCGGCGCCCGTCTCGAGCAGGCGGCGGGCGGCCCGGTGGAAGCGCGGTACCTCGGCCAGCATGCGCAGGTACGGCCCACGCAGGGCGTTACGTGGCTGGGCGAGCAGTCCGCGCAGGCCCCGGGCGCCGGCGTACTCCAGTCCGCAGCCCTCGCACCGCACGGACATGCTCATCTCCGACTGCTGCGTGGCGACGTTCAGTTCACGCAATAGACGCAGCAGGTTCGGGTAGGTGCGGCGGTTGTGCACGATGAATCCGGAGTCGACGCGGTGCGTGCGTCCGTCGGGCGCGGTCAGGTCGTGGGTGTGGGCGTGGCCGCCGAGCCGGTCGTCGGCCTCGTAGAGGGTGACGTGGTGGGCGCGGGCCAGAATGTGCGCGGCGGTCAGTCCCGCCACTCCGCTGCCGATGACGGCCGTACGGCGCGGGCTCTCGGCACCTGCTGCCCGCCTGCTCGCCGTCGCGTCGGACGGTCGTTCCATGGTGCTGTCTCCCTCTCCGGGCGGATGCACGGCAATCTCCGGGCGGATGCACGGCAATGTCCAGGGCGTCCGCAGGCGTTGAGGTCTGCTGACGAGTCCTCCGGTCGGGGCATCCGGCGGGCCCTGCCGGTCGGGCGGCCGGCGGATGCCCCGGTGCGAGGTACGCGTGCCGCCTGGATCGCTTCCGTCAAGGCGACCGGGCGGGGCGTGCGTCCTCGGCTGGCACAGGTGTCAGCTCTTGGGCATGAGGACGGTGTCGATGATGTAGACGTTGGCGTTGGCGGTTTTGACGTCGCCGCAGACGACCTTCGCGGAGTCGTCGACCGTGTAGGACTCGCCCGAGCCGGAGGTCATGACCTTGGACTTCTCCAGCGTGTCGAAGGAGCCGTTCTGAAGGTCCTTGGGCGTCAGCTTCTGGCCGACGACGTGATAGGTGAGGATCTTCGTCAACTGGGCCTTGTCGTTGAGGACCTTGTCCAGGGTGGACTTCGGGATCTTGCTGAAGGCGTCGTTGGTGGGTGCGAACACGGTGATGTTCTGGGCGTTGTTGAGGGTGTCGACCAGGCCGGCCTTCTTCACCGCGGTCACGAGGGTGGAGAGTGCCGGGTTGTTGGAGGCTGCGGTGGCGACCGGGTCCTTGGCCATGCCGTTGAAGGAGCCGGCGCCGTTCTTCGGCACCGAGGAACACGCCGGGCCGAACGGCTGGTCCATGCTGCTCGCGCTGCTGCTCGAGCCGCTCATGTCGTCGCTGCTCTTGGTCGCCGGAGCAGACGCCTTGTGCGATGACTCGGACTTGCCCGAGTCACTGCTGCCGTTGGAGCAGGCGGTCAGGGCCACGGGCAGGACGGCAGCAGCGGCGAGAAGGCCGGCGGTACGACGGATGCGGGTGTTCATCATGTTCTCCTGTTGCAACGTGCAGCGCGAAGCGGCTGCGTTCGGGGGATTGCGGAAAGGTGGTTCGAACGGCCGCGGAGCCCGTTCGGTGGGGGCTGGTGATCACTCGACGGTCACGACGACCGAGTGCCATCCGCTGGCGCCGTCGGGGATCGTGCGGGTCCGTTCGTCCGTCTGCACCGCGCGGGTCCGGTCGGTGGCGCGGACGGTGAGGGTGTGGCTGCCCCTGGTGGCCTGCCAGGGAATCGACCACTGGCGCCAGGTGTCCCGGCTGTCCTCGGCGGCCAGGTGGGCTTCCTGCCAGGGCCCGTCGTCGACACGGACCTCGACCTTGTCGATGCCCCGGTGCTGGGCCCAGGCGACACCGGCGACCATCACCGTGCCGGTCCTGGGCCGGGCGAAGGGCTTGGGAGTGTCGATACGGGACTCGGTCTTGATCGGGGCCCTGCGGGCCCAGCCACGCTTGACCCAGTACGGATCGTAGGAATCGAAGGTCGTCAGCTCGATGTCCTCGATCCACTTGCAGGCCGAGACGAAGCCGTACAGGCCCGGGACCACCATCCGCACGGGGAAACCGTGTTCGAAGGGCAACGGCTCGCCGTTCATGCCGAGGGCGAGCATCGCGTCCCGGCCGTCCATGACGTCCTCGACCGGGCTGCCGATCGTCATACCGTCCACCGACCGGGACACCAACTGATCCGCCGCACCGCCCCGGGACGGAGGCTCCACACCGCACTCGGCCAGCAGGTCGGCCAGCCGCACCCCGATCCAGCGGGCGTTGCCCACATACGGGCCGCCGACCTCATTGGAGACACAGGTCAGGGTGATGTGCCGCTCGATCAGCTCCCTGCGCAGCAAGTCGTCGAAGGAGTGGACGACCGGCCGGCGCACGCCCTTGCCGTGGATGCGCAGCCGCCACCCGGTGGCGTCGACTCTGGGCACCACCAGTGCGGTGTCCACCCGGTAGAAGTCGTCGTTCGGGGTGACGAACGGGCTGACTTCGGGGAGGCGCAGTGCGGCCCTCTTGGGTACCGGTCGCGCCGGTGACCCGGGCGTGGGCAGCACGACGTGCTTCCGCGAGGCGATCGCGCCCCGGCCACGGGAGGCGTTCAGCGACCGGCCGACCGCGCCCACCGCGGCAGAAGCCGCCGCGGCGGACGCGGCCGCCAGGACGAAGCCCCGCCGGTCCCACCCCTCGGATGCAGGCAGACGTGCTTCCGCTTCCTCGGTCACCGACTCGGGGGCCGACGCCGGTGGCCGACTCACCGCGGTCAGGCGGCCCACCAGAATGTACAGAAGCAGAGCACCGGCAACAGCCCCCACGACGGAGGGCAGTGCGTCGGTGAGGCTGGTGGAGTCGGGCCGGCTGACGGCGGCCGCCGCGCCGATGACCCCGAAGAGAAGGACCCCGGCGGCTCCGACCCGCCGCAACCGCACCGCCAGCCCACCCAACGCCAGAGCCAGCATGGCCAGCACGGCGAGGATGCCGAGTTGCAGTACGAGCTTGTCGTTGGTGCCGAAGTGGCGGATCGCCCAGTCCTTGACCGGGGCGGGCGTCGCGTCGATGGACGCGCCGCCCACCGCGATGACCGGACTGGACTGCGGACGGACGCCCGCCGCGACCAGTTCGGCCACCGCCAGTGCGGCGAAGCCGGCCAGCGCCCCGCTCAGCGCACCCAGCGCCAGACGCGGCCAAGGCGACCGTGCTCGCTGATCCTTCTCTTCGTCCCTCACGCAGGGAATCCGGTTCTGCACACCGGGCGGATTGGTGCCGGACCTGATCGGGTGAAAGAAGATCCCGGACCAATCCACCACGCGTTCCGCAACGGATTACGCAGTTCAACGCCGCCGGAAATCGCCGTTACTGCTGCACCGGGGTATGGGCGTATGGCCTACCCGGGAGTGCCTGCGCAGGAGTCCGGACGTCCCCCCTCCCCCCTCCCCCCCGGACGGGCTGGGCGATCCACGAGCCTCCGTGTCGCGGCTGCTCAAGGCCCTGAGGGGGTGCCGGCCGGGGCCGGTGAGCTGGTCGTCGGTGTGGGTGGGGGGTTACCGCCGGTTGTGCCGCCGAGCAGTCCGCCGCCGGTGCCGGCGGTGTCGGTCGGACTTGGGCTGACGCAGTGCTTCTTGTGTCCGTGGCACGGTGTGGTGGTGGGGGTCGGAGTGGCCGGTGCGGTCGGGGTGGCCGGGGGTGTGCTCTGGAGTGCGGTGGCGGAGGGTGTGGGTGAGGGTGCGCCGTATTCGTCCGTGCTCTGGCCCAGTGGGGGTGCGGGCGGGAACTGCTGGACGGGTTGTCCCTGGAGGGCGGCGGTCATGTAGCCGGTCCACACCTCGGTGGGCATGTCGGCGCCGAAAACTTTGGCGTAGCCTCCGACGCCCTGCATGGACTGCAGGCCGGCGTTCTTCGGGTCCTCCTTGAACATGCTCACCGCGGTGGTCAGTTGCGGGGTGTAGCCGATGAACCAGGCGGACTTGTAGTCGTCGGTCGTACCGGTCTTGCCGGCCACCGGGCGGCCCAGGGCCTGGGCGTTGGTACCGGTGCCGTTCTTGACGACGTCTCGCAGGACGTCGGTGACGGTGTCGGCGGTCGAGGCGGGCATGGCCGTGGTGCCCTTGGGTTTGTCGAAGCCGGGCAGCTGCCGGCCGTCGGCGACGACCTTGGTGACCGAGTACGGCTCGTGCTGGATCCCGCTGTCGTCGAAGGTGGCGTACGCGTCTGCCATGCGGATCGCCGACGGTGTGGAGGTACCGATGTAGAAGCCCGGTGTGTCGTACTGCAGGGTCGTGCGCAGGAGCCCCGCCTTCAGGGCCTCGCCCTCCACGTCGTCGTAGCCGACGTACTCGCCGAGCTGGACGTAGGGGGTGTTGACCGACTGCTCCATCGCCTTGCGCAGTGTGATGTAGCCCCACTTCGTGGACACGTCGTTGCGCTGGTGCAGGAGCCCGGTGGGGTCGTTCGAGTCCGGCACTTCCCGGCCCTGCTGGTTCTTGATGGTGATTCCGTCGTCGCCGTTGAACTTCGAGTCGGGGGTGATCGGTGAGGCCGGCTGCCCGGGCGAGAGGACGGCGCCGTGGTCGAGGGCGGCGGCCAGGTCGATGGGTTTGAAGGTGGAGCCGACCGGCACACCGGTCGCGTCCGCGTTGTCCGTCCAGTGCCCCTTGTTCCAGCCGGCCCCGCCGTACAGCGCCACGATGGCGCCGGTTGACGGACTGATCGACGCCGCGCCGACCTGGACGTCCTTGTCGGCCGAGCGGTGCCGCGGGTCGAGGTGCCTGTGCTCCATCGCCGCGACGGACGCCGACAGCGCGTTCACCTTCTTCTTGTCGAAGGTCGTGTAGATCTGGTACCCGCCGCGCTCCAGCTGCTGGTCCGTGAGGGAGGTGTGGGCTTCGACGTACTTCGCCGCGGTCTGCACCAGGTAACCGGTCTGCCCGGACATTCCCGCCGACGGCGTGTACGGCTTCGGCGTGGGGAACCCCTGCGCCAGATAGCGCTGTTCCTGGGCGCCGGTGATCTCGTGGATCTTGGCCATCCGGTCCAGTACGTACTTCCAGCGCGCCTTGGCCTGGGCCTTGGCCCGGGGATCGGTGTCGGCGTGCATCAGCAGGCTCGGCTCGTTGACCGTAGCGGCGATGAAGGCGCCCTGGCTGACGTTCAGCTGGAAGGCGTGCACGTGGTAGTAGGTACGAGCCGCGGCTTCGATCCCGTAGGCGTCCCGGCCGTAGTAGCAGGTGTTGAGGTAGCCCTGCAGTATCTGCTGCTTGGACATCTGGCCACCGATCTTCAGGGAGATCATGATCTCTCTGAGTTTGCGGCTGACCGACTGGTCCTGGCTGAGGTAAGTGTTCTTCACGAACTGCTGGGTGATGGTGGACCCCGACTGCACCTCTCCGCCCGTGGCCATGTGGTAGACGGCGCGGAGCATGCCCTGCGTGTCGACGCCCGGATCGGAGTAGAAGGTCGCGTTCTCCGCGGCGAGGAAGTCCCACTGGACCAGTTTCGGGACCTGCGCGAGATCGATGTTCTGCCGGTTGGTCGACCCCTGGGTGGCCATCACCGACCCGTCCGACCAGTAGTAGGTGTTGCTCTGCGCCTGCGTATTGGGATTCGCGCCGGGGATCGTCGTGGTGGCGTAGGCATAGCCGAACAGGCCCAGCAGGCCGCCGACGAACAGCAGGAAGGTGCCGGACACCAGCTTCCACGAAGGCAGCCAGCGCCGGAGGCCGCGCCTGCCCGCCCGCGGGTAGTCGATCAGACCGCGCCGAACGGAACGTCCCGCGTCCTTGCGTCGTGTGCCGCCCGCGCGGCGGGTTCGTCCGTCCCGGGCCTGGGCAGCCCTGCGTGCCGCGGCCCGGCCGCCGTCCGGAATACCGTCGGAGCCGGACGGCATGCCGGACGGTGCGGTCCTCCCCGACGATCGGCGCCGGTGTTCGCTCATTCTCGCCACTCCTCAGCCAAGGACACGGCCCCGCCATCGTCGCGAGACCACCCGCCGGGTGCCTCATGGGGGTCTGACCTGGACAAGCCGACACCCTCCCCGGACTCCTACAAGTTGTAAGAGTAAGTCGCACTCGCAACGTGCATACAACCGCCCACCCAGGAGCGAGCCGCAGTACGGCATCTGCGCCTTCCCGGGTTCCAGTGCCGGCGCCCACGACTGTCGGCGATCCGTGTGCCAAGTCCGACCCAGCCCGCCGACTGCCCCGGCGCAGGGTACGCGTCGGGGCAGTCCGTCGTCGCGGTCGGTCAGCCGAGCGAGGTGAGGAGGGTGTTGAGCGCCTTGACCTCGGTGGCCTTGTCGGGGCTCGGGGCGCGCAGCGACGTCAGGACCTGGTCGATTTCGCTGTCGAGGAAGTGCCAGGACTGCTCGCTCTTGGGCTCAAGGGTGGACTGGTCCTTGTCCCAAGCGGTCTCGAGGTCGGTCACTCGGGTGGTCGCGGCCGACTGGTCGCCCGAATTGAGCTTTGCCAGGGTGTCGGCCGCGATCGTACGGAACTTCGCGATCTCGGCCGGAGGGAACGGCGATGTCGCCTGCTTCGGGGTGAGATGGGCGGTTACCGGTGCGGGGGCGTCCTCCTCGCTGGCCACGGCCGCGTGGGGCTGGTGGTGTGCCCAGATGAGAAGCGCGGCGGTTGCGACCGCTACGACGGCGTAGTAGCCGAGCATGATCCGCTCACGCGCCGGGTTCAGCGCTCGCGGGGCATGAGAGAGATCGTGATCCTCGATGACATCGCTGCGGCTGACCGTGAGGTACACGACCGTAGCGAGGATCGCACCCAGGAAGATCACGCTGGTCACCGCAGTGCCGAGGCCCAGGCCGCCGTCGCCGCTGGGCGAGCCGAGCCAGTCGCCGAGGTTGGCACCGAGCGGGCGGGTGAGGATATAGGCGAGCCAGAAGGAGAGCACCGCGTTGGCGCCGAGGCGCCATCCGAGAACGATCGCGACGATCAACCCGAGAGGCAGGAACACGGAGACACCCGGTGTCCAGCCGGTCAGTTCCAGGGTCCAGTCGCCGGTGGCGGTGCCGAGGGCGAAGGTGACCAGGACCGCGAGCCAGTAGAAGAGTTCACGGGGACGAGTGGTGATGGTGTGGACCGACAGGGTCCGCTCGCGGGCGTACCAGATCCCGAAGACGACGGCCAGCAGGCCGGCGAACACGCTGCTGCTCAACGCGAGGGGAACGCCCTGGCTGTCGGTGAGGATGTCGGTGTAGAGGGTGCCGGTCACACTCACCACCACGACGGTGAGCCAGTACACGAACGGGACGTAGCGCTTGGTGGTGAGCTGCCAGCCCATGACGCCTGCCAGAACCACGGTGAAGATCAATGCCGTGTTGATCAGGCCAACGCCGAGGTTCATGTTGATCCAGTCGGCGAAGCTCTCACCGACCGTGGTGCACAGGATCTTGATGATCCAGAACCAGATCGTGACCTCGGGAACCTTGTTCAGCATCTGCCTGGCAGGCGTCCGAAGACTCTCGGTCGTCGTCTCAGTTGTCACGAAACCCTCGCAGGGAACGAGTGGCAGCACGGAGGGGCGACCCTCACGCCTGCGGAACGGTGATTATCTGGAAATGCATGAATAAGCGCGCAGGACACGCCTTTACCGCCCGCTCCGCCCGGCAGGGGGCAATACGAAAGCGTTAGAAGGCGTGAGAATTAGCGAGAACTCGGGGATATTCGTCCTGGGATTCAACTGCGCAACGCGTTGATCCGAGTCTCCCGATCTCCCCGCGCGTTTTCCCCTCCCGGCTAGACAGAGGTTCTCTGCCCTTCCCCGTCCAGTGGTGGAGAAGCGGTGTGGGCGCGCCTCAGCCGGTTGTTCGCCGGCTCGCCGGTGGGTTCCGCCTCTGGAACCACCGCGGTATCAGACGTTTCATCGGTCATGCTGCCCGACTGTGCCAGCTGGAACCTGAACATATCCTGACTGCCACCGTGCGTATCACTCGCCCTGCTCGGCCTGAGGGCGCATCCGGCACGCACGCGCTTCATTCCGAGCGATGAGTTCTGGCGGTGGAGCGGGTCTGCCCTGGCATGACGCGCATCATCGCTGACATCTCGGTCTCCCTCGACGGCTTCGTCACCGGGCCCCACCCCGGCCCGGACAACGGCCTGGGCACTGGTGGCAAGGCCCTGCACACCTGGGCCTTCTCCGACGACCCCGACGACCGCCGGGTCCTCCGGGAGGGGACGGCACGATCGGGCGCCGTCGTCCTCGGCCGCCGCCTCTTCGATATCGTCGACGGACCGAACGGCTGGGACGACACGATCGGCTACGGCGCCGGCGAGGTCGGCAAGCCCGCCTTCGTCGTCGTGACGAGCTCGCCGCCGCAGTCAGTACGGCTCACCGACCTCGACTGGACTTTCGTCACGACCGGTCTGCGCGACGCGGTCACCGCCGCGCGGGAGCGCGCCGAGGCGGCGTCGTCGGGAAGCGGGGAGGACCTCGACGTCGTCCTCATGGGCGGCGGCGCCACGGTCGGCTCCGCGCTCGAGGCCGGGTTGGTCGACGTGCTGTCCCTGCATCTGGCGCCCGTCGTGCTGGGCACCGGGACACCCCTGTTCACCGGCGGAACGCCGCGCACGCTGGTGCAGCGAAGCGGGACCGCGACATCGAACGCGACGCACCTGACGTACGACGTCCTCTGACGACGTCCTCTGACGACGTCGGGCCGGCCGTCGACGACCCCGAGCTGACCGGGTGACGGGGTGGCGAACCTGCGGCTCGTACCGGCCGCATCGGAGTACCTGGACGAACTCGTCTGGTGGGCCGACACGGAGTGGGCCGATCACCCCTGTCGTCCCGTGGAAGCCCGGCCTGACGAGGTCAACCGGCAGACGCGTGACTACGCCAAGGATCTCCGGCACGCCGCACTCTCGGCCGGCGTCCGGGACGAGATGACCCACATCGATCGGGACCGGGTCATCGGCGACCGGCCAGGAGCCTCGCCGAGATGGAGCCTGCGGACCCTTATCGGCAGGACTGAGGCACGACCCTCTGAAACACCGAAGGGCCAGCCGGGGAGGAAAACCCTCCTGAACTGGCCCTTTTTGTGCCTCGGCGAGATTCGGCCGACGGCGCTCGCTGTATATCTCGTCAGGTCCTAGCCGACGGAAGCTGAACCCACTAGCGGACTGGCCCCAAGTGCGATCGAATGACCAGGCATGCGCGCCGGAACTGACTTGGGGAACCGCACTCGCCGAGCTCGCGGCAATCGTGCTGCTCTTACAGCCCTAGGGGCGCTGTCGCTCCTAGGAGTGATCTATGTGGTGCTGGGGCCGCTGTCATGGCTGATAGCAGGGGACACGGTCCGCACCCTTCACGGCAAGGAACGCGCAGACGCACTCACCGCCGTGCGTCAGACCGTGTTGGCTGCGGTGGCAGGTACTTCGGTGCTGATCGGTGTCGGGTTCACGGCCCGTACTTATCGTCTGTCTCGGCGCGGGCAGGTTACGGAGCGCTTCAGGACAGCTATGGGTCTTCTGGCTTCGGACAAGCTCGCGGGGCGATTGGGGGCCATCTACAGCTTGGAACACGTCATGGCTGAGTCGCCCGAGGAGCACAACACAGTCGTGTCAGTGCTTGCATCGTTCATTCGAGAGAACGCCAGGCGGGACGGCCTGCCGAGCGACGAAGACGGACCGCCGGACGGGATGCGAGACCTGCCGCCATGGGCAACCGAACCCCCCACAGACATCCGAGCAGCACTCGATGTTCTGGCTCGTCGGCCTGAAAGGCCCGAGCCACGCCGCGTCGACCTTCGCTCAACTGTCCTTGTAGGGCTGGTTCTGCGGGATTTTGAGTTCGATGCCCCACCCCGTCTGTCGAGGATGTTTCTCACCTGGGCCGACCTACGACGCGCTGATCTTCGTGGCGCTGACTTGACCCGAGCGATCCTCAATGGTGCTCAACTCTGCTACGCCTGGCTCGGGTCCACCCGCCTCGATCACGCACAACTCAGCGACGTCGACCTGCGGGGCGCCCGCCTTGACGGAACCATGCTGTTCGGCGCTGACCTAGCCGGTGCAGACCTCAGGGACACCCACGGACTGTCTGCTGAGCAGCTGTCAAGCGCCTTCATCGACGAGACGTCCCGGCTCCCCTCAGACCTGGTCGCCGATCCATGGGTCATGGCCAGGGTGGCGGACTGCCGGGCGTGGCGAGAGCAGCACGCCTCGAATGAGTCGCCGCCACCACCGACGCCGAGACCTCCAGCGCATTCGGAATGACCACCGCGATAGTCACGTCTTCTCCGGCCCCCGGGTGCCAACTCCACGGGAGCGACTTCCGCGACGACTGGATCAAAGCGCGGAACGGCGGGCATCATCGCCGACGTGGACTGCCACGATCTTCGGCAGACCGGGAACACCTGCCGCGTCTGGCGTGAGCTGATATCCCGGACGGCCCACAGCACTCCTCGCACGCCACTGATCTATCAGCTCATGGTCAACGGCCGTGATCGCCGATCGGCTCGGCTCGATGATCCGCAAGGAGCGGGGCGATGAGGACTCGCAGTGGACTATCGGGCACGCGCGTGGCACGGCCGTGATCACGGCAAAGGGCCAGTTCGAGGGGATCATGCCCCTGGACTGGCCCTTGGTACTTCAGCTGTAGATTGCGGTAGCGGCGGAGTTGGTGCTCATCCCGGCCGGTCAGCCCCTTTTCGGCCTGGAAGGTCTCGTCCACCCGCCACCTTGATCCGGCGACCCGGACCAGGGTGGTGAGCGGGACCGGCCTGGTGAAGTGGCAGCGGTAGTAGGCGAATTCACCGGTGCGGCGATTGCGGCGGATCAGCAGCTGATGGTGGCCTGGGCCAGGCTCGGCCAGGTCGATGACGGCCCAGTCGTAGAAGCGGTTGCCGTTGGCTCCCGCGCCGGCCGACAGCTTCTGCCAGCCCTGCTTCGGCGTCGGTACGAAACTTACCTGCACCGGTGGTCACTTCGGCCGAGCAGGCCACCGCCAGGACGTACTCCAAGCCGCGTTCCTCCCGGCCAGACCGCAGGTTGGAGTTGCCGCCGTAGACCTCGCCCCCCGGTGACCCACCCGACACGGTGTCCGGCGTCCAGGAATCGGGGGATCGTACGGGTGGCCAGTTCCCGCTTGGCCGCGAAGGCGGTGTCCTCGCAGAGCCCCGACGCCCGGCAGCGGTCCGGGTCGCAGGTCCACTGTGACCCGCGGCCACCCTCTCATCGCTACTCCACACAAGTCACGATGATCACCGGTGGCCGTACCCGCACCCGAGACAGGCCCCATCAGTAGGCCCGGGCACCCGAGTTGGCGAGTCCGAGCCCGCACTTCGTGTCCGCTCGCGCGAACGTCACGGTTGTGCACTCTGACGGTGCATAGGGGGCCGATCGAGTATCTCGATGTACATGATCCGGCCGTCCACGACGTCCAGGATCAGCATGCCTTTCGAGGGCAAGAGAGGTACGCACCGATGGCCAGGGCCGTACGGCTGCCCCTGTGGATGATCTGCCGTCCGGATGCTCTGGCAAAAGTCATCGCCGCAGCCGCACTCGTCCACCAGACGCAGATCCCACGCGCAGATAGCCAGCTCTCGTTCTCCTTCATCCTCCAGGAGAGCAGTCAGCGGCAGGATTCGAACCTGCGACACCCGCTCTTGGAGATCATCCGGGCACAACACTGATCGACTGCGAGGGCTTTTACGCCTGCCCGGCAGGGTGCGCGACTGGTGGTCCTGGTACGGCAACGTGTGCCGACGTTGAGGTGGCCGACCTGCTGCTGGAGCGAACGCCATCGCCCGCCTGGCAAACGAGAAAGACTACCCAGCGCTTGCGGCCGGCCTGGTGCGATCCGCCCTCGACAAGCGAGTCGCGGAGGACATCACCGCGCGCGCCGCGGGTTGACGACGAAGAGGCCGCCCCGTCACAGCAAGGTCCTCGGGATCCAGCCCACCACCGCGGACCAGCGGCCCCAAGTCGATGCGTGCTGCCATCACGACTGCCGATGATGCATTCGGGTGATTACCCAGCCTGCGGGAGCGAGAGATCGGTGGAGCACTCGTTGCTCTTGCCAGGAGGTCAGACATGGGGCACTGGGTCTACGAATTCTTGGGGCGCCCTGGCATGAGGCCCTACCGACAAGTTGCTGATGAAGTGGAGCCGGCCGAGGTCGTGGTGTGCGAAGGCCTCGGCGGCCAATCCGTTGTGGACGGGTTCGTGCGAGAGAGCGTCGATGTCCTGATGATGGTGGCCCGCTTTCAGTGGGTGGTCAGCGGAGATCTCTCTACGGTGACGCCGGAGCTGACGCGGGCGTCGGGGCTGTCGCCGTCACCGGCTGTGCGGGTCTATCGGCTCGAAGACCAGGAGTGATGTCCGACGGATCCGGGTGTCGCCGGTGTCCGGCCCTGGTCAAGACCGCCTCGTGCCCCTCGCCAGTGAGGCGGGCTCGCCCGGCACCACCCAGCATTCTTGGCCCCCCTGGCGCGGCCAGACCTCCGGACCACCGATCGAACTGCTCGTCCTGGCGGCGCTGATCCTCGCCGAGGGCGGCGGATGCGGCATACGCAGGGGAGATCAGCCACAGCGCCGGCCCGACGACGATCGCCACCCCGGCGGCCGTGCGCAACGCGAGCAAGGGTTCCAGCCGCGTCTCCTCGATCGTGAGCCCGGATCGCACGACCTCCCTGAAGGCCCGCAGCCACGTCACGGCTGTGAGCCTAGCCGGAACACCCTGCCGGGTCGCGTCGGCCTGGTTGAGGTGCGGCAGCCGTCGGGCCAGGTGGCCTCCCACGCGCCCCGCGAACAGGCTGGTGGCGGCAGCCGCTGGACGAGGTGCAGCCACCGCGGACACTGCTGAGCGTCTGCCGTCCGTCCTACCGGGCCGGGGCTGGGGGCAATCGCCGCCCGTTCAGGTCTGACCGGAGTGCGGGCGATTGCCCCGGCCCCGGCCGGAGGACGGACAGATCGCCGCCGGCCGGAGGACCGGCAGATCGCCGCACGTCCCCCGGACCGGTCCGGGGGACGTGCGGGACGGCGGCCGAGGGTCGCTCATCGCTTGTGGCCGTTGCCGTGTCCGTTCGGATGCAGGACCACCTTGGTCCAGCCCTCGTCACGGGCGTCGAAGTGCTCGTATGCGGTGGGGGCCTCGTCAAGGCTGAGTTCGTGGGAGACGACGAAGCTCGGCTTTGCCTTCTCGCCGGCGATCAGGTCCCGCAGCGCCCGGTTGTACTTCTTCACCGGTGCCTGCCCGGTGCCCATGCGCTGGCCCTTGAACCACATCATGCCGAAGTCGATCGGGACCTTGCCCTGAGCTTCCAGCTCGCCCTGGGCCTCGGCGCCGCCGGGGTCCTGGGGCAGGAACACGCCCACCACACCGATGTCGCCGGTGAACCTGACCGAGTCGATCAAGCCGTTGAGCGTAAGGCTGGCGTCCTCATGCCCCTTGGGGTCGTGCGCCTGATAGCCGACGCACTCACAGCCGTTGTCGGCACCCAGACCGAGGGTGGCCTCCTTGACGACCTCCGCCGGCTTCTGCTCGGCGGTGTTGATCGCAATGGCCCCGATCTCCTCCGCCTTGCGCAGCCGGTCGGGCTGGTGGTCGGCCACCCAGACGCGCCCGGCGCCCTTGAGGAGGGCGGAGTAGGCCGCCATCAGCCCGACGGGGCCGGCCCCGAAGACGATCGTCTGGTCGCCCGGTTTGACGTGGGCCATCTCGGTGGCGTGATAGCCGGTGGGGAAGATGTCGGCGAGCATCACGTAGTCGGTCTGCCGCTCGGCGGCGTCCTCACCCAGCCGCAGCGCGTTGAAGTCGCCGTAGGGCACGCGCAGCAGTTCCGCCTGGCCGCCCTGGTAGGGGCCCATGTCGGCGAACCCGTAGGCGGCTCCGGCGAGGGCCGGTTCCGGCTGCATGGTCAGGCAGTAGTTGGTCAGACCCTGCTCGCACTGCTTGCAGAAGCCGCAGGCGATGTTGAAGGGCAGGACCACATACTCGCCGACCTGGACCTTGCGGACGGCCGAGCCGACCTCCACGACCTGGCCCATGTTCTCGTGTCCCAGGGTGCGGCCGGACTCGAAGGAGGTGCGGCCCTCGTACATGTGCAGGTCCGAACCGCAGATGTTGGTAGTGGTGATCTTGACGATGATGTCGCATGGGTGTTCGATCTTCGCGTCCGGTACGTCCTTCACGGTGACCGTTCGCGGGCCTTCGTATACCGCTGCTTTCATGATCGCTTCCTTCGGTGCCGCGCAATGACCGCAGCACGGGTGCGATGGAGAAGACTAAGACGGCCTACCGAGCCTGATTCCCCGGAGTTGGTGCGACGGGTCCATGGCTCCGGCATGCCTCCGTGGGCCGTTCACCCGGTTCAGGTGGAACGGCGGTGCCGCCGTGGGCCTGACCGGCGGAGCTTCGACGCTCCGGCGGCATGCCTTGCGAGTCCCCGTCGGCCCTTGACGCGAAACAACCGCACACCGATCGATCAGCGGACGGTTCGTACGCGGACAACCACCAACGGCCGACGACCACCGGCCACCAGCGAATCTCCGCCTCAGGTCACCAGCTGGTCGCCGTCGTCGTCCTGGAGCATGTGGCGGCGCTCCTGTTCGCGCTTGGAGTAGGCGGCTGCCCGGATCGCCTCGTCGCTCTCCAGGCCCGATCCCAGCGCCCCGCCCACCGTGGCGACCGAAGCGACGAACCAGGACAACGTCCAGTATTCCGCGGCGTGAAGCGGGGTTCGCGTCGTGGAGGCGAACACCTGGTCGTTGAGGATGAACAGGGCCCACACCAAGTTGATGGCGATCAAACCCACGTAGCAGACGAGCACCCCGATACCCACGGTCACGACCGTCGAGGCGTTGTAGAGCCTCGCCCTCTGCCTCGCCTCCCGCGAGACCTCTGCTGATCGATGCCACAACTGCGCGTCCACGATCAACCAGCCGATCATGAGCGCGACGGACCCGATCGTGGCGATCACCAGGCGCGGCGTGCTCAGGGACACGGCCAGGTTCCAGATGGTGGAATTCACAGTGGCGACTGCTCCCGTGGCGAGTGCGGCCGCCAGGGCTTTCGACAAACCCGGCACCAAGCGCCACGGCCGGTTGGCGCGGACCATACCGAGGAGCACCCTCAGGTGACCGCGCAGCCCGCTGACGACGTACCGAAGATCAGCGGTCTCCTCCTCACCGACCTGGCCCGGGTGAATAGGCGCGAGGCGACTGACGAAGGGCCCCACAAGCGGCTGACTCCGCGGAGGTCCCTCAGCCCCGGTGGCCCGCGGAGCCGCCAAGCTGAGCACGGCTTCTTCCACGACCCGCCGGGCTCTCGTCTGCAGACGCAAGCCCCCCAGCGGAGGAAGAGACAGCAGCGCCAAGCCGTGTTCGTGACTCAGTTCCACCACGAGTTTGCGCCCGTGTGAGTGCAGCGGAAGGTCGGTGAGGGCCACGACGATGTCCCAACTCTCCGCTCTTCCGCGGTCCATGATCCGGCGCATCAAGGTGGGCGGGTCCTCGGTCCCGGCGGTGAAGGGCTCACTGATCACCTCGACGTCGAACCGTCGCCCCTGGCCTGCTGACCTGTCGGCGAGCCGAGCGGGAAGTGTCCGGGCCATGCGCTGCGCGATCTCCGTGGGCGCGTCGGGATCCGCCAGGAGAGCCACGACCGTAACGCCCTGAGACGACATCCGCGTGGCTCCTTCCCGTCGGCTGCCCCCGCGACCGCCCGTGCCCACAGGATGCCTTCGAGGTATCGCCGACGCCGCGTGACACGCTGGCCCCTGCCGGCAGGTGCAGGCGGTACGGTCAGGTCTCCTCGTCCTCCCCGCACAGGGCCTGGTCCACCACCGGGCCACGGTGGCGTGCGCCACCGCGAACACCCGCTCCGCGCCACCCCGGTCGGCACCGCACGCCGCGCCGCGCGGCCCGTGGGTCTACTACCGGGGCGAGCCCTCGGTCTTGGCCGCCATGGGGCGCATGCTCGCGACCTGGGGCTGAGACGCCGGGGGCGAGTGCGTTACCGGGAAGAGAACCACCGCGTTCGCCGAAGGGTGCCGGCAGGGGTCAGGTGAAGGCCCCGACTGGTTCGGGGGGTCCCCAGCCGGGGCCGATCGAGAGTGGGCGCGAAGGACGGTCGCCTCGCGGCGGGGGCTCCATAAGGCTTCAGCCGAACGATCGTCCTCATGGGCAAAGGGTGAGGCCCGGGGACACAGTTCCCTTCACGCCCACATACCGATCAACGCTGAAGCACCCTCGAATGTTCCCTGAGAACGGCTCATACCGGGATTCTCAGGACGCTCGTGTGAGCGGAGCCCGGTGACGGCGCCTGTCGCGCGGTTCCCGGTGCGATCAGGTAATCAGGAACGGTGGACAAGGACGCGACCGACCCCTTCGTACATGTCCGGGGCGCCAGTGAGAACAACCTGCGGAACCTCGATGTCGACGTTCCGCGGGACGCGATGGTCGCCTTCACCGGCGTCTCCGGTTCGGGGAAGTCCTCGCTCGCGTTCGGCACGCTCTACGCGGAGGCCCAGCGGCGCTACTTCGAGTCCGTAGCACCGTACGCCCGAAGGCTGTTGCAACAGGTCGGTGCACCGCACGTGCAGGAGATCACCGGACTGCCACCGGCCGTGGCCCTGCAGCAGCGACGCGGGTCGCCCAGTTCGCGCTCGACGGTCGGCACCCTCACTACGCTGTCCAATCTGCTGCGCATGCTGTACTCCCGCGCCGGCACCTATCCGCCCGGGGCCGCACGGCTGGAGGCCGAGTCGTTCTCACCCAACACCGCGGCCGGCGCCTGCCCGGAGTGCCACGGACTGGGCGTCGTGCACGACGTCGCCGAGGACCTGCTCGTCCCTGACCCCTCGCTGAGCATCCGCGAGGGGGCGATCGCCGCCTGGCCGGGCGCCTGGCAGGGCGCCAACCTGCGCAGTGTCGTGAACGGCCTGGGGATCGACATCGACCGACCGTGGCGCAGGCTCCGGAAGAAGGACCGGGACTGGCTGCTGTACACGGACGAGCAGCCCTCCGTGTACATCGAGCCGGAGGAGGACCGCGTCGACTACGGCTACCAGGGCAAGTTCTGGAGCGCCCGCAAGCACGTCATGCACGTCCTCGCCGACTCCAAGAGCGAGAAGATGCGCGAACGGGCACTCCGGTTCGTCAGGAGTGTGCCCTGCCCCGAGTGTCACGGCAGCGGACTGCGGCCCGAGGCGCTCGCCGTGACCTTCGCCGGACGTTCCATCGCCGAGATCAACGCGATGCCGCTCACCGAGGCCGTGGCGCTGCTGCGGCCCGTCGCGGGGCGGTCCGAGGCCGACGCCAGCACGCCGACCGCCCGGTCCGGGGAGACGACCGAGGTCGCGGTCCGGATCTGCGGCGATCTGGTCGCGCGGATCGACGTACTGCTCGACCTGGGCCTCGGCTATCTCAGCCTCGGGCGCCGCTCGACGACCCTGTCCCCCGGCGAGGCGCAGCGCCTGCGGATCGCCACCCAGCTGCGCTC
Source organism: Streptomyces sp. NPDC001220 (assembly GCF_053597895.1). Classification (NCBI taxonomy): domain Bacteria; kingdom Bacillati; phylum Actinomycetota; class Actinomycetes; order Kitasatosporales; family Streptomycetaceae; genus Streptomyces; species Streptomyces sp. NPDC001220. The sequence goes on from NZ_JBSFJE010000008.1 coordinate 101,874, forward strand.
GGGCCTGTTCGGCGTCGTCTACGTCCTCGACGAACCCTCCGCGGGCCTGCACCCGGCTGACGCGGAACCGCTCCTTGACGTGCTGGACCGCCTCAAGGCGGCGGGCAACTCGCTGTTCGTCGTGGAGCACGACATGGACGTCGTACGGCGGGCGGACTGGGTGGTCGACATCGGCCCCGGCGCGGGTGAGGGCGGCGGACGCGTGCTGTACAGCGGCCCGGTCGCCGGTCTCGAGCGGGTCGGGGAGTCGGCCACGAGCCAGTACCTGTTCGGGCGCGCGCAGCCGCTCGATCACCGCCCGCGCACACCGCACGGCTGGCTGCACCTGAGCGGCGTCTCCCGCCACAATCTGCACGACGTGTCCGTCGACGTACCGCTCTGCGTACTGACGGCGGTGACGGGCGTGTCCGGTTCCGGAAAGTCGACGCTGGTGACGCAGGTGCTCGCCGAGGTCGTCCGCGGCCACCTCGGACTCGTACCCGAGGAACCCGACGAGGCGCAGCTGGAGATCGACGTCCAGGACGCGTCGGGGGTCGAGTCGTTCGACCGGCTGGTCCGGGTCGACCAACGGCCCATCGGCCGGACTCCCCGGTCCAACCTGGCCACGTACACGGGGATGTTCGACGCGGTGCGCAAGCTGTACGCGGCGACGGACGAGGCCAGGGCGCGCGGGTACTCGGCCGGGCGGTTCTCCTTCAACGTGCCCGAAGGGCGGTGCGAGACCTGCCAGGGCGAAGGATTCGTCGCGGTGGAACTGCTGTTCCTGCCCGGCACCTACGCGCCGTGCCCGACCTGCCAGGGCGCCCGGTACAACGCCGAAACGCTGGAAGTCACCTACCGCGGCAAGAACATCGCGGAAGTGCTGGGGCTGTCCGTCGACGCCGCCGCCGAGTTCCTGTCCGCCGTCCCGGCCGCCTCCCGCAGTCTGGAGACGTTGCGCGAGGTGGGACTCGGGTACCTGCGGCTGGGGCAGCCCGCGACGGAACTCAGCGGTGGTGAGGCGCAACGCATCAAACTGGCCACCGAACTGCAGCGAGCCCGCCGCGGGCACGCGCTCTACCTGCTCGACGAGCCGACGGCGGGGCTGCACCCCTCGGACATCGCGCTGCTGCTGCGACAGCTGCACCGGCTCGTCGACGCCGGCAACACGGTCGTCCTCGTCGAGCACGACCTGGACACGATCGCCACCGCCGACTGGGTCATCGACCTCGGGCCGGGCGGCGGCGACGCGGGCGGCCGGGTGGTCGCGGCGGGCCCGCCGGCCAAGGTGGCGAGGGCCCGCCGCAGCGCCACCGCGCCCTATCTCGCGGCCCGGCTCGCGCGCTCCTGACGACGGCGCGAGGGGCTGAGATCGAGAAGGCGCACACCGATGTCTTCAACACCCTGCTGCAGATCCTCGATGACGGCCGCATCACCGATGCGCAGGCCGGCACCGTCGACTTCCGCAACACCGTGATCATCATGACGTCCGACATCGGCTCCGAGCACCTCCTCGACGGCGCCACCCACGTCGACAAGTCCCCCACCGCCGCTGCCCGGGAGTACGCCTTGGACGCAGCCCTCGAAGTCCTCCCTCAGTCGGTGTCGGAGGGCCTGCGTCAGACGCCCTCCCGCTCTCCGAACCGCTCGCCTTCTAGCAGGACTCCGTCGGTCCTGTGGTGCGACAGAGGCTGAGGAAGGCCGTGTGGGTACGCCAGCCGAGGGACTCGTACAGGGCGCGGCCCTGGGGCGTCGCACCGAGGACGGCGCGGGTGGCGCCCGAGGCCAGAGCCTGCTGCTGGAGCGTGCGCATGACGACGGAGCCCAGGCCGCGACGCTGGTGGGCCGGGGTGGTGAGGATCTGGTCCGCCACCGCCACCTCCTTCGCCACGCCCATCTGTCCGCGCGCGGCAAGCGATCCGTCGGGAGCCGCGATCAGCACGCGGACGACGTCGCCCCGGGTCCAGGTGCGCAGCACGTAGCCGGGTGGGAGCGTTCCGGGCGTGACCGGGGCCAGCTCGACGGACATCAGGAATGCCGCCGTGTCGGACGCCCACCCCGGTCCGAGCCATGCGCAGACCTGCGCCTCCGGCTCCTCGCACGGCTCAGGCAGGAAAACCTTGAGCCACCACCCCTCCCCCCGCGCCTGCGCGGCGGCCTCGCGCACGCGCGCCTCGTCCGCGTCGACAACCACGTGCCGCGCCACCTGGGCCGGCTGTCCGACGTCAATGGTCCAGCCCCACGGCCGCGCCACGGGATCGGACGCACCCCGCGAGACCACCCAGCCGGAGACCCAGTCCTCCACGACCGACGCATATGTAAGCGATGAACCAACCATAGATCTATTACATCAGTGGGCCGAGGGAATCGCCAGGCCCGGCCGAACCGACCCTTCGGCGGCAGCCGTCGGACTTCGCTGGTCGGGATCGTCAATGTCAGCGCGGACTCGTTCTCGGACGGGAACAGGTTCAGGCGTCCCCCGCCGCTCACGTCTCGTCCTGGTCCACGGGAAGGAGCAGGGTGAACGTGGCCGGGTGCCGGCTGGTCAGGGAGAGCCTGCCGCCGAGCGAGACGGCCAGGTCACGGGCCAGGGCCAGGCCGATGCCGGTTCCGTGCCCGGTGCCGGTGCGGCCGCGGTCGAAGAGCCCGGACGCCTCGCCCGTCACGGCACCCTCGTCGCTCACGTCGAAGGCGAGGGCGTCGTCCAGGTCCCGCACCGCCACGCGGACCGTGCCACGCCCGTGCACCCGGGCGTTGTCCAGCAGGATGCCGAGCACTTCCGACACGGACGCGCCCGGAACGCGGACGTCGGCCGGTGCGTCCTGGAGGGTGCACTCCAGGCGTCTGCCGTCCTGGGCGAAGACGCCGTGCCACCGTTCTTCCGTCTCCCGCAGCAGCTGTCGTACGGCGATCGTCCCGGCGCTGGGGCGAGCCGTCTCTCCGGAGCGGGACAGGCGCAGCACCTCCTCCACCGTGCGGTGCAGGCGTTGGGTGGTGGCCAGCGCCTCGGTCAGCACGGGCCGCAGCCGGGCGTCGTCGTCCTGGGCGAGGCCCGCTTCCAGGGCGAGTTGCAGCCCGGTGAGCGGGGTGCGCAGCTGGTGGGAGGCGTTGGCGGTGAAGTCTCGCTCGCGGCGCAGGAGTTCGGAGAGACTCTGCAGCATCTCGTTGTGGGTGCGGGCGACCTGGTCGATCTCGGCGACGCTGCTCGGGGCGGCCCGTGCGGTCAGGTCGCCCCCGGTCACCGCCCGGCAGTGGCGGGAGAGATCCTCCAGCGGCGCGGCCAGCGCGCGAGCCTGGCGGCGGGCGACGAGGACGGCGACGGTCAGCGCGAGCGCGGCCACCCCGAGCAGCAGCGTCCAGGCCGCGAAGACCCGGTTGCGTACGGCGGCTGCGGGGGTCGAGGCCCGTACGACGCCGATCACCTTCTCGGCGTGCGAGACGGGCACGGCCACCACCAGGTCGGCGCCCGCCCGCCCCCGTACCGCCGCACCGCCCAGGGACTGCCGGACCGGGGTGTCGCCGGGCCGTGGGCCGCTGCCCGCACGCAGGCGCATGTCAGGGTCGTACAGGCCCAGACGGCCGCCGGACGGTGGCGCGGGCAGTTCCACCGGGTCGCCGGTCACGAAGTCCGGGCTCACGCGTACGGCTGCGGCCAGCGCCGACCGTTCCAGGGTGTCGCGTTGGTCGGCGTACAGGGACGACCTGATCGCCAGGGCCAGCGGGACGGCGAGGAGGACGACGGCAACCAGAGCGGCGGTCAGGGCGACTCGCACCACGCGCTGTCTCATGCCTTCATCATGCTTGTCGCTCACCTGGGCAGATGCGCGGCGCCACAGGCTTTTGCCGTCGTCTAACCCTCGCCGAGCGGGGCGTTAACCGACCGCTTCCTAGCGTCGGTGCCATGACCGTCCGGTCCGATGACTCTTCTTGGAGGGCAGTGGCCATGGCAGCACGCACAAGGACGTACGCGGTCGCGGGGGTGACCCTCGTGGCCGCGGTGGCCGCCGGCTGTTCCGGTTCCGCCTCGCACACCGGCTCCGGCAGCCCCGCGTCCGGTTCGAGCACCGTCAGCGGACAGAACAAGCCGGCACCCACCGAGTCCAACCCGCCCGGCGACATCCCCGACAACCAGGTGTACGTCTCCTACCGGCCGACCGGCGGTTCCTTCACCGGCTTCACCCTGAAGGTGCCCGAGGGCTGGGCCCGCACCACCCAGGGCGCCACCACCGCGTTCACCGACAAGCTCAACACCGTGAGGATCACCGCGGTTTCCGCCTCCGGCGCGCCCACGGTCGGCTCGGTCACCGGCGTGGTCGTGCCCCAACTCCGCTCCCAGGTGCCGAAGTTCTCCTCACCCAAGGTGAGTGAGGTGACCCGGCACGCCGGCCGTGCGGTCCTGCTGACCTATCAGGGCGACTCGGCGAAGGACCCGGTCACCGGCAAGGTGGTGCGCGACGCGTTCGAGCGGTACGCGTTCTACCGGGCGGGGCACGAGGTGGATCTGACCCTGTCGGGTCCGGTCAAGGCCGACAACGTCGACCCGTGGCGTGTCGTCAGCGACTCCCTCAGCTGGCGGTGAGTGCACCATGCCCGACGGCACACACACCGGCGGCGTCGCCGACGACGTCCTCACGGCCCGCGAGCTGTACCGCTTCTACCGGGCCGGCGAGGAGGAGACACTCGCGCTGCGCGGGGTGTCCCTGAGGGTGCGGCGCGGTGAGACGGTCGCGGTCGTGGGGCCGTCCGGGGCCGGGAAGTCGACCCTGCTGGCGTGCCTGGCCGGACTCGACGAGCCCTCCGGCGGCGAGGTCCACGTCGACGGCGTACGGATCAGCCACCGGCCCGAGACCGAGCGGGCCCGGTTGCGGGCCGGGCACATCGGCGTCCTCCTCCAGGCCCGCAACCTGCTGCCGCACCTGAGCGTGCGGGACAACGTCCGCCTGCCGCAGCGGGCACAGGGCCGCAAGGCACCCGTTGCGGCCGAGGAGCTGCTGGCCCAGGTGGGGCTGGCCGACCGGACGAACGCCCTGCCGCGACAGCTGTCCGGCGGAGAGCTGGCGCGGGCCGGGCTCGCCGTCGCCCTGGCGAACGCGCCCGCCGTCCTGCTCGCCGACGAACCGACCGGTGAACTGGACGGCGAGACCGAGCGGTTGGTGCTGTCGATGCTGCGGGAGCGGGCCGCGGAGGGGTGCGCGGTGCTGATCGTCACGCACAGCCGGGAAGCCGTCCGCATCGCGGACCGGGTGATCACCCTGACGGACGGGAAAGCCACCGACGCCCGGCGGCAGGACCGCGAGGAGGCGCAGGATGCCGTCGGATGAGGTGCTTGTCAGCTGTACGGACGCGGCCCTGACCTTCGGCCGGGGACCAGGGGCGGTCGTGGCCGTGCACGGAGCCGACCTGGAGATCCGGGCCGGGGACCGGCTCGCCGTCGTCGGCCCCTCGGGGTCGGGCAAGAGCTCGCTCCTGCACCTGCTCGCCGGGCTCGAAAAACCCACCAGCGGCACCGTCACCCGGGCCGCCTCGCTCGGGCCGTACGACATCGGCCTGGTGTTCCAGGGCGACAGTCTGATCCCCGCCCTGAACGTGGCAGAGAACACCGCTCTGCCCCTGGTCCTCACCGATCGTCCGGAGGACGAGGCGCGACTGTGCGCGCTCGCGGCACTCGCCCTGGTGGATGCCGCCGACCTGGCCGACCGGCTCCCCGAGGAGATCTCCGGCGGCCAGGCCCAGCGGGTGGCCGCCGCCCGGGTCCTGGCCCAGGCGCCACGCCTGATCCTCGCCGACGAACCCACCGGTCGCCTCGACCACGCCACCGGCGCCCGCGTCCTGGACGCCCTGCTGACGGCCGCCGACCACACCGGCGCGGCACTCGTCGTCACGACCCACGACCCGGCCGTCGCCGCCCGGCTCACCGTCCGCCGCGGCATGCGCGACGGACGGCTGCTGGCACCCGAGGAGGTTCCATGATCAGCACGTGGGCGCAGGGACCGCGCCGGGACCGCTCCGGAACCCAGCGCCCACCCCGGTCCGCCCCCGCTGTGCGTGCCCTGCCAGCCTCCAAGGAGATGTCATGATCGCCACCTGGGCCCGCGGGCTGGCCCGCTACCGCACCGGACGGCTCCTGGCCGCGCTGACCGGCATCGCGCTCGGGGTGGCTCTGGTCGCCGCGCTCGGCTCCTTCCTCACCGCGTCGAAGGCGACCATGACCCAGCGCGCCGTGCGCTCGGTCGCCGTGGACTGGCAGGTCCAGGTGCAACCCGGCGCCGACCCGCACACCGTCCTGTCCCTGGTGGCCGGGACCCCTGGCACCCGCACCGCCCTGCCCGTCGGCTTCGCACACGCCGGCGGTTTCACCGCTCGCGTGCAGGGCAGCACCCAGGCCACCGGTCCCGGCATGGTCCTTGGCCTGCCCGACGGCTACCGGGCCCGCTTCCCCGACGCCGTTCGCACGCTCTCCGGCGCGTCCACCGGTGTCCTGCTGGCCCAGCAGACCGCCTCCAACCTGCACGCGGCCCCCGGCGACACCATCGGTGTCCGGTTCCCCGGTGCCGGTCTGCGGCAGGTGAAGGTGGACGGTGTGGTCGACCTGCCCCAGGCCGACTCCCTCTTCCAGACCGTCGGCGCCCCCAGCCAGTCCCAGCCGACCGCGCCCCCGGACAACGTCGTCCTGCTGCCCGCCGCCCGCTTCACCGCCCTCACCCGCGGCGCCACCGGTGTCACCACCCAGATCCACGCCGCTCGCGACAACACCCGGCTGCCCTCCGACCCCGCCGCGGCCTACTCCGCCGTCACCGGCGCCGCCCACAACCTCGAAGCCCGCTCCGCTGGCGCGGCCCTGGTCGGCAACAACATCGGCGCGGCTCTCGACTCGGCCCGCCAGGACGCCCTGTACGCCCAGATCCTCTTCCTCTTCCTCGGCGTGCCGGGCGCCGTGCTGGCCGCCGCGCTGACGGCGGCCGTCGCCTCGGCCGGCGGCGAACGGCGCCGCCAGGAACAGGGACTGCTGCGGCTGCGCGGCCTGCGGCCCCGTCAGATCACCGCCCTCGCCGGTCTGGAGGCCGCCCTGATCGGCCTCGTGGGAGGCCTGGCCGGGCTGGGCATCGCCGCCCTCACCGGCAGTCTCGCCTTCGGCACGGCCTCCTTCGGCGCCGGCGCGACGACCTGGTCCGTCTGGTACGCCGTCGCCTTCGTACTCGGAGCCGCGGTGGCCGCGGGCGCCGTCCTCATCCCCGCGCTGCGGGACCTGCGTACGGTCACCGTCGCCGACACCCGCAAGCAGGAGGACGTACGACGCGCCCGATCGCCCTGGTGGATGCGGTACGGCCTGGACTTCGCCCTCCTGATCGGCTCCTGGCTCGTCTTCCGCGCCTCCTCAGGCAACCAGTACGCACTCGTCCTCGCGCCCGAGGGTGTCCCCAGCATCTCCGTGTCGTACTGGGCCTTCCTCGGCCCCGCCCTGCTGTGGATCGGCGCGGCCCTGCTGCTGTGGCGCCTCACCCTGCTCGCCCTCACCCACGGCCGCCCCGCCCTGACCCTGCTGGTCCGGCCGCTGACCGCGACCCTGGCCGGCACCACCGCCGCCGTGCTGGCCCGGCGCCGCCGCCCGTTCGCCCGGTCGGTGGTCCTGCTCGCCCTCGCCGTCTCCTTCGCGATCTCCACAGCCGTCTTCAACGCCACCTACCACCAGCAGGCCGAGGTCGACGCCCGGCTGACCAACGGCGCCGACGTCACCGTCACCGAACCACCCGGCGCCCAGGTCCAACCCGCCGCCGGGGCAGCGCTGAAGATCGGCGGCGTACGGCACGTCGAGCCCCTCCAGCACCGCTTCGCCTACGTCGGCTCCGACCTCCAGGACCTCTACGGCGTCCGCCCCGGCACCATCGCGCGGGCCACCTCGCTCCAGGACGCCTACTTCGCGGGCGGCACCGCCGACCAGCTGATGCGCCGTCTCGCCCAGCGGCCGGACAACCTCCTCGTCAGCGCCGAGACCGTCAGCGACTTCCAGCTCTCCCCCGGCGACACCGTCAACCTGCGCGTCCAGGACACCCGCACCAAGTCCCTGCGCACGGTCCCGTTCCACTACGCAGGCATCGCCAAGGAGTTCCCCACCGCCCCCAAGGACAGCTTCTTCGTCGCCAACGCCTCCTACATCGGCAAGGCCACCGGCGACACCTCTGCCGGTGTCTTCCTCCTCGACACCGGTGGCAGCAACCAGCAGCAGATCGCCGCCCAACTGCGCCGGCAGCTCGGTACCCGGGCCACCGTCACCGACCTCACCCAGACCCGCGGCACCGTCGGCACCAGCCTGACCTCCGTCGACCTGGCGGGCCTCACCCGCATCGAGCTCGCCTTCGCCGTCCTGCTCGCCGCGGGCGCCGGCGGCCTCGTGCTCGCCCTCGGACTCGCCGAACGCCGCCGTACGTTCGCCATCGCCACCGTCCTCGGCGCGCGACCACGCCACCTGCGTGGCATGGTCCTCTCCGAAGCCCTGTTGCTGGCCGTCGCCGGCCTGGCCGGAGGCGGCCTCATCGGCTGGGCCCTGTCGGAGATGCTGGTCAAGGTCCTGACGGGCGTCTTCGATCCGCCACCCGCGGCGCTCTCCGCCCCCGGTGCCTACCTGGCACTCACCGGGGCGGCCGCCGTCGCCGCCATCCTGGCCGCGGCCCTCAACGGCATCCGCGGCAGCCGCCGCCCCGCCGTGGAGGAGCTCCGCGACCTGTGAACACGGCATCCATCGATGACGGGCCCCTCGGCCCAAGGCTCCTAGGCTGTCGACCATGCGCACACCTGCCGCACCGGACCGCAGCCGACTGCGCGTCCTCGTCGTGGAGGACGACGACACCATCGGCCGCCACCTGGAGACCGGCCTGCGCGGCCACGACTACGCGCCGACGTGGTGCCGCACCGGAGCGGCCGCGCTGACGGAGGCCGGGCGGGCGCCGTACGAGGTGCTACTGCTGGATCTGGGGCTACCGGACATGGACGGCCTGGACGTTGCCCGGCAGCTGCGCGCCCGCCTCCCCGACCTGCTGATCGTCGTACTGACGGCACGGACCGACGACATCGACATCGTCGCCGGGCTGGATGCCGGGGCCGACGACTACCTGGTCAAGCCGTTCAGTCTGACCGTGCTGCTCGCCCGGTTGCGGGCTCATCTCAGGCGGCACACGGTGGCCGCGCCGGCCCGGGAGCCGGTGCGGCTGGGCGAACTGGTCGTCGACGTGACGGCCCGGCGCTGCGCCCTGCTCGGTGTCGAAGTCCCCCTGCGGGCCAAGGAGTTCGACCTGCTCGCGGTGCTGGCCGAGCGGGTCGGCGAGGCGGTCTCGCGCGAGACGCTGATGGCGGAGGTGTGGGACGAGAACTGGTTCGGCTCCACCAAGACCCTCGACGTGACGTTGGCCGGCCTGCGCCGCAGACTCACCGAGGCGGCCCAGGCGAGCGGGCGGCAGGCCCGGCTGCCCCGGATCACCACGTTGCGGGGGCACGGATACCGGCTGGAACGGCGACCAGCTCCGCCGGATTGACACCCTGCCGGTGGGCCAGGGCAGGGCAAGGGTCCTGCCGGTGGGCCAGCGCAGGGCAACGGTCCTGCCGGTGAGCCAGTGCAGGGCAAGGGTCCTGCCGGTGGGCCAGCGCAGGGCAACGGTCCTGCCGGCCGATGGAAAGCAGGCATCCGGACGGTTCACAAGGCCGAGCGGCGGGCCAGGAGGGCCAGGACCAGCAGGCCGGGGACCATCGGCAGCCATCCCGTCAGCAGGCGGTAGCCGAGGACCGCCGAGACCGCCGCCGGTCCCGGCGCGCCGGCCGCCGTGAGGGCAAGAGCCAGCGTGGCGTCCAACGACCCCAGTCCGCCCGGCGTGGGCAGCAGCGCTGCCGCGCCGCTGGCGATCAGGTAGGCCATGACCACCCGGCTCGCGGGGAGGCCGAGGCCGATCGCATGGACCACGGCGATGACCACCCCGGCGTGCAGCAGAGCGAACGCGACCGACCCACCCCACAGCGCACAGGCCCGCGCCCGGCACCGGTGCACGTCCCGCACGTCAGCGAAGGCTCGGCTCACCGCCCGTCTGAGGCGGCCGCTGATCGCGACCGCCAGGACGACGGCTCCCGCCGCCACCGGCAGCAGGACCAGCACAAGCGGAATCCGCGCGGAGAGGTGGACCGTGCCGGGCAAGGCGACCAGCAGGGCCACACCCAGCGCGCACCGGACGATCCCGCCGACGGCCGCCTTCACCGCCAGCGCCGTCGCCGAGCGCCGGGTGGACAGCCCGCACCGCGTCAGGAACCGCAGGTTGACCAGCGTCGCTCCGGCCCCCGCCGGAAGAAGGTGGTTGGCGGCGCCGGCCGCGAACTGCGCCGCCACCAGCCGCCCCCTGGGCAGCCGTTCGACCACCGCCCCCTGCTGCGCCACGGCCGCGCACACCCAGGTGGCCAGGGCGGCGAGGCAGGCGAGCACCAGCCACTCCCCGTCGGCGGCGGCCAGCCGGTCGGTGCCGCTGTCCAGCGTGGCCCGGTGCGCGGCGAGCATCCCGCCGGCGGAGGCGAGCACCAGCAGGGTGACGCCCAACTGGACGTACAGACGTCTGCCCGAGGCCGCCGGCAGGCTCTCGGCCGTGGTCACGGCGGTCTCGGCCGTGGTCACGGCGGTCACCTCCCCTGCCGTACGCCGGGTGCGACGTAAGCGCGGAGTGCGCCGGCCCGCTCCTCGGACCAGGTGCGTGCGTACGCGGGCGGACGCCCCTTCGGCGGCACGAGGACGGCGAAGGACGTTCGCTGCGCGGCGCGCTTCAGTTCGGACACGGTGGTGCTGGCGTCATGCCCCGCCGTCTGGGCGGAACCGCAGCCGGTGGCGAAGGCGATGGGGACGGCTTCGTAGCCGCTGAGCAGGCACGGCTGCCGTACGCCGAGTGCGTGGAGGGCGGCGGCGGTGCGGGCCCAGTCGGCGCGGGAGGCGTCGGAGCTGTGCACGGTGTGTTCCAGGACGACGTACTGCACGGCCAGGTGGCCTGCCAGGCCGACCGCCACCAGACCGGCGGCCACGGCGCGCCCGGCCCGGTCTGCCGGTGCGGTGACCAGGTGGACGAGGCCGTGGGCGACGGGGAGGGCGAGCAGGGCGTAGGCGGGCAGCAGAAAGCGGGGGGCCGCGTAGCCGATGAGGAACAGGTAGGGGACCGCGGCTGTGACGGCGCAGGCCAGCGGGAGCAGGACGGGCAGGGCGCGCCGGGATCGGACGGCGATCACCGCGCCGAGGACAGCGAGGACGGGCAGCGCGAACCACCACAGGGTCACCAGCGGGCTGGGGGCCGATCCGGTGCAGGGCCGGCACAGGGTACGGCCGCCGAGGCTGTGCAGTTGGTCGAGCACGGAGAGGTGCCAGCCGAGGCCGCCCTGGATGTCCGAGGCGGCGGAGAGGCGGTGCGCGAGGCCGCCGTAGCTCGTGTACGCCTCGATCACCCACTCGCCGGCACCCGCCACCAGCCCCGCGACCAGTACGACGAGCAGACGCGGGCGGCGCAAGGAAGGCGGGGAGAGCCGGGAGAGCGGAGGCAGCAGGGAGAGCAGGGAGAGCGCGAGCAGGGGCAGCGCGACGTAGACCGCGTCCATCGGGCGCATCCCCGCCATCAGCGCCGCGCCCGCGAACACGCCCCACCAGGCCGCCCGGTCCCGTGCGTTCGCGCGGGCACGCAGGAAGCAGCCGACGCAGACCAGCGCGCCGACGGCGACCCAGTAGTTGGGCATGGCCTGGGGGCCGTAGAACAGCGTCACCCACAGTGAGGCGAACAGGGCGCCGGCCAGGGCCAGGACGCCGGGCCCGAGGTGGCTTCGCCACACGCGCAGGGCGAGGTAGAGGGCGAGGCCGGAGAGGACGGCCAGGTAGATCCGGAGCAGGACGGTGGAGTCGGACCACGACGCGATCGGGGCGGTGAGAAGCGAGATGCCGCGGGAGCGGGGCGCGCTGAAGTAGGCGGCGGGCACGTGACCGCTGACCTGGCTGACGTAGACGCTCTCGTCCCAGCCGAGACCGAGATCCGGCCGTACGAGGACGAGCTGGGCGAGCGTGAAAGCGGCGGCGACCGCCCCGAGCCGGGGCTCCCACCGCGAACGCCGGGGCCGGACGGTCTGCGGCGGAAGGCCGGTGCGAGGGAGGCCGGTGCGGGGAAGGCCGGTCGTCGTGCCGTTCGGGCCCTCGGCCATCTCGCACCTCTCGTCGTCACTCGCCACGGAACCAGCGCCTCCTACAAGTTCACAGGAGGACGTCCCACCCTACGGCCTGTAGGGTTAAAGCCAGGTGAGAAGACGTTCGTTCCCTTCAGCCCGCCCATTCTCCTCAGCCGGCACCGGGACGGGCGATTCACCGGTCGCGGGGGCGATTCCCAGGTCGTGGGCGAAGATCACGGCCTGGACGCGGTCCCGGACGCCGATCTTGGCTACGACTCGACCGACGCGCGTCTTCACGGTGGACTCGGACACTGGGCGACGCCCACACCTGGGCCACCGACAGTCAGCGCGGAGAGGTCGTCCACCTCACCGGCACCACCGGCCGTGCCGCCCTGAACCGTGCCGCCTTCGCAGCGCCGGGCCAGATGGGTCTGCGTACGACGGCGTCGAGCAGCAGACCTACGCGTACGTCGACGACCAGGGCGAACGGCATGAGCTCACGAGCTCGCAGGCGAGCTGCGAGCGGCAGGCGGCGAGCGGCAAGCAGCAAGCGGCAAGCGGCAAGCGGCAAGCGGGCCGAGGTCACATATGACCCCGCACACCCCGCGACCGCCCAGGTCGGCAGTGGTACGACGGGCGCGGCCAAGCCACTGCTGCCACGGACGACAGCCAACCGAAAGCCACACCCGGCACCCTGGGCGGCCCAACCATACGAAGGGCTCGGCACATCCCGTACCTGGAACGTAAGGCCAGCTGAAGCACTGCACGGCGTACCGTGGCGCGCAGTCACAACGCATCAGCGATCAATGCTCACAGCTGCCGTGTCCGACGAAACGGCCTACTGCACCGTGACGTTGACAGTCGAGGAGTGAGTCTTTCCCGAGGCGACACGGAAGTCCTGGCTGCCCTTCATGGTCACTCGGGTCGCAAGGGCGTATGTGTCACCCTTTTTCACCTTGGAGTTGACATGGAGCGGCATCCACTTGCCGTTCCTGTCCATCTGCAGAATCACAGACGCTCCGGGGCGGATGCCGGAAGTGCGGCCCGCGAATCGGACCGTGTGCCCGGCCTTTACAGTCGTGGGGCTTGCCTTCACTGTGATCGAGGCGGGATGCGCCGGGGGCGTGGTGGCAGCCGTAGCCCCACCCGCGGCGACACAGAGCAGCGCGACGGACATGCCTGATGCTGCCGCTACGCGTGCACGCACGTACATGGCGGCCTCCTTTGAGGAGAAGGGCGGCCCGTAAAAACTCCGTTCGTACGGGGCGCTTAGTGCAATAGCCACGCTAGTCCTCGATCTGGGGTGCGCCGAACGGAAAACATCTCCCAGACAATCCTGACGTAATAGATCGGTATGCAGATCGTGAGATCATCAGAAGCAGACCAGAGCCGGGTTTGCTTCCGACCATCTGCCATACCAGAATGTGGACAGAATTATTTCCCGGAACTTACCGAGGTCGTCGTTGGCAGCAGCCACTGCGTGGCCGACGGGTCCGCCGATACCGTCCCGAGCGCGGCAGTGGCCTGGATACGAGCGACCGCCACGGGCCCGATGACTGCGTGGTTGACCACGGCTTCGAATTCCAGGGGGACGGGATCACTCACCCGCAACGGAGCGAACAGAGGAATTGTCAAGACTTGTGGCTGAGGAGTGGTTGCGGGTTGTCTGCTCGCAGGCGGAGGGACTTGAGTCTCCAGTAGGGGGAGACTCAAAGGTGGGGGCATGGACGGCGACACGCTTTACTCGATCGGCGAGCTCGCTCGGCGGACCGGTCTCACGGTCAAGACCATTCGGTTCTACTCCGATCGCGGAATCGTGGCGCCGACGGACCGCAGCCCGGCCGGCTACCGCCTCTACAACATCGACGCCGTCGCACGCCTGGACCTCGTGCGGACCCTGCGCGAGTTGGGACTGGACCTTCCCACGATCCGCAAGGTCGTGGACCGCGAGCTCTCGCTTCCCGAGGTTGCCGCGGCGCACGCCGAAGCACTGGCAGTGCAGATCCGCGTCCTGCTCCTGCGGCGCGCGGTGCTGACGGCGGTGGCCGAGCGCGGGTCCACACCTGAGGAGACGGAACTCATGCACCGGCTGGCCCAGCTCTCCGAGGACGAACGCCGACGTCTGATCGGCGATTTCCTCGACGCCGTCTTCGGCGGTCTTGACGCCGCCCCCGCGTTCGCGGGGGTCATGCGCTCGATGACCCCCGAGCTGCCCGACAATCCGGAGGCGGAGCAGGTCCAGGCGTGGGTGGAGTTGGCCGAAATGTCCCTGGACCCGGATTTCCGCGCCGCCGTGCGGCGGATGGCCGAGGACCAGGCAGCCGAGCAGGCCCGAAGCGACACGATGAGCCCGCGCCGCGACATTGCCGCAGCCGTCCGTGACCAGGTCGGCCCGGCCCTGACCGCCGGCATCGACCCGGCCTCGCCCCAGGCCGATCCGATCGTCGTGGCGTTCACGGCGCACTACGCGCACCTCCTCGGCCGCCCCGACGACGTCGAGCTTCGCCGCCGGCTGGCGACTCGGCTGGAGAGCGTGAACGACCCCCGCAGGGAGCGATACCTGCAGCTGCTCGCAGTGGTCAACGGCTGGCCGGCCCCGGAGAGTCTGGCTCCAGTGTTCGACTGGTCCGTCCAGGCTCTGCGCGTCCGGACACAGCAATGACGGGACGGTCGCAAGGCAGCGTGGACCGCAAGCGGCTGGCGTCGGGTGAAAACGCCGCCGCACCTGATCGGTTCATGAATGCCCCCGTCGTACTTCAGGTGGCCGCGACATCGGCCTCTCCCGCTCTCGTTCTTCGCCCGTGGCGCATGGAGGACGTTGCCGAGTTGGCCGAGGCCTGGCATCCTGCCGGGCTGCGCAGAAGAGCCGGTACGACGTCGACAGCATCCTGCCCGCGGCGCCGCCCTCCTTCCCCCGCGATGGCCACCTGCACGGCGCACGAGTGCCTGAGATCCTCCCGGCTTCTACGGATCGGCTGAGGCTGCTCACCGCGCCGTTCACCCCGCGGCCGAGTACCACGAATGGTCCTACAAGACCGACTGGATCGGCCGCGACGCCATCGTCGAAGGCTGACAGAGCCGCGCACCCTGGCAGGACGGCGGCTGGGCATTCGACTGGGCCATCCTCACCGCTCCCATGCCGACTGGGCCATCCTCACCGCTCCGATGCCAAAGAGGGATGACTCCTCGGTCAACTCTGGCAGAGGCGTCCTGCGCGGCTTCCTACTGCACCAGATGGTCAATTCCAAGAGGGCGGTGCGAACGCCTGGGCCGGTTGATGCAGACGTGCCGAGGGCATCCGAGCGTGGATCGCCCGCCTTGAGCGGTTCTGCGATCGCATAGGGTTGCGCAATGTTCGAAGGAAGTTTGGTAAGGCTGCGTGCGCTGCGCTCCGAGGACGCGGAGCATCATCTTCGGTGGCGCAACGACCCGGAAGTGGTGCGCTTGGCCGCGGCCGGCGATCCGTGTTTCGGACCGGTCTCAGCAGAGGCGATCGGGCTCGGCTTCGACACCATGCTGCGCCTGGTCCCGAGAGAGTCGGCCGTGTTCACGGTCGAGGATCTCGCAGGCGGAAGGGTCATAGGCATGGCCGACTATCGGGACCTGGACCCGTACGCCGGAGTGGCCACGCTCGGAGTCACCATCGGCGAGCGAGAGTTCTGGGGTCGCGGCCATGGTAGTGACGCGTTGCGGCTGCTCGTGGACCACCTGTTCGGCGCGTACTTCCTGAGCCGGCTGGAGCTGGACACCTGGAGTGGCAACGAGCGCGCCATGCGCGCCTTCGCCAGGCTGGGCTTCCGTGAGGAAGGCCGCCGCCGGTCGGCGGTGCTGGTGGAGGGGAAGCGCTACGACCGCGTGCTCTTCGGAATGCTTCGCGAGGAGTGGGCAACCCCCGCGTGACGCCGTAGCAGATCTTCTCCTCATGGATACCCTGACAGCCGGGAACGCCGCGTGGGCGGGGCCGCCGGCTGCGGTCCCGCCCACGCGGTGCTGTCCCGGGTGACCTCCCAGGATGTGACGTCAGCGCAGGCCGAAGGCCCGGGTGATCGTCTGTGAGACGGTGTTGCCCGCGCTGTCCCGGGCGCCGACCCGGAGGGTGACGAAGTCCGCGGACCGCGGCGCGCGCAGGTTCGTCCGCCATCCGTCGTCGCGCCGGGTCAGGTCGGTCCGCTGCCAGGTCACACCGTCGTCGTACGACACCTCGACGGTCGGCTTCCCGATGGTGGCGGTGGTGCCCGGCAGGTGCGAGGCGGCCACCGTCAGGCCGGCGTGCCGGTCGGCACGGCCGGACTTGTCGGTGTCCACGCCGTAGTCGAGCTGGATGAGCGGCAGGGACACCGCCGCGTCGCCGCCGGTGACCGCGGAGGTGAAGTCCCACTCGGTCAGCGTGTGCGTCGAGTACGGGTCGGACCAGGTGCCGCGGTCGTTGTCGAGAACCAGCCGGTAGGGCAGGCGCTCGGCGCCGAGGCCGGGAACCTGAAGGTACTCGGCGTTGCCCCAGTCGAGCTGCTGATCGCCCTGGTAGAGCGACATCCAGTCCTTGACGTCGAAGTTCGCGCCGGCCTCGCCGACGTGGCCGGACCCCGAGTCACCCCAGCCGGGCGCGGTGATGTACATCGTGTCGAGGTAGCGCACCGGCTGGTAGTTGATCGGGCCCATGCGGGGCCGCTGGATCGGGCCGAACCAGGTGACCTTGCCGGTCTTGCGCGCCGGGTAGGTCAGCGGGTCGATCGAGTGCTGCCCGGTCTCGCCCTGGATGAAGGCGTCGTCGAGCCACGTGGTGTCGGCGGTGACCCAGTCGGTGCGGTCGCCCTGCGCGGGCGCGGTGAGCTGGTTGCCGACGGCCCAGCCGCGCCAGACGTCCGGACGGAACTCCATCGCCTTGCCCTGCCGGTAGTTACGGAAGGAGACGTTCACCCGGCCGAGGTCCTTGGACTCCTCACGCCAGGTCGGGTCCGCCGGAACGGCGCCCGTCCAGTGGTGCACGACGTCGTAGACGTAGTCGGTCGTGGGGTGCGAGGTGACCTTCAGGGAGACCGCGCCGTGCCGGAGTTGGCCGAGCAGGTCGGCGCCCTGGTCGGCGTTGAGCGTCGCCACCGTCACCGGGGCCGGGCTGTCCGGGCTCCAGGGGTTCTCGTCCCAGGGCTGCAGGCGGCCGACGCCGTCGTTGACGACCAGCAGCAGCCGGGCTCCGGCGGCCGCGGCGGCCTCCGCCTGGGCCTTGATCCCTTCCGTGCCGGCGCCGCGCACCACGACGGCCTTGCCGCGCACGTTCTGCCGCGCGAGCTCCTGGGCCGTGCCGTCACCGGCGAAGACCGCCGTCAGGTTCCGGGTACCGGCGGGCAGCGGCGTGGCCGCGCGCTTGACCAGCGGGTCGTTGAAGGTCGTCGACTTCGTGCTCACGGTCAGCGCCGGCTGCTCGAGCCGGAAGCGGGCGCCGGTCTCGAACTCGCCGTCGGTGACCTTCTTGCCGGTCGGCAGCGCCCAGATGCTGTCGTACGACGGGTCCGGCAGCATCGACGTCTCCACCAGGCTGTCGGTGAAGGACCGGTGGGCGTCCAGGCGCGGCGCGACGGCGGTGGTCTGCTGCGGCACGCGCGCCAGGATCCGGCGTGCCTTGCGGCCGTCCAGGGTGACGGTGCGGTCCTGGTCGAGCTTCACGTCGTTGAAGGCGAGCAGCACCATGCCGCGCGAGTGCGGGCCTTCGGCGCCCTGCACGTCACCGGTGAGCCAGCCGCTGTAGCTGCCGACGGGCAGCCGCGCCGTGCCGGTGCCGGACGCGTCGAGGTCCATCACCGTGAAGAGGTGCTCGGCACTCAGGACGACCCGGCCCTCCAGCGGCTTGCCGGAACGGTCCTTGGCGACCACGGTCAGATTCTGCCGCTGGCCCTCGCGGGCCGCGCCGATCAGGGTCCGGGCGCGAACCGCTCCGCTGCCGTCCGTACCGGTGATCATGGCGCTGACCGACTGGTCGCCGCCCAGCTTGTCCAGATCCGCCGTCAGGGTGACCGTGGCGGTGCTGTGGGCGGGCACGGTGACATGGTCGGCGGAGAGGCTGAACAACCCTGCCGGGACGGTGCCGTTGACCGCCAGGGCGAGGTTGGCCGGTGCGTCGCCGACGTTGGTGTACGTCACCGTCTGGACGTCGGTCTGCCCCGGCTTCGGCGGCCACGTGTGGAAGCCGGAGTAGGCGCTCGTGGTGGCGAAGACCGTGGTGTGCACGGCCGCCAGCGCGTCGAGCCGGCCGGCGCCCGCCTGGTACGGGGTGTACGCCGGGGTGGCCTTGGCGCTGCTGACCAGCGCCTCCTTGAGCTGGGTGCCCGTCCAGTCGGGGTGCTCCGAGGCGAGGAGGGCGGCGGCACCGGCGACGTGCGGTGTCGCCATCGACGTGCCGCTCATCGTGGTGTAGTAGCCGGAGCCGCGCTTGTAGTGCGAGCGCGCCGCGACGATGTCGACGCCGGGCGCGGTGATCTCCGGCTTCAGCCCGCCGTCGCCGTCGCGCGGGCCCTGGCTGGAGAAGTCGGCGAGCGTGTCGGTGGAGTCGACGGCGCCGACGGTCAGCGCGGAGTCCGCGGCACCGGGGCTGCTGATGGAGTGCGGGCCGCCGTTGCCCGCCGCGATCACGAACAACGCGCCTGTTTCGTGGCTGAGTTGATCGACGGCCTGGCTCATCGGGTCGGTCCTGTCACCGCCGCCGCCCAGGCTCATGCTGATGATCCTGGCCTTCTGGTCGCGGGCGGCCCACTCCATGCCCGCGATGATCCAGGATTCCTGGCCGCTGCCCTCGGAGTTGAGCACCTTGCCGACGGCCAGCCGGGCGCCGGAGGCGACACCCCGCTCCTTGCCGTCGGAGGCACTGCCCGTGCCGACGATGGTCGAGGCGACATGCGTGCCGTGGCCGTTGTAGTCGGCGATGTCGTCCTCGCCGGGGACGAAGCTGGCGCTGTCGGATATCTGCCCGACCAGGTCCGGGTGTTCGGTGTCCGCGCCGCTGTCGAGCATCGCGACCTTCACGCCCTGGCCGGTGTCGCCCTCCGCCCAGACCTTGTTCGCGCCGATCTGGGCGGTGGAGTCGGCCAGGTCGGCCCTCACCTGGCCGTCGAGCCACACGTGGGCGACGCCGCCCGCGAAGGACGGCTTCGCGGACCGGGCCGCCGCGCCGGAACCCCCGGTGAGCGAGGACCAGAACTCCGGTGCCTGCCGGTGGTTCTGCGCGAGGGCCGCGCCCTGGATGCTGTCCAGGCGGCGGACGTTGGTCGAGCCGGCCATCTTCGTCCGGGTGCGTGCCTTGGCGGCGGCATCGGTGTAGCGCACGATCAGCGGCAGCCGGGAGCTGTGCGCGTCGTCGTAACCCTCGGCGATCAGCCGCGTCACGTTGAAGAGCTGCTTGTCGAGCTTCCCGGCGCTCACGTACGGCAGGGCGGCGTCGGGGTAGACGTAGGTGGCGCCGTCCAGGACAGCGCGGTGGAAGCCGGTGGTGGCTCCGCTCGCGGCCTGGAAGGAGCGCACGACGGTGCCGTCGGCGGCGGTCCCGATGGTGACCTTGTCACCCGTGATCAGGGTGACGGTGTGCGTGCCGGCATCGCCGGGGGTGTGGTGTCCGGCGTCGTTGTGCGACGCCTCACCGGCGGAGTACGCGGACACTGCGGCAGTCGCCGGTAGGACGCCGATTGTCAGCGCGGCCGCCACGGCGAGGGCGATCGGCCCGGGCCGGGGGATGGGAACCTTGGGCAAGGAAGACTCCTGAGACGCGGCGGAGAGCGAAAGATCACTGGATCCTCCGGCCTCCCCCGACGTCGTTCAAGGGGTCACACATGTCGCTCTTGCGCCATGGCGCAGTTACGCCGCGAGGAGACGGTGCCGTCGGCCGAGCCGGCTTGCCGCGGACAGGGTGTCGGTCAGCTCGAACAACGCATCCGCCCGTCGGGACGGACAGTCGTGGCAGCCCCTTCGGCAGGCAGCCGGCAGGCCGACGCCTTGACCTCGACGGCCTGCAGCGGTGTGAACGAGGCGGTACGGCCGCGGCGTTGAGGGTCTCACCCGCAGCCAGTGCCGGGTCTTGTGGCCGTAGGGCATCCTCTTCAACCGCACGCGTTCGGCGGCACTCGGGGCTATCGGACCGGGGGTGCGGACGGGCATGGCGGGCGAATCGATCGGCCGGAGTGGATCACCGGTATCCCGCAGCCTGCCCCGCCCCGTCACCGCCCCAGCCCCCGTAACCACCGGTGCAGGAGGCCACTTGGACGGGGAAAACGCAACTTCGACATGGCCCGCGGAGGCGGCTACCTTCACCTGGTCTTCGGCGATCGCCCACGGTCGCACGGGAGTTCCTTCAGGCTGAGCCACCCGCGACCGGATGAGTCGGGCACGCCCCACGAATCCTGGCCTCATGCGTAAGCCACCGACCGCGACCGCATCAGGCACCCCTACCAGGGAGAAAACGCATGCCCCATCTTGCTCTGTACACATTCGGCGTCCTGAAGTCACCGCTCGCCGATCCCGCACCTCTCACGCGCGAGTTCTACGAGATTGGTGAGTCCGTCTACCGGGAGATCAGCCAGCGCCCCGGGTACCTCGCTCGTGCTGAAGCGGCAGACGGCGACCGGGGCATGCTCTTCGAGGCGGACTGGGGTGCATGGGGAGAGTTCGCCGTACCGGCCTGGTACGGCAAGGGCCATACGGTGGAAACCACCGCCCTGGCCGCGACCCTCTCGCTCTGGACCGATCTGCGCCCCGCCTTCGACGCCGTCTACATCGGTCTGCACCGTGCGGCGCTGAACAGGCGCTACGACTGGTTCGAGAGGTCAGGGCACCCGAGTTACGTGTGCTGGTGGGTCTCCGAAGGCGTGACACCCACCTGGCGGGACGGGGTCTCCAGGCTGGAGCACCTGCACGACCACGGCTCCGCGCCGCACGCCTTCACCTTCCACCACTCGTTCACCCCGGACGGAACTGCGATCAGGACCAAAGGCACCGGGCCGAAAAGGGAACAGGTTCAATTACGGGGCCGACCGCATCCCGGATCTTGTTCTCGCCGACCGCGGCGTACTGGATCGACCGCGCCGGGCGGTGAGCCCGCTCCCCCGCCGCCCGGGGAGCCTCACCGTCGATGTCGCGGTGGGCAGCGGCATGGCGGAGCTCGGCACGGCCTGGGAGCCGGCCCCGCGTCGGCGCGAGATGACCGCGCACCTGCGACGTCGGAGCCGGTCGCGGTCGCGCCCACCGCAATCAGCCGCGAGGACTGATATCGACGTCTCGTGGCTCACCACGGCTGTCCTGCGGGTTTTGACGCGGCAGCCCCTCGTCTTCGCCGGGGGGACGGCGTAGCCTGACAGTGATGGCGGTGGGGCTCGCCGAAACCGCGACCGTGTACCTGGGTCGACAACAGTCCCTACCTGGTACCTGCTCACGCAGGCACGCCCACAGGTAGGAGGACATCATGCCCCGCTCGTCCCGGACAGCGTCTCAGCCGACCTGCAGCCGCGGCCCTACGGTCACCCCACGTCGCATCCGACGGACAGCGCGAGACCGGCAGGTCCAGGCACGCGGTCCACCGTCGGACCGCACAGGCTCAACCCGGTGGGAAGGACGATGTCCCGCGGAGAACCCCGACCCCGGCCCCGCGACGACGCACCGCCGCCGCAAGAGGTTCTGCCGGTCGACCCCGACGTCGCGGACGGCGCCCGACCACAGGCACCTCCCCAGCAGCGATCAGCCGAGGCCAGACGCTCCCGCCAAACGGACATCCTGGCGGTGATCGCCGTGGGCGGCGGGCTGGGCAGCCTCGCCCGCTACGGCCTCGCCCTCGCCTGGCCCACCCCGGCCGGCGGGTTCCCCTGGGCCACCTTCATCACCAACATCTCCGGAAGTTTCGCCCTGGGACTGCTCATGGTCTGCGTCCTGGAGGTGTGGCCGCCCAGCCGCTACGTCCGGCCCTTCCTGGGCGTCGGCTTCCTCGGTGGTTACACCACCTTCTCCACCTACACCGTGGAGATACACCACCTGCTCTCACTGGGCGACTGGTCCAAAGCCGACGCCTACGCCCTGACGAGCCTCGTCGCCGGACTCGTCGCGGTCGGGCTCGGCATCGCGGCCGCCCGCCGGGCCGCCGGACTGCCAGTGCGCCGCGGCCCCAGCCGCCGCAGCCAAGTACCCGCCTCGCCGACCGCCGGACCGGCCACCCCGCCTCCCAAGCGGTCTCTCCCGTAAAGAGGCAGCGATGAACCCGCACCTTCGCCGGCACAACGGAGTGAACCCGCCCCCGCGGCCGCCGCGCCCGTCGTTGAACGGACCGGTCCTGCGGATGACCATCTACCTGGGTGAGTGGGACCAATACCACCGCAGGCCGGCCTTCACCGAGATCGTCCACCGCGCCCACCGGGCGGGGCTTGCGGGCGCCAGTGTGTTCCGCGGCTTCGAGGGCTTCGGCACCTCGTCGATCGTGCACACCACTCGCCTGCTCGATCTCGCCGAAGACCTCCCCCTGACCATCGTCATCATCGACGAGGAGGACCGCATCCGCGTCTTCATGCCCCAGGCCCGCGAGGTCGCGCCCGAGGCACTGATCACGCTGGAACCGGTCCAGGTCATCGCGGAGAACGGAAAGGGACTCAGCCCCGTCATCGAGGAGCAGCTCCATTGATGCCCGTCCTCCTGGTCTTCCTCGGTGGCATGCTCGGCGCGCCGCTGCGCTATCTCACCGACAAGGCCATCCAGGCCCGCCACGACAGCGTCTTCCCGCTCGGCACGTTCACCGTCAACATGGCCGGGTCGTTCATTCTCGGCGCCCTGGCGGCGGCCGTAGCCGCGCACGGCCTGCCCAGCAACGTCATGCTGCTGCTGGGCACCGGCGTGTGCGGTGCCCTGACCACCTTCAGCACCTTCAGTTTCGAGACCGTCCGGCTCCTCGAAGACGGTTCCCTCACCGAGGCCGGACTCAACGCCATCGGCAGCCTCCTGGTCGGCCTCGCCGCCGCAACCGCCGGCTACGCCCTGCTGATCTGGCTGTGACTGCCCCTGCCGAGCATCCGGCACCATGGCCACCCGAGGACATCGATCTCCATGTCGGCTCGGCAGAGTCAGTCGTGACGGGCCGACTCGACCGCGGAAACGAGCAGGACGGCGGCATCCGCGATCCCCCTCCTGCTCCACGACCACTGCCGACGGCGAGCGGCCTGCGACCCGCGCCGTCAGCCGACATCCTCGCGTCAGCCAAGTGGGCGGCAGCAGGAGTGCGCCGGTATGGCTCCGGCGTCGTCCACGAGAGTATGCGGTTGCTCCCGCCCCCGAACCGCTCGCGTCGTGGTCGCACCGTCCTCGCCGATCGGTGGAGACGCCGGTGTACCGATCCGACCCGGCCCGGCCCGGCCTCAACCAGCCCCGTACATGGACGGGACGGGAGCACGCGGCCCCAACTGCTACAACTGCCTCGCGGACCGCTACGGATTCGGTGTCGCGGCAGCCACCGTCCAGGACCTCCGTCCATAGGGCCGCCAGGAAGCGTGGTGGCACGATGATCCATCCCCAGAAACTTGCGTGAGTCAAGCAAAACGTCTAGCTTCCTCGCATGTGGAAAACGCTGCGGCGCGCCGCGCGGGCCACGGCCCATCTCTTCTTGGCCGCCGCCATGGCTTTCGGCATGTGGATCTTCATCACCGTCCTGCTGATCACTGCGATCGGCACGCTGGCGGTCGTCGGTGCCTGGCTGCTGCCCGAGACGCTGCTGCTGACCCGGCGGATCGCGGCGGCCAAACGCGGCCTGACCGCCGCCTGGACCGGGGTGCGGATCCCCGAGGCATACCAGCCCCTGACCGGGACGATGCGCCGGCGGATCATCAGGTCCGTACGGGATCCGGGCACGCGCACCGACGCGCGCTGGCTGGTCGCGTACTGGTTCTACGGCGCCCTGCTCGTCCTCGCCGTGCCCCTGTGGCCCGTCGGCCTGGTCGTCGACGGCGTGTGGTGCGGCCTGCTGCGCCGCGAGGCCGTCGTCCTGCCGCTCATCGTGCGGCTCGCGGATCTGGAGGCCGACTGGTCGACCGCGCTGCTCAAACCGTCCCCGCAGGCGCAACTGGCGGCCCGGGTCGAGCGGCTGGCCGAGACCCGCGCCGACGCGATCGCCGCGCACGAGGCCGAACTGCGCCGGATCGAGCGGGATCTGCACGACGGCGCGCAGGCGCACCTGGTGGCGCTGTCCATGCGCATCGGGCTCGCCAGGCGCGCCTACGGCGGGGATCCCGAGACAGGCCGCAGGCTGCTCGACGAGGCCCAGGAGCAGGCCGAGAAGGCGCTGACGGAGCTGCGGCAGGTGGTGCGCGGCATCCACCCACCTATCCTGAGCGACCGCGGCCTGGCCGGCGCGGTGCGGGCGCTGGCGGCGGGCTGGGGGTCCCCGCGTGCGAGCGAGACCGAGAGCAGGGAGGGGCTGGAGGTGGCGGTGGACGACGGCGGCTTCGGCGACGGGGCGCGGGCGCCCGCGGCGGTGGAGGCGGCCGCCTACTTCGCGGTGGCCGAGTCGCTGACCAACGTCGCCAGGTACAGCGGCGTGTCCCGTGCCGAGGTCCAGCTGGTCCGGGCCCGGCGTGGCCTGCGCGTGCGGATCCGGGACGAGGGCTGCGGCGGCGCCGACGAGAGCGCAGGCTCGGGGCTGCTGGGCATGCGGCGACGGGTCGCGGCGCTCGACGGAACCGTGGAAGTGTCCAGCCCGGCCGGCGGGCCGACCGTGATCGACGTGGAGTTGCCGTGCGTGTGGTGATCGCCGAGGACAACGCCCTCCTGCGAGAAGGCCTCGTCCTGCTGCTGACCTCGTCCGGACACGACGTGGTGGCCGTCGCCGGGAGTGGGCCCGAGATCATGCCCGCGCTCCTGGAGCACCGGCCGGACGTGGCCGTGCTCGACGTAAGGATGCCCCCGGGCTTTCGCGACGAGGGACTGCGGGCGGCCCTGGAGGCTCGTGAGCGGCTGCCCGGACTGCCGGTGCTGGTGCTCTCGCAGTACGTCGAGGAGTCGTACGCCGGCGAGTTGCTGGGCAGCGGAACCAACGGGATCGGATATCTCCTCAAGGACCGGGTCGGCCGGGTCGACGAGTTCCTCGACGCCCTGGAGCGGGTCGCCGCCGGCGGTACCGCGCTGGACCCCGAGGTCGTGACCGAACTCCTCACCCGCCGCAGGGACTCGCCCCTCGACTCACTCACCCCGCGCGAGCGCGAGGTGCTGGCGCTGATGGCCGAGGGCCACGACAACGCCACCATCGCGAAGACCCTCGTCGTCACCGAACGCGCGGTCCACAAACACATCGGCAACGTGTTCCTCAAGCTCGGCCTACCGCCGAACGACAGCGGCCACCGCCGAGTCCTGGCAGTCCTCGCGTATCTGGCCCACGCGCCACAGGCATGAGTGCTCTGCCTGTCCCCTGCCCCTGCTCCGACGCATGCGAAGGGGCCGTCCGGCCGGACGGCCCCTCCCCCATTCCGAGCGGGCCGCGGCGGGCTCCGCGGTGTGCTGCCGTTCCTCGGCGGCCAGTTTCCTTCGGTGTCGGCGCGTGTTCCGGCGGGCACCGCGCGACAGCATCCCGTTCGGCCAGAAACCGAGGACCGCCGGGACCAGGGTCAGGCAGATCTGCACGGAGACCGGCACCGGATCTTCAGGGCTCGGTGGTGGGCTATCCCATGACCGCTCGAGCCGTGTCGAGGAACGCCAGCCTGTTGTCCTCCAGGTAGTCCCGTACGCTCTCGCCGTCGGGCAGCCCTTCCCATACCGTCCGATTCAGGTCGAGGAAGTAAGCACGTGCCGCGTCATGCACGGGCAGGGGGAACTGGATACGGATGAGCCGTTCCGCGACCCACAGCCTGTTCATGACGTCCTGGGTCGTGAGGTACCAGGGATGTGTGTCGCCGAACTCGGAAGGCCGGCTGAACGCGGAGCGTTCGGCCTCGGCCGCCACCTCGATGAAGCGCTCCAGCAGGGCCAGCCGTTCCGCGCGCCGGGCCTCGGCCAGGGCGTTCTGCTGTCGTTGCTGTTCAGCGCGTTCCGCTGACAGTTGAGTCCTGTGCTGGACGAGGTAGGACAGCATGCCGCCGAGGACAACGCCGCCCAGCGATATGAGTGACACCAAGACCTGACCCGCCATGGTGGTCATCGTGCCATGTGGTCGATCTTTGGGACGATCACGCTGTGACTGGTGTGATCACGGCGTCCGCGCCGTCCTGGATAGCTCCGGCGCCCATGGACCCTGCTGCTGAAGGACCGAGTTCCGCTCGTCGCGGCCTACTGACGCAGGAACTTGACGATGCGCCAGCTGGCTCCGCTATTCGGCGTCTCCAAGTCCGCGGACGACCGCATGACCCACCACCTAGGGCCGTCGCTCGCGCTCCAGCCGCGCAAACGGTTCCGGGGCGAGGACTTGGAGTGAGTGGACAACGTCGACGTCTTCGTGAACCTCAATGATGGCTCCCGGTGGAGCGCGAGCATCATCACCCTCGCCCAGGTCGAGATCCTCATGAAGCGATGGGCTGCCAGTGGGGAGGCCCTCGCAGGCCGCTACTTCTGGTGCTCGGACGGGCTCATCGTCCGCGATGCCGGCATCAGCAACATGACCCAGGTCCTCGCCCAAGTCGTCATCGACGCAGACACCCGGCTCGTCGTCGCTGCCGGTCGGCCGCTGCTCGGCAACCGCAACGACTGCAAGTCATGGGAACTGTCAGGCAGAAGGACGCCGTCGGCCACACCACGGTGATTGCCGATGGCGGCTACCGCGGAACCGGTCTGGTGATCCCACATCGCCGCGAACGTGGTCAGGCCGAACTTCCGGTCTGGGATGCGGAACGCAATTGGCATGCGCGACGGCCTCTGCCACCTCTTCAACAAGGGCGTCCTGCCGAGCTCGTCGCAATCCGACGGTTGGCGAAGCTGGCGGGACCAGGTCAGCCAGGACGAGGCTGTAGCGCTGAGCGAAGTTCACAAACCGCCCCTTCGGCGCCAGGGGATTCCGTACGATCTCGGCAGGGATGGACTCAATCTCGTACCACCAGCAAGAGGCACCTCTTGGACTATCGTTATCTTTTCGCCGACGACGAGGTCAGGCAGGAGTTCCTGGACAGGTTCGACGAGATCGCTGCCGGCGCGGCCGGGTTGAGCGGGTCGGAGAGCATGGACGGCGGCCTGACCGTCGACGTCGCCGCCGATGCGGTGCGTCGTATGACCGAGGGTATCTGGGTGCCCGGTGGCTCCGGGGTCGAGGCGATCATCGAGCGATATCTACGGCCCGTACATCTCGTTCAGGACTCCACGGTCGTGCTCCCCCCTGACGGCTTCGTCACCAACCAGAAGGTCTCCGAGCGTGTCGAGCACTCCCGTCAAGCTCTGGAGAATGCGATCCCCAGCGTTGGCCGGGTCGATTTGTGCAACCATTGGCTTGAGTATGCAGGTACCGGCTGGATGGTGAGTTCTCAACTGGTTGTGACGAATCGCCATGTGGCGAGCGAGTTCGCCTACGCCCACGGCAAGGGCTTCGCTTTCGACATGTCGGCCCCGGGTAAGCCCGTAAAGGCCACTATGGACTGGTACCAGGAGTATCAGCGACCGTCCAAGTCACGCTTTCGCGTGACGGAAGTCGTGTGGATCGAGCCGCGCAGCGGCCCAGACGTAGGTCTCTTGCGGATTGCCGACATCGGCGAGGATGGCGAGGCCGAACCCGGTGTCGTCAGTCTCGACACCACCCCCGTGCAAGTAGGCCGGTGGATCGCCGTGATCGGTTACCCCGCGCTCGACAGCCGGGCCAATCCACTCGATCAACAGCGCATTTTTGACGGCGTGTACGACTGCAAGCGGCTGGCCGCAGGGCTGGTAACGGCGATCGACGGCGATGGCGTTGTGCATCATGACGCCACGACATTGGGCGGCAACTCAGGATCCGCGCTGATCGATCTGGACACCGGCAAGGCGGTGGCCCTGCACTCTCGTGGCCGTGAGCGCCTCAGCAATGAGGCCGTGCCAGCCAGTGCGGTCGCCCGTATCATCAGAGCCCATGGCCGCTGAGGACGCCCGGGCTTGGGACAAGTACACCGCCGAGACCCTCATCGAGGCGCTGAACGAGCCCGGCCTGCAGGCGATCACAAGGGCGTCGGCAGGCATGTTGGACATCGAGGACCTTCACCAGGCCCTCGCCGACCTCAAGCGACGAGTCGCACTGGTAGAAATCGATGGCCAGCCGCAGGGCACCGGTGTTCTGGTCCGGCCAGACGTGCTTCTGACCGCCGGCCATGTGATGGGCAATGCCCAAAAGCCACGTAGGCTGAGCGGCAACACGTGGGCGCGTTTCGATTTCCACAGAAACCCGCCAACGGGTCCGAACGGGGCGGGCACCCTGGTGCAGTTGACTGAGCTACTGGACCACAGCCCCACGAGCCAGGAGGAAAGCGAGCGCTCCCCACTGGCATGGGATGCTCCACCGGACCGCCTCGACTATGCGTTGCTCCGCACATCCACACCGGTGCCGCCCTGTAGCGACGATCCCGAGTCCCTCCCCCGCGGTCACTACACACTCGATTCGAGCCCCTACGACTTTCGCCGGGCGCCACTGCTCCTGCTCGCGCACCACCCTCTGGGCAAACACCTGCAGTTGGCAATTCCTCAGAAGGCGTTACTCAGCCCGCGTGGTACACGCTTCCGCTACGAAAACGCCAACACGCTGCTGGGTTCGTCCGGCGGTCCGGTCGTCGACGTGCGCGGCCGTCTCGTCGGTATGCACACCTACACGTCAGCTGTCCAGAACCAGGGTGTTCCGGTGACCGTGATCGCAAAAGCGGTGCGGCAAGGCCCGCACCCGTGGATCGCGGAGCCGACGACCACTGACAACAGTCAGGCGCAGCCCCCTGTGATCATGCTCAGCTGGGTGGCGGAGGACCGGACCTGGGCATCGCGGGTTTACGACGCCCTGGCCGCGGCAGGACACCGGGTGCTCATGGGACCCGCCACAGACCGCCCTGGGCCTCGCACCGTGCGGGAGCACGTGGAGGCAAACGGAAAAACGGTCGCCATCGTCAGCCCTGCCTACCTGGCCAGTACGGAGAAGACTGCCGAACGCGACTTCATCGTGTACGGCTTGGACATCGCGACCGCCCGCCACCGCCTGCTTCCCCTGCTCGTGGCTGGCGAAGCCAGCGGCAGCCTTGCTCTGCTGTCGCCGGTGGACTTGCGTGACACCGGCGATGCGGACCTCAAGGAAATCCTCGCGGCAGCGGTGTCCGGCTCCGGGCTGGCAGGAACCGCGACGCCGGCCTCCACCACCGAGACCGTCCTGACATTCAGCCCCGGCGACCCGTTGCCTCGCCTCCAGCGCTACAGCGAGCGCGCCCGCCGCTCGGCGGGAAACGTCTCCGGCACGAATTTCGTCGACGGTTTGGAGACCCAGTTCGAGGCAGGGCTCTACATCACCCGGGATCAGGAGCAGAAGATCCTTGCGAGCCTTGCCACCGACCGCGGCACCCCTGTCGTCGTCACCGGCGAAGCCGGCTGCGGCAAGACAAGCCTGCTCTGGGGCCTCGCGCGGCGGTATTGCGAGGCGCCGGCCTCAGAGGTTTTCTTCCTCAAGGCGACATGGCTGGCGGCCGACGAAGACGGCGCGACGCGGGTCGATCAGAAAATGCTGCTGGCCGCCATTGCTCAGGCGCATGAGAGCGGACGGAAGGTAACCGTCCTGATCGACACTGTGGACGTCCTCGTCAACAACACAGCTTCTTGGGAGTCCCTGGTCACCATCGTGGAGTCGGCGGTGAGCGCGGACGCGGCCGTCGTCGTGTCGTCGAGAGTGCAGGAGGCCAGCGAGCTGCCCTCGCGGTGGCAGCGACACAAGCT
The DNA here is from genome assembly GCF_053597895.1 of Streptomyces sp. NPDC001220. Classification (NCBI taxonomy): domain Bacteria; kingdom Bacillati; phylum Actinomycetota; class Actinomycetes; order Kitasatosporales; family Streptomycetaceae; genus Streptomyces; species Streptomyces sp. NPDC001220. Next base: position 131,868 of record NZ_JBSFJE010000008.1, read on the forward strand.
GTCCGACTACGCTCACACACCCGACCCGGATGCCACGTACCCAGGCCGATCCAGCGAGTTCGAACGTGCCGTGCTGGCTCATAGCAGGTTCTTCACCACCACTCCCCGGATCCGGGAAGACGTGATCACCAGGATGCTGGAGATCGCCGCGCGGGACATCTCCGTCGAAGCGCTGTGTCTGCGCCCGTTGACCTTGCGCATGCTCTTCGAGATCTACACTCCCGGCGACGTACCGGATATCGTCGACACCACCGGCTTGTACGAGGCCTACTGGGATCACCGGATTGTCAGCGACCGCCGGTACTGGGACGGCGGCGGGGAACGCCCCTCCCCCGGCCGCGATCTTGCTGACACCGCCATGGCCTTGGCGCTCGAGATGCTGCGGACCGGGAAACCTGAGGCGCACCTCGCCCGAGTGCGGTTGCCCTCAACTCTTCCGCCAGGCCGGTTTTCCCGGGATGTGAAACTCCTGGTGGCACGGGGCGTGGGCCAGTGTTCGGGCGGCGTGTTCCAATTCTTTCACCAAACATTCTTCGAGTACGCGGCCAGCCGTGCCTTGGTCCATGAACCCGGAGGTTCCGGACTGCGCGCGCTCGTCAGGTATGTGCGCGGCCAGGAGAGCGACGACTACTTTCTATTGGCGGTCCTCGAGCAGGCCTGGCTGTGTGCGGACCGCAGATCGGACTGCGCACTTGCCGCAGAGGAGACCGTCGGTGACCTGCTGCGGACCTTTGCGTCCACGCCTGCGCACGAACGCGCCACGCCCCGCTACGGTCTGCGCAGGGCGGTGCTCTCCGTGTGTGCTCAGAGTTCGCTGCTGACCGCAGGCATGCTGCCCGACCTGCTGCACCTGCTGCGGAGCGACGAACGGCTCCCGTTGCCCGCCCTGAACCAGTTCCTCACCCTCCTGCCCGCGCCTGCGCGGCCCTACGGGGAGAATGACATCGCTGTTCTCCAGGCCGCGTTGGAGCGCCGCGACCACGCCTGGATCACCGTGCTCGAGGTCTTGGGCCGGCTGCTGCCTCGCGACACCGAACAGGTCTTTATGACCATCGAAACGCTGCAGTTCATCCCCCGTGCCACCGCGGGTAAGGATTCTCTGGCGACACGCGGCGAACTGGCCGAATTCCTCGTCACGCTACTGCTCTGGGCCCCGGAACAGGCTTCCAATCTGCTGACCAAAGTCTCCGAAGCCGCGCTGAAACGCTCCGGATTCGACTACGTGGCCGGCCTGATGACCAGAATGGCGGCCTTGGCCGCCGACCACGAGGACCCTGAACGATGGGCTCGCTGCGCCGACCGGATGTTGGCGGAGAGCACCGTCACATCCGCTGTCCTCATCAGAGCGCACACCGCCGTTTTGATGCCGTATCTGCGCGGCCTGAACCAGACTGAACTGATCGACCTGCTCACCGCAGTCGTCTCGCGGCTTCTGTCCGCGTCCCAGGCCACAACCGTCGACCGATCGCGACTCGGCGCGCTGCTCATGGCATTGGCGCATGTGGATCAGTGTCCCGACACCGATCCTTCTGCCGTTGTGCGTCTGCTGGCTCAAGTCACTCGCCATGAATACGTGACCGACCTCTCGCAAGGTGGGCTGGTCCACCTGCTGAACTGCGACACGCCGGTCGGTGAAACCGTCCGCGAGCTGGCTGTGCACTGGCTTGTCGAGGGGATGCCCGTCAGCATGACGGAGAGCCTGGCGGACATTCGCTTCAAGGTCGTCAAGCAGGCACTGGAGCAACTCGATCTTCCCCTGCACCGGGTAGCCGACGTGGCGGGGCGGGCGGCACTCGCCTGGAGTAAGCACTCCGACAGTCCGACGCAGGTATGGCAGGACCGGAGGTGCCTTCGGGACCTTGTGGTGCGCGCCGCCGCCGCGGACATTCCGCAGGCCAGGGCTGTCATCTCGGCACCGCCCGCCGAGTTCGCGGTGATCGGCAAGGACGTGGCGGCCTGGCTCGGTCCCTTCCTCAAGCAGGTCCCCGCCGAACGCGAAGCGGGCCTGCTCGCGGACCTGCTGCTGCGCATCGGCAGACAACAGAAACTGGAAGAACTCCTCAAATACAAAGTGGGGCTCGATGCGGCCACGCGTGCCCGTCTGGTGCAGACGACGCTTGCCGCCGTTCGTCAGACGGTGCCGGAGGTCCGCCCGCGGACCATGAGTCAGGAGACACGGGGCCGGCTGCGCTCTCTGACGTCTCTCCTTGTCCTTCTCGAACAGGCGGGCACTTCTGTGCCCCTGGCTTGGGACGAGTTGGAAGGCTGGATCGAGCGCGTTCCCGACTCCACCACGGTCGGCTGGCTCGTCGAACTCGTCGGCGGCGGGCTGCAACGCCAGGTGTATCCGCCGGCCGAGGCGCTGCGTGTACTGCGTCGGCTGTGCGGCGCCGATGAGGCTGGGGCCATCGACTGCACCAGCGAGCAAGGGCGCCGGGCGCGGCACTGGTGCCTGTGGTGGTACAGCATTCACGGCACGGCAGCTGACATCGAGGAGACCTACCGGCTCGGCTTCGTAGCTCCGGTCGACGCGAGCGCCATCGCGAGAACCTCCGCCTATGTCATCGCCGAGGACCGAACGAACCCTCTCACCGGCGAGAATGCCGTCGACCTGCTACTGGGCGTGGGACACCGGCTGAAGGAAAGCGGTCTGGGCGATGCCCGCCGCAAGAACATTGCCAAAGCCTGGCAGGCGGCCATGCGGATCGTCGTGCCAGGCAACGATGCTTCCACCCACCTGCGCATCATCCGCCAACTGCCCGAAATGGAAGACTACTTCGCTGCTCAGATGCTGCAGTACGTGCCGCTGAGGCGCGCGACCGACCTGCGGTCCGCGGTCGAAGCCATCACCGACCAGCACAGGCTCGGCGACCGTCTCCAAAGCGCCGTCGACAGGATCCTGGACAGGTACAAGCGGGGAGCCTCGGACGGCGGCTGGCCCCAACTCCTCCAAGATGTCCGTCACTGACGCCCGGCAACGTCCCCAATAGAGTGCAGGTTCCACTGAGGTCCAAGAGCTGGACGGCAGGCGTTGCGCTCGTTGTCGCGGCGGCTCTTGCCCTCACCGCATCGGCAGCCACCCAGCCCGAAAGCCCATGCCATCACGCCAAGGCCCAAGGCATCGCCCGGGCGAAGGCGTACTCGACGCGGGCGCGGACCTTGCGGTGGTAAGCGCCAAGGCACTCACGCATGCTTGTCGCCGGGCTTTGGGTCACTGGGTCTGGCTGCGGCGGTTCTGTTCCCACTGGCCATTGGCATCGTTGAGGATCTGTTGGTATTCGGCGTAGTACCGGGATGCTCTGTCTGCCTCGGGTGCACGGTCCGCGAGCGTCGACTCGAACGTAATGCGTGACCGGAGTTCGTAGAGGCTGTTGAGCGTCCTCTGGTTGGTCACCCACCCGTCTCGTGCGCCGTACCAGCCGGTCCATGCGGCGGAGATCGTTGCCAGCGAGGAGGATGTCAAAGACAGAGCGTTCAGCCAGTCACGCCCGTACACCTGCGCCAGGCCGATAAGTAGCGTCGTCAGTGCGCCAAGCGTCGCGGTACTCACCGTCTGGATGAGGGACATGCGACGAAAGAATCGCTTCGCTGAGGAAAACGCCCTGATGTGCCGGGCGACCTGGCCTTCGACAAGTTCCAGAGCCGTGTCGGCTTCCGTCCGCGCTGACTGCTCGTCACTCATCTCCACCCCTCCTTCTCCACCCCCCGCCATCATGAGCGGCGGAGGGTTACGAGGTAAGTGCCCACAGTTCCGGTCAGATCGATGTCGCGGCGAATGGAGACGTCGCGCTGATCGATGGCGCGGATCCACTCGAGCACCAAGGCCCGGCTCGGCGGGCTGTCATAACGTCCTGCAATGCTGGTTTCGGTCATGGCGTCGAGGAAACGGGCGATGGTGAATTGCCGGTCGAGCGGGCCACGCAACATGAGGAGGCCTAGCCAGGGAAGGCAGACGGGGTCCGCCAGGAACGACATCAGAAAACAGTTGAGCATGAGTCGGTAGGCGGCGGCGTCCACCCGGGCATCCAGGTACTCGCCATCGGAGCCGAAGTACAGTCGCGGAACACTCAGGGACAGGCCGGGACCATCGACCACGTCTGCGTACCGCGTAGGCGTGCGGAAACCGAAGGGGTACTCACCGGAGCCGCCGGAAGACCAGTACGTCTGCTCCTCCTCCAGGTCTCTCCCCGTGGGAGTCTCCAGGTCCCCCAGGTCTCTCCCGGTAGTGGTCTCCAGGCGGAAGGCGTTCTTGGCGGCGAAGCGAACCTGGCCGGCGACGTCGTCGGGCGTAACCGCTCTCCTGCTCTGTACACCGTCAGCGATGTCCGCCAGGGCCGGAAGGTTCTCGAAGGCCCAGGCAAAATAGCCTGTGCGTTCATCCCGTACGGCACTGGAAGCCCTCACGGATACACCACCTCCGTGGGCAGCCCGAAGGGTTGCACCCGGTGCACCTCGACCACTGCGAAGTCCGCGCCCAGCGCCTGTGGAACACCGAACTCGAAGAGGTAGTCGACCGCGTCTCCGAACATACGATGCCGCTCACGGACGGCAGCGATGTCGAGGCCCGGCCCTTCCCCCTCGACGGTCAGCACGTATCCCGGCGTGTCCCCGAACAGGGCGAAGCTCTGCGCAACCGACCACCTGCGGCTGCACGAGACGAAGGGGTTGGTATGCCTGGTGCTCTGGAGATGCAGGAGCTCCGACTCCAGAGCGTCGCGTGCCCTCGCATCGCCTTTGTCCGCCTTCGACAACATCCGCATCAGACGGTCGACTTGCTGCTCGGCGAAGGTTGCCGCATCACGGTCATACCCCGACCGTAGCGACGGTGCAGTGACCGACATGTCCCTCCACCAGTCTTTCTGACCTCGGTACAGCCGCACAACGCCTGTTATACCCGGCCTCGATACGCGGCGTCCCGAAGATTCGGTGTCGGGAACATTCTCGCTCAGGCTTTCCGGCTGATCCCGTCGCTCAGCTGCCCGCCGGACGAGTGGGTCCAGCTGGCGAGAATGCCGAGGGCGTCTGCGGAGGGTGAGGCGGGTTCGGGGGTAAGGATGGTGAGGTTCTGGTCGGGGTCGCCCTCGACGGCCAACACGACGTAGTCGAGGGTCAGGTCACCGACCAGCGGGTGGTGGAGGCGCTTGGTGCCGGTGGTGTGGGCGAGGACGTCATGGTCGGCCCACATCCGGCGGAACACGTCGCTCCGCACGGACAACTCCCCTACCAGCTCGGTTAGTTGAGGGTCGTCGGGGTGACGTCCTGCGTACAGCTGCAGGGTGGCCACGCAGTCTCCGGCTGCCGTTTCCCAGTAGTCGGCGTACAGGGCGTGGGCGGTCTCGTCGAGGAAGACGTAGCGGGCGAAGTTGCGCTCGCGGTGGGGGCGGTCCTGGAAGTCGGTGAAGAGGGCGTGGCCGAGCCGGTTGGCGGCCAGGACGTCCATACGGCGTCCCAGGACGATCGCGGGAGTACCGAGTGAGTCCAGCGCCCGGTACAGGACGGGGCGCACCCGTTGCGGGCTGAGCGGTCGCCTGCGGCGTCCCCGGGTCTCGGTGGGACGGGCGAGATCGAAGAGGTGGGCGCGTTCGGTGTCGTCCAGTTGCAGGGCGCGGGCCACGGCCTCCAGGACGGTGTGGGAGACGCCCTGGACGCGGCCTCGCTCCAGACGGACGTAGTAGTCGACGCTGACCCCGGCGAGCTGGGCGACTTCCTCGCGCCGCAGCCCCGGGACCCGGCGGGCGCCCGGCTGCGGGGCGAGGCCGGCCTGTTCGGGGGTGACCCGGGCCCTGCGGGTGCGCAGGAACTCGCGGATCCCGGTGCTGCGGTCCATGAATCCACCGTACGGCCGCTTCCGGGCCGCCGGCTGCCCGGAAAGGGGTACTGCGGGACCCCCGGTGGAGGGGTGCCTTTTTCGGCGGCCCAGGCGGGCTCGGCGGGTGGTTGCCTGGTTTACGGGCCCACCGCACCACGAACCCCGGCCAGCGAACAGGACACCCATGACTCCCCCGACCGCATCGAATCTGACCGGTACCGTCGCTCTCGTCACCGGCGCGAGCAGCGGTATCGGCGCCGCCACCGCCCGCCGGCTGGCCGAGCACGGCGCCGCCGTAACGCTCGTGGCCCGCCGCAAGAACCGTCTCGACGACCTCGTCGCCGAGATCGAGAAGGCGGGCGGCACGGCCCTGGCGGTGGAAGCGGACATCACCGACCGCGCCCAGGCCGAAGCCTCCGTACGGCAGTCCGTCGAGCAATTCGGACGACTGGACACCCTCATCAACAACGCCGGCCTGATGCTCCTGGGCCCGGTCGTCGGCGCGGACGCCGAGGAGTGGGAGCGGATGATCGCGGTCAACGTACAGGGCCTGCTCTACACCACCCGCGCGGCCCTCCCGCATCTGCTCAAGGCCGCCGACGAGGGACCGCGCGGGGTCGCCGACATCGTCAACATCAGCTCGATCGCCGGCCGCGTGGCGTGGAACGGATACGGCGTCTACAACCTCACCAAGTTCGGCGTGAACGGCTTCACCGAATCCCTGCGCCAGGAGGTCACCCAGCGGCACGTCCGCGTAGGTGTCCTCGAACCGGGCGGTGTGGACACCGAGCTCGGCTCGCACAACGACCACAAACCCGGGGTCCGCGAAGCGATCGGCACCTTCTACGAGCAGACCGAGGTCCTCGCTCCCGACGACATCGCCGACGGCGTCGCCTACATGGTCACCCGGCCCCGCCACGCCTCCATCGGCGAACTGTGGATCATGCCCACCGATCAAGCCTGAACAGTCTCCCCTCACTCACGGCTCGCCCGGCCGCCGGGACGCCACGCAGCAGCACCGCACAACACCGGGTGCCCGATCACGGCACCTGAAAGGAAGCCCCATGAGCAAGGTCATTCTCGTCACCGGCGCCGGACGCGGCCTGGGTACGGACATCGTCCGCGCGGCCCTCGCCGACGGCCATCAGGTCGTCGCCACCGGCCGCCGCCCCGATCAGGTCGAGAAGACCCTCGGCGGACCCCGGGACAACCTGCTGGTCACCAGGCTGGACGTCACCAGCCCGGAGGACGCCGAGGCCGCCGCGCAGGCCGCCGTCGACCGCTTCGGCCGCATCGACGTCCTGGTCAACAACGCCGGGAACTTCTTCGCCGGCTACTTCGAGGAGATCACGCCCGCGCAGATGCGCCTGCAGATCGAGACCAACCTCTTCGGACCCATGAACGTCACCCGCGCCGTGCTGCCCGTCCTGCGCAAGCAGCGCGCCGGCCATATCGTCACGCTCTCCTCCTCCGCCGGTCTGATCGGTCAGGAGTTCTGCGTCGCGTACGCGGCCTCCAAGTTCGGTGTTGAAGGGTGGATGGAGTCGCTGCGCTACGACGTCGAGCCGTACAACATCCACACCACGGTCGTGGAACCCGGCTTCTTCCGCACCGAACTCCTCGTCGACGGCTCCACCATCTGGCCCGAGCCGACCATCGACGACTACGCCGAGCGCACCACGGCCACCGTCGCGGCCTGGAAGAGCATGAACGGCCGGCAGTCCGGCGACCCAGCCAAGCTCGCCCGCGCCCTGTTGGCCATCGCCGACCAGGAGAAGCCGCCGCTGCGGTTCGTCGCCGGTGCCGACGCCATCCGAGGCGTCGAAGCCAAAGCCAGGGAGCTCCTGGCACAGGCCCAGGCATCCCGCGTACTGGGCGACGATCTGGCATACGACGACGCCAACGCCTGAGTGCCAGCCACTGGCAGAGCCACGCATCGGGCGTGCCCGGCCCGCCCGATGACCGCTCAAAGCGAACGCCCCCCGATGCGCGAAGTGGGGCTACTCGGGACCATGCCCTGTGGCAGCGCGCCCTGAGCCCTGCCATCGATATCTGGGCGGATGTGGTCGAGCGCCTGCGCACCGCTCCTCTCCAGTTGCCGTCGGGGTGCGCTCGGCGCTTTCTGGAAGGGCGGGTGGATCGGCCCGCCCTTCCAGGAGGAGCGCACCATGGCGCAACCGGTAAGTCGGCCAACGGTCAGCGCTGAGCAGTTCGGCCGCGTGTGTGACGAGATCAGGAGCACGGCGGCGCCCGAGACGGACGCTCAGTCCATCCGGGACTGCGCGCTGCGCATCCTGCAGACCCTGGGCCTGGCGCTCTCCACGGATGACCCGAGCAGGCTCCTCGCCGGACTCATGGCCCCTATGGTGGCCCCACACCCAGAGAGCCCTCGGTACACGCGAGAGACCATCCTGGACATGCCTGACGAACTGCCAGGAGAAGATGAGGGCCCGGTCCGGTAGACCGCGCCGTCACGCCTGACTCGCACATGTGTCGCTCGGGCCCGGGGACAGATGGTTCAGGTGGCGTTCACCGATGGGATCGGATCGGTGTCCGGGGCGGGTGCGGTGAGGACGGTTCGCAGGGCGGTCCGGACTTCGGTGCGGAGCCAGGTGTGGGCGGGATCGGTGTCGTAACGGTGGTGCCAGGCGACGATGACCGGTACGGGGGGAAGGTCGAGGGGCAGCGCTCGAGCGCATAGTCGCAGGCTGGTCCAGACCGGTCGGCACACCTGTTCGGCGACCGCGGTGACCATGGTGGTGCGGGCGGCGAGTTCGAGTGCTGCCGCGGTGGTGGGCAGCGCGGCGCGGACGCGTCGGTGCAGGCCGAGGTCGGCGAGGGCGTCGTCGATGGGGCCGGTGAGTCGTCCGCGGCGGGAGACGGTGACGTGTTCGGCTTCGGCGAAGCGCCGGGGTGTGAGCGGGCCGGTGGCCAGCGGGTGGTCCGCGCGCATCACGGTCACCATCCGGTCGGTGCCGATGTGCCAGGCGGCGATCTCGGGCCGTTGGGGCGCCGTGGCCCCGACCTCCAGATCGGTCTGTCCGCGTGCGAGGTCGGTGACGTCGGCGGAGGGTTCGGACAGGAATGTGAGCGAGACGTTCGGCGCGGTGTCGGCGACGGCGGCGATCAGGAGCGGCGCCAGTGCCGAGACGAGCGCGTCGTGGCACCGCAGGGTGAAGCCGCGTTCGAGTGTGTCGAGGTCGAGTGTGGTCACCGGGGTGAGCACCGCGGTGGCGCGCCTGACCAGGTCCCGGGTCTCTTCACGCAGGGCGAGTGCGTGCGGGGTCGGGGTCATGGTGCGTCCGGTGCGCACGAGGATGTCGTCGCCGGTGGCCTTGCGGATGCGGGCCAGCGTGCGGCTCATGGCCGGCGGCGACAGGTGCAGCCGTTCGGCGGCGGCCGCGACGCTGTTCTCCTCCAGCAGGGCGTCCAGGGCTACCAGCAGGTTCAGATCCACATGCACCACGGTAACGGATGACCTTACAAGAGTGCACTGGCAATCATGTGGAGGCGCTCGTAGCGTTGGCGGCGTCCGGGACCGACGAGTCCCGAATCCCCCTCTGAAAGGGCTGCATCATGACCGTTCCCACCGCCGCCGACAACGCCTCCGCGACTCCGGTCGCCTCGTCCCCCTCGGCCGAGGACCGCGCGCTGCTCGCCGCCGTGGTCGAGATCGCGGCCGAGGCGGGCCGTGCCCTGGAGGCGAGATACTCGACCACGGCCCGCCCCGCCGGACGTGACGACATGTTCAAGGCCGGCACGGCCGACGGACAGGTCTCGCTCGGCATCCTGCGCCCGGCCCTGACCGCGCTGCGCCCCGGGGCGCGCTGGCTGACCGACGAGTACGAGACCACCGAACTGCCGCCGGGCGAATGGTGGGTGGTCGACGAGGTCGAAGGGAACGTCAACCACGTGCACGGGCTGCCCGAGTGGGCGGTCACCGTGGCGCTGGTGCGCGACGGACAGACGGTGCTGGCCGTGGTGCGCCAGCCCGTCGGCGACCTGACCTACACCGCGCTGCGTGGCGCGGGTGCCCAACTCAACGGCACCGCGCTGAAGGTCTCGGCGAAGACCGGCCTGGATGCCGCGATCGTGGTGACCGGGCAGGCCGAAGCCGACCAGGAGGGCACCTACCGCCGCATCGGGCAGTCGATCACGGCGATGCTCGACAACGCTCTGCTGGTGCGCGCCGCCGTGCCCTCCACCTTCCCGATGCTGCTGGTGGCCGCCGGGCACAACGACGTGTTCTGGCAGTACGAGCCGGTCCTGCCCGGCGTGGCGGCCGGCGCACTGATGATCACCGAAGCCGGCGGTGTCGTCACCCGGATCGACGGCACGCCGTGGAGCCCGGGCGCCGACACCGTCGTAGCCACCGCTCCGGCGCTGCACGCCGCGGCCGTCCAGGTCCTGACGACGGTCGCCTGACCGGGCGCGCGGCCACCGGACACCACCGAGAACCCGAACGTGAGGAACCCGTCATGAATGTGACCATCCTGGCTGCCTCCGGCGCCGTCGGGCTCGCGCTGACCCGCCAGGCGCTGGAGCGCGGGTATACCGTCACCGCCGTCGCTCGCACCCCGGCGCGGATCGCCGTGCCCGACTCGCCGCGGCTGACCCGTGTGGCCGCCGACGTGCGCGATCCGGCCGGCATCGCGGAGGCGCTGGACGGCAGCGAGATCGTGCTCTCGGGCCTGGGCGTGGCCAAGGGGGACAAGCCCGGCGTGCTCACGGCCGGTTCCCGCGCGGTGCTGGCGGCGCACCCGGCCCGGATCGTCTGGCTCGGCGCCTACGGCACGGGTCCGTCCGCGCAGGCCGCCGGCTTCGCCACCCGCACCCTGCTCAAGGCGATGGGCGCGGAACTGGCCGACAAGGTCGGCGCCGACGCCGCCGTGCTGGAGGGCGGAGGCACCGTCTTCCACTCCGGTCCGTTCGCGAACGGACCGGTGAGCACGAGTCGCCGTACGGTCGGACTGGACGAGACCCCCAAGCGGTTCTTCCCGGCCCGCATCAGCCGGGAGACGGTCGCCGCCGCCATGCTCGACGAGGCCCAGACCCCGCGCTTTCCCGGACGGATCGCCGTCCCCCTCGGGGACTGATCCCCGCCCCGACGACGGACGCCGGTCCGAGCCGCCATTACGGCGCGGGCCGGCGTCCGCACACCCCCGAGACACCGCTCCAGAACAGGTCAGCGCCAGCCGAGTTCGGGCGCGACGTGGGTGAGGATGCTCTCCAGCACGTGGACGTTGTAGTCGACCCCGAGCAGGTTCGGGACGGTCAGCAGCAGGGTGTCGGCGGCCTGGATCGCCTCGTCGTCCTGCAACAGTTTCACCAGCTTGTCGGGCTCCGCGGCGTAGGAGCGCCCGAAGACCGACCAGGTCGTGTCGTCGAGCATGCCAACGTGGTCCTCGGAGTCGCGGTCGCGGCCGAAGTAGGCCCGGTCGAGGTCGTCGGTCAGAGCGAAGATGCTGCGGGCGACCGACACCCGCGGCTGCCTGCGATGTCCTGCCTTCCCATAGGCCTCCCGGTACGCGTCGATCTGCTTACGCTGCTGCACGTGCAGCGGCTCGCCCGTCTCGTCTTCCTTCAGCGTCGAACTCTGCAGGTTCATGCCCAGCTCGGCGGCCCAGACAGCGGTCGCGTTCGACGCGGAACCCCACCAGATCCGGTCCCGCAGCCCTTCGGAGTGCGGTTCGATCCGCAGCAGCCCGGGTGGGTTGGAGAACATCGGCCGCGGGTTGGGCCGGGCAAAGCCCTCGCCGCCGAGGACCTTGAGGAACGCTTCGGTATGGCGGCGGGCCATGTCGGCGTCCGTCTCGCCCGGCGTGGGGCTGTGGCCGAACAGGCGCCAGCCGTCGATCACCTGTTCCGGTGAGCCGCGGCTGATGCCCAGTTGCAGCCGGCCGGCCGAGATCAGGTCGGCGGCGCCCGCGTCCTCGGCCATGTACAGCGGGTTCTCGTAACGCATGTCGATCACGCCGGTGCCGATCTCGATCGTCGAGGTCCGCGCGCCGATCGCTGCGAGCAGGGGGAACGGACTGGCCGCCTGCCGGGCGAAATGGTGCACGCGGAAGTACGCGCCGTCCACGCCGAGCTCCTCGGCGGCGACCGCCAGGTCGATCGACTGGAGCAGGACGTCCGCGGCCGACCGCGCCTGGGAATGTTCGCTGGGTGACCAGTGCCCGAAGGAGAGAAATCCGATTTTCTTCACAGTGTGTCCAGGGTTGGAAGCCGTGTCTGATACCCGGGGTCGGGAGAACCCTCAGGCACTTGCCGTCGGCCATGGCTGATGGCCGGCCGGGACGCCTTGGAGGTCCGCGGTGGTGTCCGAGACCTTCCCTAACTCGATCGTGCCGTTGAGGATGGCGGCATCAGTTCCTCGATGTCGGGGTGGGCCGGAGAGGGACTACCGAGCAGGCGGATGTTGTGGCGAAAGGCTGCCCACGCGGATCGGTGCCTCCTCGGTGGCCGTGCCGGGCGGGCTCGTGGGGGTGTCAGCTGGCCTGGGCCGTCGGCATGATGAAGACCTGCGGAAGGTTGACCCGCAGCGGCCGGGAGGCGATGAAGCCGACTATCTGCGCGATGTCGTCGGACTGGAGCCAGTCGACGGTCTCCTTCGATCCCTCCAGCCACGCGTTGGCGCCGGCGTCCGTGACGTGGTCCTGCAGCTCCGTGCCCACGATCCCGGGCTCGATCGCGGAGACCCGCACCTTCTTCGCACCCAGCTCGGCCCGGAGGTGCTTGGAGAGGTGCGAGACGAACGCCTTGGTGCCGGCGTAGACGGCGAAGGTCGGGTACAGGTTGTGCGCGGCGCTCGACGAAGTGTTGATCAGATCGGCGACACCACGCTCGCCGGCGGCCCGTACCAGCTGCGGGGTGAAGGCGCCGATGACGTTCATCAGACCGGAGATGTTCAGGTCGATCTGGCGCTGCCACTGGTCCATGCGCAGTTCTTCGACGGGCGCGGGCAACATGACTCCGGCGTTGTTGAGAAGCAGGTCCGCGGCGCCCAGCTCCGCCTGCACACGGTCGGCCGCGGCCTGCACCGCGACGGCGTCGGTCACGTCGACGGCGATCGCCACAGCGGTGCCGCCGTTCTTGCCGATGCGGGCAACCAGGTCGTCCAGCCGGTCCGCGCGCCGCGCCAGCACGGCGACCTTCGCGCCCAGCGACGCCAGGTGCTCGGCCGACGCCTCGCCGATGCCGCTGGACGCGCCGGTGATCACGGCCACCCGACCGTCCAAGGGCGTGGCGGATTTCGTGGCAGAGGTCTCGGTGGTCATGAGATGACACCTTCCGGAAGATCAGTGAATGCGTGAGCGGGAATGTTGGAGCGGGAACGTGGGAGCGGGCCGGCCGGGAGCGGCCCAGTGACGTGCGCCGTCTTGGCCCGATGCATCCAGAAGACCACCCTGAGACCGGCCCGCACCGCCCGGAGATGGCCCTGGGCAGACAGGTACCGGCAGGGCCACCCAGCGCAGAGCGCCCAGCATGCGCGCACGTCAGACTGGGTGTATGGACCGCAGCAGCGAGATCGCCGACTTCCTGCGCACCCGTCGCGCGCGGATCAGCCCCGAGTCGGCCGGGCTGCCCGCCGACGGGCGCTCCCGACGCGTCCCCGGTCTTCGCCGAGAGGAAGCCGCCCGCCTCGCAGGCGTGAGCACCGAGTACTACACCCGGCTGGAACAGGGCAGGGCCACAAACCCCTCCCCCGAGGTCGTGGACGCCCTGGCCCGTGCCCTGCGCCTGGACGCCGCCGAGCACCAGCACCTCACCGACCTCTTCGCCCGCCAGGGCGGACGCCGGGCGCCGGTGGCCCCGCAGCGGGTCCGCCAGGGCCTGCACCTGATGCTGCAGACCCTGGACCACGTGCCCGCCTACATCCTCGGCCGGCGCACGGATGTCCTGGCCTCCAACCACCTGGCCCGCGCCATCCTCACCGACTTCGAAGCACTGCCCGTCCCCCGCCGCAACCTCGCCCGTTACTACCTCCTCGACCCCCAGGCCCGCGAGCGCACCGTCGACTGGGAGCGGATCGCCTGCGAGACCGTGGCCATGCTGCGCCTGGAAGCAGGCCATTGCCCCCAAGACCGCCGGCTCGCCGACCTGATCGGCGAACTGACCCTCAACTCCCCTGAGTTCAGCACGTGGTGGAACGACCACCGCGTACTGCGCCGTACCCACGGGGCCATGCACTACTGGCACCCGCTCGTCGGCGACCTGCACTTCTCCTACGAGTCACTGCTGCTCCCCGGCGACGAGAACCAGACACTGTGCGTGTACATACCCGACCCGGGCTCCCCCACCGCCGAGTCTCTGGGCATCCTCAACAGCTGGAACGCACCACCCACTCCCGACACCGCCCTGCACCCCCGCCCGGCCGGCCCCAGCGAAGCGGCAGCCCCTCCGGGAGCCTGAGCAGATCGGACTGCCGCAGGCACGGCACCAGTCGTCAGGAGCGACCACTCGACGGAACAACACGGCGTGTCGGGATGCAGCTGCCGGCCGACCACTTCCAAGCCGAGGTCATCCAGCGGCAGAACGTCGTCAGGTCAGCAGGGCAGAAGGTGGCGTCACGCACGAGCCTGGGGCGCAACCGCTGAGGATCGGCCGGTGACGTTCGGCCGATCAGACGCGGTCGTGGAGCGTGACCTGGTAGCCGTCGGGGTCGGCGAAGGTGAAGGTCCGACCGAAGGGGCCGTCGATCGGGGCGGAGACGATGGTGTGACCGTCGGCGGCGAGCGCGTCGTGGATGGCCTGGACGTCGGTGGCGTGGAGCCAGATCGCGGCACCGATGCCGGGCTGAGCGACGGATGCGAGGTCGGTGCCGGGGATGACGTCGCGGAGTGCGAACGCGATCGGCTTCGTCTCGAAGACGACGGCGTGCGGAGGTCCGGCCGGCGAGCGGACAAGGCCCAGGTACTGCTCGTAGAACGCCTGCGAGGCGTCGCGGTCGCGCACTTGGAGCGAGATGAAGTCGGGGCCGGTGGCGGGCATGATGACACTCCTTGCTTTCATGTCAGTTTTCTGACATGCAGGAACCTATGTCAGAATGCTGACATGAGTCAAGAAGGTGTCGGCGTCGACCTGAAGACGTCACTGGGCTACCTGCTCAAAGAAACCTCGAGCGCCCTCCGCACGGCCATGGAGGAAGTGCTGCGGCCACTCGGGATGAGCGTGACGCACTACTCCTGCCTCGAACTGCTGGCGCAACGACCGGGCTTGTCGAACTCCGAGCTCGCACGGGGCGCATTCGTGACACGGCAGACGATGAACGTGCTGCTCCAGGCCCTGGAACGAGACGGCTACGTGACCAGGCCCGCGGAGGCACCCGTCGGGAAGGCGCTTCCCACGCGGCTCACGCCCAGCGGCCGACGAAGCCTCGAGAAGGCGAGCGCAGCCGTCAGGTCCGTCGAGGCCAGAATGCTGGCCGGCCTGAACGAGACCGAGCAGTCAGACGCGTTCCGGATCCTGCAGAGCATGATCCATTCCCTGCGCGGTGGCAACGAGGGTGCATAGCTTGTTCCGAGTGCGGCCAAGCCTGAAATCCGGGTCGGCAACCTCGAAAAGCAACAGACCCCGACAAGAAGAGTTTATGAGCCAATTGGCGCAGGATCGGCGGACCTCACGCCGGGGGCTGTGACGACAGCGAAGGGTCGGGAAGCCGACCGCTCGAAAGACGCCGGGCGGTCGGAATGCGGGTGGGGTATCGAATACGACGAGGACTTCGCGGTGGGCGGTGTTGAGGGACCCCACTGAAGCTTGCCTGCAGTGATGTGAAAATGGAGCTGCTCCCTGACCCGGATGCGCAGCGAGTCATTGCTGCGCCTGGGGACAAAGTTCGTTGGCAGTGGTCCGTGACGGCCAGTAGGCCAGGTGAGCACGAACTGACGCTAGCCCTAGGGCCTGCCCGACGGGTCGCGTCACCGACCCCGCACCCGACAGCAATGCAACTCGAACCGGCCCAACATGCCATGTCGCCCATATGGATGAACAATAAGCTGAGAAGTGTCCCAACCGAGGCAATCCGTGAAAGGCGAACCAAATGCGCATTCGACGAATCCTCGCCGCCGTCATCGCCACGGCAGCCCTCGCCGGACTCGGCCTCACAGGCGCCGCCACCGCCTCCGCCGCCAGCCTCACCCCGGGTGAGTGCCAGCAGGGCGGCGGAACGGTCAATTGGGCGAACAACACCTGCAAGGGCGGTATGTACGACGGGCAGATGGTCGACTAACCCCCACTGGGCGCCCCGCAGCCACCCTCTGCGGGGCGCTCCCGCGCGAGAGTAGCCGGGAGAGTCGCAGAGGCCGTGCCGACCCGTGGGGCACGCTGGGTCCGAGTCGACCCGGAAGCACGTGGCGCGTGGGAACTTGACTGAGGCGTGCCCGCGCTGGCCGAGCCACCGCACAGGTGTTGTCCGTGGAGCGTCCGCGCGGCGGTTGGGGTCTTCGCCATAACGCAGCTGTTCGATGTTCGCGAAGGCCTGGAGCAGGCACGCGTGGACCGCGAGGGCGCGTGGCGGTTCGTCCGCGACTTCACATACACGTGAGTGGAACCGCTCACCGACGGCGACGACTTCACCGAGAAGGACCTCGCAGCAACGGAGGAACATCTCGGCATTGGCCTGCCGGCCGCCCTCGGCGCGATGCACCGATTGCTCGGGCGGCGCCAGGATCTGACGAGCAATCACGATCGGCTGCTGCAGCCGGACCAGCTCTACATCGATGCGCGCGGCGAGTGCCCGGCTACCGAATTCGCTTGGGTGATGGCGGTCACTCGTCCATGATCAGCTCGGTCTCGGCACGGCAGTCGTTGTCCAGTTCGGGGTGATAGTGGATTTGCAAGAGCCTGCGCCTGACGGGCCGGATGATCTGACCGAGCTCGGCTGCGGCGAGGTTGCCGAGGTCGCACTTGATCAGTTTTCGGATCGCCGTCGGCGCGAACACGTGGTTCTCAGGTCCGACGGCGCGCTGGAACAGCAGCGGCATCGGCGGGTTCCAGACCTTCTCGCGGACGTCGTATGAGGCCACCTGCGGCATCGTCCCGTCGGGGCCGCGCAAACGGCTGGTGATGGCGCTGAGGACTTCGGCGAGTTCCGGGCCGACGTGCCCGGCTCCAGGGCCCGTCAGCTGACCAGCACGTTCGAAACCTCCGTGCCTGGCCTGTACGACATCGGTGCACTGGCCGCCCCGATGTTCGACCCGATGATGCGCTTCGTCGCCGGAACGGAGTACGCCGCCGCTCGCGTCGCCCGCGATGCCGTCCGATGGGCCGTCGCTCCATGAGCGTGGACCGGTCTCCTGGAAATGAGGGGAGGCGGAACAGTGGGAGGATTGCCGGCGTGACGGCAAGAAACAGTGACATCGAGAAGGCGGCCGGTGTGCTGCGCGCCGGCGGCCTCGTGGCCCTCCCGACCGAGACTGTCTACGGTCTGGGCGCCAACGCCGAGGATCCCGCCGCTGTCGCGCGCATCTTCCAGGTCAAGGGGCGTCCGCCCTCCCACCCGCTGATCGTCCACATCGGCGGCGCGGAGCAGCTGGACGACTGGGTCGAGGACGTGCCCGCGACGGCGCGCCTGTTGGCCGCACGTTTCTGGCCGGGTCCGCTCACGCTGGTGTTGCGGCGCGGTCGCCGGGTGCCCCTCGAAGCGACGGGTGGTTTGGAGACGGTGGCTGTGCGTGTGCCCGACCACCCCGTGGCGCTCGCGCTGCTGTCGGCCTTCGGTGGTGGCGTCACGGCCCCGTCCGCCAATCGCTTCGGTTCGGTCAGCCCCACCACGGCGGACCACGTCCGTGCGGAGCTCGGCGACGCCGTCGACTTCGTCCTGGACGGCGGCTCCTGCGAAGTCGGCGTCGAGTCCACCATCGTCGACGCCACGGCCGAGATCCCGAGCATCCTGCGGCCCGGCGGGGTGACGCGCGAGGACCTCCAGGCGGTGCTGGGGTTCCCCCTCGCGGTCCCCACGACCAGTCGCGTCCGGGTGCCGGGCCAGCATCCGTCCCACTACGCGCCGCGTGCACAGGTCGTCCTCGTCGAGCCCGACAAGGTCGTCGCCGAGGCGGAGCTCGCGCAGAAGCTGGGGCACCGGGTGGGCGTCTTCCTTCCTCCCTCCTTTGCCGGCGCTCCGGTGAGGGTGCACGCCGTGGTGGCGGTGCCCGGTTCGTTGGCCGCCTACGCGCGCGGGCTCTACGGGTTCCTGCGCGAGCTCGACCAGCAAGGATGCGACCTCATCATCGCGTCCCTGCCGGCGGAGGAGGAGCTGGGACTGGCGATCGCCAACCGGCTCCGCCGCGCCGCGGGGCCCCGGCCCTCCGCGGTCCCCGGCCTCCAGCAGCACTGAACGCCGGGCGGCCAGCAGCGGGTTTCACCGTGTGGGGGCAGCAGCCCTGCTCAGGCCATGGGAAGCGACCGGTTGCGCACTGCCGTCGGCCAGGCGGTAGGACAGACCCACCGGGGCAAGTCGGCCGGCGGACGCTCGCTCGGCCGGCACGCGGGAGCGTTCCAGCAGAAGCTCGACGGTGTGCCTTCTGTGCTCGGCCAGGATCTCCTCGGGCCGCTCGCGCCCGGCGCCGCGGGCCGCCAGCACACTCGGGGTCAGACGCCCGACCACGTCACGGACGATACCGGCGGGCACCTGGCCGCCGTCGGCAGCGGCGCGGGACGGATGGCGGCCTGCGCACCCTCCCGGCCGGCACGCCCGGACGCCGGGCGGTGTCGTTCTCGGTGGGCCTCCTCGGTGCGCTGCGCAGCCGCTCGGCCCACCACGGCCCGCCCGCACCGCCTGGCCCCGCGTCAAGCCTCTTCCCGTGACATGGTCACTCGCCGACCGCGAGGATCCGCAGAGCAGGGGGCGCCTACGCCACGGGAGTGGATCTGCCGGGGCGGCGGGTGGCCTCCCACGCGGCGCCGGGACCACCGGGCCGGGACATCACGCAGTGAGAGAGGTCAAGGCCGGGGGACACGCCGGATGGGGTAAGCAGCCGCCACCCGAGCTGCCCATGCGGAGCTCGGCGGGCGCGTCGGCAGGGCAGTTCGTAGATTGAAGAGGAAGCCACTCGCAGGGACATACATGTGACGGCACCGGAGATCGACTACACGGCGGTGTTCGCCGTCCTTCCGAGCCCGTGCCTGATGCTGGGCACGGACCTGGTGATCGCCGCTGCCAACCCGGCCTTCTGCGAGGTGACCGGACGGGCCCAGGCCGAGCTGGTCGGGCACTACCTCTTCGATGTCTTCCCGGACAACCCCGCCGACCCGGAGGCGGACGGGATGGAGACGCTGAAAGCCTCGCTGCACCGTGTCCTGTCCTCCGGCCAGACCGATCACATGGCGCTGCAGAGGTACGACATCCCTGTCGTCGGCAACCCGGAGGTGTTCAAGGAGCAGTGGTGGACCGCGATCAACGTGCCCGTCCTCGGCCCGGACGGCAAGGTCGCCTGGATCCTCCACCGGTCCGAGGACATGACCGACGTCGTCCGCGCCCGCCGCGCGGCGCAGCTGCCGTCGGTCAGGCCTGGCCGGGAAGCGGCCATGGAAGCCGAGCTGTACGCCCGGGCGCGGCAGCTGCAGGTGCTGAACGAGGAACTGCGCCAGGCGCACGCCCGTGAACGGCGCATCGCCGTCGCCCTGCAGGAAACCATGCTCCACACTCCTGACCTGGCCCGGCACCCAGACGTCGCCGTGCGCTACCTGCCTGCGACCGGGGCGCTGAACGTGTGCGGCGACTGGTACGACGCGGTCGACCTGCCCGCAGGCCGCTTCGCCGTCGCGGTCGGCGACGTGGTCGGCCACGGGCTGATGGCCGCCACCGTCATGGGCAGGCTCCGCAGTGCGCTGAGCGCCGCCATCCGCACCGTCCACGGCCCCGCCCAAGCGCTGGAGGTCCTGGGGGTGTACGCCCGCTCGGTCGAGGGAGCACTGGCCGCCACCGCCGTCCAGGTCCTCGTCGACTGCCACAGCCATCTGCTCATCTACAGCAGCGCCGGTCACCTCCCGCCCGTCCTGCTGCACCCTGACGGCACGTGCGAGTTGCTCGACCAGGCCACCGACCCACCGCTGGGTGCCCGCCCCGAACACGTCCCCCGCCCCCAGGCCACCACCACCTACGCCCCGGGCGACACCCTCATCCTCTACACCGACGGCCTGATCGAACGCCGCGGTGAGGACATCGACACCGGCCTGACCCGCCTGACCGACACGCTCGCCACCTGCACCGGGTTCGGCGCGGAACGCCTCGCCGACGCCCTCCTGGCCGGCCTGGACCTCACCAGCGGCGCAGGCGACGACATCGCCATGGTCGTCGTCCGCCTGGGCGCAATCACCGAACCGCCCTGACCGGGACGGTGCCGGCAGTCGCGACGGCGCCTGCGAGCCCAAACCGACCGAGGGGCGGACGGGGTCGTCGTCCTCGGTCAGGCGATCATGCCTCCGCGATGATCCGGGCCTTCAGCCGGTCGTATTCGGCCACCGCGCCCGGCTCGTGATCGAAGTAGTCCTCCCAGAAACCCGGTCGCTGCCACTCCCGGGGCGCCAGGGTCAGCCGACCGTCCTCCAGTCCGGTGAGCCAACAGGTCGGCACCCGATCGGACACGATCTCGAACATGTCGGCGTCCCACAGTCCGGGCGAGTCGATCTCGTCCCTCCGCGCGCTGCGGTCAGGAAGCCGAAACAGGGTCCGCAAGGACTGCTACGACCTGGTGAAGTGCGGGTCATCCAGAAGCACCACACGCGCCGGCGGACCGTGCGCGCAGGAGCGCCGTGCTCGTGGTCGGGCATGCGGTCGCGCCGCGACCCCGGTGTCGCGCGCGGCCGTACCGGTAGCGCGCTGCGCCGGGGTCGCGGGCTACGCCCGTGATGTCACGCGATGTCGACCATTCCGGACGCCCAGTCGTCCAGGAGCCTGGAGGGGTCCAGGACGACGGGCAGTTCGGTCAGGCCCCGGAAGGCGGGGAAGGGCACGGTGAGCCACTTGGCCTCGTCCGCCGGCAGGGCCAGGGAGAGTTGCGGGAAGCGGCGGAAGAGCGAGGCCAGGGCGATCTGCATCTCCATCCTCGCCAACGGTGCGCCGAGGCAGAAGTGCGGCCCCGTACCGAAGGCCAGGTGTTTGCTCTGTACGCCCGGCCGGGTGATGTCGAAGGTGTCGGGGTCCTCGAACGCGGCGGCGTCCCGGTTGGCCGAGGTGACCGCGATCTGTACCAGCGAACCCTTGGGAATGAGCGTCCCCGCGATGGTGATGTCCTCGAGGGCGTGGCGGAAGGTCGCGTTCTCGACCGACCCCTCGAAGCGGATGATCTCCTCGATCGCGTTCGGGAGGAGGTCGGGCGAGTCGATCACCTGCCTGAGCTGCTCCGGATGGGTGAGCAGGGTGTAGACGGCGTTGCCGATGAGGTAGGCGGTCGTCTTGTGGCCCGCGAACAGCAGCACCCACAGCGTGGACAGCAACTCACCGTCCGTCAGCGACTCCTGCTCGTCCTGCGTCTGGATGAGGACGCTGAGCAAGTCGTCCTCGGGGGCCTTGCGTTTACGGGCGATCAGGACCTCGAAGTACTCCCGGAGCGTGTTCTCCGCCTCGGCCAGGCGATCCTTGTCCTTCTTGCTGAAGCCGGTCCGCGCGACGACACTGCACCACTGCTGGACCTCCTGCCGCTCCTCCTCGGGGACGCCGATGAGCTCGCAGATCACCTGCAGGGGCAGCGGGAAGGCGAAGGCCGACAGCAGATCGACGGGCTGCAGAGTGGAGCAGTTGTCGAGCAGCGTGTCGGTGAGCTCCTGGATCCGTGGGCGCAGCGCCTCGATACGGCGGGGCACGAAGGCACGGCTGATGATCCGGCGCAGCCGCGTGTGCTTCGGCGGGTCGGCGAACAGCATGTTGTCGTCCAGGGCGATGGAGGAGTCGCCGAAGATGGACCGGTAGGCGTCGATGGCCGCGTACATGTCCTTGCTGATCCTGGGGTCGGCAAGGGCGGCCTTCGCGTCCTCGAACCGGGTGATCAGGTACGAGTGCACACCATGGGGCGGGGTGATGCGGCAGACCGGCGCGTTCTCCCGCAGGTGCCGGTAGAGGGGGTGCGGGTTGGCCCGGTACTCCGGGCAACCACGGGATGCCGCGTCCACCGCCCGGGCTGTCTCGTCCGCGATCTCCTGCTCCTGCATCTGAGTCATCGACGGCCCTTCTTCTCTTCCCACGGTGGCACAGGTCGGCTGCAAGCGTGGAATGCATTGACGCCACTCGCAAAGGGAAAACGCGATTCACCCTGACGCGGACCCACATCGTCCGCACGGTACGGAAACGGAAAAGCAGAGTGTGCCGTCCGGGGGAAGGCTCGATTGCCGACCCCGGGTGCCTGTGACAGGTTCGAATCCAGGGCCGCCATGAATGCGAATCGCTGCCCGAACTGCCGCTGGGTCACTGGAGGAGGACGGGCCGTGGACACGCACGACAAAGAAATGGTGCCGGTATTGATCGTGGGCGGTTCGCTTGTCGGACTGTCCGCGTCGGTGTTTCTGGGAAGACTGGGCGTCACCCATATGGTCGCCGAGCGCCGCGCCGCCACATCCGAACATCCCCGGGGCCGGGGGAACAACATGCGGACGATGGAGGTGTTCCGTACCGCCGGGCTGGAACCGGACATCAGAAAGGCCGCGGCCGTCCTGTCCGGCAATCACGGCATCATGCAGACGGACAAGCTCTCGGGCGGTGAGAGCAGATGGCTCTCGGCCCGTCTCACCGGCCCGGCCCCCGAGACGAACGTGTGCTCCACCCGGCGGTGCGCGTGCAGCCAGAACGACCTGGAGCCGGTCCTGCTGGCACACGCCCGTGCACTGGGCGGGGATGTGCGCTTCGGTACGGAGCTGATCTCCTTCACCGAGGACCGGGACGGCGTGACGTGCGAACTGCGCGAGCGGGAGAGCGGCCGGACGTACTCGATGCGCACCGCCTACCTCCTGGCGGCCGACGGGCCGCGCAGCCCCGTGCGCGAGCGGCTGGGCATCGGGCAGAGCGGCGGGGGCGACCTGTTCCACAACGTCAGCGTCACCTTCCGCAGCAAGCTCCTCCGTCAGGTGGTCGGGGACAAGCGGTTCCTCGTGTGCTACCTGAACGGAACCGAGGGCGAAGGGGTCCTCCTGCCCGTCGACAACGAGGAGAAGTGGGTCTTCCACGTCCCGTGGTTCCCCGAGCGCGGCCAGACGCTCGAGTCCTTCACCGACACGCGCATCGCCGACCACATCAGGGCCGCCGCGGGCGTCCGGGACCTGGACGTCGAGGTCACGGGACGCGCCCCGTGGCACGCGGCGGACCGGGTCGCCGACCGCTATCGGCAGGGACGCGTCTTCCTCATCGGTGACTCGGCCCACGAGATGCCCCCCACCGGCGCCTTCGGATCCAACACGGGCATCCAGGACGCGCACAACCTCGCCTGGAAGATCTCGGCCGTGCTGGGCGGATGGGCCGGAGCGGGCCTGCTGGACACCTATGAGAACGAACGGCGCCCGGTCGCCCTGGCCACGAGTGCCCGGGCCATCGAGCAGGCCGCACGCGAGCAGCACCCCGGTTACAGCGCCGCGCAGGGTGCGGGCCAGAGCACGGACCTGATGACCGTGTCCCTCGGTTACCGCTATGTCTCCACGGCCGTGTGCGGCGCCGACACCGACGCGCCGACCATCCCGCAGGAGCTTCGCCTGCAGGCGGACCCCGGCACCCGGGCCCCGCACATGACCGTCGTGCACAACGGGGACACCAAGTCGACCATCGACCTGTACGAGCGGTCCTTCGTCCTCCTCTGCGGCCTTGCGGACGGGCCGTGGCCGTCGGCCGCCCACGCCGCGGCGGCCAAGCTCGGCGTCCCCCTGGTGTCCTACCGCGCCGGAGCCGGCCCGGACTTCGACGTCGACACCTCGCCCGCCCTGGCCGCCGGTGCCGAGGACTGGGCCGCCACGCACGGCGTCACCCCGCAGGGCGCGGTGCTCGTGCGCCCCGACGGAATGGTCGCCTGGCGCTCCGGCGACCTCCCCGCGAACCCCGAGGACGAGCTGACGCACGTTCTGCAGGGCCTCCTCAGCCGCTGATCCCGCTCTCCGACGCCCCCGAACCGTTCCAGCACAGGGAGCCCTTCCATGCCTCAAGCCGCCGAGACCACCGCCGCGCAGGCTCCGGGCGACATAGGCCTGCGCACCGCGCTGAGCGCCGACGACACCCGGCACGAACGAGTAGATGTCCACCACCACTACACCGCCCCCGAATGGGTGCAGTGGGCCGAGAAGAACGGAATCGCGGACCGTGACGGGCTGCCGCCGTGGACCCGGTGGGACGAGACCGCCGCCCTGGACCTGATGGATCTGACCGGCACGCGCACCAGCATCCTCACCGTCGCCATGCTGGGACGCTTCCAGGACGCGGCGACACGCAAGGAGAGCACGCGTGTCGCCCTCGAGGCCGCGGGCGACCTGACCGCCCGGCACTCCGACCGCTTCGCCTTCTTCACACCCGTCTTCCTCGACGACGCCGAACTCTCCCGCTGGTCCGTCACCCATGGGATGGACCAGCTCGGCGCGGTGGGCGTCAGCGCGCGCACCAGCACGGGTAGCACCTATCTGGGCGACCCCGGGCTGGACCCGATCATGGCGGAACTCGACGAACGCGCCGCTGTGATCAGCACGCACCCCATGCAGGTGAACACCTCCGGCGCCCCCGAGGGCGTACCGCCGTTCGTGTGCGACTTCCTCATGGACACGACCCGCGCCGCACTGAGCCTGATCATGAACGGCACTCTGGACCGTTTCCCGCGGCTCACGTTCATCCTCCCGCACGGCGGCGGGTACCTCCCCTACATCGCGAGCCGGATCGAGGTCTTCGGGCGCCAGCTCGTCCCCGCCGTCGATCCCGGCCGCGTCCGCGACTACCTGCACCGCTTCTACTACGACACGGCCGCGCCCATGTCGCCGTCGGCCACCCCCACTCTGCTGGCCGTGGCGGGCTCCTCCCGCATCCTCTACGGAAGCGACTGGCCGCCGACCCCCACCCGGGTGGTCGCCGATGTGACAACTCCCGCCCTGGACAGGGATCCCGCCCTCGGCGACCAGGAGCGCGCTCACATCAACCGCGGGAACGCGCTGCGTCTGCTGCCCGCCCTCGCACCGGCCTGAGCACGCCCGGTGGGCCGTCCTCCCACCGCGTGTGTGAGTGCCACGGAGAATCGCTGTCAGGCTCCCTCCGCGTTCGGATGGACGTCGGCCGTGCGGCTCGTCTCACCGAGCCGCACGGCCGACGCGCGAACGGCCGGCAGGTTGCCCGAGCCAGCGCCCACACCGAGGAAGACGGCGACGAAAGCGTCGTATCGGAAATCCCTCCGGCAGGGCGTGCGGGTTCACACCACCGGCAGCGTGCCGGCGGTCTCGGAGTAGCAGCGGTGGCAGCCCGATCCGGCCATACCTAGGCTCGCTAGCGGAAACGAGTTCGCGGGAAGGACACAGAATGCCTCAGGTAGACGAGGAAGACATCCGAGTCAGCGCAATCGATACGGCGGATCAGCCCCGAACGCTCCGGAGTTCTCTGCGTTCCGCGGTCAAGGAAACCATGCTGCTGCCGGTGTTCCTGGTCCTCACCACCATGATGATGGCACTGTGGCTCATGGGTATGCCCTTCATGCAGGCCTTGACCATTTCGACCGCGGTGAAGATTTCGATGGTCCTGTTCGAAGCGCGTCGGCGGCCTCGCACGTCGAAGGTCTGACGCCCGGCGCCCTCTCCGTTCCGTCGTCCTGCGACCAGGACGCCTCTTCGGGATCAGGGCGCCTGCCCCTCGGGGGGCGCACTTCTCCGGTCCCCGCCCGGTGTCAGGCCGCGGGCCCCACCTTCTCGCCGGCCCCGCTCTCCCCGAGGCCCGGCGGCATCGCCGCCGCGAGGTCGTCGCGTCCGGGATGCGCCCGGCGCTCCCGCAGGTCGGCCATCGCCAGGACCAGGGCGACGAGGATGATCGCCGTGGCGGTGAGCAGCCCGAGCTGAAGGGCTGTCGTGGAGTGGCCATGGTCGGCGACATGGGCGAAGTAGACAGAGCCGACCACCGCGATACCGGTGGCCGAGCCGATGCGCTGGCCGGTCTGCAGCACGCCACCCGCCGCACCGGCACGTCGCACCGGCACGAGCGTGAGCGTGAGGGTCGTGTTGGGTGAGACCGTGAGTCCGGACCCGATTCCGCCAATGACCAGCGGCAGCGCCATGGCCCAGCCCACACCGTCCCCGGGGACCAGCTGAACGGCGACGACGACACCGAGCAGCCCGAGAGCCACTCCGCTCAGGCCGATGACAACCAGGGCGCGGCCGTAGCGCATCACCAGTCGGCCCCCTACGGCCGCGCCGACCGCCGAGGCGGCCGCGAACGGCAGAATCGTCACACCCGCGGCGAGCGCGCTGTATCCCGCGGCGTTCTGCAGGAACAGCGACAGGACGAAGAAGATGGTGGTCAGTCCGGCGAAGAACATGAGGCTGATGAGAGCGCCGAGCGTGAAGGAGCGCAGGGAGAAAAGCCCGAGGTCGACCAACGGTGCCTTCCCCAGGCGCCCCTGGGTCTTCTCCCACACCCAGAAGGCCCCGAGCAGCAGTGCGGCCACCGGAATCAGCAGCCATTTGGCCCGGCCCGGCCACTGCTGCTCCTGCACGAGGGGCAGCAGAAGGGCGAGTACGCCCGCGCCGAGCAGCAGTACGCCGAACGGGTCGAACTTCTCCCGTCTGTCGTTCGGCACCGGGAGTCGGGGCAGCAGCCGGTTCCCCGCGACGAGGGCCGCCACCCCGATCGGCACGTTGACGAAGAACACCCAGCGCCACCCGTCGGCCGTGCCGAACGCGTGGATCAGCAGTCCGCCCGCCAGTGGGCCCACCGCGGTGGACACGGCGACGACGCTGCCGTGGAAGCCGAACGCCCGGGCCCGCTCGGCGCCCTGGAACATCTGCTGGATCAGCCCCGAGGTCTGCGGTGCGACCACACCGGCGGCCGCCCCCTGGATCAGCCGGCACACCACCAGCCAGGTGGGGCCGGTGGCGAGGCCGCACGCCACCGATGCGGCCGTGAACACGGCGAGGCCGAACAACAGCGCCTGGCGGCGGCCCCGCACGTCACCCAGTCGTCCCGCCGGTGCCAGCGCGAGCCCGAAGGCGAGTGCGTACCCGGACACCACCCAGGACTGGGTGGCTGCGGAGGCACCGAGCCCGCGCTCCATGGAAGGCAGCGCCACGTTCACGATCGAGACGTCGAGCAGCGAGATGAATCCCGCGGTCAGACAGACCGCGAGCGCTTTCCACCGCCGGTCGTCGAGACCGGGCCGAGCCGTTTCTGTGGTCATGTGATCACGCTATGCAGCCGAGACCGGTCGCACCAGCCGGGGAAAGGGCGCAGGGACAGCCCGGCGGGGGTCGTGACCTTTGACTCGGCGCGGAGCCGGAAGGTGAACAGGGGTGTGCGGGTGCAGTCCTCCGGGGCGACCTTGCCGCCGGGGGTGCTCCAGCCACCGGGGCGCTCAGGGCCGCGCACGGCAAGCCCCCGGAGTCAGTCAACGCGGCCAGAGAGCTCGTCAGCGCCCCGGCCACACCGACGGCGGGGGCTACCACCCCCGACCGGTACCGCGGAGCGGCACGCCATCTCCCCCATCACTGAGTGATCGCGCTGGGGGAACCGGCGGCTTGAGTGAGTGTCAGGTCCATCATGCCTGCTCGGACGTGGTTTGCGGTAGGACGGAGCGCACGTCCGTTCAGGCTTGTCCGGGGTGGTGGCCTGCCCGCAGACTCGTCGTCATCCACTCTCCGACGTCCGTGTCGGCATCCGTTCTCGGGTGTCGACGCGTTCGTCGTGCTGTCTCGTCGCGGGGCGGGTGCAGGTGGGGGTGGGGGAACGGAGGGGAATCGATGGATCAGGACATGGTCATGCGGGCGAGGGTGCTGCTGCTCAGTGCCAACCGGCGGGTGGTGCGCGGCACCGAGGGGTTGCGGATCTACCGCCTGCTGACGCAGGTCGAGCCGGAGGTGTACGGATCGAAGCTGGCGTACGTTCTGGTGGAGGCCAGCGCGTCGTCGCAGGTTCGGGAACTGCCCGAACAGCGGCTGGCACTGTTGGACGAGGCGGTGGCGGTGGCCTCCGCCCTGGGCGCCGCGAATCCCTACCGGGCCATGGTGCTGGCGAAGGCGCTTGCCGCCAGGCGGGAACTCGAGGGGCGGCAGACACAGGGGATGTGAGACAGGTGCCGATGCGCCGCAGGCACCTCTGGGGCTCCATCAAGGGCTCGACCGCCTGCGACCGGGCAGACAGGGCCCACGCGGTACGGGAGGCGCACGATGACTGGTCGTCCCTTTCGACCGTGACTTCGAATCCGTCGGTGACGACGTCCGCCAGGACCTCGATGTAGATGCCGCAACCGGGCCCACGGCGGCCGGAGGCAAGTGGTGGGGACGTTCCCAGCACTGGCCTCCGGCCACAGGCCCTCAGATCAGACCAGTGCCGCCGAAACATCGCGACGGGCGCCGATCGGAGCCGTTCGCAGCCCGGTCCGGTGTGGCGGGCAGCGCGGGCCCGGGCGGTTTTCGGAGGGGATGGGTCCTTCAGCCTGTCACCAGTCGGCGGTGGCCGTCGGATCCACCTCGCAGTGATCGATGTCGTTCAAGGACCCTCCCGCGCCGGCGGCGGCCACCCGGAGGGTCTTTGTGCCCTTCGCGGGGACTGCCACCTGGTGGGTGGTGTCGATGAGGGTGAAGCCGCTCCTGTCCTTGAAGCTGGTCTTCGCGGTGAAAACAACTTCGCGTGCGTTCGGGTTGCTGACCTCGACGACGGCGAAGGGGTCGGTCACGCTTGCACAGCGCACGAGGACCGCGGTGCCGTTCTTCAGCGGCCGGGCGGACGCGGAGGGAGACGCCGTAGGGGTGGAACGGCGGGTGGGTTGCGAACGGTACGTACCGCCGGACGGCTTGTCGCTGTGCGCATCGGCGCCGCTCGACGCCGATGCCGGCGTGGAACTGTCGTGGTCCTGACGGGAACTGCTGCAACCGCCGCCGTCACTGCCGTGATGATTGCGGCTTTTGTGGCTCTGGCCCGACGAGAACCCGGTCAGGGCCAGGACGACCATGGCCGACACCGCTGCGAATCTGAGTCTGCGCCCCCGTGTGAACATGCCGTCACTCTAACCATGGGCGTGACACCCGCCCCCGCCAGGGCAGACCGGCCCGCTCGGTCAGCGGCACGACGCCTTGTGCCGGAGGGCTCCGCCGAACAGCTCCACGTGTTCCGTGGCCGTCGTGGCACGACCGCGGACGACGGTGACGGTGACCCGTCCGGCCGTCGGTTCCGAGAGGTCGAAGGCGTAGAGCGCACGCCGACCGTCCAGGACGGGTGGCAGTCGGCGGACCGCGAGAGGTCTGCCGTTGCACGTCACCGACCGGACGGTCTCACGGTCCGCGCCGAACACATGGACCTCAGCGAACGTGTACGTACTGAGCAGGGGAACGAGCGCGGGACGGACGGAGAAGGGAGTGTCGCGGCGGTCGGAGACGCACAACGTCGTGGTGAACCCGCCGGTCGTGGCGGCCGAACCCGAGCAGAAGCGCCCGTCGGCGGACTCCCAGACGAACGTGGCAGCGCTCCGGCCGACGGCGGCGGTGAACATCCCGTGCGGTCCCGGAAGGTCCTTGACGGCCAGTTGTGCCGTGAGGTTGGCTCTGGACGCGTCGACCACCTGGCCCGGCCGAGGCGTAGCGGCCCGCGGCGACGCCGTGCGCGTCGTGGAGGCCCCCGGTGACGGCTTCACCCTGGACGGGCCGCCCCCAGCCGTACAGGCCACCGCCGAGAGCAGTGCCGCACCGGCCACGACACGTACGAGAAGCCTGTTCATGTTCCCCCCGCCGGCCCATGTCAGTGCCCGGAGGGTAGCGCCCGCGGCCAGTGCCTGTCAGCGGTCCGCGGCCGCAAGGGCACGATGCCTCGCACGGAGGGGACTTCGGGGGGGCCGCCAGGACCGTCATCCCCAGGAGGTGTCCGGTGGGGCGTGGTGGGGGTTCTCAGGCGTCCGGCGGATACCAGCGCAGTTCCACGGTGTTGCCGTCCGGGTCCCGCACGTAGAGAGACTCGGCGGTGCCCTGGGCTCCGAAGCGCTTGGCGGGGCCGTCGAGCACCGTGAAGACGCCGGAATCGACGACCTGTTGCCAGTCGAGCGGCTCGACCACCAGGCAGATGTGATCGACGTTGGAGCCCTTTGGCCCCTCGGCGGGCGCCTTGATGAGGTCGATGATGGTGGTGGGGCTCACCCGCACGGAGGGGAAGGGGACCTTGCCCTCCCGCCACTCCTCCACCCGCACCGGCTGCAGCCCCAGAGGGCCGAGGTAGAAGGCGAGCGAGCGCTCGATGTCGGAGACGTTGAGGACGAGGTGGTCGAAGGCGATCACGCGCATGGGTATCTCCGTGGGGTGGCGGCGTGCGAGACGCCGGCGGCGGTATGACGGGGCCGGCAGCTGCGGGCCACGCCGGGTACGGGCTGTGGCTGCTTGCTGGCAGCGCGGCCTGTCCCTCTTTGAGCATCGCCGGACAGGCATCCATTGGTCCAACGCATGCTTGTCATGTGATCAATCGAGGTTCACGATTGATCAATGGATCTCCAGCAGATGCGTTATGTCCTCGCAGTGGCGGAGACCGCCAACTTCACCCGCGCCGCCGAGCAATGCCATATCGTCCAGTCCGCGCTCAGTCACCAGGTAGCCCGGCTGGAGAAGGAACTGGGCGCCCGACTGTTCGAACGAACCAGCCGCCGGGTGCGGCTGACCCCCGCCGGAGAGGCGTTCCTGCCCGCCGCCCGCCAGGCTCTGGAAGCGGCCGAACGGGCCCGGGCGGAGGTGGCGGCGGCCACCGGCGAGATACGCGGCAAACTGACCGTCGGGTCGATCCCCACCGTGGCGGCCGTCGATCTCCCGTCGGTGATCCGGGACTACCGCCGGCGCTATCCTCAGGTACGGTTCAGTCTCCGAGCGGGCTCCAGCGAGGCGCTCGTCGAGCAGGTGCGCGAAGGCGCACTGGATGCGGCGTTCCTCGGTGTACCGCCCGGATTCCGGCCGCAAGGCGTCCGTGACAGGGAACTTGGCCACGGGCAGCATGTCGCGGTGGTCGCCCCGGGCCACCCGCTGGCCACGCACCATGAGGTGGACCTGCGCCGCCTCGCCGACGAGGTGTTCGTGGACTTCGCCGACGGCAGCGCCGCCCGCGCCCAGTCGGACCAGGCGTTCGCGGCGGTCGGCCTGCGGCGCGAGGTCGCGTTCGAGGTGTCCGGCGTCGAGCTCATGGTGCGGATGGTCCGCCATGGATTGGGCATCGCCCTGCTACCCGCGAGCTTCACTGCCGAACTGCACGGACTGCGGTGTGTGCCGATCACGGACGGGCCGATACGGGTGGAGCGCCTCGTCTGGAGCCGGTTCACCCCGTCACCCGCAGCCTCCGCCTTCCTCGCCCTGCCAGGCGTCTGCACGCCTTGAGATCGTGAACCGTCCGAACGACCCGCTGGCAAGACCGTCACTCGACGTCGTCGGCTGGGCCCGCAGGTCACAGACCCTGCAACGAGCTGCCACGCCCCACTCCAACCACGCCACCCCACAGCGACGCGGCCTGTGGTTCGGGCATGTCTGGACCGCATGGTCAACACGCTTCCCTCGTCGGCGACATGGGGCTGCCCCAGGACAGGGCAGCGAACCGCCCACAGGACGGGTGGCTTTCGGTGGGCCGAGGGCCCTCACCGGCTGAGGTGAAGCCCCTCGACACACCTGGCCTCAGTTCATGCGGAGACCGGAGCCATTCGTGTGCGGGACACCGGCGATCCGCTCACCCGCCGACGATCGCGGCGGCAGCAGGGGCAAACCGCTCACGCCAGGGCGAACTTCTGGGCCCCGGAGCCGTTGCAGTCCCAGATCTGCAGCCGGGTGCCGTTCGCCGTGGCGCCCGAGGGTGAGTCGATGCACCGGCCGCTGGTCGGGTTGTACATCGAGCCGTCGGCGTTGGCGACCCAGTTCTGGTAGCCCCCGCCGTTGCATGTGGCCAGTTGAAGCTTTGTGCCGGCCGCGCTGACACCGCCCGCGATGTCCAGGCACTTGCCCAGCGTGCGGAGGGTCTGGCCGCTCCAGGTCCACTTCTGGTCGAGCGAGGTCGCCTGCTGGCAGTCCCACAGCTGGACCGCGGTGCCGTCGCCGCCGGTGTCGTCACCGGCCACGTCCACGCACTTGCCGCCCGGACCGTAGATCGGGGTACCGATGGCGAACTTCTGGGCACCGGAGCCGTTGCAGTCCCAGATCTGCAGCCGGGTGCCGTTCGCGGTGCCGCCCGACGGCGAGTCGATGCACCGGCCGCTTGCCGGGTTGCGCAGTGAGCCGTCGGTCTGCCGCACCCACGCCTGGTAGCCGCCGCTGTTGCAGGTGGCGAGCTGCAACTGCGTACCGGCGGCACTGTTGCCACCACTGATGTCCAGGCACTTGCCGAGGGTCTGCAGGGTCTGGCCGCTCCAGGTCCAGTGCTGGTCCTTCGCCGCCGACTGGCAGTCCCACAACTGGACCGCGGTGCCGTCGCCGCCGGTGTCGTCACCGGCCACGTCCACGCACTTGCCACCCGGACCGGTGATCGTCTGGCCGGTCACCGAACCGCCGCCACCGCCCCCGGAGCCGGGACCCTTGTTGTACACGGCAACCGAGTCGATGACCAGCTTGCCGCCGGAGACCGTGGCCGCGTTCGGGCCGCCGCCGAAAGCGTCGGGGAACCCGCCCCCGATCGCCAGGTCGTAGATGATGAAGAAGGGGTGGTCGATCGCGTCGGACCAGGTCGTCGCGTCCACCTGGTTGGCGTTGACGGTGAAGAAGTTGTTCCCGTCGAGGTAGAACCGGATCTGCTCCGGCGACACCGAGCGGTCGATCTCCACCGCGTAGTCGTGGAAGCCGGTCTGGCAGCCCGCACAGGCGCGCTCTCCCGAACCGATACCGGTCGACTCGTTGCACGGGCCGCCCGGGTTCACGCCGCAGTGGATCGTGCTGAAGTCGGAGCTGCGGCCGTTGATGTCCTCCATGATGTCGATCTCGCCGGACTTCGGCCACACCACGCCGTCGCGCAGTGGGGCGCCGAGCATCCAGAACGCCGGCCAGTAGCCCGCGCCGTTGGCGGTGGTGACGTTGGGCTGTTGCAGGACGGACTCGATGCGTACGACTCCGCCGGCCGGTGCGCCGAAGGACGCGGACTGGGTCTCCACGCGCCCCGAGGTCCATCCGCTGCGTGCGTCGGAACCGGAGTGCAGGGCCTGGAGCACCAGATGGCCCTGGCCGTCGTAGGAGACGTTCGAGGTGCTGTTGGTCATGGTCTCGATCTCACCGGTGCCGAAACTGCTGCCCGGGCCGGTGTCGTACTTCCACAGGCCCTGGTCGATGCCGGTGCCGGACGCACCGTTGAAGTCGTCGCTCCAGGTGAGCGAGAAGCCCGGCGGCGTCGGGGGCACGGCTGCATGCGCGTTGAGCGTCGTGGTGACGGTGGCCGCCACCGCGAGGGCGACGACGGGAACCAGACTCAGGGTTCTTCTCCATCTGCGACGCAGCGGCCTTGCGAAATTCAGTCGCATGTACCTGACCTCCGAGTGAAGAGAATGACGACGGCGAACCGGGTGACTACTCGGCCGGGTTCCGCGCGGGCAGGAAGGATCCGACGAACGCGAGAACGCCGGTGACAGCGCGACGGGGCCGTGGTGCCGTGGGTCTCCGGTGGGCTTTCCGTGGCCTTACACGAACTGCCAGAGGTGGTCGGCGGTCCCGTTGTCGTCGAACTGGACCACGTGCGCGCTGTCGGCGGTCGACATCAAGTCGACGCCGAGGACCTTGCCGGAGTTCTTGTTGTGGATGCGGTACA
>NZ_JBSFJE010000008.1:165664-428857 GCF_053597895.1 Streptomyces sp. NPDC001220
CAGCCATCGCCGTTGTCGATCAGCTGCCACAGATGGTCAGCGGTCCCGTTGTCGTCGAACTGGACCACGTGCGCGCTGTCGGCGGTCGACATCAGGTCAACGCCCATGACCTTGCCGGAGTTCTTGTTGCGGATGCGGTACCAGCCATCGCCGTTGTCGATCAGCTGCCACAGATGGTCAGCGGTCCCGTTGTCGTCGAACTGGACCACGTGCGCGCTGTCGGCGGTCGACATCAGATCGACGCCCATGACCTTGCCGGAGTTCTTGTTGCGGATCAACCGGTACACAGCGACCGGCTGCCATGGGTGGCCGGTCGGGGCGGCGGTGGGGAACGCGGAGATCCGCAGCCGGGCGGCGCCCATCGGAATCAGCGTCACGGTCTCGACGGCGGCGGTGCTGCGTGCCGGCGAGTCCTGCACCGGGGAAACCACGTGCTGGCCGTCCGCCTGCCATTCGGCGATCTTCCGTGCGGGCGCGGTGATCCGTACCGGCGTCGTGTCGCGGCTGAAGGGGTCGGCCGGCAGCGTGCCGTCGCTGCGGCTGAACGTCCAGGTCCCGTCGTTGGGCGCGAGTCCGTAGTTCCACGCTGTGGTGGCGTGCACCTCGTACTGGGGGAACTGGGAAGTGCCGCCGTACTGCACGTAGCTCTCGCCGATGCTGAGCGAGTACGTGAGGGGTCCCCGGTCGACCGCGGTGACTCCGTGGTTGCCGGTCCAGGTGCGCAGCACGGTCGACTGCGGGAAGTGCAGCGTCACGGTGTCGCCGTTGTTCCAGGTGCGCCGGACCACGGTCCAGGACGGTCCGGCCGACGCGGAGGCGGCGGCGCCGGCGACGGTGAGCTGCGGGGATCCGCACCAGCCGGGGATGCGCAGGTACAGCGGGAAGGCGAGCGGTTTCGGCGTGGAGACGGTCAGGGTGACCGTTTCACCGAAGGGGTAGTCGGTGGTCTCGGTGACGGTCACGGTGGTGCCGTCGGCGACCTTCGCGGTGACCTGGCTGGGTGCGTACATCGCGGCTGCCAGCCCGTTGTCGGGGGTGGCGAGCCACAGCTCCTCGGTGAAGTAGGGCCAGCCCATGCCGTAGTTGTGCGGGCAGCAGCGGTACTGGTCGACGCCCGGCATGAACGCCTGCATGGCGAAGTTGTTCTGGAACTGCCCCTGGGTCTTGGCGGAGTCGTCGAGGTCGACGCTGTTGGCGCTGGTGATGTAGTGGATGCCCTTTCCGGACGGATCGAGCGCCGCCGGCAGCGAGTTGAAGGCCAGGTCCTCGCAGCGGTCACTCCACACCGCGTCGCCGGTGATCCGGGTCAGCAGCTGGTGGCTGGCCATGAACTCCACGATGCCGCAGGTCTCGAAGCCCTGCCGGGGGTCGCCGAATCCGGGCCGCGCGTTCTCGTCGCCGGCGAATCCTCCGCCCGGGAACTGGCCGTATGAGGTCATCACCGACGTGTAGTTCTGGTACGCGGCCTGGGTGAGCGCGGTGGACGGCGACCGCAGCGCGTACTGGGCGGGCTCGCGGAATCCCTGGGCGATGTTGACGTTGTGCAGCGACGGCAGGTTGTCGACCCAGTTGGCGCCGTTGGTGTGGATCTTGTCGGCGAGGGAGAGCAGGAACGAGTCGCCTGTGCGGTTGTAGAGCCAGAAGACGGTGTCCAGTCCGTCGCCCCAGCGCACCGACACCCAGCTCTGGTTGAACGCCGAGGGGCCCTGCGCGTTCATGAAGCGGAAGAAGCCGGTGAGCAGGGGAACGATCCGGCTGTCCCCGCTGTACTCCTGCCAGTTGCGCAGTGCCCAGGTGAGCGGCAGGAAGGGCCAGAAGTCCGGGCCCCCGCCGAGCGAGGTCCGCAGGGCGGTCGGACCGAACCAGCCGTCGGACTGCCGGGTGGCCACGATCGCGTCGATCCATTGGCGGACGGCGGCCAGCGCGGTGGCGTCCTTGGTGAGGATCGCCAGGTCCACGTAACCGCGCAGCCAGTAAGGGACTTCCTCCCAGCCGGTGCGGTCGGGGTGCACCCAGCCGGATTCGGACATCACCAGGAAGTGCGAGATCGCGGCGTACTGGCCGCACAGTCCGGCGAGTTGCTGGTGCAGCCGGGTGTCGAGCCAGCCGCGCGCGGTGACCGCGCCGGGCGGCAGTCGCAGGAATGCGGTGGGAGCGAGTGGCGCGACGTTGGGCGAGTAGAGCCCGCCGGGGGCGGGCGCCACGCGTGACGATGCCGCGGCGTCTGCGCTGCGAGTGCCGCGCGCCGCCCGGGCGGTGCCGGCCATGGGGAGCGGGAGTCCGCTCGCCCCGGCCGCGGTGAGCGCGCTGGTGACGAACTGTCTGCGGTTCAGGGGCATGGGGGAGCCTCCTGGCACGATCCGGACGTGAGGGGGCCAGGGCCCGCGAGCTCATCATCGGGGCGCCTGGGGTATTTCAACGTTGGAAAGCAGAGAACCAACGGGCATGAGAGCACGGACCGGGGGCCGTGTCCAGAGGGTGCGCGGGAGTCGAGGCAGTCCGGGGCCGGCGAGGCAACTTCGGCCCGGCCGCCCTGATTTCCTCTCTGAGGCCCGGGAAGACGCCACCGCACCGCGAACGCCTGTGGTTCTGCTGACGGCCACCCAGTGGCAAGTGCTGTGGCGGCCTGCCGTCGGCGGGGACTGCGAAGGCGAGGAATTTACCCAACACGGAAGCGCGGTCAGAACCACGCGTTTCCCCATCGGCAGCGTCATTTTCGGCCACCGTCCCGACCTGGATGGTGGGCACCACCGAGATCGTTGTCGTCGCCTTGATGGTCGCCGGCTTCTGGTGCTCGGCGTCCTCGCCCGCCGCCGTGCCGCGAATGCCGCCGTTCCGGCGGCCTCCAAGGCGGAGCCGGCCCCAGGTACGAGGCCGCGAGGTGGGGCGGTCCCCCGCCGCGCCTCCGACCCCGGCTTGGTGACGAGCTCAGCCGTGCGGGCTGGTGATCCGTTCGGGCTGGATCAGGTAGATCACCCGGACCTGGTCGCGGCCGCCGAACCACGGGTAGGGCCCGCCGAGGTACTTCTGTGCGAGCGCCTCGATGTGCTCGGCCGCTCCCTCGGTGGTCACCCGCACCACGCGGCCGCGGATCTGGATGTAGGAGGACGGATCCGAGGGGTCGGAGACCGCGATGGCCACCCGCGGGTCGCGCGCGATGTTCCGGGTCTTCTGATGCGACTCCACGCTGTTGATCAGGACATGCTCACCGTCGGTGTCGACCCATGTCTGGGTCAGCTGGGGCGAGCCGTCGGGCATCGTCGTGGCGATGTAGCAGGTGCTGGGGCGCCGCAGCATCGCCACCACGTTCTCACCGAGGGGTACGGGCACGGGGGTCTCCAGGAGTAAGGCCGGTGGATGCCAACCCCACGGTAGCCACGCGTGCGGACCGGCCCTCGCCCAGCCCCGGGAAACGCGGCACCGGCCGCGGCTCAGAGTTCGCTGCACACCTTGCGCTGGGCGGCCTGGGCGCGCCGGGGGGGACGAGCCGGCAGCCGGGCGACAGCGCAGCGGGCGTTCACGAACGGCCGGTTCAAGAACGTGCGGACGGCCCGCCGGCTCGTACGGGATGAGGCGGGGTCGTCCCCTCGATCTGACCGAAGGCCGCGGACACGGCCCGCCGGCTCGTACGGGATGAGCCGGGGTCGTCCCCTCGATCTGACCGAAGGCCGCGGACGTGGCGTTCGGTCAGGCGGAGCCGGTGCGGCCGGCGAGGGTGTTGACCGCTTCACGCGCCGCGTCGTGTGCGAGGTAGCCGACGTCCGACATGTAGTACTCCAGGACGGCGCGGGCGGCGGCAGGGTCGTCGATGCGGGCGAGTCCGCGCAGGGCGGCGCCGCGGAGGTCGCCGAGAAACCAGGAGCCCCACTCCTCCGGTCGCTCGACGATGCGGCACAGGGCGGTGACGGTGCGCGGGTCCCGCAGCCGCGCGATACCGTCGACCGCGTGCAGCGCGGTCTGCGTGTCGTCCTCGACGGCGATGGCCGTCAGAACGTCGAGGTCGGCCAAGTCCGCGCATCGGGAGAGCAGCGACACCACATCGGCGCGGAGCCGGCCCTCGGCGGCGGAGAGCAGGGTACGCAGGGCGGGGTGCGCGGTGGCTCCGAGGCTCCCGAGGGCTTGCAGCGCGGCCGCCTGGACGTCCGGGCTGCGGTCGGTTGCGGCCTGGGCGAGCGACTCCACTGCTTGGGGCGAGCCCGGCAGCATGCCGAGGGCCTCGGCCGCGCGCAGCCGGATCGACTCGCTCGGCTCGCCGAGTGCTTCCCTCAGCGCCGGTTCCGCTTCGGGGGCGCCCAGTCGGCCGAGCGCCCAGGCCGCCCGAGCCCGCAGGCGCCCGGGGATCTCCGGGTCGGTGAGCAGATCGATCAGGGGTGCCGTGGCGGGCAGGTGACGCAGGCGGCCCAGGGCGTCCACTGCGGAGGCCCGCACGGGTAGGGCCGTGGCGTCGGTGAGCAGGCCGAGGAGCTTGGGTGCCGCGCGCCGGTCGCCGAGGAGGCCCAGTGCTGTGACCGCACCACGCTGCTGTTGGTCCGTTCCGTCGGTGAGCAGGGTCAACAGCCGGGCGGCGGGCGGAGATTGCAGAGCGGCCAGCGCGTGCGCCACGTCCTCGTGAATCTCACCGTCGGTCAGTGCCTCGACCAGCGCCGCACTGGCTTCGTGACCACCGATCCGGGCGATCGCGTGGGCCGCCGCGCGCCGCACGGTGGGGGCGGCGTCCTCGCTCAATCGGGTCCGCAGGGCATGCATGTCCTCCGGATCGCCCTTTGCGCCGAGGCCTAGGCAGACGCTGCAGCGCACAGCTGGATCGGCGTTCGCGACCGACCACCGCAGTCGCTGGAGCCCGCCCGGGGTGCGGGAAAAGACCTCGGCGATCGCCTCGGAGATCCGCTGGTCGGGGTCGCCCAGAGACGCTTCGGCAAAGGTGAGGCGGCCGTAGGCGGCCGCCCTGGTGACGTCGATCCGCCGCAGGGCCTCGGCAGCGGCCCGGCGCAGTCCCGACGGCATCGCGCTCGTACCGACCAGGAAGGCCAGCGCCGCCGCCGCCCGCGGGGAGCCCAGCTGACCGAGTGTGCGCACCGCCTCGGTCCCCAAGGCATCACCGGAGGAACCGTCGAGCCTGGGCAGCAGGTCCCACAGCGCCGCCAGGAGGCCCGGGACCGCGCTGGCGTCCCCGATGCGGGCAAGAGCGTCCAGCACCTCCCGCCAGTGCGGCGTGTAGGGGACCAACATGTCGAGCAGCGGCTGTACCGCGCGTGGATCGCCGATCTCGCCGAGCGCCCGGACCGCCTCAGCGCGGGGCGAACTCCGGTCGTCTCGACGCAGGGCGGCGATGAGGTCGGGAACGGCGCGGCGCGCGCCCACCTGCCCCAGGCACCGAGCGACGGCGGCGACGAGCAGTGGTTCCTCGGCCGGGTCCTGCAGGCACCGCAGCAGCGCGTCCGTAGCCGTCGGGCCGCCGATGTCGGCGAGGAATTCCGCCGCGTACGCCGCGGTGTGTCCGTCGGCGCGTTCGAGAGTCCGGCAGAGGCCGTCGACATCCCGGTGGAGCCTCATCAGCGCGACGTCGGCTTGCGGTAGCACGACGAGTCGTGCCGGGAGGCCTCTGTCGATCACGCGTTTTCCAGGTCTGCTGCGCGGGCTCACCGGCCCTCACCGGAAAGTGCGACATAGAGCGGAGTGCCGATGAGCACTCTGACGGGCCGGCCGTTGGAATCCTGCGTCGTTCCCAGCAGGAGGCGCCGAGCGAGGAACTCGCATACCTGGCTCGGCCCCGTGATCTGCTCGGCGCAGTCGATGACCTGCCGCAGCGATTCCTGATCGTCAGGACGGGCGCGCTGGGTGAGAGGAGGGTCGGCCTCCTGGACCTGGTGACGATCGTCCCATTCCGCCTGGTCCCGTTCGAGGAGGGTGAAGAGCGTGGGGAGCATCGAGCCGGAGTAGCCGATCGGGACCGCCTCGGGAGCCGCCCCGGATCCGATGAGGTGGTGGGCCGACCCGATGAGGGCGGTCAAAGTACCGTGCCACGTCCCGGTGAACAACAGCAGCCCCGTCGACTCACCGCCGAAGATCATCGAACGGAGCCCGAGCGTCCCGCGGAACCAGACAGAGGGTTCCTCGAGCCCGGATACGTCCTCGTCCCGTTCGATTGCGCGCTCCACGACGGCCAGCCGCTGATACCTGGTGGCGTCGGGCGGCGCCGAGGTCTGGACGGTCATACTGACGAGCTTCAGATCGACCTTGAAATCGGCCGCGAGCCGGGACAGCCGCTTGGGAGGAATCTGCCCGAGGAGCAGTTCGAGCTTGGCGTCCGAGACGTAGACGTAGTAGCGCATACTGCGGAGTCCCCCTGCCCCGTGCCGACGCTCACCACCCTTCCCGGAGCCGGCGCGGTTACTCCCGGAGCCGTAGGTCGGCTTCCTCGTTCGGTACGTCGTTGATGCTGACATCGTTTATGCCGGCTTCGTAACGGCGGGCAGGCCCCCGAGTGTGCTGGCATCGTGTGGGCTGTCCGGGTAGGAGAGGCCGTACGAGCTGCTTTTGTCTTGGGTGGTCGTGCCGGGCTCTTCGGCGAGGCGCACGGCCGTCGGCTGAAAGCAGGGAGTCGCCTTGTTCGGCGGCAGAGCGCAGGACGAGGGGTGGAGGTGGAGCCGCACGGCAGGTTGTCGGAGCTCATGAGGTTGTTGCAGCTCATGAGGTTGTTGCAGCTCATGAGGTTGTTGCAGCTCATGAGGTTGTTTACAGGCATCGCTGGCAACACGCTCGGTGTTGTTATCCCAAGGCAGCCACGAGCTCACGCTCTCTGTCCGAGGCGAGTCCCGCGCGGCGTGGCCGATGCAGTCCCTGCTCGCGTTCCCAGCGCAGTGTGTCGGCAAGGAGGTCGGTGCGGGAGCGGTGGCGCAGGCCCGCGGTGGTGGCGGCCGATCCGTCGCGTGCTGCCCAGCCCTCCCATCCTGGTTCGACCAACCACATGGGCAGTGAGTCGGGACCCATGTACTCGGCCACTCCGTGCGCGAGGAGTTGCTGGGACGCCACCGTGACGACCGGTCCGGTGTGTCCGCCGACGCTGCGGGACAGCTCGATCCACTCGGCGAAGGGCATGGTCGGGCCAACCGCGTTGTACTTGCCCGTGGTTCGGTGTTCTGCAGCGTCGAGGAGCCAGGACGCCAGGTCGCGCACGTCGATGGTCTGCGTCGGGGCCTTCGGGGTGTCGGGGACGAGCAGCGGTTCCTGGGGGGCACGGGCGGCGCGGGCGACCCAGTAGCCGGAGCGGTCGCTGTGGTCGCCGGGACCGCCGATGAGTCCGGCGCGTGCGATCAGGAGGCGGTCGGCCAGGGCCGTCTGGGTGAGCGTTTCACAGGCGGACTTGGCCTCGCCGTACTGATCCCGGTCGACCTCTTCGTGGTCTGTGGCGGGCAGCAGGGCAGCGGACTCGCCCGCGCCGGGCTCGCCGTGGGAGGCGTATGCGCTGACCGAGGAGACGTAGATCCAGTGATGCGCCCGCGCGCCCAGGGCCGCAACTGCGTTCCGTACGAAGCCGGGTTGCCAGGACACCTCGAGCACGGCGTCCCATTCCAGGTTGGGCAGGGACGCGTACGCGGCGGGGTTGCGCCGATCCGCGGTCACCAGGCGCGCGCCTTCCGCGACGGGCCCGCTGTCGCCACGAGCCAGGCACGTCACATTGTGGCCGCGGTCGAGGGCCTGCCGGGACACTTCACGCCCCAGCCAAGCCGTACCGCCGAGAACCAGGATCTCCATGCGCTTCATGGCGAAACTCAATCAGCGCGGCCCGATCACGCCAAGAGGCTTCTGCTGTCGGCAGAGCTCGCGTCTGCCCACATCGTTTTCCTTATGGTGTCAATCTCCACCGGGCCCGAACCGGGACGGCAATGGACTAGAGCGGATCCAGGCGCGTCCCGCCTGACGGAACCACGCGATGCCGACAGAGCAGGACGCATACACTCGGCCCCCGTCCGCGTCCCGGAAGCCAGGCGGACGCCGTCGTCAGGAAAGGACCAATGCGGTGAGTACAACGGAGCAGAGCGATGCCCCGATCTACGACCGGCTCATACGCGAGCGAGGTGACGTACCCGCTGACGCCCGCACGGTGGCAGTGGAGACCTGGCGCCAGGTCGGCAGGACAACGGACTTCCGTCTTCCACACGCAATCGCCGCACCTGAACAAGGTAGGCGTTGATCGCATCTCGGCATTTGCGTGTCACAGTCACGCCTAGGCGGTTTCGTTGGGAGCATCTGGCGGACCAGAGGAAGACGCCGCTGCACCCACTGTGCCCTGTCTGAAAGCTCCAGGCGATGGCGTCGATCACCTCTCGGTGGTCCCGCCACCGGCCACCCTCGCCGTCCGGTCGGTGCCACCTCGGAGCTGCTGGAGTAGAGGGCCGAGCACACGGTCGTATTCGTCCTGCACCTCGTCAGCGACGCCGATGGGATCCCACTCATTGAGCAGATGCCGCAGGCCGTTCTCGGTGACGTCGGTTCCAGGTCGCATCGCTCCAGGGTGCCTCCCGGGATCGCCTTTATCACTCACGCCTGCCTTGATCGGGACTGTAAAACCTTCGGTGTAACTCCCGATCATGGAAGGTGCACGTGCACAGGCCGCTCACCAAGCGAGACGATCACCCTGCCGGTCCGCGACGTGCTGGCCGCGCTGCCCGGCGCGGAGTCGGGAGCGCGCCCGGCGGAGCGGAGCCGCGACGGCTGGGGCGCGTCTTCGGTGGTCACGTGGGCTTCGTGTCCTGGGTGTTGGGGCCGAATCCGGGTCGCGCTGCGGTGGGCAGGTCCCGCTGCGTGCGCATAGGGCCGAGGACGAGGCCGCAGGGGGCGAGTAGGGCGGTCATGATCCACATGGTGGGGCGGGGGCCGAGTGCGTCGCCGAGGAAGCCGCCGATCAGTGCGCCGACCGGGATGGTGCTGTGGTTGATGACCATCGTGGTGGCAACGACGCGGCCGAGGATGTGCGAAGCGCAGTAGGTCTGGCGGAAGGAGGCCAGGACGACGTTGCAGGTGACGATGCCGAAGCCGACGACGAAGGTGCCCAGGGCGAAGCACACCAGGCCCGTACCAGGCGTCGTGAGGGGGAGCAGCAGGGCGAAGGGCCCGGTGAGCAGTTGGGTGGCAAGCATGCCGCGTGCGGTACCGAAGCGGCGCCCGACGGCGGGGGCGGCGGAGGCTCCGACGATGCCGCCCAGGCTGCCGGCGGTGAGGATCACGCCAACGGTCGCGGTGCTCGCACCGACGGTGCGTACCAGGAAGACGACCTGCACGGCCTGGTAGCCCAGGAGCGC
The DNA here is from genome assembly GCF_053597895.1 of Streptomyces sp. NPDC001220. Classification (NCBI taxonomy): domain Bacteria; kingdom Bacillati; phylum Actinomycetota; class Actinomycetes; order Kitasatosporales; family Streptomycetaceae; genus Streptomyces; species Streptomyces sp. NPDC001220. The sequence goes on from NZ_JBSFJE010000008.1 coordinate 174,967, forward strand.
GAAGTTGACCAGGGCGCCGTAGGTGACGATGGGCCGCAGGTAGCGGTCGCTGGACACGAAGCGCAGGCCTTCGGCGATCTGCCGGCCCAGGGGGATCGGTTGGTCGGGCTGTTCCGGCTTCGTTTCCTTGGCCTTGATGCCGGTGAGGCAGAGGGCGGACAGAACGAAGGTGACGGCGTCGAGGAGGAGACCGGCAACGGCGCCGAAGATCTGGCTGATCAGGCCGGCCAGGCCTTTGCCGACCACGTCGGTGGCGGATTCGCTGGCGCTGATGCGGGCGTTGCCTTCTTGGAGGTCGGCGTCAGTGAGCACGGTCGGCAGATAGCTGTGCACGGCGGTGCGAACGAAGACGGCTGCGATGCCGCAGATCAACACGACGGCGAGGAGGTGGGTGAAGGTGAGCGCGTCGAGCCAGGCCGCGACCGGGACGGTGGCGTAGAGGACGGCGGAGAGAACGGCGCATGCGATGAGCAGGGGGCGGCGCCGCATCCGGTCCACCCAGGCTCCGGCGGGCAGGCCGACCAGGAGCCAGGGCAGCCAGACCGCGGCAGTGAGTACGCCCACGGCGGTGGCGCTGCTGTCGAGGGTGACGACGGCGACGAGGGGGACGGCCACCGTGGTGACGCTGTTGCCGATACCGCGTGTCGTCTCGCCGATCCACAGAAGCCTGAAGTCGCGCTGGCCGAGGACCCCCCACTTTCTGCTTGGGCTGGTACCGGCGGTACCGGATACGTCCTTCGTCTCCACGCTGATGACTTTCTGCTAGGGGCGGGCCACCGCGTCGGGGACGGCGGGCTGCTCGTCGAGCCGGGACATGAGCCGACACCGCCCGGCGACAGGCATACAACTCCCGAGCCGTTCAAACATCTCGCCGTCCGAGGGGAACAACGCCCCGAACTCCGCGACACCTTCCTCTCGTTGGCATGCAGCCTGATTTGCCGGCGACACATCAAGAAGAACCACTCATGATCCTGTTGCGAGCTCCAAACTGACAAGCGCCCGAAGGCCGGGTCGTGAGAGGGTGCAGTTCGATCTGGGGCGGGGGGAATTGTGGGGCTGATCTACGGCTACGACATCTATCTGCGTCCTCGGAATGTCGCCCGAGCATTGGCCAATCTGGCCGAGCTGGCGCCACCAGCCCGTGTCGTACCGCCACTTGAGATCACACTGCCCGGCGGTGACCGGATCGTCCTCCCGTTCACATCCCGTTTCAGGAGCGAGCCGGTCGACTGCTCCACGAGCAGCACGCTCGAGCTCGACATGTCCCTCGTGTTCGACGTCGATGATGCACTACGTGAGTACGCGCGCCTGAACGGCCCCGGTCTCGAGACGGACGGGCGCATACAGATCGGGTACATCTACGCGACGATCCGGTTCGACTCCCCTCTGCACCCTGGCTACACGTCGGTGGAGTGCTGGGCAGCGTCGTCGGCGATGAGCCGGTTGTTTGCGCGGTCGGCCAACATCAGGAAGGTCTTCACCGACCTCACCGCCGACAGCGGAGGAGTGTGCTGCCTGTTCGACACCGGCGACGGCGCCCCAGAGCAGGTCTACTGGCTCAACGGTGAACCCACCCAGGAGACACTCTCAGGTCCCCGCTTTCCGGATTGGCAAGCACTTGTGGCGACGTGGTCCGACTCCGAGTAGTCCGGAGGCCATGTACGAGGATGACCGGGCGCCCTTCACGTGACGACGCCCCGTCACACAAGGTCGCCCGCGCGCGACGGCCTGTTCACGGGGCTCGGTGGCCGCGGAGACGGTCACATGGTGACGCGAGCCGGGAGGTTAACGACGCCTGGAGATCAACACCCCGGACAGCACCGGTCAGGGCGTAGGATTGATCATTTCCTGGGTGACGTCTTCGACGGCTTGGTCGAGTTCCTTGTCGGAGAGGTTCCCACAGACTCCGTTGCCGGCGGTGGCGTTGGTGTCTTCCGTGGAGTCCTGGAGTTCGGCCTTGATCCAGGCGTGGCACTCGTCCGAGATCTGCGGGCTGGTGGGAACGGGGACAGGGCTGGCGCTGTCGACGATGTCGCTGACCGCCTTGTCGGCCTCGTCGCTGGCCAGCCATTCCTTCGTGACTTCGCCGGCGAGACGCTGGGCGGTCTTGTCGTCGATGCCGTTGCAGGCAGCGGGACGGCTGCCTGCGGATGTTGGGCTGGCACTCGTCTTCGTGGCCTTGGCCATGCTGTTTCGGAGTTGCTCAGCCATGGCCGTCTTACACGCCGCCGGGTTGGCATCGGCACCGGAGCCCGAGTCACAGCCGGCTGTGAGGGCGGCCAGGGCGAGCAAGACGGAGCAAGCAGCGGTGCGGGTGTGCGTGGTCCCCCAAGGACGGCATCGAGGTGGGCATCATGCTTCGTGCGTGAGCAGAAGGGGGTGTGCGTGTCCGTCTTGTGACCCGGCCGCAGCCCTCCCGGGAGCCGCGGCGCTGGCGGCCTTCGAGGCCACCTTGGCCTTCCACCACCCGGCCTTCGTCGCCACCGTCGCCGACGCGATCCGCACCTCCGAGAAGACCGTGCTTCCCCGATCCACCCAGACGGCCAGTGCCCTCGAAGGCGGCGCCGAACTCCTGCTCTCCGCCGCCCTTCCCGACTTCGGCAGCAACAACGACGCCCCGCACTGGCCGACTTTTCCCGGGAAGAGAGCTTTGGAGGCACAGGGTCGCGAGACGATCTCATCATGACTGAGATCGTCTTGATGTCCGACCCGAGGGTTGCAGCCGTGCCTGTTCGAGAGTGTGGTGAACGGCTCGTCGATGTGCGACAGGACAACTCACTCCTGGTCGATGAGCGAAAGTGGCAGGACCTCGCAGGCTCCTTCGCCCACCTGCGGCAAGGCGTGCTCGATCGACTCCTCAAGGCCCAGGCACAGCTGCCCCAGGGGCTACGGCTGTTGTTCGTCGAGGGGTATCGCCCGCCGTCCCTGCAGCGTCGCTACTTCGACGAATACGGCGATCGGCTGCGAGCCGATCACCCGGACTGGTCCGTTGAACAGGTCCGCTCGGCAGCCAGCCGCTACGTGTCCCCGCCGGAGATCGCGCCCCACAGCGCCGGCGCAGCCGTTGACCTGACGCTCGCAGACGCCGGCGGCCGTGAACTCGACATGGGCACCCGCATGAACGCGACTCCTGAGGAGAGCGCGGGCGCCTGTTACACGCGGGCCGGCAACATCAACCACCAGGCTCGTTCACATCGGGACATCTTGGCCACGGCGCTCGCCGCTGCCGGCCTGGTCAACTACCCCACAGAGTGGTGGCACTGGTCATACGGAGACCGTTACTGGGCCCTGATGACAGGAGCGGATGCCGCCCACTACGGGCCCAAGGAGCTGGACTCCGTATGAACCGAGACCGGGTGGTTGAAGCGTTTCGTCTCGAGGCCGGGCAACTCACGCAGGCGATGACCGAGGTCGCGGGTGCCGAGTGGCGTCTGCCGACGCGGTGTGAACCGTGGAAAGTGTGCGACTTGCTGGCGCATGTCCGGGTGGTGATTGCCTGGCTCCCCGGCATGTTGAGCGCACCGGCGCCGCCCAGTGCCGAGGTCTCGGCAGCCGAGTACTACCGGCCCGACGGTCGTTTCGCTCCGGAAACCAACGCGGTTCGGATCGCTCTGGCCCGGACTCATGCGGCCGAGCAAGTGAGTGGCACGGCGCTCGTCGAGGACTTCGAAGCCACTTGGCAGCGAGTGGACCGACTATGCCGGGCTGAGCCGGAGGCGCGTGTGGTTTGCACCAGGCATGGCGATCCGATGCTCCTGTCGGAGTTCCTGCTGACGCGGGTGGTCGAGGTCGCCCTGCACGGCCTGGACCTGGCAGACGCCTTGGGACGCGAGCCGTGGCTCACTTCCCAGGCCGCGGATTTGGTGCAGGATCTTCTGCTCGGCCCAGAAGGCGTGTTGGCGCTGGAGAAGCTGGGCTGGGGGCAGCTCCGCTTCCTACGCAAGGCGACTGGACGCGAGGCGATCACAAAGGATGAAGCGCTCGACGTCGGTCGCCTGGGCGTCCGGTGGCTCGCACTGGGGTGAGAACGCCTTTGTAATGGATCCACAGTCGTCATCCGCCCCGAGAAGCAGGGGTTCGTCCAGCGGGTCCGCTGCGCAGAGGACCCGCGCCGGTGGAACGCGGTCCTCACTTGTGAGGTGCTCGGCCGCCTGGAGGAGGCGTGGCCTGCCCATCTGGCCGGCGTTCGGCGGTGCGTGCTCGACAACCTCGCCGGACTTGACCTCGCCCAACTCGCAACCGTACTGCGGCACATCGCGAAGGCCGGCTGAGGCCTGCGCGAGCCGCTACGTACTTGCGAGAGGGCGGCGCCCTGCCATCCGTGGTCTGGGACCAGAACCGGAAGGCGTTCGTGGGGCGCCCCGTTGAGGCTCCTGCCAAAAGTGGTGGGCTTGACCTGGCCAGAGGTCGGTGTCGCGCACGAGGCCGCCGGGTCGCGGGTCACGGTCAGCCGCGTCATCGCACGCGGTAAATCCGGCGACGTCGGCGATCGTCCCCGGGATACTGGTCGCCCATGGATGAGGTCGAAGTAGTGGTCGCCCATTCCGAGCGCGCGACCCTGCGCGTCGGTGACGTGTTCCTCAAGGTGGACGCCGATCAGGCGCGCCTCGACGCCGAGGTCGAGGCGATGTCCCTCGCGCCGGTCCCGACCCCGGAGATCCTGTGGCGCAAGCCGCCCGTGCTCGCGCTCGCCGCGCTCCCGGGGACGACGCTTGGGCGCCTCGGCGGCCCGGCGACCGGGTCGCCGGCGGCGTGGGCGGCGGCTGGCGCCGCCATCCGGAAGCTGCACGACGCACCGCTGCCACCCAGGCCCGGCCGGAGCATCGTCGCGCTGAGGACGGAACTCGACGACGAGTGCGAGTTGCTCGTGACGAACGGCCTCCTGCCCGCCGACCTGGTTACCCGCAATCGTCAGGTCGCCGAGGCCGCGCTCCGGCCGTGGACTCCGGCGTTCACGCACGGCGACCTGCAGATCGCGCACGTCTTCGTCGACGGGGACGAGGTCACGGGCATCATCGACTGGTCCGAGGCGGCCCAGGGTGATGCCCTGTACGACCTCGCCACCTTCACGCTGGGACACGAGGAGCACCTCGACGACGTCGTCGCTGGCTATGGCACGGACATCGACCTCGACGTGGTCCACGCGTGGTGGTCGTTGCGAAGCCTGCTGGTGGTTCGCTGGCTGATCGAGCACGGCTTCGACCCGTTCGCGCCGGGCTGTGAGGTCGACGTGCTGAGAGCCCGGATGTGAGGCTGCGCGGGCCCCCGGGCCGGCCTCTCGCAGGCTCAACTTCGCTCCGCGCTCAAACGCGCAGGCCGTACGCGAGGGGCCGAAGCCGAAGCGGTCCGGCCCCACGCCACCTGTTCAATCGCATGTCCGGGCAGCGCTTGCACTGTCTCCTGCGAGGGGACCTGTTCGACGAGCAAACCGCGATCCCCTCGCTTCTTCTCTCCCGGAGGCACCTTGACCCCTAGCTCGAGGAGGTGTCTGTTCCTGGTGCGGCCATGACGTGACGGTATTGGTGGATCCCGGGTTCGTTGCGCGCGCCCGTCAGCCGTGCTTGGCTCGCCCGATGAACTTTCTGTTGACGGCGAGTGGCCTGCGCAACGAGACACTGCGGGACGCGCTGCGGGACATGCTGGGAAAACCGTTCGGATCGGCGAACGTCGTGTACGTTCCCACGGCATCAGTCGCCGAGCCAGGGGACCACGGGTGGTTCGTCGCTGACCTGAACCGGCTGCACGGCCTCGGCTGGCGGGAGTTCGACGTCCTGGAGCTGAACGGCCTGCCCCGGCAGATGGTGCTCGACCGGCTGCTCCACGCCGACGTCATCTATGTCGAGGGCGGCAACCACTACCACCTCGCGCGCAGCATCACCGGCAACGGCCTGGCCGACGGATTCCTGAAGGCTCTGGAGAGCCGGGTCTATGTGGGTGTCAGCGCCGGATCAATGATCTTCAGCCGGAATCTCACCGGACACTCCGCCGATGTCATCGGGGACGCGGCGGACCTGCACGTGCTCGGCGCGACAACCGTGGAGCCGCCGTTCGGCCTCTTCGACTGGTATCTCAAGCCCCACCTGTACTCGCCGGATTTCCCCGAGCGGGACGACGCCTGGGCCGATCGCATCGTTGCGCGAGCGGACTTCCCGGTCTACTTCATCGACGACGAGACGGCAGTTCGCGTCAGGGACGGCAAGGTGGATGTCGTTTCTGAAGGCCGGTGGCGGTTCCATCCGTGACTCCCGCATGGTGGGGAGCCGCGCCACCGGACCCGCCAAGCCCCAACAGGACGATCCCTCCGAGGGCTTCGTCTCCGTCATCCCCAGGGGCGCGCCGGCGACCGCCCTCTACAACGCCATCTTCGGTTGGGGCGCCGGCGTCCAATCCCACGTAGTAGATCCAGTGCTCGTCAGGTTCGGCATCGGCCGCGTGGCAGGCCGGCGACAGTGCGTCGGCCCGTGCGTTCGCGTCGGGCCCCGGCCCGTCCGCGGGCATCGCGCGCGGCGTCGAAGGCGCGGGCCAGCCAGCGCAGCGTGAACGCGAGCAGGACGAGGGCCAGCACGGCCACCGTCAACTCGCCTCCAGGGCCGGCCAGGCTCATGGTGGCCACGCCGCCGCCGAAGCCTGCCGGGCGCCGCGCCGGTGCCGCCGGGCCGGGGGCGGAGTGTGGCTGCTCGGCACTCGGCGTACCGGGTGCGGCGACAGCGGTCCCCGGCCGGTCCGGAAAGCCGCTCGCCCGCTCCCCCGGCCGGCTCGGCAGCCGTCGGCCTCGGCAGGCCGCGGGCACCGTGCGCCGCTTTGGCGCCCTCCGTCACCTGGAACAGGAAACGGTTGGTCTGCGCGTCACCGACGGCCGCCGGCATCGTGCAGGTCGAGCGGGTTCCCGCGCCTCTTCGCCAATCTTCCCCCTTCGCGCCGAAGTTGGCGCTCCCCCACCGAGGAGCACCAACCCGTCATCGCGTCAGACCGCCAGGGCGTCCGGTGCCTCGGCCTCCAGGAGCCGGCGTTCCAGGGTCGCCCGGGCTCGCGACACCCGGGAGCGGACGGTGCCGACGGGGCAGCCGGTGAAGCCGGCGGCCTCCTCGTAGGACAGGCCGACCACCTGGGTGAGGACGAAGGCCTCACGGCGTTCGTCGGGCAGTTCCTCCAGCAGGTCGAGCAGGACCACGCCGTCTTCGAAGCCCGGCAGGCCGCGCGGCTGCACGCGTTCGACGACCGCCTGCCAGTCGGGGGTGTCGGCGAGCCGCGGCCGGGCGGCGGCGTGCCGGAAACTGTCGGCCACCGCGCGACGGGCGATGGACAGCAGCCAGGTGCGGGCCGAGGCCCGGCCTTCGAAGCGGTGCAGGCTGCCGAAGGCCCGCGCGAAGGTGTCCTGGGTCAGGTCGTGGGCGTTCTGGGGATCGCCGCTGAGGTGGGCGACGTAGCGCAGTACGTCGTTGTGGAGCGCGCGGACGAAGTACTCGGCCGCGTGGCGGTCGCCGCTACGGGCGGCCAGCGCCCAGGCGGTCGCCGCCGCGTCCGTCGAGGCGCGTGTGGTCCGGGAAGCGGGCAGGACGGTAGCAGTCACGTGATGTCCTTCTCGGGTCGTCAGGACGTCCGGGGCCGGCCGCTGAGAGCGGCGGCGCACCCGGACTTGGGGTGCGGCCGTACGCGGTGGGTACGGCGATGCCCGGGGCCCGTCAGGAGGTGTCGGCGCACGGCGGCACATGGATGTGCCGGGGTGAGGCGCCGACAAGAAGGAGCTGCGCGCGAACGCGGCAGGATGTCACGCGAGAAGTGAGGCCCCGGTGGTTCCGGCTGTCTCAGGCGACAGCGGCACCCGTGGGCGGGGCCCGAGAGGTGAGCGAGCACCACAGGAGGAGGCGGCCCGGAGCAGGGACGTCGGTGGCGCGGCGCCTGCCCGCGAGCGGGCGTGGGAGCGGTGCGGGCCCGGCCAGCAGCATCCGCAGCGGTGCCACCAGCCGGGTGGCCGCGGCCCGCAGGACGCCGAACACCGCTCGCTCGCCGTACGCGAGCCAGAGCCCGCACAGGACTGCCGCCAGGAGGTGGGCGGCGAACATGCCGTACGTGGCGGCGCCGTTCATGCCTGCCATACCGTGCGCCTGTTGGGCACCGGTCATGGCGTGCGCCAGGGAGCCCATGTCCATCGGATCCATGTGCAGGGAGCCCATGTCCAACGGATCCATGTGCAGGGAGCCCATGTCCAACGGGTCCATGTGCAGGGAGCCCATGTGCATGAACCCCATGGGCGTGGAGCCCATATCCATGCCGCCCCTGCCCGTGCCACCCATACCCATCCCGCCCATGCCGGTCATGCCGGTCATGTCCGTCATGGAGCCCGGGGCGCGGACCGCGGTCGCTTGGCCGGGCACCGTCGCCGGTGTGAGCGTCTGCGCCAGCGAGAACGCCTCGTGGAGTACCGCCTGGGCCGCCGTCACAACCGCGACGATCAGCGTGCGTCCCCGTTCATGGCCGGCCAGCGACCAGCCTGCCGTGCCGGTTGCGGCCGCGCCGGCGGTCATGGCCCACCAGGGGACGGAGTTGCCCGACATGATCACGTGACCGAGGGCGGCGAGCAGCACGCAGACGGCGGCGAACACACCGGCCCGCAGCGCACGGCACCACCCTCGGACAGTCATAGCCCGCCCATCCTCGCACCCGGCGTCCGCTCGTCGTCAGGGGGTACGTGCGGGCACCCGCCCTCCGACTCACCAACCGGCCAGTGACGCAAGTCACACCGAACGCCCGGGAACTCAACGAACGGGCAGCACGACTACCGGAACGAGACACTTCCCGAACGCACCACCACCGCAAAGACCTTGACCCGCCGAAGTCAACAGGACGCGCCCCTCGGTGACGCTCAAACGCACCGGGCTGCCCGCCCTGCCCGTGCCGGTCCAGGCGGTGAGGCCCGCCGGCGCCGTACTGCTCGCGGCGACGGGAACGAGAGCGGCGAGCGCGCCGTCCTTCGGCCGCCGCCGGTCACCGAGGGTCGTGGTCGTCGACTTCACAGAACAGCCGCCTTCCCGGGTCGCGCCCCGCGCCCCCGGCCGCCGCCGGGCGTCGGTTGCGGTTGCCAGCCGCGCAGCCGCAGGCTGTTGGCCACCACCAGCACCGAACTCACCGACATCGCGGCGGCGGCGAGCATGGGGGTGAGCAGCCCCACCATGGCGAGCGGCACGGTGGCGACGTTGTAGCCGAAGGCCCACAGCAGGTTGACGCGGATGGTGCCGAGCGTGCGCCGGGCCAGCCCGACGGCGTCCACGAGTGCCTCGATGTCGCCGCGCACCAGGGTGAGGTCGGCCGCCCCGATGGCGACGTCCGTGCCGCTGCCCATGGCGATGCCCAGGTCGGCGCCGGCGAGCGCGGCGGCGTCGTTCACACCGTCGCCGACTACCGCGACTCGGCAGCCCTCCCCCCTCAGCCTCCGGACCAGGTCGGCTTTGTCCTCCGGGGTGCAGCGGGCGTGCACCTCGTCGATCCCGAGTGCCCGCGCCACCGCCCGCGCGGGAACCTCGCGGTCCCCGGTGGCGAGCACCGGGCGCAGGCCCAGTCGCCGCAGCCGCTCCACGGCACGGTAGCTGCCGGGCCGTACGAGGTCGCCGACGGCGATCAGCGCCACGGCACGGCCGTCCACCCGGACCACCACGGGCGTGTAAGCCTCGCCCTCAGCCGCCGCCAGAGCCTCGGCCAGCACGGGCGGCAACTCGCCGGCCGGTACGGCCACTTCGACCGTACGACCAGCCACGCGCCCGGTGACACCCCGCCCCGCGGTGGCGGTGAAGCCGGTCACGTCCGGCAGTGGCTTCTCGTCCACAGCGCGGCGCGCGTACGCCGTGACCGCCCGCCCGATCGGATGCTCGGAGCCCTGCTCCACCGCTCCGGCCAGGCGGACCAGTTCCTCCGGCGCCGGGCCGCCGGGCACGGTGGTCACCCGGGCGACGGTCATGTGACCGGAGGTCAGCGTGCCGGTCTTGTCCAGGACGACCGTGTCCACGTGCCGGAGCGCCTCCAGCGTCCGCGGACCGCTCACCAGCACACCCAGTTGCGCCCCGCGCCCGGTGGCGGCCATCAGGGCGGTCGGGGTGGCGAGCCCCAGCGCACACGGGCAGGCCACGACCAGGACGGCCACGCAGGCGGTGAGCGCCGCCTGCGGGTCGGTGCCGGCGCCGAGCCAGAACCCGAGGACGGTCACCGCGATCGTCAGCACGATGGGCACGAACACCCCGGCCGCCGCGTCGGCCAGCCGCTGCGCCCGCGCCTTGCCCGCCTGCGCCTCGGCGACCAGCCGGGTGATCCGTGCCAGCCGGGTGTCCGCGCCCACGGCCGTCGCCCGTACGAGAAGCAGGCCGCCGGCGTTGACGGCCCCGCCGACCAGCGCCGAGCCGGGGCCCACCTCGACGGGCTCGCTCTCGCCGGTGACCAGGGAGAGGTCCACGGCCGAACTGCCCTCCGTCACCCGCCCGTCGGTGGCGACCCGCTCCCCCGGGCGCACGACGAAGACCTGCCCCGCCCTCAACTGCTCCATGGGGACGGACCGCTCGCCGTATTCGTCGCGGACGGACACCTCCTTGGCCGCCAGATCCGCCAGCGCCCGCAGGGCCGCCCCGGTCCCCCGGCGCGCCCGCGCCTCCAGGTACCGTCCGGTCAGCACGAACAGCGGCACGCTCACCGCCGCTTCCAGATAGACGTGCGCCGCGCCGTCCGACGCGGACGGCAGCAGACTGAACGGCATCCGCATCCCCGGCTCGCCCGCTCCCCCGAGGAACAGCGCCCACGCCGACCAGGAGAACGACGCCACCACGCCGAGCGAGACCAGGGTGTCCATGGTGGCCGTGGAGTGGCGCAGCCCTCGTAGCGCGCGCTCGTGGAAGGGCCACGCGCTCCACACCGCCACCGGGGCGGCCAGCGCGAAACACAGCCACTGCCAGTCGCGGAACTGAAGGTCGGGCACCATCGACAGCACCAGCACGGGGACGGCGAGCAGCGCGGTGACGAGAAGCCGCTCACGCTCCTGCCGGGCGGCGGACTCGGTCCCGTCCGGGTCGGCGTCCGCCGTCCGCTCGTCCTTCTGGACGGGCGGCGCGGGCAGGGCGGCCCGGTAGCCGGACTGTTCGACCGCGGTGACGAGTTCCTCCGGCGCGACGGCGGCCGGGTGGCTGACCCGGGCCATCCCGGTGGCGAGGTTCACGGTGGCCGTGACGCCGTCCAGCTTGGCGAGCTTCTTCTCCACCCGCCGCACACAGGCCGCGCAGGTCATCCCGCCGACGGTGAGGTCCGTGACCACGAGGCCGGTCGCCGCTTCGTCCGCCGTCACCGGCCACTCCCACCCGTCATCCCCGGCACGTCCTGCATGCTCCCGCCCGTCATCCCCGGCACGTCCTGCATGCTCCCGTCCGTCCCGGGCATGTCCTCCATGCCGCCGCCGCTCCCGCCGATACAGCCGTCTCCGCCGCTTCCGCCGCTTCCGCTTCCGCTTCCGGCGCTCCCGGTCCCGCGCATGCCGGGCGCCACCGGACCCACGGCCGATCCGACGGCGTAGGACGCCGAGAACACGAGGGCGAGCAGCAGCAGGAAGCCACACAGCGCCAGGAGCGGCAGCCTGCGGGTGGTCGCACCGGCAGGGTGGGACGGTTGTCGGATCTCGGCCACGCCCGACCTTCCTGGTCGCATCGAACCGTCGTACGAAAAACTGCAGTTGAATCCGTATCGCTCCACTAGTCGGCTGGAAGGAATGCCGAGTTCCCGACCCCAGACGTGACATACGGCACATATGAGGCGCTTGTTCCCCCATCGTGCTCGGTACCGGAATCGACACCCCCGCTCCGGAACTTCCGGCTCCGTCCAACCGACTGTTGTGGTGACGGAAGGGACTGAACATCCGGCCCCGTACTTCCGTCGTCCACCCAAAGCCACACCGGTATCCAGGAGTTGCGCCATGGCACAGAAGCAGTACAACGTCACCGGCATGAGCTGCGAGCACTGCGCGGCGAGCATCAGGGGAGTGGTTTCCGGGGTCGCGGGGGTGAGCGAGGTCGTCGTCGACGTCGCCGCCAAGTCCGTCACCGTGCACGGAAATGAGCTCGACGACAGCCGGCTCCGCACCGCGATCGTCGAGGCCGGATACGGCATCGCCGACACGGTCGCCGCCTGAGGACACGCCCGCGCCCCGGGAAGGCCGGACAGGACACGTCAGCCGCTCTGTCCGGCCTTCTCCGTCAACCGCAGGCGTGAGCTTCGGCGCCGTGCACGCCCTCAGACTGCCAGGGCGGCGGACTCCGGGGCGGACTTCTCCGTCGCCTCGGCCTGTTCCAACAGGTCGATCAGGGCCGCTCGAGCCCGGGCCACCCGGGAGCGGACGGTGCCGATCGCGCAGTCGCTGACCTCGGCCGCCTCCTCGTAGTGCAGGCCGAGCAGTTGGGTGAGGACGAACGCCTCACGGCGCTCGTCGGGCAGTGCGGCCAGCAGGTCCAGCAGCGCGATGCCGTCGTCGAAGCCCGGCAGGTCGCATGGCTGGGCCAGCTCGATGGCCAGCTGCCAGTCCGGTACGTCGCTCAGGCGCGGGCGGGCGGCGGCGTACCGGTAGCTGTCGATCACCGCACGGCGGGCGATGGACAGCAGCCAGGTGCGGGCCGAGGAGCGCCCCTCGAACAGGTGCAGACTGCCGAGCGCCCGCAGAAACGTGTCCTGTGCCAGGTCGTCCACGGCCTGGGGATCGCCGCACAACTGGGCGACGTAGCACTGGACGTCCCGGTGGAGGGCGCCCACGAACCGCTCGACCGCGTCGGGGTCACCGCAGCGGGCGGCCAGCGCCCACGCGGTGATCGATTCGTCGAGCGCCGCCGTTTTGCCGTTCCTGGCACGCGTGGTGGGCAGGGCAGAGGTGATCACCTGGTGTCCTTCTCGGGTCGACCGTGATCCGGACCAGGGCGCGCGAAGGGCACGGGCGGTCCGGTGAGGTGGGGGGGACGGCCTACGGCACGATGGCAGCGCTGCGCCGGTGTGTGGTCGTACGGCCGTGGCCCGAGGCGCACGCCATGGGCGGCCCCGGGAAACCTGCTGTCCTCAGACGACAGCAGCCCGCGCCGGCGGCCCCCGAGAAGTGATCGCGTGGACGAGGAGAAGCAGATGCGGCGCCCGGTCAGCATGGGGCCGCCGCGGGTGGCCGGGCGGGTGGTGGGCGGCAGGGGGCAGGGCGAGCAGCAGTCGCAGCGGTGCGGTCAGCCATCCGGCCACGGCCCGCGTGATGCGGAAGGCGGCCTTCTCGCCGTACGCCAGCCACAGGCCACACAGCAGTGCCGCCACCAGGTGGGCCGCCAGCATGCCGGACGAAGGCGAGGTACCGGCCAGGGAGTGACTGACGGAGTCCATGTGATCCATGTGGGCCATACCCATGGAGGCCCCGCGCATCGAGCCCATGTCCATGGAACTCGCTTCACCCATGTTCATGAAGCCCGCGGAGTCGGATCCCACGGTCGCGGGCTGCGCGAAGGAGAACCCCTCGTGCAGCACCGCCTGGGCGGCGACCACAGCCGCGACGATCGACAAGAGTCCCCGCTCACGCCCCGTCAGGCACCAGCCCACAGCGCCGGTCACGGCCACCCCGGCTGCCAGCATGCACGCGGGCACCTCATCGCCGGACATCATCACGTGCCCCAGGGCGGCGAGCAGCACGCACACGACCGCGAACACCGCGGTCCGTAACGCGCGAGAACACCACCCTGCTGTCATGGCGCCACATCCTGACACCCGGACACCGGCCGGCCGGGCTGCCGCACGGGAACCCACAGGCGTTCCCACCCGATTCACAGCATGTGACCTGGATCACGGAAAGCGCCTGGAGCTCAAGGGACTCCGGGCCCGACTCCTAGAGGAGAGCCGCGCCGTACGCGGTCCGTCCCGTCGATGGACGTCCGCCGACGGCAACCGGGCGGTGCAGTTACCGGGTGCGAACGTCGAGCGACAACTCTGCGCGAGGGCTTGGCCAATGGCACAATCGCAATGCCCTCTACTGCCTCATCCAACGGCGCACGAAGCGATCTCGGTGAGTCGGTCAGCGATCTAGTACACGCTGGAGTCATGCATGACGGCAGACCCCTCCTCCGAAAGTCGTATCGACACGAGCAGGCCCCACCCGGCACGCGTCTACGACTGGCTGCTGGGCGGCAAGGACAACTACCCGGTAGATGAGGAGGTGGCGGCGAAGCTGCCACCGGAGGCGCGTCTCAACGCCATGCGCAACAGGGCGTTCATGCACCGCGCAGCGGCCTGGCTGGCCGGCAACGGCATCGACCAGTTCCTCGATATCGGTACGGGCATCCCGACCCAGCCGAACCTGCATCAGATCGTGCAGGGCGTCATGCCGTCGGCGCGGATCGCCTACGCCGACAACGACCCCATCGTGTTGCGGCACGCGGAGGCTCTGCTCATCAGCAGTCCCGAGGGGAGCACCGACTACATCGAGGCCGACGTACGGAAGCCGGGAACCATCCTCGACCACGCCCGTACGTTCCTGGACTTCACCCGGCCCGTCGCACTGTCGATGATCGCGCTGATGCACTTCATCACCGACGACGAAAACCCCTACGGCCTCACCCGGACGCTTCTCGACGCGCTGCCCTCGGGCAGCTATTTCATGTTCTCCCACGGCACCACGGATGAGCACCCGCACCTCGTCAAGTCGGTGACCACGACCTACCGCAAGGGCGAGATCCCCCTGCGCATGCGTACGCGGGCCGAGATCGAGCCGTTCTTCGAGGGCCTGGAACTGGTGGCTCCAGGGCTGGTCACAGCGACCAAGTGGTACCAGGATTCGCCGGCTCCCGCCGAGGAGCTGAGCGGCTTCTACGTCGGCGTAGCCCGCGTGCCGTAAAGATCTCGTCCCGCCCAAGGGCAGCGGGCGACCCACCACGGAAGGCTGGTGCGCCCCGACCGCGGACGCCACTCCCCGGCTCACTCAACGCCTTCCACAACCGGCTCCGCCCGTTGCGGCAGCGCGTTCCCGGCCCACCGACAAGGGGCAGGTCCATCAGCCGGTGCCACCCTTGCCGCCTGCGCCGCCATTGCCGCCGGTGCCGCAGCCGAGCCCCAAGCAGATCCCGCCGGTGCCGCCCGTGCCGCCACGGCCGCCGTCGCCGGTGCCCACCGCGGCTCCGCCGGTACCGCCCGTGCCGCCGTTGGCACTGCCGCTGCAGAGCCCGGCGCAGATCCCGCCCGCGCCACCGGTGCCGCCCTGACGCCCGGGCGCGCCAGCCGTGCCGGTGCCGCCGCCTGCGCTGCCGTTGCACAGTCCGGCGCAGATCCCGCCCTGGCTGCCCTGGCTCCCGTTGACGGTTCCGTTGCAGTTGCCCGCACACACCCGGTCGCCGATCCGCACACTGCCGTCGCCGGCCTTGACGGGCCCGAACCGGCCGCTGCCGAACAGGCTGCCGCCGCCCGGCCGGGCGCTGTCGGCGGGAAGCTGCCGGGCGACTGCCACGGCCGTACGGCTCTGCTGACTCTGCTGACTCTGCTGGCTCTGCTGACTCTGCTGACTCTGCTGACTCTGCTGGCTCTGCTGGCTCTGCTGACTCTGCTGACTCTGCTGGCTCTGCTGGCTCTGCGGCATCGGCGCCGCCGTCGCGCCCGGTGCCAGCGCGCCGGCCGCGACGCCGGCGGCCAGGGCGGCCGAGACCGTGAGACCGAGACGGACCCTCCAAGAACGCATACGCATGACATTCCTCTTTCCAAAGAATTGTTTCCCGTACTGCGGTTTCCGCTGCTTCTAATGAACCCGGTCATAGGTCTCGCCGTCACGGCGCGGAAGTTCGGGGCTTGACAGGAGCGCCCCGGCCCGTTCCGGGCCGGGGCGCGGGGGAAATTCGTCAGGCGCCGAGGAGGGAATTCAGACCCAGCAGTGCGACCCAGTCCCCGTCGCGGAACTGCTTGTCCCAGGTATCGAACTCCTTCTCGGAGATCTTGTACTTCTTGAGGACGTCGGACTTCTTCGCCTGCCCGGACTCCACAGTCAGCACGATCCGCGCCTTGTCCACGCCCGTGAGATCCGACTTGGCCTTGTCGGGCAGGTCCCCGAACGTGAAGCAGCCGGACCGGCCGGGTTTGCCGGGTTCGCCCGGCCGGCCGGGCGCACCGCCCTTGCCGCCTTCCCCGCCCTTGCCGCCTTCTCCGCCGTGGCTGCAGTGGGTGGGGTGGGCGGGGGCGGTCTGGTAGGTGCCTGTGGTGGCACCCGGTGCTGCGTGGGCGGCGACCGCGGTGCCGGTGGCGAGGGCCAGCGAGGCCACCGCCAGGACGAGCGGGCGCTGCCAGCGAGTTCTGGACATGGGGGGTCTCCGATTTTCCTTGATCGAGACGGTTCTGCAGAGTTGGGTTGCGCCGACTGCCCGGCTCCGTGCACTGGCCGACGGGGTGCGGGCGTGGGGGGGCCGGGGGTCGGGGGCGGAGGCCGCGCGGGTCTCCGCCCCCGACCGGGGCCGGACGGTCAGAAGATGCTGCCGCCGCCGGCGCCGCCCGCGCCGCCCAGGCCGCCGAAGAGGACGCCGAGCCCGCCCGCGCCGCCCTTGCCGCCGCTGCCGCCCTGGAAGACGCCGAAGCCTCCGTTGCCACCCTTGCCACCGTTGCCGCCCTGGAGGATGCCGGTGCCGCCGCCACCGCCGGAGCCCGCGCTCCCGCCGAACAGGCCGGTGCCGCCGTTGCCGCCCGCGCCTCCGTTGCCGCCGACGACCCCGTCGCCGCCGCCACCCCCGCCACCACCGCCGCCACCGGACAGAACGCCGTTGCCTCCGTTGCCGCCCTTGCCGCCGTCACCGCCGGCGCCCAGGACGCTGCCGCCGCCGGAGCCGCCGGAGCCCCCGCCACCGCCGATGAAGCCGCCGCCTCCGGCGCCTCCGTCACCGCCGGCGCCGCCGCCCTGGACGAAGCTCACGACATGCGCGGCGGGCATCGGTGCGGCCGTCGCGGCGGACGCGGGAAGGATGACGCCCCCGGTGATCACCGCAGCCGAGGCGGCGAATGCCGCGAGCCGGAAGCCCCGGCTCCTGGAGCGGACGCTGCTGCTGGTGTCACGGTGGTCGGAACGTACGTTGCCGTGGGTGCGAAAAATACGCGTCATGGGTTTTCTCCTGCCGATACGAGGGGCTCCTGCGTCTGCCCCGGAAATTCCGGACGACGTCCGGTGGATGGTGTCTGTCGCACCGCCACACCGGGCCAATTCGCGGTTTCAGTGAAAAAGGGAATCCCCTGTGAGGATTTCCGTCCCACTGTCCTGCCTCATCTGTGTTTCCGGATTTCCTTTCCGGTGAGGCCCGCACTTCAAGTAGGCCCCACGGACACCGAGCGGTCACGTTCCGAGGGATCGTGACTTGACCCGGCGGGATGTATCGGGTAAAGCGGGCAAAAGGGCACAGTAGGGAGGCGGTCCGGCGGCCTGCCCCCGCCGCGCTCGCGGAACTCATCGCGATGAGTTGTGCCATGAAGATCGCAGCATCGCGAGAGACCGGAGTACGGCGAGGCCGGGCGCCGTGTTCGCCGCCGGCCCGGGTCAGTCCGTGTGCCGCTGCGGTTCGGGCAGGGTTTCCTCGGTGAGAGCCGTGCGCGCGGCCCGCAGCAGTTCGTCGGAGACCGGGTTGCCCCGCGTGGCGCGGGCCAGGAAGAGGGCGCCGACCATGGTGCAGAGCTGGGCCATGCCGTCGTCGTCGCCGATGGCCACCTGGGCGGCACGGTTGCGTACTCCGTTGATGTAGACCTCCTGGGCACGGGCGGCCTGCTCGGGTTCGCGCCCCAGGTCGGCGGCGAACCCGGAGACGGGGCAGCCCTCCGCGGGGTGATCACGGTGCCAGACCGAGAGGTAGTCCTCGATCAGCCTCCGGCGGGCCGCCTCATGCTCCCCCGGCTGCTCCCCGGACGCCATGGCCGAGTGCGCCGACTGCTCGACGAAGGCGTGGGCGATGGCCTCGTCGACCAGGTCCTCCTTGGAGGCGAACTGCTTGTAGAAGCCGCCGTGGGTGAGCCCGGCGGCCTTCATCAGATCGGCGACGCTGACCGCGGTGCCTTTCTCGCGGAACATCCGGGAGGCGGTTGCCACGACCCGCTGCCGGTTCTCCTGTGCCTGCGCTCGGGACACGCGGCCCATGCGATCACCCTCCTCAGATAGATGCCACTTGCCATCTATCGTATCCCCAGTTTAGATTTCACTCGACATCTATTACGGGTGGGAGCCACCCCGGCAGGTCAAGCAGGACCTCTTGCCGGTCTCCCGCCGACCGCGGCCGGCGGGCTCCGCTCCGCGACCGCACAACCACCTCCCCGACAGCCCTGGAGATCCCTGTGGCATCACCGCCCTCCCCCACCGGTTCCCCGACGCCCGGAAAGTCCGCGCCCTCCGCGCCGCCTGACCTGCGCCGAACGGTTTCCGAGGCAGTGCACCGCCGGCGCTGGGCCATTCTGGCCGTACTCTCGTGCAGCCTCCTGGTGGTGATGCTGGACAACTCGATCCTCAACGTGGCGATGAAGACCATCGCCCAGCCCGCACCCACCGGACTCGGCTCCACGCAGGCCCAGCTGGAGTGGGCGGTCAACTCCTACACGCTGGTGTTCGCCGGACTGCTCTTCACCGCGGGCCTGCTCGGAGACCGGCTCGGCCGCAAGAAGGTGCTGCTCTTCGGCATGCTGGTGTTCGGCGCAGGGTCCGCACTGTCCGCGCTGTCGGACTCCTCCGGGCAACTCATCGCCTTCCGCGCCGTGATGGGCTTCGGCGGCGCCTTCATCCTGCCCGCCACCCTCGCGATCATCATGAACGTCTTCGAGCGTGACGAGCAGCCCAAGGCCATCGGCATCTGGACGGGCGTGGTCGGCTTCGCCATCGCCGCCGGCCCCATAGCCGGCGGCGCCCTGCTGGAGCACTTCTGGTGGGGCTCGGTCTTCCTGGTGAACGTGCCGATCGTGGTCGCCGCGATGGCCGCGATGGTGGCGATCGTCCCCGACTCCAGGGATCCCAGGCCCGGCCGCCTCGACCCGTTCGGGGTGCTGCTGTCGATCGTCGGTCTGGCACTGTTGGTCTACGGCATCATCAAGGGCGGCCAGCTGGGCGACTTCACCCGGCCCGAGTCCTGGGTGACGATCCTCGGCGGCCTGGCGGTCCTCGTCGCCTTCGTGGTGTACGAGGCCCGCAGCGACCATCCGGCCCTCGACGTCGCCTACTTCCGCAACCGTCGGTTCTCCGCGTCCGTCGCCGCCATCGGCCTGGTCTTCTTCGCTCTCATGGGCGTGACGTTCTTCAGCGTCTTCTACAACCAGAGCGTCCGGGGCTACAGCGTCCTGCAGTCCGGTCTGCTCGTGCTGCCGCTGGCCGCCTCCCAGATGTTCTTCGCCCCGCGGGCCCGGCTGGCCGTGGGCCGCTTCGGCGCCAGGGCCGTGTGTGCCACCGGGCTCGTCGTGACCGCGGTGGCCTTCGCGGGCTTCCTGCTGCTCGGCCAGGACACCCCTATCTGGGTGCTGGAGGTGCTGTTCTTCCTGATGGGTACGGGGATGGCCCATGTGATGCCGCCCGCCACAGTCATGATCATGTCGTCGCTGCCGCGGGAGAAGGCCGGCTCCGGATCGGCGGTCAACAACACGTTCCGGCAGATCGGCGGGGCCATGGGGGTCGCCGTGCTCGGATCGCTGCTGTCCACCACCTACCGCAACGGCATCGACAGCCACCTGACCGCACTGCCCGCCTCCGACCGGCACACCGCAGGTGAATCCATCCAGGCGACCCTGGCTGTCGCCGAGAAGCTGGGACCGGCCGGCCGGGCTCTGGTGCGGCCCGCGAACGACGCCTTCATCCACGCCATGCACCTCACCGCGACCGGGTCGGCGCTCGTCGCCCTGGCCGGTGCGGCCGTCGTGCTGGCCTTCCTGCCGGGCAAGGACCAGGACTCCGCCACGGCTGCCGACGGCGACAAACCCCGCGCCAGAGCGCAGTAGCCCGGCACCGGCCACGAACCGTCCCCGCCTGACACCCGGGAGCGGCCGCCGGCCGAGGATCCCCGCCGTGCCACGGCGGCACCGCCAGGCCGGGCAACGCCTGCACCGACCTCGCCGCCGCCGCCGGCACCCGGCACCCGGCACCCGGCACCCGGCACCCGGCACCCGGGCAGCGAACGACAGCACTGCTTCCGCTGACGCCCTGACCACACCCCACCTCAGATGTCCCCACACCTCCAAGGAGATCGACCCATGGCTGCAAACAACCTCGTCCTCATCCCCGGCGCCGGCGGCGTGGGCCGTACGGTCTTCGACCAACTGCGGGCCCAGGACGTCCCGGTGCGATTCATGGTCCGCCGCGACGACGAGCGGGCGGCTGAACTGCGGGCGCTCGGCGCGGAGGTCGTCATCGGCGACCTGACCCGGCCCGAGACGGTGGCGGCCGCACTGCACGGCGTGACCCGGATGTACTTCGCGATGCGGGTGTCCGCGGACCACCTGCTGGCCGCGACCGTGGTGGCCTCCGTCGCCCGCGCGTACGGGAAACTGGAAGCCCTTGTCGACCTGTCGCAGATGACGGTGTCGCAGATGACCGCCACCACCACCGAGGAATCGCACCAGCAGCGGCTGCACTGGCTGGCGGAGCAGGTCTTCGACTGGTCCGGCCTGCCCGTGGTCCACATCCGGCCGACGGCGTTCCTGGACACACCCCTGTTCACCACGCTGGCAGCCCGCTCGATCCAGGAGAACGGCACGATCGCGCTGCCGTTCGGCACCGGACGGACCTCACCCATCGCCGTCGACGACGTCGCCCGGGTCCTCGCCACCGTGCTCCGCGAGCCGACCCCGCACATCGGGCAGGTCTACGAGCTCACCGGGCCCCGCTCGGTCGACATGACGGAACTGGCCGCGGAGTTCTCCCGGGCACTGGGCCGGCCGGTGACCTACACGGACGTGCCCGCGCAGGCGTGGGAGGCACAGCTCCCGAAACTGGGAATGCCACCGCACCTCGAACAGCACGTCGCCACCATGGCCCGGCTGCACCGGGACAACCGTTACGACCGCACAGCCGACGGCGTCGAGCGCGTGACAGGCACCCCCGCCCAGTCCATCGAGGCGTTCGTCGCCGCCCGCAGAGACCTCTACCTGGGCCGAGCCGCGTCCAACAGCTGACTGCGTCCAACAGCTGACTGCGTCCGACGGCTGACTGCGTCCGACAGCTGAACCGCACCGAACGGCTTCCGCCCCGCCACCGGGGACGACGACGGACGGTACCGGATCCGGGACGGCACGGAACAGGTCATCACGGCCACCGCGTCGGCCCAGGAGGGGGAAAGGCACGGTCACGGCGCCAGCCTTCAGCCGGGTCCAGTACCCCGCCGTCACGCCGGACCCGGCGTACAGCAGGTACCGCGCGACGGGCGCGCCCATGACGCCAATGCCGGATCCCGGCCCGCGCGGGCGCGATCGCGTCGCCCTCAATCCCGCAGCACCGGTCGAGAGGACGGCTATCTTCGTCGCCCGGCCGGTGTCTGCGGACGGCGGCCGTCGTCCGCGCAGCTGTCGTCCGCGCAGCTGTCGTCTGCGCGGCCGGTGTCTGGCCGGTCGTCACATGCCCTCCGGAGACGGACCGTCGACCTGGGTACTCCCGGTCATGAGCGAGTCGATTTCCTTGAGGACGGCGTCGTCCAGTGTGCAGTCGGCCGCCGCGAGGCTGTCCTCGACATGATGAGCCCGTCGGCTGCCGACCACGGCCACGTGCCCGGCGGATCGCGGCCCTGGCATCGTCCTCGGCGAAGACACCCCAGTCTCCGCCCAACTGCCAGGTACCGAACGCGATATGGGAGACCTGCAGTCCGGTCGTTCCCAGTGCGGTGCTGCGCATGATTTCCCTCCGTGCGCGATAGATGGTTGGGGATGTGCGTCCGAGTAGTCCCGGCCCTACCGGCCGGCCAGGCCCGGAGCCCACTCGGCGGGTCAGCCTGCTCCAGCACCGGACACATGTCCCACGGGTAAGACAGCGAGCGGGGGGCGCCGCCGGCGCCGACGGGGAAGGGCAGGCACCCGCCCGCACCGGGAACCGATCGAGCCCACACCAAAGCCGGCTTGACGAAGTCAGCGGCCGAGGCCCGCATCACGGGCACCACCCTCGATGGCGTCAGGCTGTGGCGCAGCAGAGACAGCCGCGGCCGCAGGCCCGCGACCGCGGGCGGTCACGGCGACGGCGGCGAGCAGCGCGAGCACCACGACGGTGAACCAGGTCGTCGCACCGGCCAGGCTCATGGAGCGGCTGGCAACCCCGAGGCCGACGGGCAGCAGGGCCAGGCCGAGGTAGGAGGCGAGGAACAGGCCGGCGAGAGCTTCGCCGCGCCCGCCCGGGTCGGCCGTACCGGCCACATGTCCGATGGCGGACTTGAACAGCACCCCCGCTCCCGCCCCGGAAATGATCCCCGCAAGCAGGAACACAGGCAGGCTGGCAAAGTGCACACCGAACGCCAGGACCGCCATGCCCACGGCCTGAGCGAGCAGCCCGGCATACCAGCGTGTACGGACACCGAGGCGGACGGTACCCGCCTGAGCCGCCGCAGCAGCCGCGAACACCGCGAAGACGACCAGCCCGGCGAGCGCCCGTGACGGATGGTGCAGGATCCCGCCGACAAAAGCGGGGACCACGGAGGTGAACAGACCGAACACGGCCATGGACGTGAACCCGGCTACACCAGCCACAAAATATCCAGGCACTCCATGAGTAGCCCCGACCCGCTGGGGCCGGTACACGGGCCTGACGGCCGGCCGACGGACCGTCTCGGGCGTCAGCGCGACAGCCACCGCGCCCATCAGCAGCACAACAGCGAACACCGCATACGGCACCCGCAGCGGCGCACCCAGATACTGGGCGATGACACCCGAGAGGAGAGTGCCGAAGCCCAGTCCGCCGATATTGGCGACGGTCGACACCACCTCGAACCTGCGGGCCGAAGAACCAGGCCGGTGGGCGCCGTGCAGTTCCTGCAGATACGCGGTGGCGGTCGCCGTCAGCATGCCGACACCCAGCCCGGTGACCAGCCGGGCCACGATCAGCACCGGCAGCGACGGCACGGCCAGGAACAACACGGCAGCAACCAGTTCCAGCGCGAGCGCCCACATCATGACCCTTTTGCGGCCCAGCCAGTCCGAGACATGCCCGGCAAGCAGCAGGCTCGCCAGCACACCCAGGGCATAGACCGCGAACACAACCGTGACCGTGAACGTGGAGAACCCGTCGTGCTCCTGGTAAAGCGGATACAGCGGAGTAGGGACGGTGGAGAAACCCATGGCCGTCACAAACACCGCCGCAACCGTCCAGAAGCCGACACCGTACCGGCCGGCAGCAAACGGCTTCCCACCTGCCCGGTCCGTCTGAACAGAGGCACGGCCCGCACGCAGACCCATGGCCGACACAAGCACCATCGGAATCCCTCCGATCCCCGTCGTTGGCTTCCGCGGGCGGCCGGACCACACAGCCCTTGAATCCACCGCCTGTAATAACCAACGAACGACCCGGGCCACTGTTTCCCGTCCACCCGAGATCATCAAAGATGACGGTTATCTGCATGAGAGATAAAAAAGCAAACGACCGTGAATTCTCGCCGGCCGGAGACCGCCGACGCGATCGCCGAAAAGGACGCGATCAGCTGCAGGGCCCGCAGGAGCCTCGGTGCCCGGCCGGCGAGCAGGTCGATCACGGCTGCAGGATCCTCACTCAGGTCAAGTACCCGCCGCCGCCCTCATCCTCGCGCGGAGCGCTGAAAACCCTCAGTGACTTCCGGGCTCCAGGCCCCATACCGGGAAGCGGTACTTGTCCTGGCTGTAACTGCGATCGCCCGACACCATCTCCGGGTCAGAGGCATGTCCGCGCCAAAGACGGTGTGCTGGAGCGCCGTCGCGCTGTGATACTGCTCCGATGATCAACGTTCCCACAGCCGCGCTGGACTCGTTGCAGGGGCTCGCCTTCGGTGACGCCTTCGGTGACCGCTGGTTCGGCGTCCTGCGCCGGGACGGTTGGGCAGCCCTGGAGGAGCGGACGCTGCCCCCGGAACCGCTGTGGCGGTGGAGTGACGACACCGTCCAGGCGCTCGTACTCGTCCGCGAACTCGCCGAAGGGGGCGGCACCGTGGACCAGGACCGTCTCGCCCTGGGCCTCGCGACGGCCTACGCCGAGGACACCCACCGCGGGTACGGAGCCTCCATGCATGACGTGCTCCGCCGGATCGGCGCGGGCGAGCCCTGGCGGGAGGTGGTCGCCGGACAGTTCGGCGGCCAGGGCTCCTGGGGCAACGGCGCGGCCATGCGCGCCGCCCCGCTCGGCGCCTGGCACGCCGCCGACCTCGACGTCGTCGCCGAACAGGCCGCCTCCCAGGGAGCGGTCTCTCACCACCACCCGGAGGCGATCACCGCGGCGGTGGCGGTCGCCCTCGCCGCAGCGCTGGCGACCCGCAGCCGGGGCGGGTCTGCCCCCGCTCGCCCGGCCTTTCTTCAGGCTGTCGCCGAACGACTCCCCGACAGCGACGTCCGGTCGGGAGTGCGGATCGCGGCCCGGATGCCGGAGCACACCTCGGTCCGGCACGCCGCGGAGGTCCTGGGCTCCGGTTACAGGATGTCCGGGCCGGACACCGTCCCGTACGCCCTGTGGTGCGCGGCGGGGCACCTCGACGACCTGCAGGAGGGTCTGTGGCTCACGGTCGCCGGGCGCGGTGACATCGACACCACCTGTGCCATCGCGGGCGGGGTGATCGCCGCTCGCACGGGCGTCGCCGCCCTCCCCCCTGCCTGGCACGCAGCTCGTGAACCGCTGCCACCAATCATGTCGCGGCAAGAACCTCTCCCCGGATGAGTTCCGGAGTCTCCAGCAGCACAGTGCGCAGCCGAGGGTGAAGAGAAGCGTTCATTCTTCAACCTCAGCTGCGCACGGGCCGTCGGCACCGGATATCGCCGGGGTGCGGGCCCAGGTGGCCCGGAGCGACCAAGCAGTCGTGGTCGTTGCGGATTGTGCGGCCTGGGACCGTCAGCCGGGGGTAAGGCAGCCTAAGAGGGCCGTCCGCTGCCGAGCGGGCAGGTGGTC
This sequence comes from Streptomyces sp. NPDC001220, assembly GCF_053597895.1. Classification (NCBI taxonomy): domain Bacteria; kingdom Bacillati; phylum Actinomycetota; class Actinomycetes; order Kitasatosporales; family Streptomycetaceae; genus Streptomyces; species Streptomyces sp. NPDC001220. The sequence continues at coordinate 200,033 of NZ_JBSFJE010000008.1, forward strand.
GCCCAGAGGGGTTTTGCGGGGACTCTGCTCGCCTTCGCAGATCCAGCTTCGTTCGTCCTCGTCGAACCACCAGTCCGCGGCGCCCCACATGGGGTGCCCTTGGAGCAGACGCCTGGCCAACGCCTCGCTCTCCTCGGGCGCACCGTGAGCGACGAGCGCCCGACCCACGGCCGTCACGGCCTCGTCGGGAACTGCGGTGTCGCCGAGAACCGGCAGAAGGAGAAGAAGCCGGGAGTGAGGGTCGGTGACGCCCGTGGCGCCCGGCGGTGCCTTCAGCAGTGCGGCGAGCTCGGGCCAGCACAGCCCGGGACCGATGCGGTCCTGATCGTCGCTGGCCAGGACGAGATCCTGCCTCCAGTCCGGATGCGTCAGGAAGTAGTCCGTGGTCGTGAACCCCTCGCCACTGTTGTAGTGCACGACGATCACGAAGCCGCTGGCCAAAGGCACCGTGAACACCGGCCACGCCGACGCGTCATGGAGCCGCTCCAGCATGGCGTCGGCGTCGCCCGCGTCGGAGCCGAAATCCTCAGGCCTGGATCCCTGGGACAAGTCTGCCAAGTGCGCCGGCCAGAACCCCGGCTCTTGCAGAAGCGGATGCCCGTCCACGACGGGCGACGAGGAGTACCAGTGCCGTGCCATCACCATGCCGGGATTCTCCCAAGCCCGGTTGGCTTGTACGTCAACCTTTCCGATCTTGGTGTTCAGCCATGGTGCGTTCACCCCTCCAGGCATGCCGACGTGCCTTCGATGACGGGCAGTTCGCCGTCATGGTCGAGCCAGCAGGTGCGGTGTGTGAGCCGTGCATGGAGCCGGTCTCAGCTCTGGGCTGTGGCGGTGCCCTAGCGAGTGGTCTCGGTCGTCGCGACGTGCGCGACCAACCCCACGACCACGGCCCGCAGTTGGTCGGCGGTCACCGCGGTGGCGTCGCCCTCGGGACTGAGGCGGAGCGCGTCCAGCCCCCCCTCCCCGGTCCAGTACGTGCGCTCGGATTCCAGGGCGGCCACGGAGGAGTACAGCCCGGAGAACACCGGAATCAGCTGTCCGTCACAGGCTCAGCGTGGGGAGTTCCTCGTCGGTGCGGGGCTCGCGGTTTTCGATCAGCCAGAACAGGTAGCCGCGCAGGTAGTCCTCCAGGCCGTCGTCCAAGTACGCGGCGTACTGGTGGAGGGCTTCCCTCTCGTTCTGGTGACCGTCGAGCTCCTCGGCTATCCAGGCGCGGACCGACTCGCGCCGGGCCCACCACTGTCTCACCGCTTCGGGAGTCCACTGTTGGTCGCCGTCCCAGGCGTAGCCGCCCAGCGGCTCGTCGGCGGCGATTTGCACCAGCCCCGCCACCTCGCGGGGATTGGCGGGCTGGCGGTACACGAACTCGTAGCGCTCGTCGCTGGAGAGCACGTGGTCGGGGAGGTAGTACGGGCCGTTCAGGCCGTCGTCGGTCACGCCCGCGTAGAATGGACCGGGCACGTTGAGCCAGCTGCGGTCCTCCCAACGCCCGTCGCCCATCGAGTTGGTGAGCTCGCGGGCGCTGGGCAACGGATCCCAGTACCGCAGTTCCTGCCAGCGCCCTTCGGTCGGATAGGCCATCAGCCGCCGCCGCAAACGTGCCGCCGAGAGCGCGAGTTCTCGATCCCAGGCCTGTTCCATCGCGTCCCCCTCCCACCGGGTGAGATCACCCCGGAGCCTACGGGACTCCCTCCAGATGCCCTCCTCCGTGAGTGGAACACTGAGCGTCTTCGGCGTTGCCGTTCCAGGGTGAGGACGGGGATGCGCGCAGGTACACCAGGCCGATCAGCGCACGCTGGTGCGGCGGGAATTTGCAGCGGCGGTCACCCTCAGGACCACGTCATGGCCCGACCGCGAGAAGGAGGCCCATGCCTTCCCGGAGACGACAGTCGCCATGAACGCCGCTGCGAGACACGACGTCGCCCCTGAGCGATCAGCCAGTCCCTGAAGCAGTCGAATCCGTCGTCTGAGCATCCGCCGTTGATGACGCAGGCAGCGGCCCACAGAGGGCGTTCCTGTGCCGACACACTTCGGATCTAGCGCCGCTAGACAAGAGAGCGTTAGCAGAGCTAGCGTTGCCTCATCATCTAGCAGCGCTAGATCCAGGGAGGGTCATCATGCTCAACGCACTCGAGGTCTTCACCACCGTGGCCGTCGGCCTGATGGTGGGGGTGGAGTTCTCCGTCGCCTTCGTCATCAACCGGATCCTCGACGCCCTCCCCGAGGACAGTGGCCAACTCGGCCGCGCCCACGGGGGCCGGATGCTCGGCGCCCTGATGCCGTTCTGGTACATCGGCTCGCTCGTCCTCGTCGCGGTCTGGGCCATCGCCGGATGGCACCATGCCGGCGCCGGCCTTGTCCTCACCGCCGGCGCGTTGCTGATCCTCAGCGTGATCATGTCGCTCCTGCTGCTCGTCCCGATCAACAACCGGGGCAAGACGTGGACCCCCGAGAACCGGCCCGAGGACTGGAAGGAGCAGATGAACCGCTGGGACCGCTTCCACTACGTCCGCGTCGCCGTCATCATCGCCGCCTTCGCCCTGCTGGTCGCCGCCCTCGCCTGAGTCCGCGAGACGACACCGCGCTGGTGACGCGCAATCCCCACTCCCCGGGCGGCAGCGGGCCACCGCAATCCCGACATCGGGAATGCAGCTCAGCTGCCGCCGAGAGCCCACAACTGCGTGACAGGCAAGCCATGCCACTCGGTGAACCGCGCGGCTCTCGGTTCCGGTTCGGGTGAGGTCTTTGATCGAGGTAACCACTGAGGCACGCAGGGGAAGCGCGGCAAGCGTCCCATCAGGCAGGCCGTTCGGGGATCCCCGGAAGAACCTTCTCAGCGATGCCGAGCAGAACGCTGTCGTCCGGGAGGGCTCCGGACGTGCTCCACACCGTAATCTCGCAGTAGCCGCCGCGGTCCTTACGGTCCAGGGCCACGGACAGCGTCCTGGCCAGGGGACCTTGTTCGACCGGTCCGCCGGATCCGCCGCTCCCGAGATCGATCTCGAACTTCATGGTGTGATCCGAGGAGTAGACCGCGGGTCGGCCGAGAACCGTAAGTGTCTTGATGTCCCGCTCATCCCCGAACTTCATGAGCTTCACGTACTGGTCGGTCGACAGCTCGTTGTAGGTGGCCGAGACATTCACGGTGTACGTGTCGAACGTGACCTCGGCCTCCGGTTGGGCGACCTTCCCATCAGTCAGAGGAGCCGTGGCGCTGGTGCCGGAAGCGGCGGTCGCGATCTCTCCAGGCGTTCCCAGGAGGGCGGCCAGGTCCGGCTGGTTGAGCGCCTTGCACAGCTCTTCACCCGTCACAGGCTGAGGCGTCTGCTTGTAGGCCTTCGGCAGTTCCTCGTGTTCCCCGCCCGAACACGAAGCGGGCCGCGGAGTGCTCTCGCCGGACGGCATCACGCGCGGAACCACCCACAGCGCGGCACCCAATGCCCCGAACACAGCCACGGCCGCCACGGCCTGGCCCCACGCATTGTGCTCCTTCTCCTGAATGCCCGGGCCAGGACGCGGCCCAGTTACGGCTTGAGCCTGGGGGACGGCACCGACCGCCGCCCAGTCAGCGGAAGTTGCCTGACTCGACTTCCGGCGTGCCTGCAGGGCCCGGACCACTGCGAAGACGCGTAGTGCGGTGAACACGAGGAACACCACACCGAGACCGGCCGCGACCCCATCGTGATCACGGACAGCGAGATACATGATGCGTACGCCGAGAACGGACCCGATCGTGATGAGCAAGGGCTCACGGACCCAGAACGGCAGAAGACGGAGGAGGAAACCGAGCACCCAGCGATCTCACCAGAACGAATCCAGACACGCCGTGGTGGAAGCCACAATTCCGGGCACGTCAGAGTTCGTAACACGATCTTGGTCGTGTCGTCGAGGCATCGCGTTCGCCGGATCGACACTGGGCCGCTCTGGCGAGCTGTCAAGCTACGGATTGGTCCTGGAGGGCGTCGCTCTCTGGCGGCCTGATGGTCTCTTGGCGATGCGGCTCGGGCTTCCGATACGTTCTGTGGCATGAGTGGCAGCTTCGACGTGGCCCACGCTCTGGATGGCGGGATTTCCGATCGGGAGCGGGCCTGGCAATTCATCCGCACCTTTGCTGCCGCTTGAGGCGATGCGCCGGCCGAGGACGACGACACGCCCAGGGCGGAGCCGGCGCAGGCGGAGGCGATGGTCGGCCGCTCCCTGCCGACTGCGCTCCACGAGTTCTATACGCTCGCGGGTGGCCGGCCCGACATGGCCGCCAACCAGGACCCGATGCTGCCTCCTCACGAGGTGTTCGTGCATGACGAGTGCAGGCCCGGGTCCAGTCCAGGGCGTCGGCCGCGTGCAACTCGGCGAGATGCACGCCGTGCAGCGTCTCGAAGACGCCGGCCTCGTGCCACCGACCTGGCCGACGCCAGCACGTCCGTCCGGAGCCGAACCCCAGCTCCAGCGGCAGCGGCAGCAGTTGCCGACTGACGTCGTTGTAGAGCACGTACAGGATGCCCTGCAGGCACCGCCGGTCATCCACCGGCCTCGGGCCGGGAGGCTTCCGCGGCCACGGCGGCAGCAACGGCTCGATCAGCTCCCACAGTTCATCCTCCACGATCCACGGCCGATTCCCCACACCTCACGAACGGCGGAATCGTCGTACCGGTCACGCCCGACCAGCACCCATCCACAAGATCGTGTCACGAGTTCATAATGTCCGTTTCACTCAGAACTCCCGCCTGACCCCGTGAACACACACATGCCCCCTGTGCAGGGCAGTATCACCAGGTCAGAGGCAGTGTCAGTGGCACTGCTACGCTCCCCACCGGCCTCTGCGCAACGGAAGGTCCTCCGTCCCGCCGGAAACCGCCTCCTCTCGGACTTTCAGGAGTCGTCAGCGGGTTTTCCCCATTTTTCAGGCGTAGGCGGTGGTGTTCGGGGATCCTGTTGAGGTACCTCTGAAAACCGCTGTAAGGAGACCCCACAGTGCGCCGCCCGACCCGGAAAGCCTTCGCCACCCTCATCGCCGCAGTCGGCCTCGCCCTCCCCCTCCTCACCCCCACACCCGCCTCGGCTGCCACCGCCACCAGCCGCTTCGCGAACTACCGCTACGGTGACTGCCTGCGCGAGACCTCCGAAACCGGCCTCAAGGGCGATCGCTGCAGCACCGGACGCGGCAGCCTCCTGTGGCAGTGGAACGGCCGCCTCAACACCAGTACCACTCTTAAGAACAACTTCTGGGGCCGCTGTCTCGACAGCAATGACTCGGGCGACGTCTACCCCCTGCGCTGCAACGGCGGCTCATACCAGAAGTGGCGCACCGTCCAGCCCGCCGCCCGCAGTGCGATCATGCTCCAAAGCGTCGGCACGGGCCGCTGCCTCTACCAGCAGGACGACGGCTACTACCGCACTGCCCGCTGCGACCGAGGCGCCCAGAACCAGCGCTTCACCATCGGCTGAACGGATCTCCCGACCGCTTCAAGATGCCGCCGGGCGGGCAGCTCTTCTTTTACGCGGGGCCGGAAGGCGGTCCCTATATCATCAGCGCACTCGTCACTGGCGCCTAGCCGTCCCGCAGCATCGCGAACCGCGCCTCCAAGTACCGCTCAGCCGCTGCCAGAAGGTCCGTCGCCCCCACCTCGTCGTCTTCCTCGGCCTCCGCCCTCGCAGCCGCCTGGCGGGGCGCCAGGACGGCTTCCAGGCGGGCGATCCGTTCCTCCCGCTCCGCGAGGGCGACGGCGGCCTGCCGAACCAGGACACAGCGAGTCGACGATCCTCACTTCCCTATCGGACCGACGGCTGGCGCAGATGCTTGCGGCCAGGCCCTCGGCTTCGGCATCCCGTTCGCCCCATCCACGCCGGTCCTTCCAGCGAAGGTTCGTCCAAAGTGACGCTCCCTTCAGTAGGCCGGTGTGCGTGATGCGCCGAGGGACTCGGGGCGCCGGGCTGTTCCCGCGGTGGCAAAGGGCCCCACTCCCCCGGGTGTCAGTAGCGGCACGTACGGTCGGCGCATGACTGATCAGTGGTGGGCGGGCCTGCTCCGGCGGGTTGAGGGGGCTGGTGCAGGCCATGCGGCCGGCAAGGTTTTCGGTGCACTGGGGCACAAGTGGGTCGTGGAGGATCCACTCACCCAAGACGAGCTTGCCGAACTCGAGGCTCAGGCAGGTGTACAGCTACCGGAGGAATACCGGGCCTTCCTGCTCCACGTGGGCGCGGGCGGCGCCGGCCCCGCGTACGGCCTGTTCCCGGTTCGGCGCGTGCAGGGCCGTTGGCGTTGGGAGGGCGACGGCGCGGACCTGGCCGACCTGTCGGGGCTTGCCGAGCCGTTTCCCGACCAGGGTCCCGATCCGGAGCTACTGGAGGAGCTTCTTGCCCAACGTCCCGAGGAAGAGGACTTCGACGACATCGAGGATTTCGACGACGCCGTCGAAGCGTGGGACGAGCGATGGGAGGTCGTCATGTTCGCCCCGGAGCGTACCGCCGGTGCGATCGTGATCTCCCACCTGGGCTGTGCCCAAAGAGAGTGGCTGATCATCAACGGCAGCCACCGCGGCACGATCTGGTCCGATTGCCGGGTGGACGATGTCGACCTCGCCCCGCTCCTCGACGACGACGGCATACCGGTGACGTTCGCCCGCTGGTACACCGACTGGCTGAAGAAGGCCGAGATCACAGCCCTGTCCTAGGTCGTCGCCCTGGTCTGCTGAGCGTTGGCCAAGCGGCCCGGGTCCGCGTTTCTACGAGCGTGACTGATCGCCGAGTGAACAGTACGGCCCGGGCCGAGCCGGCCAACCAGCGCCCTCAGCCCGGCAATGCGGGAGGGCCCTTAGGGTGGGTCCGTGGCCTCTCAGTCTTCGCTCCGCATTGCGATAGCCCAGATGATGATCAGTGACGATGCCCGCCAGAACGGCCAGACGGTCCGGCGGCTCATGCGTGAGGCCGCCGGGACGGGCGCCCGCCTGATCCAGTTTCCCGAAGGCTGTCTGTCGGGCTATGCCAAGGAGCAGATCCGCAGCTGGGACCAGGTGGATTGGCCTGTGGTCGAGGACGAGCACCGTCAGGTGGCCGCGCTCGCGGCCGAGCTGCGGCTGTGGCTGGTATTGGGCAGCGCCCACCGGCTCAACGCGCCGCATCGCCCACACAACAGCCTGTACGTGATCGCTGACGACGGACGGGTTGTGGACCGCTACGACAAGCGCTACTGCTCCAACACCGAGATCCTCGGCTACTACACCCCTGGGTTCACGCCGACCACCTTCTCCGTCGACGGCTTCAAATTCGGCTGTGCCCTATGCATCGAGATCAATTTCCCGGAACTGTTCCAGGAGTACGAACGCCTCGGCGTGGACTGTCTGCTGCTGTCGGCCTATCCGGTCGATTCGATCTTCGAGGTCAAGGCCCGGGCGCATGCCGCGATCAACAACTATTGGCTGGCGATGGCCACACCGGCGCAGACGACCGGTCTGCTCAACTCCGAGCTGATCGGACCGGAGGGGACCGTCCTGGTAAGGGCTGACGCCGCGACCGAGTTGATCATCGGCGAGTTGGATCGCCGCACGCCTGAGCTCGACATCGCCCTCAACAAGGCCCGCCCCTGGCGAGCCAGCGCCCGGCAGGGCGACATCTACCGCAGCCGCCGCGTCTCCGATCCGCGGAGTGAAGATCGGACCACCTTCTGACAGCCGACACGCCCCGCCGTGGCACCCGGCACGGCGCTGTGCCGGGTGCTTGCCGGTGGGCGGTCGAGCGCGCTTGCGCCTGGCCGCACGGCTTCCGGTGACCTCGCGTCCGCGGGAACGGCGGTCCGGCAACCCCGAGGCGTTCCTCAAACTCGCCTGCTGCCTCAAGCACCCACCGCCAGATTCGCTCGCTGTGCGGCAGCAGTCCACAGGAAACAGGGGATGCGTGACGCCTCATGCGCAACGCACACAACTCCCCATGCCCATAGGGCAATCGATGGCCCGTCGCGGAGCGGGCACCGGCATGGTGGCTTCTTCGCATACTGAGAGGCATGGCCCTCTATGACACGCTCGGCGCGACCTACGGCCGGACCCGGCAGCCAGATCCGCGGATCGCGGCGCAGATTCACGCCGCGCTCGGCGACGCCGCGGATGTGATCAACGTAGGAGCGGGCACCGGGTCCTACGAGCCACCACAGACGGCACTCGCCGTCGAGCCCAGCCAGATCATGCTGGCCCAGCGCCCACCCCGGTCCGCGCCCGCCGTGCGTGCCACCGCCGAACAACTTCCGCTGTGCGACAACGCCGCCGACGCCGTCATGGCTCTGCTGACCGTCCATCACTGGAGCGACCTTGCGGCCGGCATCGCCGAACTCCGACGGGTCGCGCGCCGCCGCGTCGTCATCCTGACCTGGGACCAGCAGATCTTCCGCGAGCAGTTCTGGCTCGTGCGCGAGTACCTCCCCCAGGCCGCCGCCTTCGACGACAACCGCGCCGTCCCGATCGACCGGCTGGTCACTCTGCTGGGCGGGGCACATCAGGAGCCCGTCCATGTCCCGCACGACTGCACGGACGGGTTCGGCGCCGCATACTGGCGCCGCCCCCACGCCTACCTCGACCCACACGTGCGTGCCGGAATCTCCATGCTCGCCCAGACCGGAGAGGACGCCCTGACTCCCGGCCTGGCAACGCTCGCCGATGACCTCGCGACCGGCCGCTGGCATCACCGTCACGCCGACCTGGTCGCACTCGACACCGTCGACGTCGGCTATCGACTACTGGTATCGGACACCTGACCTGTGTCAGGAAGACGCCGGAACCGTAACCACCGCCAGGCCACCTCACTGTGTCGGCGGTTCTTGGTGAGCCAGGGCCCTCACGTGGACACACCCGAGCTCGGTCGGCTGACGAATACGGTCGTGAGTCAACGGGGCGACGACGACGGCCATTGACCGCGGGACAGGTCGTGATCGAGCAGCCGATCGCTGACATCGCCGTCGTAGAAGAGGTCCGGGCCGAACTCGTCACCGAAATGCTTCGCCAGCAACGACGAGAACAGCAGGGCGGCTGACTGCGGCCGGTGGTTCATGACGAGCTGACTGGTCTCGCCCGCCTCGTTGAAGTACACGACGACGAAGTTGTAGATCTCGATTCCGCCCGGGCGGTAGATCTCGCTTCCACGGATGGTGGAGCGGTAGTCCTCCAGGAAGAGCTCGCCACGCTTGCCGAAGAAGCGGAAGTCCTGGAAGGCGTAGTTGCTTCGCGCGAAGCCCAGCAGCTTCCCTACCTTTTCCTTGCCGAGAACTTCACCGTTGGCGAAGTTGCCCTGGAGGATGACGTCGTCGGCCAGGTTGTCAAGCCACTCAGGGTAGTAGTCCAGGTGGGGTGCCTGGTTGTGGGGTGCCTGGCCCTTCGAGCCATCTGTGGGCCTGTTCGATGCGGTCATGGCAGTTGTCTCCTCGTTCGTATATTGATTCGGGATTCTTCCGAGTTCGGGATGTCGAGGAAGAATTCATTATTTCCTGATTGCGGGATTCGTTTCCCAGAAGGCCGGCACAGCACTTCGCGCTCTTTACCAGCGAAGCATTCGCCCTGCTACCTGGAAAACTAAAGCATCACATGGCCGGGAAGGCTTCATGAGTCATTTCATTTCCTACTTGGAACAGTTCCTCTGACAAACAGAATCGTTGACCGCAACGGTCGCTGTCCAACGAAAGTCGGTGACTGAACCGATCTCGCCGAGAGATAAGTCAGGGGCCCTGGAGGACACTGGGAGGGTGGAACTGCGCCAACTCGAACACTTCGTCACCGTCGCCGAGGAAGCGAACTTCACCCGTGCCGCCGCCCGGCTGCACGTCGTCCAGTCCGCGGTCTCCGCCACGATCAAGAACCTCGAGCGGGAACTGGGCACGCCGCTGCTGGAACGGACCACCAAGCACGTCCGGCTCACTGATGCCGGTGCCGCCCTGCTCCCCCGCGCCCTTGCCGCTCTCGACGCCGTCCGGGAAGCCGTCGACGCGGTGGCCGAGGTCCGCGGAGGGCTGCGCGGCACCCTGCGGCTGGGCACGATGACCACGGTCGGGTTGATCGACTTTCCCGCGCTCCTCGGTGAGTTCCATCGGCGTCACCCCGGCGTGCTCCTGCAGACCAGCGCCGCCGCCTCCGGCTCCCAGGGCCTGGTCGACGCCCTCCTCGAACGGCGACTCGACCTCGCGTTCGTCTCCCTGCCCGGACCGCCCCCGACAGGCCTCACGCTCACCGACCTCACCACCTCGGTACTCGACCTCGTCGTGCCGGCCGACCATCCGCTCGCGAATCGCCGCACCGTGCCGATCACCGAACTGGACGGCCTGGACTTCGTCGATTTCCCCGTGAGTTACGGCATCCGGACCATCGCCGATCAGGCCTTCGCCGCCGCCTCCGTGACCCGTCGTGTCGCCCTCGAGATCACCGACCTCCCCACCGGCGTGGCCTACGTCCGCAACGGTCTGGGCGTGGCGCTCCTGCCACGGCCCGCCCTCGCCAAGGCCGAGGACGTCGCCACGTTGACCGTCAGCGACGTCAACCTGGACTGGCCGTTCTCCCTGGCCGCTCCCTCCGAACGGACGCCCAGCGCCGCAGCACGCGCTCTGATCGCGATAGCCCACGAATTCCTCATCTGGCGGGGCTGACCATTGCCTGGGGCGCCTGTCGCGAGAGGCTGCGCCATTTCGGCAGGCGGCTGCGGCTGTGGTGCGACCCCGCTCGCGCGGCCGTGGACGACGCCGGCTCCGCCCCGATCACGAAATCGGCGATCCTCGCTTCGCCCCCGGGACATCCGCGTCTTCACCCGTCCCGAGGAGGCCATGGCCTGGTTCGCGGACCTCTGACGTCCCGTCGGACGCGGTCCTCCGCTCAGCGCAGGCCCGCCTCCTCGCCCGGTCCGCCGGGCTCTGACCGCTGCGGTCTCGGACCCGGCAGGACCCGCCGCTCGGGGTCGGCACCACCGGGGCAGCCCGGCCCCGCCGTCAGCACCAGCACCTCGTCCTCGGCGTGCCACACGCGCCGTTCGGACATGCCCGGAGACAGCCGTACGGCTCCGTACCGGCGTGCTGCCCGCGGCATGCGCGCGTGATAGCCGATCGCGCACTCGCCGCGTTCCAGTGCCGCCGCGACCACCGTGGCGAACGCGGCCTCGCAACCCGGGAGTACGTAGTGGTCGGCCGTGCGCAGGGCGAGCGCTCCGCCGCGCACCGTGAAGATCTCCTCGAACACGGGGGCGAGTTCGGGGGCGTGCGCGATCTGGGCCATGACCAGGGCGGTGAGTTCCCCTCGGACGACGACGTCGGAGGCGTGGCCGAGCGGGGCGACCGTGCCACTGCGACGGTCGCGCATCTCCGCCACCACCGGCAGCACCCGGCCCGTCCGTTCCTCCCACGCCCGCAGGGTCAGCAGCGCCAGCAGAGTCGGGGCGTCGGAGCCCTCGGGAGCGGTTCCGTGGTCCGTGCCGAGGGCGATCACGCTGTCGTAGGCGGACAGTTCGAGGCCGTGCAGGGCCTCGGGGGCGGCCAGGTCGCGGGTGTGGTGGGTGACGGCGAGCGCCGGGGCGGCGGTGTCGGGGCCCGGGGTTCCCTGTCGCGCGAGGGTGAGTTCGAGGTCGGTACCCGGGTCCGTGACGACGTCGAGCGACGAGCCCGGACGGACGGTTCGGCACAGGGCGTCCACGATCATCGGTGCGCGGCGGTTCCACCCCAACAGCAGGAGCCGGGAGAGCGGTTCGGGCACGGGCCCGGTCGGTGCGAGGGCCGTCGTGTCGACCAGTGCCCAGCGGTCCAGGAGCGGGGCGGGCCGGTCGTCGTGGGCGACGGTGACGAGCCGGTCCCCCGGTTCCACAACCGTTCGGGGCGCCGGGGTCAGCAGGGGCCGGCCGTCCCGCCGTAGCAGCCCGACGGCGCAGGACGTGTCGAGGCGGAGGGCGACCTCCTCGAAGGACAGCCCGACCGCCTCCGGTACATCGGTCACATGGAACTCCGCCCCGGAGAAGTCGAGGAGGTCACGCAGGACCGACGGCATCCCCGGGCGCCGCGCGGACTGGACGAGCAGCCGTGCGGCGGTCCGGTCGGTTTCGAGGACCGTGCCACGCGGCCCGACGGCCAGCCGCGCGGCGGGCAGATAGCGACCGTCGTGCACCGCCGCCACCACCCGCGGCCCGGACCCGTCGGCCAGCAGGGTGCGCAGCGCCAGCAGGGTCCGTACGGTCGTCAGATCGCCGTGCGCGTCCTCGGCGGGCAGCACCACCACCGCTCTGGCCGCGGCCGGTGTGACCAGCGCCAGGTCATCGGGGTCGGTGAGAGTGCCGCTGCGGCAGACGAGCCGGACGCCCTCGGTGGCGCCCAGGGCGGCCGTGAGCGCCGTCTCCGTCTGGGCCGGGTCCCGGTCGGCGAGCACGGTGATCACATGGCGTCGGCCGCCGGCCCGTCCGGCGATCAGTTCGCGGATGACGGTGACGATCTGGTCGTTCCAGCCGATGACCACGTCGTGGTCGCGCTCCAACACCCGGGAGCGGCCGCGCCGCAACTCGGTGAGCTGTTCGCCGAGGCCCGTCGTGACGACTCCGACGACGGTCGACACGCACAGCAGGGCGATCAGGCCGAGCAGTCCGGACAGCAGCATCCGCGCCGGCGCGCCCGTCACCGCGCCGAGCCGCAGGGTCTCCGCGCTGGTGCGCCACACCTGGGCGAGGCGGCCGGAGAAGGAGTGCGGCGCGTCGGGGTCGGTCCACACCAGCAGGGTGCTGACGGGGACGACGACGGCCAGGCAGCTGACGGCGAGCCAGCCGAGCAGGGTCCCCGTACTGCGAGCGAGTGTTCTGTCGAACAGGTAGCGCGCCCGGTGCCGTAACGGAGTCCGCTCCTGCCCTCGGTCCACATCAGCCTCCTGATCTCCGTGCACGCCTCCGGGAGTCGAAGCGTGCCGGGCCAGGACACCGCGACACGCCGTCCGACCGGGACTTTCACACTTTCGGGCAGCGTCGGGCGGCTCAAACGCGGGCGGGGCGGCAGGGTTTCCCGACCGTGCCGGGCAGGGTCTCCGCGCCGGCTCAGTGCGGGAGCGTGTCGGGCGCGACCGGGGATGTGCCGGGGTTCCGCGGTTCTGCGCGGCGAGCATCAGCCCGCCGCTCGTCCCCGCGGTCAGCAGGCCTGCGGTCATGACGGCGAGGTCGACACCGGGCCCCGAGGCTCGGGCTGTACCTGGCAGCGGCTACTGACAGCGTCCCTTCGGGCTGTCCAGAGCAACGGCCCATCGGCGGTTCAGCGAGTAGCCGAAGGCTCGGGTGGGGGCCAAGCTCCACCGAGTGGCGCTCGACGAGCTGGGTGAGAGGGCTCCGGCTGAAGCAGTCCACCTGTTTCCGGTTTCGCCGTCCGTCGTCCGCCGGGCGGCTGGCGGCTGGCGGCTGGCGGCTGGCGGCTGGCGGCTGGCGGCTGGCGGCTGCGGAAAAATCGGAGACAGGTCGGTCAGCCGTTGCCCCTGTGGCGGCGTTCGAGCATCAGGAAGATCATGAAGCCGGCGACGAACAGAAGCACTCCGACGACCAGGAACGGCACCGGCGCGTACTCGTCGGTGCATGTGCTCCCACCAGCCGTCGCGTGACACACGTTCCCGGGGCCTCCCCTGTTCAGGTAGGCGAGATAGAAGGCCGGCAGGGCCAGGCCCGCGACACCTCCGACGATGGCGGCCCTGGGCCCCTTCCGGAGCAGGAACACCGCGGCCACGGCGGCCAGGGCGATCAGGGCGATGCCCACCGTCAGCAAGGCCGCCAGACCGAGGGCCAGACACCCCCCGACCGCGAGCCACGCCAGGAACCAACCCCACTCAGTCGCACGACTCTGGTCAACCTCGTCTGCGACAACACCCTCACCTTGCACGGCGCCCCCTGTTTCGAGGTGAGACTACGACGAACGCTCAGGCGAAGAGCAATTCACTTTAGCGCCGCGGTGTGATCGCGGCACAGAGGCGGAACCGGCCTGACTACCCCTCATCGGACTCCTGGTCGGCGGCTTCGTTGGCGCGGTCGATCTCGGCCATGTGCTCCTCCGCCCAGGTCCGCAGCCCCGCGAGCGCGACTTCCAGGGACAGCCCCAGTCCGGTGAGTCGGTAGAAGACCCGCGGCGGCACGGTCGGTTCGACCCGACGCGACACCAGCCCGTCGCGGGTCAGGCTTCGCAGCGTCACGGACAGCATCTTCTGTGAAACGCCGGGCATCCGGCGTCTCAGCTCCGCGAAGCGCACCTCGTCCGGCGCGGCATCGGCGAGGGTCTTGACGGCCATGGACGTCCACTTCGTACCGATGCGGTCCAGCAACTGCCGCGTCGGGCAATGGGGATCGAACAGATCGCCGCGGACCCCGCGACCGGCGGCCCGGGCTCCTCGGGTGGTCACCTGTGGCTCACCACCTTCCCTGAAAGTGCCGTCTAGGAAGCGGGCGGACAGTTACCTATCGTTCTGTGGTCACCAATGGTAACCAGCCGGAGAAGCCGTCATGCCCGTCACCACCGCACACCACCTGCGCCGCATCGCGACGAACGGCGTCCAACTCAACGTCGCAATCACCGGGGACGGACCTGCGGTTCTCCTGCTGCACGGCTTCCCGCACACCTGGCAACTCTGGAGCGGCATCATGGACCGACTCGCCGGGCAGTACCGGGTCATCGCCCCGGACCTGCGAGGCTTCGGTGCCAGTACTCGTGCCATCGAGGGGTACGACGCAGGCACCCTCGCCGCCGACGCCGCAGGGCTGCTCGACGCACTCGGTGAGCCCTCGGCAGCAGTGGTCGGCATCGACGCGGGCACCGCCCCCGCCGTCCTGCTCGCGCTGCGCCGCCCCGGCCTCGTCCGGCGCCTGGTCGTGATGGAGGCACTGCTCGGCCGCCTGCCCGGAGCAGAGCACGTCGTCGCGGGCGGCGCCCCGTGGTGGTTCGGCTTCCATGCCGTCCCCGGCCTCGCCGAGACCGTCCTGGCCGGCAACGAGACCCCGTACATCGACTGGTTCCTCGACTCGGGGACGCTCGGGCGAGGAGTACCCGACGACATCCGTGCGGCCTTCGTCCACGCGTACACCGGGAGCGAAGCCCTGCGCTGCGCGTTCTCCTATTACCGGGCCCTGCCCACCAGCGCGCGGCAGATCCAGGACGCCGTCGCGACCGCTCGGCTGACCATGCCCACCATGGCCGTCGGCTCTCACCCCGTCGGTACCGGCCTCGAACACCAACTCCGTCCCGTCGCCGATGACCTGGTCGGACACCATCTCCAGGACTGCGGGCACATCATCCCCCTCGACCGCCCCGACGCATTGTTCGCGCTCCTTGCTCCCTTCCTCTCCGCCGATCTGCCGAAGTGACTGAAGCGGGGCCGAAGGATCACGGTCGGCGCTTCGGGCGTTCGTCCCACCGGTGAGTGGTCCAGGACCACCGGATCAGGCTGCGCACGGTCAAGAGTGGGGCGACGAGGCCTACTTGTCCCACCGTCGATTCCCGCTAGCGTTGGGGCGCCAGGTCAGCAGCTCCCGCCTCTCCCTCACCGCAGGAGGCTTCCGTGCCCATCCGTCCTCGCCGGCTCGTCGTCCCCGCTCTGCTCACGGCGGCCGCCCTCGCCGTCGCGGCTCCGACCGCCCAGGCCAGCGGCACCAAGATGACCCAGTCGGCCGCCGCTTCGAAACTCTCCGCCGCCGGCATCACCTGGAGCTCCAGCGGCAACTGCACCACTCGCTCCAACTCCACGTGCACGTCGTTCGACCAGATCAACTCCGGCACGGTCGACGCCATGATCACGCTGAAGCGGGCCAGCGGCTGTGCCATCAACATCACCGGCGGCACGGAGGTCGGCCACGCCTCCGGCACCTACAGCCACTACAACGGCTACAAGGTCGATCTGGCGCACAACTCCTGTCTCGACGGCTACGTGCACAACAGCTTCACCTACATCGGTTACCGCGGTGACGGCTACCCCCAGTGGCAGGCCGCCTCCGGCAACCTCTACTGCGACGAGGGCAACCACTGGGACGTCACGGTCTACTGAGTCCCGCGGCGGGGCTCACGCGAAACACGGCCTGGAGCCGGCGGGTCGCCGTCGATGGTGCGCAGGAAGTGGTCGGCGCCCTCCGGCTCGGCCGGCCGGCCCAGCTCCGGCCAGGAACCGTCGTGGAAGCCGATCCGGAACGTGGCGAAGCCCCGCGGCCGGATCGCGTCTCCTCAGCGCGCGCCGACCCGCGAGCTTCTGCCCACTATGGCGTGCGGGTTGGTGGTGGCCGCTGCGGTCGGCGTTCTCCGGACCCGCACGGCTGCGAAGGCGGTTCAGCACGCTAGCCAGGCGGGAATGGTGGGGGGGCAGCCATCGCGGCGGCCGCGGAGAAGTAAGTGGTGAGGTCGGTCGACGAGTTGTGCCAGGGCGGTGTACCGGCCCCTCCCGAGGGCAGTCCACAGCTCACGAGGAGTTCGAACACTGAGTGAGTCGACTGCCGCAGTCAGAGGCGGCGGCTGGCACTTGCCCGCACCGCGTTGTTCCTCCACGCCGCCGGTTGCCGGTGCCGTTCCCGCGACGGATGAGAAAACATGTTGGCTGGACTCCGGCGAGCTGCGAAGATCCGTCTGTTTCCCAGCGGAGGACATTTGTTCGTTTTCGTGTGTGCGGGATGCGGCGCCGAGTTGACCACCCTGCTGTCCCCGGTCTCGCTGCCAGTCCACGCCCGTCAGAAGTACGGGAACGGAATCCAGCTTCCGGTGCTCATGCAGTCGGGGACGTTTGCCGGCGGGACGACGGCCGCCACACCAGACTGCTCCGGGCATCCCCGGTGAGGTTCAAGTCTGTGGAGCCAGGGCTGGGACGGCCAGGCGCGCGAGGTGCGGCGGGGGCGTGTGACGGTCTGCGCGCTTCTTCCCTCTGGTCAGCAGGGGTGCTGCTTGCCGGGTGCCCTGGGTGTCGTCTGGGACCGTTGCGCTCATGACCATCACACACAATCCCGGGACTCGTCTCGGCCGCGTGGCCGTGACCGTGGGTGCCGCCCTCGCGCTCTTCACCGCGCTGCCGATGAGCAGTGCCTACGCCGCGTCCGGCACGTTCTTCTACAGCTCGTCGGTGGGGGACTTCAAGATCGCCGACCCGGCCCTCGGTGTGTGCGAGCCCGTCCACGGTGGTGCGACCAGCGCCTCGAACCAGACCAACGCCACTGCCACCCTGTACTTCGACACCAACTGCGGGAACCCCTGGGGCAGCCTGCAGCCGGGCCAGTTCACCAGCTTCTCCGGCGATCTCCCCAACAGCGTGAGGTTCGGCTCGTAGCCGCCTTCCTTCAACTGCCGGACCGCCCTCGATCCCGCTCCTCGCAGCCGTACTCGTCGGTGGTGTCGTGGCGCCTGCTCACGTCCCAGGCCGGGCACAGCCCACTACCCGTCACCCCCGGCGTCGGGAGTTGCCGCTCAGTCGAGAAGGAGTGTCACGACGCCCGAGCCAGCGGCGCGTCCGAGGTACCGGAAGGCGAAGGACTGGCCGTCTTCCAGGGCAACGGGCCGTTCAAGGGTGATCGTCGCCTCGCCCCTGTGGAGCGGATGCAGCACGCCTGTTTCCGGGGTCAGCGTCACTTCACCCGTTACTGCGGCAGTGCGGATGTGGAACTGGAGCCGCTCACCGGTGCGCACTTCAGCAGCGCCCTGCTCCTCGGACAACAGTGTGAGGTCCGCTGCGAAACTGACGTGTTGGCTGATTGAGCCCGGTGCCGCGAGCACCTGTCCTCGCTCAACCGCGTCGGCCGCCACCCCACGCACCACGAGGCCCACGTTCATGCCTGCACTCGCCTCGTCGATGTACCCACGGCTGGCCTCGATGTCCCTGACGGTGCCGGTCGCCTCGCCACCGAAGCCGACGATCTCCACCTCGTCGCCCTTGCGAACCCGCCCTCGCTCGATCCGGCCGGACAGCATGACCACCCTGCCCTGGTCCCGGCAGAAGACGTCCTCGATATGCATCAGGAACGGCTTTCCCGGTGCATCCATCAGGACTCTCCCGCTCAACTACCAGCCGCAACCGGAGTGCCGAGGCTAACAGTGATCACTGACCGTGCGGAATCGTGCCCCCATCGGTGCTCCGGCCCACCGGACAGGCCCCTGTGCGCTCCGCTGTGCGGCAATTGCCGGACGGATTCTCGTTGCGCACCGACGTGGCAGGTCAGCCTGGTGCGGGCCGCCAGGAGGCTTCGGCGGCCTGAGCGGTGGGGTGGGTGGGGAAGACCTGTTCCAGGCCGACGATGCGGAAGATCCGGCTGACGCGGTCGGGGACCGCGGCCAGCGCGATGGCCGCGTCGGCTGCCAGGGCGTGGTTGCGCGCGGCGATCAGCACGGTGATGCCGCTGGAGTCGCAGAACGTGATGCCCGAGAGGTCGAGGACGAGTTGCTGGCCCGGCCTCAGATCGAGTCCGGGCAAGGCGGCACGGACTTCGGGTGCGGTGTGGTGGTCCAGGACTCCGGCGAGTTCGATCACCGCTCCGGTGGTGGTGGCACGGGTGTGGAGGGTCAGGTGAGGAGTCACTGCTGCTCCTCACTGGTGGGACGGGGCACGTGGACGGCCAGGACGGCGACGTCATCGTCGATGCCGGTGCCGAAGGTGTCGAGCAGGTCGCGGACCGCGCCGATCGTGACCGACGCGGTGGCAGGGGCCAGGGCACGGCCGAAGTCGAGCAGGGCGTCGTCGCCGTAGCGGTCCTCGGCGCCGGTGGGGGTGTGTGCTTCGGTCAGGCCGTCGGTGTGCAGCAGCAAGGTGTCGCCGGGCGCGAGGTGGAGGGTGGTGGTGGCGATGTGGGCGTCCGGCAGGACGCCGATGAGCTGCCCGCCAGGGGTGTGCAGGAAGTCGGCACTGCCGTCCGCGCGCATCAGCAGGGCCGGGGGGTGTCCGCCGCTGGCCAGGGTGACACGGAACCCGCCCCGGTCGTGATCCGGGGTGAGCAGGCCGAAGACGACGGTGCAGAACCGGGGGTCGTCGCCGTTGTACTCGTGGCTCAGCACCGTGTTCAGGTTGGCCAGGACGGCGGCCGGGTCGGGGTCGTAGACGGCGGCAGCGCGCAGGGTGTACCGGGCCAGGGAGGTGACGGCCGCCGCAGCGGCGCCCTTGCCGCACACGTCGCCAAGGAACAGCCCCCAGGTACCGGTGGCCAGGGGGAACAGGTCGTAGAAGTCGCCGCCGACCTCGTCGGCAGAGGCGATGTGGTAGTAGGCGGACACGTCGAGGCCGGGTACGTTCGCCAGCGCCGGCGGCAGCAGGGTCTTCTGCAGCGTGGTGTTCAGTAGCTTGAGGCGGTCGCGTTCCTGGTCGGCCTCGTTGCGGGCGCGCAGCAGTTCGGTCTCGTAGGCGCGGCGCTCGCGGGCGTCGAAGACGGTGGTGCGGATCAGCCGCGGCTGCCCGTCGCTGCCCGTTTTCACCACCGAGGTGACCATGACCGGCAGGCGGGAGCCGTCGGCGGCCTTCAGTTCCAGGGCGATGCCGCTGATCTCGCCCTGCATCTGCAGCAGAGGGGCGAAGTGGGTCTCGTGGTAGAGCCGGCCGCCGACGGTCAGCAGGTCGGAGAAGTGCCTGGCGCCCACGAGGTCGTCGCGCTCGTAGCCGAGCCAGTCCAGCAGGGTGGCGTTGACCTTGGCGATCCGTCCGTCCAGCAGGGTGGAGAGGTAGCCGCACGGCGCGTGCTCGTAGAGGTCTTCGGCGCTGTCCTCCAGCAGGGAGGAGAACTGGGCCTGCTGGTCCGCCGGCTCCCGGTCCTCGCCCGGTCTTCCGCATTCCTCTTGGTCTTGGTCGCCGTTCTTGCACATCATCCGACGGCTCCCGCGAACGCGGCGATCGCCGCGGCGGTCTCTTCGGGCGCGGCGAGCTGAGGGCAGTGTCCCGTCGCGTTCAGCGTGACCAGCTTGCTTCCCCGTATCCGCGCGTGCATGTACGCGCCGACCTCCGGCGGGGCGATCGCATCACGGGAACACTGTGCGATCAGCGTGGGCACTCGCACCGATGGGAGATCGGCGCGGTTGTCGGACAGGAAGGTCACCCGCGCGAAGACCCGGGCGATGGCGGGGTCGGTACGGCAGAAGCTGTTGGTCAGCTCCTCCCCCAGCTCCGGCCGCTCCGGGTTGCCCATGATCACCGGGGCCATGGCGCCCGACCATCCCAGGTAGTTCGCGTCGAGGGACTCCAGCAGCTCGTCGATGTCCTCGGCGCTGAACCCGCCCCGGTACCCGGTGTCCGGGTCGTCGATGAAACAGGGCGAGGGGGCGAGCAGTACCAGTCCGGCGAACGCCTCGGGCTCCCTCGCGGCAGCCAGCACGCCCATCATCGCGCTCACCGAGTGCCCCACGAACGTGACGGGGCCCAGCGCCAGCTCCCGGCACAGTTCCAGCACGTCATCGGCGTACCCGTCCATCGACGCATAGCGTTCCGGGCTCCACGCCGACAGCTGGGAGTTCCCCGAGCCCACATGATCGAAGAGGACCACGGTGAAGTCGCGCTCCAGCGCGGGCACCACCAGACGCCACATGTTCTGGTCGCACCCGAACCCGTGCGCCAGCATCACCACCGGCCCACCAGCGCGCCCGGTCACCGTCACATGGTTCCTGCTCCGCACGTCCATACGGCCCATGCTCCCAGACCCCACTCCGGCCCTCCGCGTGATCACGCGTCGTGGGTGCCTCGCCGGCCCGGCACGCGACCGGCCCGGCCTACGAAGCTACCTCGGAGCTGGTGGGTGTGGCCGTCGACGGCAAGGCCGTAAGTGGCCGCCGTACGGGTGAGAGGGCGCCCATCAGAGAGCGCGGCGCCCGGTGCACGACTCCTGCACCCACCGACCTGGGCTGCGCCGCGCCAGGATGCGCACATACGTGGAACAGGCCCACTGATATCGCTGGCCCGCAGGGAGATCTGCCCGGTCTCCCGGACGGTGAAGTTGTCCTCTTGGCGAGGCGACGACCGCCGGCGATCCATGGGAGAACCGTATGCGGGACCTCTGACAGTGACGGGCGCGGAACGAGGTACTGCAGACCATCCATGGACAGCGAGGGCGATTCCGTCCGCGGACTGATCTCGCCCCAGTCGCCCAGGATCCGGTAGCCGACCCTGGAAGGGGACGTGTCCTGCACCAGGGCCGGCCCGACTGTGCTGTCGGCCGGACGGGCTGGGTGCACTCAAGTCCACCAAGGAGTCGGGGGTCTCCTGGATTTCGACGTGGAGGTTGCTTCCGTACCGTCTGCGTCATGAGTCATGAGCCGCACAAATCATTGGAAACGCACACGAGTTGGCGGGCGCGGCGAGGGCTCGCCGGAGTGGCCGCCGTGCTGCTCGCCGCGCTCGCGGTCGCTCCGGTCGCCGCGGCCGGTGAGCAGCACCACGGCCCCCGGGGCACCCTCGTCTCGGTCACCCCGGTCGCCGACCGCGGAATCCGGCAGGTCAAGGAGTTCCTGGCCGGGCAGGACGTCGCCACCGACCCGGTGCGTCACGGCGTACGGGCGTACCGGCTGACCTACCGGACCGTGGATCCGTACGGCCGGCCGACGACCGCGACCGGACTCCTCACCCTCCCCAAGGGCGGGGCGCACCGCCTCGACCTGGTCTCCGACACACACGGCACGATGGTCCACCGCCTCTACGCGCCCTCTGCGAGCGAGGACTTCGGCCGGATCCCGTCCTATCTGAACGCGGGTGCGGGGCGTGCGGTCGCCGCGCCCGACTATCTGGGGCTGGGGGAAGGACCGGGACTGCACCCGTACATGGACACCGCCTCGTCCCTGACGGCCTCCGTCGACATGCTGCGGGCCGCCCGCACGGCCGCGGACCGGCTCGGCCGCCCGCTCACCGGCGACGTGTACGCCACCGGGTTCTCACAGGGCGGCCAGGTCGCGATGGCGCTCGGGAAGGCGCTGGCGCAGGGCGCCGACCGCCACTTCCGGCTCAAGGCCCTCGCGCCGGTCAGCGGGCCGTACGACCTTGAAGGCCAGGAGATGCCGGGTCTGTACGACGGCCGGGTCAACGACACCAGCGGCGTCTTCTACATCTCGTACTGGCTGGTCGCGCAGAACCGCCTGCACCCGATCTACAAGGACCCCTCCGAGGTCTTCCGCGCTCCGTACGCGAGTCGCGTCGAGTCCCTCTTCGACGGGAACCACGAGCAGGAAGACGTCGTCAAGGCGCTCGCCCCCTCGGTGAAGCAGCTGTTCACGCCCGCCTTCCACGAGCGGCTGCGGCACCCGGCCGGCCCCCTGCTGGACGCGATGCGATCGGCCGACCACACCTGTGACTGGAAGCCTGACGTGCCGGTGCGGCTGTACGCCGGCGACCGCGACACCGACATCCCCATCGGCAACACCCGCACCTGCGCCGACACCCTCGCCGGCCAGCGGGCGACGGTACGGGTGGTCGACCAGGGGAACGTTGACCACTTCGGCTCGCTGGCGGTGTCGGCACCGCAGGTCGTACGGTTCTTCGACACCGTACGGAGGGGCGTTCAGGCGTAGGCGTCCTCAACGGCGACTCGTCGCACCGTACGCAGAGTCGACTGGAGAGTGTCCAGATCGGTTGAGCCCAGGGCGAGGCGGATCGCCTGCGGTGTGTGGATCGAGGTGGTGAACGGCTCTGCCGTGGTTACCGAGATGTGCTGACGGGCGAGGGTGGCGGTCAGGCGATCGGCGCGTGCGTCGTCGGGCAGCGGGAGCCATGTGAAGTACGACGAGGGGTGGCTGATGAGCGGCAGTCCTGCCAGCTCCTGTCCGGCGAGTGCCTGGCGGGCCCTGGCGTCGTCTCGTTTCCGCGCCTCCAACTGGTCCACCGTGCCGTCGTCGAGCCAGCGGCAGGCGATCGCGGTGGTGAGGGCCGGGGTGTTCCAGGTGGTCGCCCGAATCGCGCGTTCGAGCGACGGCACGGCGGCAGGCGGGGCGACGACGAAGCCGACCCGGAGGCCGGTGGCGACACTCTTGGACAGTCCCGAGACGTAGACGGTGATGTCCGGCGCGGTCGCGGCCAGAGGCGGTGGAGGGTCCTCGACCAGGTAGGCGTAGGAGGCGTCTTCGATGATGAGGGGACCGTGCTGTCGGGCGATCTCGACCAGGCGGGTACGGTCCGTTGCCGGCATGACCCACCCCAGCGGGTTGTGCAGGGTGGGCATGGTGTAGATCGCGCGCACAGGGCGGGTCGCGCACAGCTTCTCGAGGGCGTCGAGGTTCGGTCCGTCGGCGGTTGCGGGTACGGGTTCCAGGTCCAGATGGAAGGCATGCGCGAGCACCTTGAAACCCGGGTAGGTGAGCGCGTCGACCGCGACGACGTCGCCGGCGTTGAGCGCGGCCATGACGGTGACGGCCAGGCCGTGCTGGGCACCGTTGGTGATGAGGATCCGATCCGCGTCCGTGGTGATCCCTCGACGCCTCAGGTGCCGTGCGATCGAGGCTCTGTCCTGGGGGCGGCCTCGATGCGGTTGGTAGCGCAGCAGCGAGTCGATGTCACCGGAGGTGGCCACCTCTCGCAGGGCCTGCCGAAGGAGATCGGCCTGCCCGGGCAGCGACGGATAGTTGAAGTTGAGGTCGACCGCATCCGTCGCGATGACCTGCTGATCGATGCCGTGGCCGGCGGGAACCGCGATCTCTCGCACGAACGTACCGCGGCCCTGTTCGCGGCTCACCAAGCCCATCGTCTCCAGCTCGGCGTACACCCGGGTCGCGGTCACCACGGCGATGCCCTCACGGGCGGCGAGCCCGCGGTGCGTGGGCAGCCGTACGCCCGCGGCGAGCCGGCCGGTCCGGATGTCGGATGCGAGCGCGTCGACCAGTGCTTTGTACCGCGAGGCTGCCATGCACCGGATTGTACGCATGACAATTCTTTGACTGTCCTGTTCGCGGCTCCCTACCGTCAAGACCCCACCCACCGGACACCCGGAAAGGACAGCCGCCGTGCACATCGCCATCCTCACCTTCGAGGGCTACAACGAGCTCGACTCCCTGATCGCGCTCGGTGTGCTCAACCGCGTCAAGAGCGACGACTGGCGCGTCACCATCGCCACCCCCGGCCCCAAGGTGACGTCGATGAACGGGGTGGTCATCGAGCAGATGTCCACTCTTGAGGAGGCGTGCGCCGCCGACGCCGTCATCGTCGGCAGTGGCATCGCCACCCGCGAGGTCGTCGAGGACCCCGCGATCATGAACGTCCTGCGCGACCTGGACCCCTCGCGCCAGCTCATCGCGGCGCAGTGCTCCGGCGCGCTCGTACTGGCCAGGCTCGGCCTGCTCGACGGAATCCCCGCCTGCACCGACCTGATCACCAAGCCCTGGGTCGTCGCCGCCGGCGTCGAGGTACTCAACCAGCCCTTCTACGCCAGGGACAACATCGCCACCGCCGGCGGCTGCCTGGCCTCGCACTACCTCGCCGCCTGGATCATCGCCCGCCTCGCGGGCAAGGAGGCCGCCGACGCCGCGCTGCACTATGTGGCCCCGGTCGGTGAGAAGGAGGAATACATGGAGCGCGCCTGGGGCAACATCACTCCCTACCTGCCTGCTCCCGCGCCGGCGCTCGTCTGAACACCAGTCGCAGGCGGCGACCGGCCGGAAAGCCCCCTCGGCAGCCTGGCCGGTCGTTCGCGGCCCGACACCCACCGGACCCTTGGACAGGGAGGTCTCGAAGCGATGCACGACGCGGAGAAGGACGCGGCGTCCGGCGGTGCGCAACCGGCACCGAGCGACCATCGACCGGGCATGAACCGTGACGAGGTAACGGCTGCGATCGTCTCCAGCAGACTGGCCAAGGGCATCACGTGGCAGCAGCTGGCTGACGCAATCGGCCGGCCGCTGGTGTGGACCACCGCGGCACTGCTCGGGCAGCACCCGCTCCCGCCCGACAGCGCGCGTCAGGTCGCCGAACTGCTCGAGCTGCCCGCGGAAGCCGTGCCGGTGCTCGCCGCCGTTCCGTATCGCGGCGGCCTTCCCACCGCGGTGCCGACCGATCCGACGATCTACCGCCTCTATGAGGCACTGCAGGTCTATGGGCCGGCCTTGAAGGAGCTGATCCACGAGCAGTTCGGCGACGGGATCATGAGCGCGATCAACTTCAAGCTGGACATCGGGCGCACGATCCACGACGGGGCCGAGCACGTCGTCATCACCCTCGACGGAAAGTTCCTGCCCTACAACTGGCCCAGTGACTGAGGTCTTCCTGCGTGGCCTCCGAGCGGATGCCGGGGCCACGGGATCCGCTATGCCGTTGCCTGGTCGTTACGGTGTGGCCGGCGCTGTCCGTGACACCGCCGCGGTAGCGGTGAAGAGCGCGTGGACGGCCGCCTGCACCTGATCGGCGACCACCTCGGGGCTGGAGGTGTCGAGTTTGCCGTCGAGGTGCAGGAACGCCAGTCCGTGGACGAGGGCCCACACCGTGACCGACAGTGCGTCAGGATCGGCGCCCGGGAAGGCGCCGCTGACGATACCGCGGACGTATTCGGAGACGGCGGCGGCCGCGCTCACCCGCTCCTCGCTGTTCGGGTCGCAGGGCTCCGCGAACATCACCCGGAACAGCGCCGGGCGCTCCAGCGCGAAACGGACGTAGGCAACGGCGACCGCCGCGAGCCCGTCGGGAGTAGTGGGCGAGGGATGCGCCGCGGCCAGGTACTCGGCGAGTTCGCGGTAGCCCTGCGCGGCGACGGCGGAGACGAGCGCGTCACGGTCCGCGTAGTGGCGGTAGGGAGCGGTCGCCGACACGCCGGCCCGCCGCGCCACCGCCCGGAGGGACAGGCCGGCGCTGCCGTCCTCCTCCAGCAGTTCCCGCGCGGCGCGCAGACAGGCAGCGCGCAGATCACCGTGGTGATACGAACTGCTCGCTTGCGGCATAGCTCACACTCCCTCATGTTTACGTCGCTTACATCATTGCCCTAATGTGAACGCCGTATACATCGTAGGCGATCGAGATCGAGAGGAGAACTCGGATGACCAGCAAGCTGTTCTCGCCCTTGTCCCTGCGCTCCGGGCAGGTGCTGAACAACCGGATCGCGAAGGCGGCCATGGAGGAGAACATGGCCGGAAACGGCCAACTCCCGGGCAAGGAGCTGTTCGGGCTGTACCGGCGCTGGGCCACCGGTGGCACCGGACTCCTGATCACCGGCAACGTCATGGTCCACGCCGAGGCGCTGACCGGTCCCGCCGGCGTGGTCCTCGACGAGGCGGCACCGCTCGAGCCGTTCATCGAATGGGCCAAGGCCGGCAAGGCCGGTGGCGGGGCGATCTGGATGCAGATCAACCACCCCGGCCGCCAGATCGGATCCGACATGCCCGGCGTCGTCTGGGGTCCGTCCGCGGTCGCCGTCGACCTGGGCAAGCACAGCGGCCGTTTCGGCCGCCCCGTCGCCATGACGCCCGAGCAGATCCAGGCCACCGTGACCCGGTACGCCGTCACGGCCCAACGCGCCGAGCAGGCGGGCTTCGACGGCGTGGAGGTCCACGCCGCGCACGGCTACCTCCTGTCGCAGTTCCTTTCCCCCCTGGTCAACAAGCGCACCGACCAGTGGGGCGGATCGCTGGAGAACCGGGCCCGGATGCTGCTGGACATCGTCCGCGCCGTGCGCGCCGCCGTCTCCCCGTCCTTCGCGGTCGCGGTGAAGCTCAACTCCGCCGACTTCCAGCGTGGCGGTTTCGACGCCGACGACGCGCGTCAGGTGATCGAGATGCTCGCACCGCTCGGCGTCGACCTGGTCGAGCTGTCCGGCGGCAGCTACGAGAGCCCGGCGATGTCGGGCCGGCCCGCCGACACGCGCACCCAGGCCCGTGAGGCGTACTTCCTCGATCTGGCGAAAGACCTGGTCAAGACCAGCCCGCTGCCTCTGATGCTCACCGGCGGCATCACCCGGCACGCCACCGCCGAGAAGGTCCTCGACAGCGGCGTGGAGATCATCGGAATGGGCACGGCCCTCGCCGTCACCCCGGACCTGCCCGACCGCTGGCGCCGGGGGCACGAGGCCGACGCACAGCTTCGTCCGGTGACCTGGTCCGACAAGTCGCTCGCCTCGGCCGCCGGCATGGCGCAGGTCCGCCACCAGATGCGCCGCATCGCCCGCGGCAGCCGCCCCACACCCCGCACCCACCCGGCGTTCGCCCTCGTCGCCGAGCAGCGCAGGCAGCGACGGGCCCTGCGCCGCTACCGTGCCTGGCTGTCCGCGTCACAGGACGCCGCGTAGGGATGCCATCGGGCAGGTCCGGGTGGCGACGCAGCCGCACACCTGGCCGGCCGGTGTCGCTCGTGAGACGTAGGACCCCACGACGTGCTCCAGTTCACACGCCCGGACGGCGTCAACGGAGGAACAGACAAGGGCAGTTCGCTGTTCTTCTGTACGTGGCTGCGGAGGGGACGGTGTCCCCGGGCCTCACCTACAGCCCATGGGGACGATCGTCCGGCTGAAGCCCCATGGAGCACCCCGCCGAGAGGCGACCGCCCTCCGCACGCCACCACCTTCGGCCCCGGCTGGCCTCCCCCGTCCAGCCGGGGCTTTCCCTGTACGGACCCCGATCCGGGCGCTGGGTCCTGGTCCCCCTGGGAAAGCGAGCGTGGTGGCGAACGCGCGGCGCGTGTTCACGGGTCCCTGGGGTCCACGGGTCCACGGGTCCACCGGTCCACCGGTCCACCGGTCCACCGTGACCGGATCGGTCCGCACCCGGACCCGATGAGACCTTTCGCCGCTCCGGCCCCGACGGTCAGGCTTGGGAGCATGACACGAGCGCTGATCGTCATCGACGTCCAGGAATCCTTCCGCGCCCGCCCGCTGTGGGAGACCATCTCCAACCCGAAGATCGCCGACCAGGTCGACCGACTGGTCCGGCTCGCCCGCCAGGCCGGCGACCTGGTGGTGTGGGTACTGCATTCCGAGCCCGGCAGCGGCGATGTCTTCGACCCCGCCCTCGGCCATGTCCGGCTGATGGAGGAGCTGCAGCGCCTGGACACGGAACCACTGATCCACAAAACCTCGCACAACGCGTTCACCACCACCAACCTGCAACAACTCCTCACCGAGCGCGGCATCCACGAGCTCACCGTCTGCGGCATCCGAACCGAGCAGTGCGTGGAGACCACCACCCGCGTCGCGAGCGACTTCGGCTACTCGGTCACTTTCGTCGTCGACGCCACCGCGACCAACCCCATCCCGCACCGTGACGCTCCCGCCGACCAGAGCGTGGCCGACCTGCTGTCGGACCCCCGCACCCTGAGCGCCGAGGAGATCATCAGGCGCACCGAGTACGCCCTCGCCGGACGCTTCGCCACCATCGCCACTGTCGGGCAACTGGAGGCTTCGGCCGGACCTCGGGCATGATGACCGGATCGTGAGCCACATCGCCTTCCTCCTGGTGCCCGGACTCCATCTGCTGGACCTGGCAGGTCCGGCTCAGGTCTTTTCCACGGCCGCCGACTTCGGGCAGCCCTACACGCTCAGCTACGTCGCCGAGCAGCCGCTGGTCCCCACCGCTCAGGGCCTGCCCTTGGCGGCCGGGCTCGACTGGCCCGAGCTGAGCCCCGAGGACATGATCGTGGTGCCCGGCTGGCGCGCGCCCACCCTGGCAGGCGGCCCTGCCATCGGCGCGGCCTCCCTGCAGTCTCTGCGGGACCACCACGCCAGGGGCGGCACCGTTGCCAGCGTCTGCGCCGGAGCCGAGGCGCTCGGCCGGGCCGGCCTGCTCGACGGCCGCCGCTGCACCACCCACCACGATGTGCAGGACGAGCTCGCCCGCCGCTACCCCAGGACGACGGTCATCCGCGACGTTCTGTACACCGCCGACGACCGGGTGGTCACCTCGGCCGGCATCGCCAGCGGCATCGACCTGGCCCTGCACCTCATCGCCACCCGGCACGGCCCTGCCCTCGCCGCACAGGTGGCCCGGGACATGGTCGTCTACGCCCGGCGCAACGGTCATGACCCGCAGGCCAGCGCCATGCTCAGGTACCGATCCCACCTCGACGACACCGTCCACCACGCCCAGGACCTGCTGGACGCCCGCTTCGACCAGCCGCTGCCCCTGGCCACCCTGGCCGCGACCGTGGGAGTGAGCGAACGTACCCTCACCCGCCTCTTCACCCGCGCCACCGGCGGCCTCACCCCACTGCGCTATCAGCAGACCCTCCGTCTCGAACGCGCCGAGCACCTCCTCACCCACGGCGCCACGGTCGATGCCGCCGCCCGCGCGGTCGGCTTCGAGGACCCGCGCATGCTGCGTCGCCTGCGAGCACGCGAGCACTGACCGGCGGCAGCGCACGCCACGACGGAGAACGTTTCCGTCGGCTCGGGTCCGCGGACGGCGATATCTCCACACGGAACCGAACGCTCAACTCCTGCCGTAAGCAGGGTCTTCAGCGGGGATCCGTCCCGCTGGCCGCGCCTCGCCCAGTCGCTGGCCGAGGCACAGGTGCGCGGGCCGGGGTATGGCCGGCCGAGGTGTTCGAGGGGACGGAGCCCGACGGGTCGACCCATGGTGCCTCCTGGTCCGCTGTGGCGAAGGCATGCTTTCGCGTGAGCGTGATCACGGTCAGGCTGAGGACTCCGAGCGCTGCCGCGGCGATGGCGTCGGCGGTGATGCTGACGCGCTGCAGGAGTGTGCCGCCGATGATGCCGCCGAGTGCCATGGCCGCGTTCCACAAGGTCACCAGGATGGCTTGCGCGGTTTCGGCGATGGCTGGGCTGCGTTGCATCCCGGCATGACCGGCTGCGGTCTGAAGGAGCGTGGGTGTACCGCCCCATCCCAGGCCCCACGCGACGGCTGCCACCCAGACGATGGCCTGTGCCGTGGTGACGGCGAAGGCGGCCGTGGCGACAGTGAACAGGGTTGCGGCGGTCAGCGCGAGCCCACGAAGGTGGCTGTCGATGTGACGGCCGGTGTACCAGATGCTGACCAGGCATGCGATGCCGAAGGCCAGCAGGATCGCGTCCACTGCGGTGGCGAGGCCGGCGTGCCGTAGGTACGGCGCGATGTACGCGTAGATGATCGTGTGGCCGAGGACGAAGGTCACGACGACGACCATGATGGTGCTGACCCCAGGGACCCGGAGCGTCTGCCGGGTGGTCGGCTGCGGCTCTTCTGCTGCTGTCGTCGGCCGGCTGATGGCGGGAACGCTGAACCTGATCCACCCGAGGACGGCGGTGGTGATCAATGAAACGGCGGCGAACGACGCTCGCCACCCGATCTGTTGCCCGATCAGCGTCCCGGCGGGAACACCCAGCGACAGCGCCAGGGGGATCCCGGTCATCGCGATCGCGATGGCACGGCCTTCCTGACCGGGAGGCGCGATACGCCGCGCGTATCCGGCAAGGATGGCCCACGCGAGTCCGGCGGCGACGCCGGCGAGGAACCGTGCGACGAGCAGGACCGTGTAGCCGGGCACGGCAGCGGTGAGCGTGTTCGCGACCAGGAATACGGTCATGGCGCCCAGCAGCAACGGCTTGCGCCGGATTCCCGCTGTGGCAGCGGCCACGGGTATGGCGGTCAGGGCTGTCCCGGCGGCGTAGACGGTGACGGCCTGGCCCGCCGCACCGGAGCTGACGCCGAGAGAGGAGGACATCTGCGGGAGGACGCCCGCCGGGAGGGTCTCGGTCAGGCTGGTGATGAAGACCGCGGTGCCCAGTGCCAGGAGCGCGGACCAGGGCAGGGCGTCACGTCTTGTCGGAGAGGCTGTTGTGGTCGTCATGCACTGATCGTGAAACCCTCACATTGATGTGATGGTCAAGCTCGGGCCCCGCGGTTACTCTCGAGCATGTGCGGATCGGTGAACTGTCCCGCCTGACGGGCGTGCCCCGGCGCCTGCTGCGGTATTACGAGGAGCAGGGCCTGATCGTGCCGGATCGGTCGATGAACGGGTATCGGGACTACGACGAGCGGTATGCGGACCGCGTGAAGCAGATACGCGGTCTGCTGGCGGCAGGGTTGCCGACCCGGATCATCAAGCAGATCCTGCCGTGCCTGGACAAGCCCAGGTCCATTCACTTCCCGGACGCCACCCCCGAGATGCTGGCGTTGCTGACCTCGGAACGGGACAAGCTCACCGACCGGATCGAGGTGCTCACCCGTAACCGGGACGCGATGACCGAGTACTTGGGCGAGGTGGAGCAGCACCGCGCCCCGGTTGCACCCGGTCAACTGCGCAGCACCTGAAGCCAGACGAAGCCGGCGGCTTCGTTCAGCGTGGCCAATCTGGCCTCCGCGTGCTTGTCCGAGGGGACGGCCCTCGCGGAAGGGGCCCGTCACATCGGGAGGGAGAAGAGACGCACTGGCTCCGAGGGCCACTGCGCGGTGTCGCTCAAGGGCGTCACCATGGTCCGCAGCGGCATCGTCACCAGACGGTTTTCGGGTTGTTCGACAAGTACCTCCTTGTCGACGAGGTGCCATCCGAGGCGCTGGTACAGCGGCACAAGGGGAGGCCGGCAGAACAGGAGCGCGTGCTGAGGACCCATCGTGCGAGCGTGGTCCTGGTCTGTCTTCGTGTACCGAGGGAGCCGCACTACAGCCGGTGCTGCAGAGAAGTGATTCTCAGACATCCCCACATGATGATCTCTCCCCCGAGGACTGGCCAAGTGACCGTTCAGCCGACCAACGGGAGAGGGCCGGGCGAGGTAGGCCGCCGGAACAGGTGCCGCGGCCCGGACTTGGGCGATCCGGACCCGAGTGATCCCGACTCGGGCCGTGGCGAGGTTGTTGTTCTTCTCCTTCCGCTCCCTCGGCATCTGGAACAACAGCTCAGCAGCCCTGCGGTCCAGCTCCATACAGCCCAGCCCGTCGATGCACAAAAGATCGACACGGCCGTGGCGGTCGATGGTGTTGGGCAGCACCTCCTCGTTCGCCGCCTCGGTGTCCAGCGCGATCCGCGACTTCGGTTGGTCAGTCCGCTGTCGGGGTCCGCGGGGCCCTACGCTCGCGTGAACCCGTGGCTCCGCTCGACTTTCGCCACATGCAGCGAGTAGCTCTGGTACCACTCCGCTTGCCCACGCCTTTGCGCCGCGCGGTGCTCGGCGTTGGTCCGCCACTCGGTGAGGGCGTCGGCATCGCGGAAGTACCCGACGGTGATGCCCAGCCCGCCGGGAGTCTGTGCGTGATCCATCCCCAGGAACCCCGGGACGTCCTTCACCAGGTCTTCCATGCGCGCGTTGGTCTCGCTGTAGCCGCTCTGGTTCTGGCTCCGCACCGAGGTGAAGACAGCCACGTAGTAGGGGGGTTC
The DNA here is from genome assembly GCF_053597895.1 of Streptomyces sp. NPDC001220. NCBI lineage: Bacteria > Bacillati > Actinomycetota > Actinomycetes > Kitasatosporales > Streptomycetaceae > Streptomyces > Streptomyces sp. NPDC001220. The sequence goes on from NZ_JBSFJE010000008.1 coordinate 232,195, forward strand.
AAAGGCCTCGACAGGCGTGACAGGCGCTTCGGAATGATCGCTCATGACGCCACCGTAGGGCGGGATACGCCCAGCGATCCAGCGTCTTTCCTGAACGGGATACATAAGGGATCGAGCTCTTGACCGAAGCCGGCCGTCGCAGGGGCCGGAACGTGGATCGGTGGGGGTCGCGTGCAGGGGCAGAGGGAGGGGCAGGGGCAGGGGCCGGACAAACAGGCAGCCCGATGATCCGACGTGTCGGCGACCAACTCCGCAGGCCTGTTGAGGAGTTCGGCTTCCATGGGCCGGTCGGCGGGGCGGCCCGCCCCGACCGGGAACGTCGGGGCGAGACATTAAGGATGGTCGTGGGGCTTGCGCAGATTATGGGGATGTTTTGTAAAGTACGCGACTACCCCGTGGCGTGTGTCCGGGCGTCCGTCATGGGGGGATCCTCGCGTGAGCCAGTACCAGCCCGGGCCGTGGGCCGTCCGTCCACCTGAGCCTGTCCGCATGCCTGACATTCGCCCGCTGCACAAGCGCAAGCGCGTCTGGGTCGGCGGTTTCACGCTGCTCGCCGTCGGTGCCGCGTTCGGTGGTGGCAGTTCCAGCGCGGCCAGTCCCGCGCCGCGCCCTACGGTCACCGTCACCGCGACCGCCACGAAGACGGCGGCGCCCGCCCCGACGGTCACCATGACGAAGTCGGCGGCCCCGGCCCCCACGGTCACGGTGACCAAGACGGCCAAGCCGGCGTCGGTGGCCACGCACAAGTCGAGTTCCGGCTCCTCGGGTAGCGGCAGCGGTGGTTCGTCGTCGGGTGGCTCGTCATCGGGAGGCTCGTCGAGTTCCGGCGGCACGGGGGGTGCGGGAGGGGCCACCGCCTTGTGCAATGACGGCACTTACAGCTACGCCGCCCATCACCAGGGAGCGTGTTCCCATCACGGCGGTGTCGCCGTCTTCTACAGGTAGCAGGTGCGCCGCGGCGTCGCTGCTGAGCCGCCGCGCCGCGGCTGCGGTCGGGCGGAATGGCACAGGCCCGGAGTGGAGCCGTCGGCTGCCAGACCTCAGACGTCCTGCCGATCGAAGTGCGGCCGTGCCGTGCGGGGCGGCCGGGGTGCGATCTGGCGGCGGAGGGGGCACGTGGAGCGAGCAGTGTGCCGTGCGTGAGGAAGGCAGGAACGGAGAGGAACCATGGCTTTCGGCTTTCGTGTGGGTGTGCCGGGGATGAGTGTGCGGGTCTCGACCCGGGGTGTGCGGACCTCCGTGGGGCCCCGCGCTGCGCGCATCAGCATGGGCAGCGGCGGTACGCGGATCTCTTCGGGAGTGGGCCCGCTCTATGCCTCCAGTTCCCTGGGCGGAGGGCGCCGCCGTACCAGTACGACCCGCTCGCGGACTGTCGCCCCGTCCGCAGCGCAGTTGGAGCGTGCCAGGCGACAGGCCGAGCGGGCCCAGCAGGAGGCGGAACGGGACGCGGCGATCGCCCAGTTGACGGAGCTGCGGCCGCAGACGACCAGTGTCCACCTGCAGTCCTTCACCCCGGCCCGGCCGCCGGTGGTGCCCGGGCCCCAGCAGCTGAGCCTGGCCTGGGCCCTGGCAGAAGCCCAGGCCCACCATCTGGCGGGCCTGGGAGTGTTCGCCCGCGCCGAGCGGGCCGCGGCCAAGCGGAGGGCCGAGGAAGACGCTCCGGCCTACCTGGCCTCCGAGGAAGCCCGCCTGCGCGCCGTCCACGGCGAGTTGACCGCCGAGGCCGGTCAGTGGTGGCAGGCCTTGGCCGGCAACGACGAGGAGACCGTGTGCGAGACGGTCAACTACGCCTTCTCCGACAACGCCGCCGCCGGCTGCGCGGTGGGAGTCGAGGGAACTGTCCTGTCCGTGCTGATGCGGCAGCAGGACATCGACTCGCTGCCCGCTCAGATGCCGGGAGTCACCCCCAGCGGACGCCCCACTCTCAAGACCCTGAGCAAGCGGGACCGCACTTTGTGGTGGCTCACCTCGATGGGGTCGAACATCGTCGCCACACTCAAGGAAGCGTTCGCTGTCGCGCCCGGGATCACCGCCGTTGACCTGGCCGTGCTCACGCGCCTGCCGGACACTCAGCGTCTGGGATTCGTGGCCTACGGCCGCTGGACGCGCCAGGCCGTCGAAGCCGGCCCTTGGCGGGAGCCGACCGACGCGCTGCGGTTCCTCGACATCGGCCAGGACGTGGCCTGTTCGGTCACCACTACCGCTTCCGGGAATCTGTCCAGTGCCATCAAGCCACTGGACACCAGCCGGCTACCCGGCCTGCAGAGCCTTCTCGACCACGCCCAGGACGAGGCCGGATCCGGCGAGGGGACCCTGGCCGACCTCGACGGGGACTTGCGCGCCAACGTCCCTGCCGCGCACTCGGCTCCCCTGCCGGACCGCTACCGGATCCGCTCCTTCGCCGAGTGGAAAGCCCAGACCGCCCGTCCGACGCCGCCGCCCGCTCCTCCGGCGCCCACCCACGCTCCCCCGGCGCCGACCCACGCTCCTGCGCTGCCGAGCCGCGCCCCTGCGACCGCGCTCACGCCGGGACAGAACGCGCTCACGCCGGGACAGAACCTGGAGCTGCCTGAGGAAGCCTGGCAAGGGCTGCTCATCGCTTTCAGCTTCGCCGGCGCCGACGCCGACCTCACCCTCTTTCTGACCGGGACCAACGGCCAGGTCACCTGTGATGAGGACTTCGTCTTCTACAACCAGCCCTCTGCCGCGCAGGGCGCGGCCCGCCTGATGGGCAAGCAGCCCGAAGGCCCCCACATCGTCGAACGCGCGGCCCTTCATCTGGTCGCCCTGCCCGCCCACATCCAGCGCGTCACGGTCGCCGTCAACATGGACGTCGACACCGGTGCCACCTGCGGCGCCCTCACCCACTCCGCTCTGTACATGGACTGTGCCACCGGGGCCGCCTGGACCTTCCAGCCGCCTCGCGACCCCGAGGTCCGCGCCATGGCCATCGCCGAGTTCTACCGACACACCAGCAACGGCCGGCAGGTCTGGAAACTCCGCGCCATCGGCCAAGGCTGGGCCGACGGACTCGACGGACTCGCCCGGGCCTACGGCGTCAACGTCACATAGCCAGTCAGCAGAGCAGCAGGCAGTCCGTACCACCACAGGCCGGAACCCCGCGCCGGACGGAGAGAGGGGATATCCCTGTTGGTCCAGCCTCGGCGACGACCGGTCTGGCCCTTCGTGCTCATCGGGTCGGTACTCGCCCTGACCGTCCTCACCGCCGCCGGCACGTGGGTGTACGGCGTCTACAGCATGTCCGACCCGGCGACGACCATCCTGGCGGGCGCCCGGATCGACGGCTCCCGCATCTCGGTCAAGATGCCGGCCTGTCCCACGGACACGGTGGGGACGGTCGAGGTCTACGACAGCGACTCCGAAAGGCTGCTGTGGCGGGCAAGCGGCCCGAAGACCCGGGAAGGAAAGCGAGGCGTGGTCACGTTGTGGAACGCGGACGATTTCCTCAGAGCGTCTTCAGGAACACAGCCGAAAACACTGCCGGCGAACCTCGACATCTCCGTCACGTTCGCCGGAACCGAGGACGGCACCGGGGATGTCTTCAACGTCCGCAAGCTCAGGGCGGCACACGTTGCCGAAGGGCAGTACTGGACCAGTGACGGCGCCAGAACCGCCGCACAGATAGACGCCCAACTCGGCTGCCACAGCAGCACGTAAGAAGTCGGGTAGCAACTCGCGACGGGCCGTCACTGGTCATTTCAGAACGAGGTGCGCAGGCGGCGGGCAGATGGGCTGCCAGTGGGAGCAGGCTCCGTGGGCTAGCGTGTCGGCCATGGGGACGGACGGCTGGTTGACGGACACTCGAACCTCGTACGACACGGTGGCGGTCAGCTACGCCGACCAGGTACGCGATGCCATCGCCGGGACCACGTACGTTCGGGCGGCATTGGCGTTGTTCGCCGACAGCGTGCGGGCCGCAGGCGGCGGGCCGGTCGCGGATGTCGGCTGCGGCCCCGGACACGTCACCGCCTACCTGCACACCCTCGGTATCGACGCCTTCGGTATCGACCTCTCTCCTGGGATGATCGACGTGGCCCGGCGCGATCATCCCGGCCTCCGGTTCGAGGTGGGGTCGATGACGGAGCTGGACCTCCCCGCTGCCTCGGTGGTCGGCTTGCTGGCCTGGCAGTCACTGATCCACGTTCCCGATGAAGACTTGCCCACCGTGCTCGGGCACTTCCATCGCGCATTGCGGCCCGGTGGAGTGCTGCAGCTCCTGTTTCACGTCGGCAACGAATCACGGTTGAAGACCGAGGGGTACGGGGGCCATCCGATGAGAATCCATGTCCACCGTCGTCAGCCTGACCAAGTGACCACCTGGCTACGCCACGCCGGATTCGAGGTAGAGGCGCAGATGCTGCTGGCCCCAGAAGGCAAGACCTCACAAGCGATTCTCTTCGCACGGAGTAGCTGATCTCTGAAAAGTGGGTTGAACTACGGGCCTTACGACGCCTGAGAGGTCGTTCTCTCCAAGACCGCCACGCCGATGAAGCGTCCAGTCCTCGGTCAGCTGCACGCACCCATCAGGTCAGAGCGGCTCGAAGCTCGGGTTGACCGGGCCGATCTCGCCACGTTCTGCGAGTTCGTTCAGGTCCTCCGGCTCAAGGAACTCCAGGGCATCCGAATCGATCCCGTGATACGGATCCACCCCGCGCAGGCGCTTGACGAAGGAGAGAACGAAGTCGGTGAAAGGTCCGTCGAAGACCTCGGGGTCGGCTCCGTTGATGTTGGTGACAATCTTCCAGCGGTCCGGCTCTGGAGCGCACGGCCAGAAGAAGTGCTCATCGCCCGAGTAGTCGTAGCCCCAGGAGATGAGGCCGCCGGGCTCGGGATGGAACCGGAACGGATACGCTTCCGACTCACGTCGCCACGACCGGCCGAACGACTCGTGGATCTTCCGCATCCTCGTGATCAGCGGACTGGAACCTCGCGGGTTGAAGACGACCAGCTCGCCGCAGATCACGCCCGTGCCGTAGGCGTCCAGAAACGCCTTGAAGTCGTGCGGCAGCGCCGAGCCGACGTACTCCTCGACCTCAGCCCAGTCCTCCGGAGACGCGTCACGTGCCGGAGGCGTGCCGAACAGCTGCACAAGATCGTCCAACCTGGCCATGCGCCCCTCCCCGCTTGGTCGTCCCTTGCCGGCCGCAAACCTAGTCCGCCGCCGGGGCGGGCGCCAACCGCGGGGTCGGCTGCGGCTCGGTCCACTCGGAACGTCGATCGCGCTACAACGAGACGACGTGTGATTCACACGCCGTGAAGTCCAGAGAAGGCGCGGCGTTGAAGTGGTTGCGCAGGAAGTAGCCGATCCTGCCCTCGACTTCGCCCTTCTCTTTGAGCGCCGTCGATGCCGGGCCGGCAGTAGGAGCTCTCGATCGCGCACCTCCGCCGGTTCAGGAAAGCCATCGTCGATACATGTGGACCTGGCGTGGGGCAGGAAACGCCCCTCCCCGGCCGCCGGGATAGGGTGCAGCGGTGAAACGGATCCTGGTGGTGGGCGTGACCGGCGCGGGGAAATCCACCCTCGCCCGAAACCTGAGCAGCCGCCTGGGCCTGCCGTACCACGAAATGGACGCCCTGTACTTCAACGGCCCCAGCTGGGCCACCAACAGCAAGCTGGCCGAGGACGTCTCGGAGCTCACTGCCGGACCCCGCTGGATCATCGACTCCCTCGGATATCCCGAAGTCCGTGACCTGCTGTGGGACCGCGCCGACACCGTGATCTGGCTCGATTACCCGAAACGCGTCATCATGCCCCGCGTTCTGCGCCGGTCCCTGCGCCGCACCGTCACCCGCGAGGTCCTCTTCGGCGGCAACAGGGAAACCTGGACGGACTGGCTGAGCCGCGAACACCCGGCCTGGTGGGCCTGGACGCAGCACAAAGCCCGCCACCGTGAAATCGAGCGCCGTCTCCGCGATCCCCGCTTCGCCCCGCTGCAGACAGTCCACTTGCGCCGCCCTCATCACACGACGGCCTGGCTGACAACCCTCTGACCCGGCGGACCGGCCACCCGGCCCCGATCTCCGACGGATCGGCACTCCGGTATGGCCCGGTCCGAACAAACGGCTCACGCCTGGTCCGCCCGTTGCCGCCCCGGGCCCGTCCACCGGAGTGGACGGGCCCGGGGCGGGGCGCTCCGTGCGTGCGTCACTTCACGCGGATCGTCACCGTGACGGTCTTCAGCACGGCCGGCAACTTGGTGGTGTCGACCTTCAGGATCTCGCCGCTGTCGGTCTGTCCCGTCGGCGGCAGCACCTTCTGGTGGACGGTCCACTTCCCGTCGGGGTCGACGGCGATGGTGTCGATGCCGAAGTCGTCGTCGTTGGACAGGTACAGCGTCTTGCCGGCGTCCGTGGTGGCGACGCCCTCGACCTTGTCGTGCGCGAAGAACTTCCCGCTGGGGTCGAGCTGGCTCACCAGCGTCCCGACGTTGAGGTACGGCTGCTTCTGCGCGACTTGGACGCCGGCGCCGGTGAGCGCCGTGAGCGCGGCGTTGGTGCCGACCTTGCCGACGAACGCCTCGGGCGACTTGCCGCCGATCGTCAGCCCGCTGACGTCGGTCGCGCCGTTGATGTCGACCTCGTAGAGGGACTTCTGGGCGAACGGCTCGAAGTTGCCGTCTCGTTCGTCGATGACGAACTTCGTGTCGGACAGCGCCGTGATCTCGCTGTTGGCGTCACCCGTGGTGGCCGGGTCGTCCAGCAGGTACAGGTACTGCTTGGTCTTCCACGTGCGAAGGTCGATCGTGACGATGCGGGTGGGCGCGAGGTTGGACGCCTTGGTGCTGCCGAGATCCGGCTGCTGCAGCGCGGCCTGCATGACGCCCACCAGCGTCGAGCCGTCCGGCGTGACCGTCAGGCCCTCCATGCCCTTGTTCTTGAGGCGGTTGGCCAGCTCGGCAGGCAGGTAGCCGACGATCTTGTGGTACTGGTTGTCCTGGCTGTCCTTGTACGGGGTCAGCCGGCCCAGTTCGTAGCCGTTCCGGTCGAAGTGCGTGATGTACGGACCGTACTCGTCCGAGACCCAGAACGTGCCGTCGGGCAGCGCCACCAGGCCCTCGGAGTCGTAGCCGTAGGGATCACGGGCGACGGGCGTGGGAGTGCCGCCGTTGGCGTTCGTCGCGGTGACGTCGTCGATCACCTCGCTGGTGTCGTGCGGCGGACGGCCGCTGTACTGCACGCCGCCAAGGCTCTTCGGCCCCTTCAGGGTGACCTTCCTGACCAGCTCGGCCTTGCCCTTGACCAGCTTGAACTCGCCTATCTGCGGCGTGAAGTCGGTGAGCATCTCGGACTTGTTGCCGTCCGGGGCGTCGGCGTTGGGGCCGCGGTCGGTGAGGCCGTAGAAGTAGCCCGACCGGCCCGGCACCGGGGCGAGCGAGGAGCCGTAGCCCTCACCGGAGATCTGGGTGGTGGTGCCGCCCGGGCCGGCGACCGTCGCGAGCGAGGGCAGCGGGGCGCCGTTCGGCTGAGTGTCCTTGAACAGCTGTACGGCGTCGGTCGCCGTGTACGTGAAGGTGTCGGTGCCCTTGAAGCCGGTGCTCGGCGTGTACGTGAACGTGCCGTCCGCGTTGACCGTCGCCGTGCCGTGGGACGGGTCGGTGTGCCGCACGACGGCGGTCGCGCCGGAGTCGTTGCGCAGCACGTCGCCGGTCACCTTGTCGTGGCCGGAGAAGGAGTCGGCGGCCGCGTCGAAGTCGTGCGCCGGGGCGGACAGCCAGCCGTGGGCCTGTGCCACGACTGTGCCGGTGCCCGCCACGGCGACGGTGACAGCGATCGCTATGCCGATCCGGGTGCGCTTGCGCAAGCGAGGTCTTGAGGTCATGCCCATGAACTTGTAGGTCAGTGATGAACTCTGAGTCGTTTTTGGGTGAACCGTCAGTTCAAAACGGGCCTGTATTCGTTCTTGGGGTTTCAGCGCGTCAGAGCGTCGCCGTCGTCTGCTCCCCCGAGGCGCTGCCCGCGAGCCACTGGTCCCATCCCAGGTTGAAGTCGGCGTAGCCGTTGTCGGCCGGGGCCTTGGCGCGGGGCGATCCGGTGATGGTCACGGGGTCGCCCTGCTTGACCTGGCCGTAGAACCACTTGGCGTCCGACATGGACAGGTGGACGCAGCCGTGCGAGCCGCGGGCGCTGCCGCTGCCCGGGTTCGGGTCGCCGGTCGAGTAGTGCACGTAGGTGCCCGACTGGGTCAGGTGGACGTCCCAGGGCAGCGTCAGGTCGTAGTAGTTGGGGCTGCCCTTGTCGCAGCTGATGCCGACGCTGCAGGAGGTCATGTGGACCTTCTCCTGCTTGTCGATGACGGCCATCGTGCCGTTCCACGTCGGATACTCGGCGCTGCCGGCGTTGATCGACAGGGTGCGTACGGTCTGGCCGTTCCGGGTGACCTTCATGGTGTGGTTGGTCACCGAGACGTCCGCGCGTACGTCGTCGCCGATCTTGAAGGTGTGCGTGTAACCGTGCACGCCGTAGCGTCCGTTGCCGTTGCTGACGCCCTTCATGTCGGCGTCGATCTTCACCGTCGTACCGGAGGGCCAGTACGTCTTCGGCCGCCAGTCGGCGCGCCGGTCACCCATCCAGTGCCAGGCGCCGGCCACCGGCTGCGAGGCGCTCACCTTCAAGTGCTTCTCCACGGTGGCCCGTGCCTTGGCCGCCACCGGGTTCGTGAAGATCACCGAGATCGGCATGGCCACACCGACCGTGGTTCCCGTCTGCGGGGTGATCGTGTCCAGCAGCATCGGCGGGCCCGCGGGCTTCGTCGGTGTGGGCGAGGCACTCGCACTCGGCTTCACCGACGCCTTCGCGTCGTCACCGCTCGCCTTGTCACTGCCGCCCCCGCCGCAGGCGCTCGCACCCACCACCATCATGCCCGTGACGAGTGCGATCCCTATGCCGCCCTTGCGCCGCCTCACGGTCTGCCCCACTCTCTCGTTCTTCGGCCCCTACGGGCCCGACACCCGACTAATTGTCAGACAGTCATGGCATGGCCCACGGTTGCCCGTCTCGCGTAAAGCATGCCCCAAGATTCGGTGCGCACCGCAGGAGGTGCGGGTCAGGCGGGAGGCCGCGAGCGCCCAGCGATCGGGATCGTCACCGTCGCCTCGGAGGTCGCGAGCGCCCAGCGGTCGGGATCGTCACCGTCGCCTCGGAGGTCGCGAGCGCCCAGCGGTCGGGATCGTCACGATGGCCTCGAAGGACCCGGTGGCGAGCGGCGTCGGCAGCGGCCGGCTTCCACGACCTGGCGGCCGTGGCGGTCGTCGCGGTTGCGCCTGCGCCTCTGCCCCCCATCGAAAGGCCTCGCACCGCGGTCCCAGCGGGTTCCGAACGACACCGCGGACACCGCGGCGGCCGGGCTCGGCAGCTACATTTCAAATAACGTTATCGCGCATGCGATGCCAGCGGCCCGACACCTCTCCGCCGGCCCCGAGAGACCCGGACGGCGCCGTCATCCGAGACTTCAGGCGCGTACCTCCCCGGAGCCGCGGACCTTCAAGGTGACCGGGACGATCACGGACTGCACCGGGCGGCCGGGGTCGGCGATGCGGGCACGGAGCAGTTCGACGGCCGTCCGGCCGATCTCGGAGGTCTGCTGGGCGATGACGGTGAGGGCGGGTTGCAGCAGGTCGGCGAGGGGGACTTCGTCGAAGCCGACGAGGGCCAGGCGGGAGGCCGCCTGGGGGCCGAGGTGTCGTAGGACCGTGAGCGTGGTGTCCATGTTGCCGGTGACCAGGGCGGTCGCCGGGTCCGGGCCGTGCAGTGCCGTGTCCAGGGCGGCGGCCACCCGTTCCGGGGTGATCTCGCCGGGGTGCACCAGGCCTTCGACCGCCTCGCCGTGGGCGCGCAGGGCCGCACGGAAGGCCGCGGCGCGCTCCCGGCCGGAGAAGACGCGTTCGCTGTCACCGATGTAGGCGATACGGCGGTGGCCGTGCTGGCGGAGGTGGTGGAAGGCCATGCCGATCCCGGAGGCGTTGTCGGACATGACGCAGTCCACGGAGATCCCGCTCATCGGCCGGTCCATGGCCACCAGCGGCACCCCCGCGTCCAACTCCGGCTGGAGGTAGGCGTGGTTCTCGCCGAACGGTTCGACGATGATGCCGTCCAGGCGCTGCCGGCACATGGAGATCAGGACGTCGCGTTCCCTGGCCTCGTCGAAGTCCGTGGAGGCGGCGAAGAGGGTCAGGCCCGCGTCCCGGGCCGTTCGCTCGATCGCGGCCAGTTCGGGGTTGACCTCGGCGATCCGGCGGACGGCCGCGCCGATCGTTCCGGTGACGCCGGTGCGCAGTTGGCGGGCCCGGTCGTCCGGGCGGTAGTTCAGCGCGGCGATCGCGGCCTCGACCCTGACGACGTACTCGGGCCCCACCGTGGGGTCGTTGTTGACCACCCGTGAGACGGTGCGCAGGGCCACCCCGGCCTCGCGCGCGACGTCGACCATCGTCGGGCGCTTGGGCCGTCCCCCGCTGTCACGCCGTGCTCGCGTCATCCGGCAACTCCTCCTCGAGACATCGGACCGATATCAGACCGACCCTTGACACATTCCCGCAACGCGCTCCTATCCTCGGGATAACGTTATCTCGAAGGATGACGCGGCGTCGACCCTGTCCCGTCCGCCACCGTCCATCGGGCCGCATCGTCCCTTCAGGAGACTTCCATGAGGCGCAAACGTCCGACCGTTGTCTGCCTTGCCGCAGCGCTCGCCCTCACCGGATGCTCTGCCGCGTCGACCGGAAGCGGGAAGGGCGGCAGCACCCTGACCTACCTCACCTTCGAGACCCCCAGCCTGACCGCGGCCTTCTGGGACACCTCGATCGCGGGCGCCGAGAAGAAGGTCCCGGGCGTCACGGTGAAGAAGATCGTCGCGCCGAGCACGGACCGGGACGCGTACGCCAAGCAGTTGCAGGCCTCCGGGCAGTTCCCGGATCTGCTCCAGTCGATCACCCCGTCGACGTTCGCGACGGCCGGGCTGCTCAGGCCGTACGACCAGAAGTGGGTGGACGCCAACTTCCTGCTGCCCCAGGGCAACGCCTACAAGGGCAAGGTCTACATCCCGCCGACCAACTCGCAGATCATCCCCGAGGTCTTCTACAACAAGAAGCTGTTCACCAAGGCTCACATCGCCGCGCCCCCGAAGACGTGGTCCGAGTTCATGGCCGTGTGCGCCAAGCTCAAAGCCGCCGGCGTCACCCCGGTCGAACTGGGCGGCGGCGATCCGTTCTCGGCCTCGATGCCGCTGGTCGGCATCGTCTCCGCCGACGTGCTGGGCAAGAACCCGAACTGGCTGAAGGAACGCTACGCCGGCAAGGTCAAGTTCACGGACGCCAACGTCAAGGCGGCGGTCGGCAAGTACCGGACGATGGTCAAGGACGGCTACTTCGAGGACGGCGCCCTGGGCGTCAAGTACGCCGACTCCATCACGAACTTCACCTCCGGCAAGGCCGCGATGTACATGATGGGCAGCTGGTTCCTCGGAGCGGTGCCCAAGGACCACGCCGACGACTTCGGTGCCTTCCTCACCCCGACCGAGGACGGGTCGCTCGTGGTGCCGTTCTCGGTGGGCGGCTCCATGGCGATCAGCGCCAGGACGCCGGACCCGGCCAAGGCCACCGCGTTCGCCGAGGCCTGGTCGCTGGACCCCGCCAACTACAAGGCGCTCATCGAGGGGGACGGCGCGTTCCCGATGCTCAAGGGGAAGACCCTCGACGACTACGGCATCGACGCCACCAAGGTCTTCAAGGACTCCTACTCCTACGTCACCCAGCAGAACACGAAGGTCTCGTCGTTCGGCTGGGCCACCAACGACGACTCCATGCCCTCCGGCCTCAACAACGCCTTCTACGCGGCCAGTCAGGCGCTGTTCTCGTCCGACGACGTCGACGGACAGCTGGCGAAGCTGGACAGCGCCTGGGACTCGGCGACCAAGTAAGCCACGTCACCGGCCCCGGCCGTACCGGCTCCGGTGCCGCAGATCTCCTCCGAGGGAAGAGCCATGACCACCCGAGTCCCACCACGCCGAGGCGACCCCGCGCTGACCTCGATCGCGCTGGTCGCGCTGGGCCTGTACGTCCTGTTCATCGTCGTTCCCGTGATCATGAGCGCCTGGAAGAGCCTCACCGACGAGAACCCGCTGCTGGCGCGGGCCGACTTCGTCGGAGTCTCCAACTACACGGAGATGGCACACGACAGCGCGCTGGCCGGAAGTCTCGGCTTCACCCTCCTGCTGGCCGGCGCGGTGACGATCGTGGCCAACGCCGCCGGCATCGGGTTCGCGATGCTGCTCAACAGGACGTCGCTGAGCTTCCGGATGATGCGCACCGTCGCGTTCCTGCCACAGGTGCTGTCCGGCGTCATCGTCGGTTACGTCTGGCGCTACATCCTGGCCCGGGACGGCATCCTCGACAACGTCCTGGTCTCGCTGGGCGTCATCGACAAGCCGATCACCTGGCTGGGCAGCCCGCACCTGGCCGTCCTGTCCGTGGGGATCGTCGCGGCCTGGGTGCTGACGGGGTTCACCACCGTCGTCCACCTGGCCGCGCTCCAGTCGATCCCCGTCGAGCTGTACCAGGCCGCGATGGTCGACGGGGCCGGCCGCCGGCAGCGGTTCCGCCGGATCACGTTCCCGATGCTGGCCCCGGGGACCACCATCAGCGTCACCATCTCGCTGATCACGATGCTGAAGCTCTACGACATCATCGCGGTGCTCACCTCCGGAGGCCCGGCCAACTCCACGCAGTCCACGGCCCTCTACATCATCCAGCTCGCCTTCACGGACGACCGCTACGGCTACGCCTCGGCCGTCGCGATGCTGCTGCTCGCCGTCTCGATCGTGATCGCGCTGTCCGTGACCGCGCTGCTGCGCCGCCGGGAGGTGGACCTGTGAGCACCTCGACATCGCACCGGCCGACGGCCCAGGAGCGAACAGTGACCCCGCGGGCAGTACCGGCGCCGCGCCCGAGCCGCCGTCCCTGGGCCACGCGGGGCCACCTCGTGGCAGCCGGTCTGCTCACGCTGGCCTTCGTCAGCCCCGTCTACCTCACGCTCGTGAACGCCTTCAAGACACAGGACCAGATCGTCCGCGATCCGGCGGCTCCCCCCGCTCCACCGACCACGCACAACCTCACCGACGCCCTCGCCCGGCCCGACCGGATCGTCCAGATCGGGCTGACCAACTCCGCGGTCACCGTGGTCGTCTCGGTCCTGCTGATCATCCCGCTCGGCGCGGCCCTGAGCTTCTGGCTGTCCCGCCGCTCGGCCCGGCTGCGCGCAATCGTCCTGGCGGGCTTCGCGGCCGGCCTGATGATCCCGCCCGCGGTGATCCTGCTGCCCACCATCCGCATCCTGACCTTCCTGCACCTGGACCACACCTATCCGGGGCTCGTCCTGGCCAACGTCGGCGGCGGCTACCTGTCGTTCGCGGTGTTCGTCTACTCCGGGTTCCTGCGGTCGGTCCCCGGCGAGATCGTCGAGGCCGCGACCGTGGACGGCGCGGGGAGCCTGCGGGTCTGGTGGACGATCGTCATGCCGCTGCTGCGCCCGGCCACCGCGACCGTCACGATCTTCCTTTCCCTGTGGATCTGGAACGACTTCATGAACCCGCAGTTCATCCTCGGCCCGCTGCACGGCCAGACGATCACCACCGGGCTGTATCTGTCGGTCGGTCAGTTCTCCACCGACTACGCCCAGTTGTTCGGCGTGATGCTGCTGGCAGCGGTCATTCCCGTCGCCGGCTACCTCGCGCTGCAGAAGCAGTTCATCGCCGGACTGACCTCGGGAGCCACCAAGTGACCACGAACACCGTCGCCCAGGGCGCCGGCATCGGCAGGACCGGCGTCCCGGAGCTGGACGACGTCGCCGGGCACTGGGTCGGCGTGGACGAGATCGCGCACCTGCCGTCCCTGCGCAACCAGCAGGGCCAGGCGCACGTCAACCACGACCTGACCTCCCTGTCCTGGCTGGCCGCCGCACCGTTCACCTTCGGGTACCACACCGGTGAGCTGCGCGTGGACGGTCTGGTCCCGGCCGCCCAGCGGTTCCTGTGGAAGCCGTGGGGCGTGCTCCGCGAACACCGCCGCCCCGGTGGGCTGTTGCTCACCACCGACACCCGGATGGCGCTGTCCCGGGACCTGCTGCTGTGGCGGATCACGGTCACCAACGAGAGCGACAGAACGCGAACGGTGGAGCTTTCCCAGGACCTCTTCGCGATGGCCGCCCACTCCGAGGTCGGGTACGGCTGGCTGTACGACGGCCCGTGGAACCACGGCATGCACCACGACTTCATGGCGCTGGAACGCATCCGGGCCACCACGGGTGGAGGCGAGCCGCACTACCTGCTCTCCCCCGCACCGCGACGCCTGCGCCTCGGCAGGCCCCGCGTGCCGGGGATCCAGCGCGACGAGGAGCACGGCCCGATGCTCCTGGACGACGCGCTGCCGGCGCACGTCAGCCACGACAAGGAGCCGGAGCCGCGGGTCGGCGTCGCCGGGGCAGTGCGCGGGCTCCGGGTGGCGGGGGGCGACGGCGCGGTGATCCTGCGGGCCGCCGACGAGCCGGTCCCGCTGACGCCCGACGGCGAGACGGCCCTGGATCCCTTCGCGCTCTCCCCCGGCCTGGGAATCGACTTCGCGCTACGGCTCGACACGGCGGGACAGTCCGGGACGGTTCTCACCCACGGCAACCACCCCGACTCGCTGCAGATCGGTGTCGAGGACGGCCGGCTGTGGCTCGGCATCACCGGGGAACGGGAGTCCACCGACGCCGAACTCACCGTCGGGGACTGGCACGACGTCCGCGTGGACGTCGAAGCCGACCTCGTCGTGCTGCGTCTCGCAGGCTCCGAGATCGCCCGCACCCGGCACTGGACCCAGTCGCGCCGCTGGGTGTCCCGCATCGAGGACGGGACGGTCGCCTGCGCGGACTCCCGCTCGCCGGCACACGCCGTCTACGCCTTCGCCGGGCCGCCCGGCGAACTGCGGGCCGAGGGGGCCGGCGGGCGGGCGGGGTGGACCTGCCGGATCGAGCCCGGCCGGAGCGTGGAGATCGGGATCGCCTGCGCGTACGGCACCGACGCCGACGCGCTCTCGGTCCAGGCGCGCACCGCCGCCGAGGACTTCGAGGCGACGGTGCGCGCCGGGGAGGACGGCTGGCGGCGGTTGTGGGCGAGCATGTTCACCCCGGGCAACGCCGACTTCTCCGGGCATCTGCCGACCTTCACCACCGAGGACGCCGGACTCGCACGCACCTACTACATGGGTGCCCTGCAGGCGCTGTACCTGCGCAACACCCGTATCCGGCCCGGCGAGCCGGTGTTCCTCACCGGCGGCCCCCGGCTCGGGCCGACCACCACCTACTTCTGGGACCACTGCGAGTGGAGCCGCCTGTACGCCCTTCTGGAGCCGGCCGGACTGCGCTCCTGGCTGCTGCGGGTCCTGGCCGGCCCCTACCGGGACTCCTTCGGTGTGGAGAATCTCGGCGGCGGCCCCCTGGGCAATGCCTACAGCTCCACCGACTACGCCCTGTTCCGGCTCGTCGAGCACTATGTCCGCGTCACCGGCGACCTCGCCTTCCTCGACGAGACGACCGGCGGGGCGACGGTCCTCGCCCACCTGGAGCGGCTCGGGCTGGGGTGGCGCGAGCGGCGGAACCCGGCCACCGGGGGCGTGCTCGCCGACTTCGGTGACGATCCGTGGCAGTTGCTGGAGTGTGTGCCCACCTACACCGGTGTCGTCGCCTCCTTCAACGGCGCCTACGTCGCCTCGACGCGCTCGTTGGCCGGACTGTACCGGCGGCTCGGCCGCGACGAGGACGCCGACCGTACGGAGGCCGAGGCCGGTCGACTGGCCGACGCGCTCATGGACCTGTACGCCGGATCGGGCCGCTGGCGGATACTCCGCCCGGACGGGACCGACACGATCGGGCACTGCCTGGACTTCGGCCTGGTCGCGGCGGCCCTCCACCGCGAACTCCCGGAAGGGATACGGCAGGAGATGGCCGACTTCGTCACCGGCCGTCTGCTGGCGGCCGGCTGGATGCGAGCGCTCAGCGCCGACGATCCGATCGCCGCCGCCTCCGACCGCCCCGACCACGGCGCGGCCGGCGCCTTCGCCGCCTGGCCCGGCGTCACCGCGCACGGCCTGGCCCGCCTCGGTCACCGTGACCGGGCGATCGCCCTCCTGCGCGGCCTGTCCTGCGCCGCCTCGGGCGGGCTGTGGGGCCAGGCCATGGAGATCGTCACCGGTCCGGACGGGCGGTACCGGGCCCGGGTGGCCGAGCGCGGCACCGCCACCCGCGACAACATCGCGGGCGCGGCCGGAGCGGAGGCGGTGCTCTCGGCCCTGTTCGACATCAACCCGACGTTCGCGACCGGCGGGCGGACTCCGGCCCTGCTGCCCGCCACCTTGTCCGTCGAGGCCGTCGGAACGCTCACGCATCTCGGTCCACTCGCTTGACGGACCCGAAAGGGTGCCGTCGCGGGAGCCTGGGACCTCGTGGCCGAACCGCCTTGTGCGGGGCTCACCGAGGCCGGCCCGGCCCGTGACCGGCGCATCGTCATCACCCCGGCGCACCGGCCGGACCAGGCCCCGCTGCTCGGCGCGGCCTGTCCGGCCGCGGCCCGCGGCGACCAACACGGCCGTACCGCGCCGCTCTGAAACGCCCACTCTGAGACGCCCGTTCAGGACGAGCGGGATCCCGGCTGAAAGACGAGCAGAAAGGTCACACCGCAGTGGCATCCTCCCTTCGTCACCGGCGACGCGTCAGCACCCTGCTGGCCGCGGCCCTGGTGGCCGTCGGCCTGACAAGCGTCCAAGGCGGCACGTCCGCCGCGGCGACCGTACGGACCATCGGCGATCCCACCTCGGCCCAGGCGCTGCGCACCGTGGCGCGGTTCCAGGGCGAGTGGGACTCCCCACCCACCACCCTGGCCAACGGCGAGACCGTCGACGCCCCCCTGATGGGCAACGGCGACGTCGGCGTCGCGGTCGGCGGCTCCATCGACGACCAGACCTTCTACCTCGGCAAGAACGACTTCTTCTCCACCGCGACCAACGGCATCGAGCCGCTGGGCCGGATCGTGCTCGCCGTCCCGGGGCTGGCCGGCGCCGACCACCACGTCGTACAGAACATCGCCCAGGCCCAGGTCGAGGGCACCTACACGCTCGGCGGCCAGACGCTCTCGTCCAGGAGCTGGGTCGCGGCCACCCGGAACCTCTTCGTCACCACGCTCCGGCTGTCCGGCTCACGCGCGCAGGACGCGACCGTCACCGTGCAGGACGGCCTCGGAAAGACTCCGGCGACCTTGGGCGACAACGGTGTACTTGACGCCGACGTGCAGGCCGGCACCACCGACGCACCGGGCAACCCCCACGCTCGTATCGCGACGAACGTGCGCGGCACGGCCGCGAGACCGTCGGGCAACCGGATCAGCCTCACCCTCGAGCCCGGCGTGACGTACACCCTCGCGGCGGCGATACAGAGCAGCCACGACACGCCCCGCTACCGGTCCGTCGCCCACTCCGCGGCGGCCGCACTGACCGACGGCTCGCTGGCGAAGCTGTACACGGCCCACGAGTCCTGGTGGCGTGCGTACTGGTCCCGGTCGTTCGTGCAGATCCCCGACCAGGCCGTGGAGAAGAGCTGGTACGGCTCGCTCTACCTGCTCGGCTCGGTCTCGCGTGCCGGGAAGTATGCCCCGGGCCTGTGGGGCAACTGGACCACCGGGGCCATGAACTGGTACGGCGACTACCACGCCAACTACAACTACGAAGCGGCGTTCTACCCGACTCTGTCCACCAACCACGTGCCCCAGATGGGCAACTACGACGACCCGATCCTGGACTGGATGCCGAGAGGCAAGGCGAAGGCGGCGGCAGCCGGTTACCAGGGCGTGCTCTACCCCGTCGGCATCTCGCCCAACGGCACCAGCGCCGCCGACGACCTGTACAACCAGAAGTCCGACGCCGTGAACTTCGCCGGCGACATGGTCATGAAGTACGAGTACACCCGCAGCGCCTCCTACGCGCGCAAGGTCCTCCCCTACCTCCGACAGGTCGCCCTGTTCTGGCAGGACTACCTGACCTGGGACGCGGCCACGGGCACGTACGTCATCGAGAACGACGCTCCGCAGGAGGGCGGCGTCTACCCGCAGACCAACAGCATCCTCTCCCTCGGGCTGGTGCACCTGCTGTTCCAGGGTCTGATCGAGATGAGCAAGGACCTGCACACCAACGACTCGCTCGTCCGCACCTGGCAGCACATCGACAGCCACCTCGCGCCGCTGCCCACGATGGAGCGCAACGGCCAGACCGTCTTCCGGCAGACCTCCGAAGGGTCCGGCTGGGTCAGCGACGGCAACGACGTGGCCGTGCAGGCCGTCTACCCAGGCCTCCAGGTGGGCTTGAACAGCTCCGCCGACCTGCTTCGGACCGCGCGCGACACCGTCACGCAGCTGAACAACTGGCACAGCGACAACTCCCCGGCCACCCTGTACGCGGCCGCCGCGATGGTCGGCTACAACCCCAGCACGCTGATGGAGGAGTTGCACGCCGAGGCCACCGCCTACTCGTACCCGAACATGGCGGTGCACCACTACGGCGGCGGCATCGAGAACCTCAACGTCACCACCTCGGGGCTCGACGAGATGCTCCTGCAGTCCTTCCAGCACGACATCAAGGTCTTCCCGGACTGGCCCGCCGACTCGAACGCCAAGTTCGGCGGCCTGCTCGCCTACGGCAACGTCCTGGTCTCCAGCAGCATCCGCGACAACGCCGTCGAATACCTCCGGATGACCAGCCGGTCGGGCGGCGGTCTCACCTTCACCAACCCGTGGCCCGGCAAGCCCATGGAGTACTACGCGGACGGTGTCCACAAGGGAACTCTCACGGGCACCACGATCAAGCTGCACACCGGCGTCGGCGAGACCATCGACCTGGCCCCGGCCGGAACCAGCCGGGCCACCATCCGGCACGAGCTGTCCCAGCCGGCCAAGGCCGCGACGACCGGTTCGCTCACCACGGGCTTCGAGACCGGACAGGCCCAGCCAACCTGGACCGACACCGTCGACAACGTCGACACCAAGGGCGACGGAAACTACGGGATCACCGGCCTGTGCTGCGGCCTCACGGGTCCCCAGGCAGCCGTACGCGCCGGCGAACAGGCCCATACCGGCGACGCCTCACTGATGTACTCGGGCCATGCCAACGGCGGTTCCTACGACCACGCCTACCTGCAGGTCTACGGCTTCAACGGCGCGCCGCTCACCGTCCGCGGCGACACGACCCTCAGTTACTGGATCTTCCCGCAGTCCGGTGCCACCACCCCGTGGGTGTCCGCCGGATCCGACGACAGCACCTGCGTCGCCGTCGACCTGGTCTTCACCGACGGCAGTGATCTACGGGACTCGGGCGCCACCGACCAGTCCGGCAACGGCGTCCATCCGGGCGACCAGTGCGGGCATCTCGCGCTCGACAGGTGGAACCACGTCACCGTGAACCTCGGCGCGGTCAGGGCGGGTCAGGCGATCAGCAAGATCCTCGTCGGTTACGACCGTCCGGGCGCGACGGGGGGCTATCGCGGTTACCTCGACGACCTGAGCATCGGCTGACACCGGAAACCGGCCGGTCGGCGGCCTCGGGGTGAGCCCGGTACCCGAAGCCGACCTTCCCGAGCAACACCGGCCGGCCGGCGGCGCAGTTGTCGGGGTCCCGGTGGGCTGCGGCCCGGTCAGCCGCCGGCCGGGGCGTCCCCGCGGAACGCTCCGGCCACCACGGGGACCAGTTGCCGCTCGATCTGTTCGGCGGGCATGGCGGCCAGTTCGGCACCGATGGGAGCCAGTGCGAGCCAGTTCAGCAGGCCGGCCGCGCAGCGCGTGCGGAAGATCAGCTCCTCCTCGCCGACTCCGGGAAGGTTCGCCGTCAGGACCCGGAGGGCCTCCCGGCGGCTCTGGTCGAACTTGCCGTTCAGCCGCTCCCAGGCCTGGGGCGGATCGATGCCGACGCGCGCCACGGTCCGCATCACGGCCAGGTCCTGGCCGCCGGCCGCGAGCGCCCGCATCATGGGCCGGGCGAACGCCGCCGCCACCTCCTGGAGTGTCGCCGTCGAGGCGAGCGCACCGAGTTCCCGGAGCTGCGCGTCGAGATACCGCTCCAGCGCGTGCTCTATCGCCGATTCGCACAGTGCCTTCAGCGACCCGAAGTGGTAGCTCACCGCGGCGACGTTGGCTCCGGCGCGCTCGGTGATCTCGCGGAGGGTCACGCCCTCCTGGCCTCGCTGCGAAAGCAGCTCCAAGGCGGCCGTCTGCAGGCCGTCCCGCGTGCGCTGCCCGGCCTCCCGGCGCAGATCCGCCTTTTCCGCCCTTGTCATGCCATGCATTCAAGCAGACGCTTGACTATATCGTCAACAGTTCCCGCGGGCGTCCGGGTCGCCGCACCGGATCACCGCCGCAGACCCTACCCGACCAGCCACAACACGCCGGTGCCCCCCCCCGGCCATACGGCCGAAGAATTCAAACAACGGCTTGACAGCCTGACCTGCCGGCCATAACGTCAATCGAGCGTTTGAGTTACATCGTTTGAGGTACATCCTCGACTTCTGATAGGGCCGGGTCCCACCCCAAGACCCCGACATGACGTCGACTTGATCGCGCAACCGACCACGGAGGAGCACACCGCATGACGACCCGGCTCGGAATCGGTCTCCCGCAGAATCGGCAGTACGACCTCGGCAAGGACGTGCCCGAGGTGGCTCGCGCCGCCGAGGACATCGGATACGACAGTCTCTGGGTGTACGAACGGGCCCTGTTCCCGGAGCCCCAGACCCAGCCCCTGTACGGCGTTCCGGGCCTGCCCTGGCCCGACGCCTACCGGGGGGTGGCCGAACCGCTGGTCACCCTGGCGCTCGCGGCGGCGGCCACCGAGCGGGTCGAACTGGGCACCGCCGTACTGGTGGCGCCGCTGCACATCCCCTTCCAGCTGGCCAAGTCCCTGGCGACGCTGGACGCGGCGAGCGGCGGCCGGGTGGTCGCGGGCCTCGGCAGCGGCTGGTCCCTCGACGAGTACGCGGCCGCCGGGGTGCGCCCGTTCGAGGAGCGCGGCAAGGTGATGGACGAGGTGTTCGAGGTGTGCCGGGCGGTGTGGGGCCCGGACCCGGTGGTCTACGGGGACGGCCGGATCACGAGGATCGCCTCGGCCGTCGTCGGGCCGAAGCCGGCCCGGCCGATCCCGATCCTGGTGCCGGCCAACACCCCGCGGGCGATGCGCCGGCTCGTCGACCACGCCGACGGCTGGCTGCCGTACGCCGACGGTCCCGAGCAGGTGGCCGCCCAATGGCGCCAGTTGCAGGATCTCGCCGCCGAGCGGGGCCGCACCCGGCCGCTGCGGACGGTGGTGCGGGTGAACCCGGACTACACCGCCGAACGGTACGAGGGGGCGGACCGCCGGCCCTTCCAGGGCGACGTCGAGCAGATCGTCACCGATCTGATGGCGTACGCCGGGATCGGTCTCGACGAGTTCCTGGTCGACCTCTCGTGGGCCGTGCGGGACGCGCGGGAACTGAAGGACGTGGCCGCCGAGGTGTACTCGACGGCCCGTGCGGCAGGTTTCTGACCGGAGTCACTCACCGTGTACGGGCCGCAGGTGCAGATCCCGCCCGACGCCCGCATCCGGGGGCTCTCGATCATGTTTCCGCCGGGTCCGCCGGCGCCGACGGCGAACTCCGCGGCGGGACGGCGCAGGCCGTAGGGTTCCGTCGGACCTGGCCGACGGGTGTGGTGACCCGGGTACGCCGTCGGGTTCGCGCCGAGACCAGGGCGGACAGAGCGAGCGCGGAGGACGCCGACACCACGCCGGCGAGGACGAGGCTGGACCGGGCACCGAGGGCGTCCGACACCAGGCCGACCAGCGGGGCGCCGACGGGAGTGCCGCCGAGCAGGACGACGTAGTAGACGGCAAGGACGCGGCCCCGCAGGCGTGGGTCGGCATGAAGCTGGGTCAGCGTGTTGGCCGTGGTGGTCACGGTCACCGCGGCGAAGCCGGTGGGGACCAGCAGGGCCATGAACGTGCCGTAGCCCGGCATCAGGCCCAGCACGGCTTCCAGCGCACCGAAGACGACCGTGGTGGTGATCAGTCGTCGCAGCGTGGGCGGCTTGCCGCGGCTCGCCCCGTGGATCCCGCCGATCAGGCTGCCCAGGGCGTAGGCGGCGGAGAGACAGCCGAAGGCGGCGGCGCCGGAGTGGAAGACCGTGACGGCCACGAGCGAGATGGTGACCTGGAAGTTCAGGCCGAAGGTGCCGACGAAGGCGACGACGCACATCGGCAGCAGCAGTTCCGGGGTGGCGGCGATGTCCCGGAAGGCGTCGGCCAGCCGGGTATGGGCGGGTGGGGCCGTGCTGTTGCCGCCCGGGCCGTCCGTGCGGATGGTGATCAGGCCGTAGAGGACGGCGAGGTAGGAGACGGCGTTCACGAGGAACACGAGGCCCGTGCCGAAAGCGGCCACGGTCAGGCCCGCGAGGGCGGGGCCGAGGATGCGGGCCGCGTTGAACTGGGCGGAGTTCAGGCTGACCGCGGTGGCCACGCGCGGGCGGTCGACGAGTTCGCAGATGTACGCGTTGCGGGCGGGGCTGTCCACGGCGGTGGCGGTCCCGAGAGCGAAGGCCAGCGCGTACACGGACAGCAGGTTGACCGCTCCGGTGACGGTCAGCAGTCCTAGCAGGAGCGACTGTGCTCCCATGGCGGCCTGCGTCAGGAGCAGCAGCCGCCGCTTGGGGAACCGGTCGGCGAGGACGCCTCCGGTCAGTCCGAACAGGGTCTGGGGCAGGAACTGCAGTGCGGTGACGATGCCGACCGCGCTGCCGCTGTCGCCGGACAGGTGGAGGACGAGCAGGTCCTGGGCGGCGCGCTGCATCCAGGTGCCGATGTTGGAGGTCAGCTGCCCGAGCAGGTAGCGGCGGAAGTTCCGGACGGCGAGTGGGGCGAGCACCGCGTTCATGGCATCTGACGGGCATGGCCGGCCGGGGCGGGTGCCTTCACATCGTCGACGTGGTGGAAGGTCGGGTGGGGGTGCATCAGGAAGGCGTGGTGGGAGATGTTCCAGGCGTAGGCGCCGGCCATGGCGAAGGCCACGCGGTCGCCGACGCGCAGTCGGTCCACCATGACTCCGCGCGCCAGGACGTCCTTGGGCGTGCACAGCTGTCCGACCAGTGTCACCGGCTCGTCACGGGCCTCCGGCCGGTTCCAGGACGGCAGCCATTCGTCCTCGGGGATCACCTCGAAGGGCTGGTCGTGCTGTTTCGCGGCCGGGGTACGCAGATGGTGGGTGCCCCCGCACAGGACGGCGAACGCCTGCCCACGGCTGAACTTGACGTCCAGGACGCGGGTGACGTACCAGCCGCAGTACGCGGTGATCGAGCGGCCGGGCTCGATGCGCAGTGTGAGGCGAGGGTGGCGGGCCAGCAGGGAGCGGAGGCCCGCACCGAACGCGGGCCAGTCGAAGACGTGGTGCGGAGCCGCGTAGTCGACGCCCATTCCGCCGCCGACGTTGACCTCGGCCAGGTCGACTCCGCGTTCCTGAGCCCAACCTTCGGCCCAGGTCAGGACCTTGCCGACAAGAGCCAGCTGGGCCCGGGCCCCAAGTCCGCTGGCGAGGTGGAAGTGGAGCCCGTGCAGCCGGACGCGCGGGTCGGACGCGATCACCTCCAGGCAGCGGTCCAGCTGCGCGGGGTCCATGCCGAAGGGGCCGGGGAGGCCGCCCATGGCGAGGGCGACCCGGCCGAGGCCGACGGGCAGGTTGACGCGGAGCAGGACCTCGGCGAGTCCGTCGCCCAGCACGGTGGTGACCAGCCGCAGTTCGTGTTCGCTCTCGATGTGCAGGCGCTGCACTCCGGAGTTCAGCGCACAGGTCAGCTCCGTCTCCGTCTTGCCGGGGCCTCCGAAGGCGATCGGTGCGTCGGGGACGAGTGCGCGGACGTGGCTCAGCTCACCGCCGGAGGCCACCTCGAACCCGTCGACGTTTCCGGCCAGCGTCCGCAGGATCCGGGGGTCGGAGTTGGCCTTGGCCGCGTACAGCAGCTCGACGCGTTCCGGAAGGGCGGCCCGGACGGCCTGTACGTGCTCGCGCAGGTGCGGCAGGTCGTAGACGTAGGCGGGCAGGTCGTCGTCGGTCATGGTGCCGACGAGGTCGAGGAGGGCGGGCCTCACCGGATCGCCTCGCGGGGGAAGTCCGCGCCGAGCGGGCTGGGCAGCGGGACGTAGGTGGCGTGCCGGTCGGCCTTGCGGGCCCAGCGCAGGAGGAGGTTGGCCTTTGCGGGCAGCGGCACTCCGGACAGCAGGGCACGCAGGCGTGGCGGTTCGCCGGCGGTGCGGGCGTAGGCGCCGAGGTGGTCGCGGACCAGGCCCCAGAGGGCGGGTTCCAGTGTCGGATCGAGGTCGGCCAGGGCGCCCAGCACTTCGGCGGTGTGGTTGACCAGGAGGCAGTAGGCGACCCGGTTCCAGCCGCGTTCGGCATCGTAGGCGAGGGGTTCCCGGACCTCGTCCGGCAGTTCGGCGAGGGCGTGCCGGTGGTGCCCGGGCAGCAGCTTGGTGCCCTCCAGGTCCCGGAAGAGCATCTGCGCCGGTGTGCCGTCCGCACGCACACCGACGACGACGTTCTGCAGGTGGGGTTCCAGTACGACGCCGTGCTCGAAGTAGGCGGCCAGCACCGGTGGCAACAGCAGCCGTAGATAGGTGTCCCACCAGGCCAGGATGTCTCCGTCGCCGCGCGCGAGCAGGTGGGAGACGTGGGCCGGACCGGTGGGGTACTCGTCCGCCACGGCGGCGGCGAGCAGGGGTGTCACCCCGGGGAGAAGGTGGTGGCGCAGACCGGAGCGGACGATGACGCCGAGACCTTCGAGGAGGTCGAGATCGCCGTCGAGGGTGCGGTAGCCGGGCTCGGCCAGGAGCGCGCAGCCCGGGTGGCGCTCGGACAGCTCGGCGAAGACGGGCTGGAGCAGCCGGTTGAGGGCGACGGCGCCGGCCAGTTCGTACCGTGCGTGCCTGCGGACGCAGTTGGTGAGGCGGACGTTCAGACTGAACTTCAGAAAGACGTCGCTGTCCGGGTGGTAGAGGGTGCGCACCGACGCCGTCGGCACCAACTCCGGCCCGCTCAGCCCCCTGTCGACGACATCACCGGCGGCCACCGCCTCGCGCAATCGGGCGTTGCCCTGGAGCAGCCGGTACTGCCAGGGGTGCACCGGCAGTACCGCGAATTCCGGGTCGGCCGCCGGATGCAGTGCGTCCATCTCCCCCAACTCGCCCTCCTCACAGATGAGATGGCGGCGCACCGCCAGGTAGCGCAGGCGGAAACGCGTACCGGTCTCCGGGCCGTACGCCAGCCAGTCCGCCGGGTCGCCGGTGCGGGCCTTCGGAGCGGGGTGGAAGCGGTGGCCGAACACCAGGGACTGCTCCGACGCCACGTACGGGTCGGCCTGCGGCACGCCGGCGGCCCGCTGCTCCAGCGCGGTCCGGATCGTCTCCCGGCTGTCCGCCACCTGGCTCAGGAACTCCTCGTTGGCGACCCCGGTGCGCAGTTCCAGTTCGTCCTCGATGAAGCAGGCCAGTTCCCGCCAGCCCACCGTCACCCAGGTGCCGTCGGCGAGCCGCTGCACCGGACCCTGGAAGCGGTGGGCGCCGATCAGGGAGGTCCGTCGCAGACGGGAACGCAGCAGGAGGTCCCGGCGCGGCAGACGGAGCAGCAGGTGGCCGTCGGCGACGGTGACCTGGTGTTCGGGGGCGGAGACCTCGCGCATCAGGCAGTTGAGCAGTGTGTGGGCGGTGACTGCGTCGGCCGTCCGGATCGGTTCTCCGGCCGAGGCGGTGACGGTGGTGGTGGCGAACCCGGTGTGGGGGGCGGTACCGGTGGTCATACGGTCGCTCCAGGGGGACGACGGTCGGTGGGGGATGTCAGCGGCACAGGGCCAGCGGGTTGGGCAGGTGGGTCCACTGAGCCCTGCCCGGGTTTCCGGAGAGGCGCATGGCGACGGTCGCCTTCAGCGGCATCGTGTCGCCGAAGAAGGCCGCGGCGTCCTCGTGGTCCGGCAGGTCGGCGTACACCTGGCGGCCCACGTCGGCCACCGCACCCCACAGCGCTCGGGGATCGGCCCCCCGCGTCCGGGTGAAAACGTCGACCAGCTCGCTGAAGACGCCGCTGACGAGGCCGCCGAACAGTTTGGTGTGCAGCGCGTCCGTGTCGTCACCCGCGCGGGTGCCGAGCAGCGGCGGCAGCGTGAAGCCGCACCGGGCCAGGCGCCGTGGGCTCACCCGTACGCCGTCGAGGTCGCGGTAGAGCACCCGTACCGGCCGTCCGTCCCGGAGCACGACCAGGGTGTTCTGGCCGTGGGCCTCCAACGCCACGCCCATGGACAGCAAGGTCAGTGCGGGCGGCAGGACGAGTCCGGCGAAGTCCGCGAGCCAGCGCACCGGATCGCCCGGGATCAGCGTGGCTCCTGTCGCGTGGACGGCGGTGAGCGGCACCGCGATCTCGCCGGGGTCCAGGCAGCACTCGGTCGACTCCCGGATCATCGCGGCCAGGCTCGCCGTGGGCTGCCCGGCCACCCGTACCGCGCCGCCGCCCAGTTCGCGCAGGACGCGCAGGCTGCCGCCGTGTCCGGACTTGTCCAGGAGGGCGCAGACCAGATCGGACAGCGCCGGTCCGTCGGCGGCCTCGGCCGGGGAAATGGTGCGCCGGTAGTTGGTGACCTGCACGTCGAGCGCGGTCTTGATGTGGCAACCCGGCAGCACGTCCAGCGGTGCCAGCGTGCGCAACGACAGCAGCGGCCGGGCCGGGATCGTCTCCTCGGCGACGGCCAGGCCGGGATGGCGGGTGAGCACGTGGTCGCGCTGCCAGGGATGCAGCGGGACCAGGATCGTGTCGCCGTCCCGCAGCTGCCGGGGCCAGGTGCCGGCCCCCTGCCAGTGCTCGGCCGGGACCCGGAGCAGCGCCAGTCGGACGACCGGGTGGTGCTCGGGGGCGTAGGCGAGCACGTCGGCGATCGACATGCCGGTCCGTGTCCGGCAGCAGGGATGCTGTGGGTGGCCCTCGGTAACCGCCTGCTCGGCGTCCGCCGAGTCTTTCGGTGGGGCCGTCGGGTTTGCGTTCGCGGCCCTGGCCAGGGCCAGGTTGACCACACTGTTGTCGAGTTCGGCCGCCAGTCGTTCCGCCGCGGTGGTACGCAGGCCGAGCTGGGCCAGGAGTTCCGCCGGCTCTCTGATCGTCCCTCCGGGGCCGGACACGGTGAAGTCCGCGGGTACCTCGGCGAAGGGCCGCGCACAGGACCGGGCCGCGGCCAGTGAGCCGCCCCGTCGCAGGTCGATCACGAGACGGTCGGACTGCTGGCGATGCCCGGTCACACCGGGCACGGGTTCTCGTGAGAACGCGCCCCACAGCCGGCCGAGCACGGTGGCCCGGGCTCCAGGGAGCGCGGCCGTGAACGAATCCACCAGGTCCGGCCGGATACGGCGCAGTTCATCAAGGGGCATGAGGTGTCCCGGGTGCTCGGGGGTGCTGGTCACGCGGTGCTCGAGGGCACCGGACGTGCAACCGACGCTACGGGACGACGATCAAGCACATTGCCAGAGCAAATACAGCGGGGACCCCGGAAACGTTCGAGGAGCTGCTGTGATGTGCTCCACTCCGGCCGACGCCGTGACGGGACGGGTGGACGGGCGCGGACTGACGCTGGATCAGTTTTCGATGGCGGACCGCTCGCCCGCGTGCGTCCGCGGCCGTCAACTCGGCTGCTTCGGGGCAGGATTGCCCGCAGCGGGACGTGAGCCGGCGGCTGTCGGTGTTCGAAGGCCCTGGGTCTTTGCTTGATCGGACTGTCGACGTCCTGGCTGTCGCCCGCGCGACGTCTTTCAGGGGCTGCGCCGTCCGTGGTGGACCCGGTCGCCCGTGTGGACAGAGATCACCGGCTCGGGGGAGGTTCCGGCGTTTGCGCCACGCGCCGCGGCGGAAGTCTGTGAGCCTTCCGGCATGCGTGTATTGCTGATCGAGGACGACGACCGGGTGGCCGGACCGCTGATGGAGGGGCTGCGCCGTTTCGGGTTCACGGTGGAACACGCCAGAAACGGCGCCGACGGCCTCGCCGCACCCGAGGCCGCGATGGTGCTGCTGGACCTGGGGCTGCCCGACATGGACGGCATCGACGTCTGCCGTGCGCTCCGGGCCCGCTCGGCGGTGCCGATCATCATGATCACTGCCAGGGACGACGAAGTGGACCGGGTACTCGGCCTGGAGATGGGCGCGGACGACTATGTCTCCAAACCGTTCGGCGTACGGGAGCTCGTCGCCCGGATCCGTGCCGTCACCCGCCGGACCGGCCTCGCGGGACTGGAGAGGGGCCACGACGCACGGAGGCCCTCGGCGGATCCGGCCCGGCCCGGGCTGCCCCACGTCCAGCGGATCGGCCCGCTGACCATCGACCGCCGTACCCGGCAGGTGCATCTGAACGAGTCGCCGGTCGCCCTGGCCCCCAAGGAGTTCGACCTGCTCACCTGCCTCGCGGACGACCCCGGGGCGGTCTGCTCCCGCCGGCAGATCCTCGACACCGCGTGGGAGCCGAACTACTTCGGCCCCACCAAGACCCTGGACGTCCATATCGCCGCGCTGCGCCGCAAACTCGGTGGCTCGGCCTGGATCGAGAACATCCGCGGGATCGGATTCCGTCTGGTGCCGCCGCCTCCGGCCGACGCCGCGTCCGCCGCGTCCGCGACAGCGGCGGTGCGTGGTGGAGGGCCCCGGTGACGCGTCGCATCCTGCTCAGCCATCTGAGCCTGATACTGCTCGTCCTGCTCGCGCTGGAAGTGCCGTTCGGTGTCTTCTACGCCCGCAGCGAGCTGTCCCGCTTCTCCCGCACGGCGCAGCAGGGGGCCATGACGCTGGCCGCCGTCTGCGAAGAGCGGATGGAGCACGGCCTGGCGGCCGATCTACCCGGCCTGGCCCGCGCCTACGGGCGGCGAACCGGCAGCCGCGTGCTCGTCGCCGACCGGAAGGGCGTCGTGCTCACCGACACCGCGCAGGCCCTGGTCGGCAGCGACCTGTCCGCGGAGCCGGACATCTCCGGCGCACTACGCGACAACCCCGTCGTCGGAACCCGGAACGACCCTTCCGCACAGGGCGACGTCCTCTTCGTCACCGTGCCGGGCGGCTCCGGCGCCGCCGTCCCCTGCGTGGTGCGGACCGTGTACCGGCTGGGCCCGCTCCAGGCGAAGGTGCACGCCACCTGGCTGGCGCTGGCCGTCGTCGGGCTGGGTGTGCTGGCCGCCGTCACCCTGATCGGCTTCGTCCTCGCGCGCTCGATCACTCGCCCGGTCAGGGCGCTGGAACACGCCACCGCTCAACTCGCGGAGGGCCGGCTCACCGATCCACCCGCCACCGACCACGGTCCGCCGGAGCTACGCCGGCTGGCCGCGTCGTTCACGACCACAGCGGCGCGACTGCAGCACGTGCTCCGGGCTCAGCAGGCGTTCGCCTCCGAGGTGTCCCACCAGCTGCGCACCCCGCTCACCGCACTGCGGCTGCGTCTGGAGAACTTCGAACCGCACCTCGCCCCCTGCGCCCAGGACAGCCTGGACACGGCGCTGGCGGAGATGGAGCGGCTCAGCCGTATGGTGCAGGGGCTGCTGGCACTCGCCAGGCTGGAGAGCTCCGCGACCCGGCCGGAGGCGGTCGATCTCGCCGCCGTGGTGGCCGAGCGCGCGGCGGTCTGGACGGCCTTCGCCGACGAACAGCACGTCGGCATCGTCGTCTCCGGAGCCACGGACGTCCGGGTGTGGGCGGTGCCCGGAGCCCTGGAGCAGATCATCGACAACCTGCTCTCCAACGCGCTGCGCGCGTCCCCACCGGGAACCGCGATCACGCTGGCCGTCGTCACCGTCCCCGGGGAAGGCGGCCGTACCTCGCCCGTGGCCGAGCTGCATGTGATCGACCAGGGGCCCGGTATGACCGAGACCGAACGGCACAGGGCCTTCGACCGGTTCTGGAGAGCGCCCGACGCCGACCACGACGGCACCGGCCTCGGTCTGCCGATGGTGCGCCAGCTCACCCGCGCCGGCGGTGGTGAAGTCGCCCTGGAGCCGGCCGGCGGCGGCGGGCTCGACGCCGTGGTCCGCCTCCGGCGCGTCGAGCAGCCCACGCATCAGGAACGCCTGGGCACCCACGCGGGCGCCGACTCCGCGGGACGCCCGCGGCACCACGGCACGCACGGCGCGGTGTCAGCGGCCCTGGCCGGCCGGGCCGGAGCGGTGGACGCGGCCGGGCGTCGCGCGTTCCCCGATGCCGGGCGGGAGGCGGGCAGCGGTCGGAGTGAATGAACACGCGCCCCGGACCCGGGAAACAACCTCCTACTAGTTGTAGAAGGTATACTCCGGGCTTGCAACCGCGAACGACTGCAACGTGCAGTTCCACCCCCTCACCCGTCCGCGGAGGAAGATTCACCCCGTCGGGGGCAATGCGCCCGGCCGGTCACAGCCGTCGGGCCACCGGGAACGTTCCGGGCCCCTTCATCGTCTAGAGTTCGAAAATCGTCTACATGCCTGTAGTCACCTCCAGGAAGGCCCAGGCCCCATGACCACATCGCTGCACCTCGCCTCGCAGCTGGCCGTCAACGTACTGGACGCCCGATCGCTGCTGGCCGCCTTCGGCGTGCTGGGCGTGGGCGTGGTGATGTTCGCCGAGACGGGACTGCTGGTCGGCTTCTTCCTCCCCGGGGACTCGCTGCTGTTCACGGCGGGGTTGCTGTGCACGGGCACCGCCGACCAGGGCATCCACCTCTCGCTGGGACCGTTGCTGATCGCGGCGGCCCTCGGAGCGCTGGCCGGAGCCCAGTGCGGGTATCTGCTCGGCCGGAGGGCGGGCGGGGCACTGCTCGCGCGCAGCCGCTCGAAGCGCCTGCACGAGGGAGCGCAGCGGGCCGAGGAGCTGCTGGAGCGGTACGGACACGCGAAGGCGGTCGTCCTGGCCCGCTTCGTGCCGGTGGTACGGACGGTCCTCAATCCGATGGCGGGCGCGCTGGGCGTGCCGGTCCGGACGTTCACGGTGTGGCAGGTCATCGGCGGCCTGGTGTGGAGCCTCGGCCTCACGCTCGCCGGCTACGCACTGGGGTCCTCGATCCCGAACGTCGACCGCTACCTGCTGCCGATGGTCGCGCTGATCGTGGTCGTGTCGCTGCTGCCCCTGCTGGCCGAGGTCCTCCGCTCCCGCCGGACCGCAAGGGCACGCGAGGAGCGCGGATGAGCTCGGCCCGCGAGGGGTCCGCGGGGTAGCCGCCGGCGTGCCAGGAGGGCGGGTCCACCGCTCGTCGCGCCGTGAACCGATCGTCCGTCACCGGCGGGAAACGCCGTGTGGCCGAGGAACCGCTGGAAGATCATGCACCACAAGATTCTGATCGTCGAGGACGACCACGCGCTGCGCGATGTGCTGCGGCGCGGCCTGTCCGAGGAGGGCTACGACCCCGTCCTGGCCATCGACGGCTCGACCGCCCTGCGGCTGGCCACCCCCGACGTCGCGGCGGCCGTCCTGGACATCGGACTCCCCGACGCGGACGGCCGCGACGTGTGCCAGGCGATGCGCGCCAACGGTTTCCTCGCTCCCGTGATCTTCCTGACCGCCCGCCACCAGCTCGCCGACCGGCTGTCCGGGTTCTCGGCCGGCGGCGACGACTACCTGCCCAAGCCCTTCCACCTCGCCGAGCTCACCGCACGGCTCGGAGCCGCCCTCAGGCGAGCCGCACCGGCTTCGACGGTCACGACAGGGGACCTCGCCCTGGACGCGGTCGGGCACAGCGCCACCGTGCACGGCGTCCGCGTCGCCCTGACCCCGACGGAGTTCCGGCTGCTCGCCGGGCTCGTCGCCGCGGCCGGCGCCACCGTGTCCCGTCGGGAGCTGACCAGAGCGGCCTGGCCCCAGGGCGCGCACGTGAGCGACAACACCCTGGACCAGTACCTGACCCGGCTGCGGCGCAAGCTCCGCGAGGCCGGCAGCACGCTGACGATCGGCACGGCACGCGGGATCGGGCACCACCTGTCATGAGCCCCTGCCGTGTCCTGCGCCGACTGGCGCCGCGCACCCTGCGCGGGCGTCTGTCCCTGGTCGCACTGACCACCGCCGCCCTGTTGATGACCGTCCTGACCGTGATGTTCAACGTCGTGATGAGCCGTCATCTCCAGCACCAGGCGGACGACGAACTGCGCAACCGGGCCGCCGCCGTGGCCACGACCGTCGACACCAGCGGCCACCGGGTACGCGTCCTGGAGACCGCGAACGACGGTCTCCTCGACGCCAACGTGTGGATCTACTCGGGCACCCGACTGCTCGAAAGGCCCCCGTCGACGACGGCCGGCAGCCCACTGGCCCGGACCGCCGGCCGGTTGGCCGCACACCGCGGGCCGGTGTGCACGACCGCGCATCCCTACGGTGACCAGCCCGTCCGCCTGTGCTCCCGGCCGCTGGCCGGCCGCCACGCCACCGCGACGGTCGTCACCGCGCTGGGCCTCGGCCCCTATCGCAGTTCGGCCGACACCCTGTTGCTGGGGTCACTGATCCTGGACGCCGTGATGCTCGCGTGCACCTACGTGCTCACGCGACTGGCCGTCGGCCGGGCACTGCGCCCGGTGCGGACGATGACCGACCAGGCCACCCAGTGGAGCGCCGTGGCCTCGGACGACCGCTTCGGGGCCGATGCGCACCCGGCGGAACTGGCCCGTCTGGGTACGTCGCTGGACGCGCTCCTGGACCGTATCCGCACCGTGCTGCGCCACGAACGGCAGCTCACCGGTGAGCTGTCCCACGAACTGCGCACACCGCTCACCCGGATCATCGTCGAACTCGACTGGTGGCGGGCCCGTCCGCGCTCCGAGGCGGAGACC
This sequence comes from Streptomyces sp. NPDC001220, assembly GCF_053597895.1. Classification (NCBI taxonomy): domain Bacteria; kingdom Bacillati; phylum Actinomycetota; class Actinomycetes; order Kitasatosporales; family Streptomycetaceae; genus Streptomyces; species Streptomyces sp. NPDC001220. The sequence goes on from NZ_JBSFJE010000008.1 coordinate 265,089, forward strand.
CGTGCCACCCATGAGGTGATCGCCGAGGCCGCCCAGTCCATGCGCTCCATCTGCGACACGCTCCTGACCGAAGCCCGCGAGAACGCGCCGAACCCGTCAGCGGCTCCCGAAACCACCGACGTCCTCGCCGTTCTGGACCGCGTGGTCCAGCGCCTGGACACGCCGGACGCCGTCACGGCCACCGTCGCGCCGGGGGGTCCGGATCTGGCGGCAGGGGTGGCCCCCGCCCTCCTCGAACGCATCGTCAGCCCCCTGCTCGCCAACGCCGCCCGCTACGCGCGCTCCGGCGTGACCGTCGCCGCCCGGCGCGTGCCCGGTGCCGTCCGGATCGATGTGGTCGACGACGGCCCCGGCGTACCGGACGCGTTCGTGGGCGACCTGTTCCAGCCCGGCCGGCGCGCCGACGACGGCGACGGCCACGACGGCGCGGGGCTCGGCCTGCCGCTGGCGCGACGCCTGGCCCGCGCCATCGGCGGCGACGTGTCCTACGACTCCGCCCACGCCCCCGGGGCCAGGTTCACGGTCAGCCTGCCGACCGCCTGACCGGTTCCTCGGCCACACCGCCGCGGGTCGGGCCGCCGGTCCTCCGGTCGACGGACACCATGTCGCCCGCCGCGGTACCGCGAGCGGACGCGAACAGGACCGCCAGACGGGACACGGGTTCACGGCCGGTGGTGTCGGTGCGGCGGAAGGCCACGGTCCGCCGGCGCCGGACCGGACGACGCACACGACCGGCACCGCACGCGTCCTGACCGCCGGCGCCCGCTCAGCCGGCGCCGGGGCGGGCCAGTCCCAGGTCATACGCGAAAATCACGGCCTGGATGCGGTCGCGGGCACCTATCTTGGCCAGGACACGGCCGACGTGGGTCTTCACGGTCGACTCGGACACGACGAAGCGGGCGGCGATCTCGCCGTTGGTCCAGCCCTTGCCGATCGCGATCAGGATCTCCCGCTCGCGCTCGGTGAGGGCACTCAGTCGCGGATCCTCACCGGCGTCGGCGCGGCGGGCGGGCACGTGCTCGGCGTACTCGTCCAGGAGGCGACGGGTGAGCGCGGGTGCGATGACCGCGTCGCCGACGGCGACGGCGCGGATGCCGGCGAGAAGTTCCTCGGGGCGTGCGTCCTTGAGGAGAAAGCCGCTGGCCCCGGCCCGCAGCGCGGCATGGACGTACTCGTCGAGGCCGAACGTGGTCAGCACGAGGACGCGCGAGCGGCCACCGGCGGCGGTGATCCGGCGGGTCGCCTCGATGCCGTCCATACCGGGCATCCGTACGTCCATCAGGACGACGTCGGGGCTCAGTTCGGCGGTCTTGCGGACGGCCTCGGCGCCGTGCGCGGCCTCCCCGACGACGTCCGTCTCGGGGATGGAGTCGAGCAGGACCCGGAAGCCGTAGCGCTGCAGCGGCTGGTCGTCCACGATCAGGACCGTGGTCATCGGCCGCCTGCCCGGGGTGCCAGGTCGAGGGTGGCCTCCACCGTCCATCCGCCGCCACTCGCGGGTCCGGCGCTGACCGTCCCTCCGTAGAGCGCCGCTCTCTCTCGCATGCCCACCAGGCCGTGTCCTTCCTCGTTCCGGGGCCGGGCGTCGACGGCCGGGCCGTTGTCCCGGACGCGGACCACCAGCCGGGTGTCCTCGGCCACGACCGACAGTTTCACCCGGGTACCGGCTCCGGCGTGTTTCAGGGTGTTCGTGAGGGCTTCCTGGACTATGCGGTACACGGTCAGCTGCATCCCGCCGTCCAGGGCGTCCATGTCGCCGACGGTCCGGTAGACGACGTCCAGGCCGGCGCCGCGCACCCCGTCGCACAGCGCCTCGATGTCCGTGAGGCCGGGCTGCGGACTGAGTTCGGGCGCCTCGGCGGGGCCGTCCGGTGCCTCCCGCAGCACACCGAGCACGCGTCTCAGCTCGCCCAGGGCCGTCCGGCCGGTTTCGCCGATGAGGTGCAGGGCCTCCTTGCCGCGTTCGGGAGCCGTGTCCGTGGCGTACGCGCCGGCATCGGCGAGGGTGATGATGACGGCCAGGTTGTGGCCGACGATGTCGTGCATCTCGCGGGCCACCCGGGCGCGCTCGGTGGCCGCCGCGAGTCTGCTGCGCTGGTCGCGTTCCCGCTCCAGACGCGCCGCGCGCTCCCGCAGTCCCGCGAGCTGGGCCCGGCGCATCCTGATCATGAGGCCGAGCGCGAGGGCCCCGGTCGCCGTGCTGAGCAGGAAGAACAGCGCGTCCCACACCGAGACCGCCGCCGACACGCGCACCGCGACCAGCACCATCCCCGCCACCATGATCGCGCAGGCCCACGGCAGCTGCCGCAGCCGCCCGTGCAGGGCCAGGCTGTACAGGGCGACGAACAGGGCGACGTCCGCGCGCAGGGCGGCACCCAGCGACCACTGGAGGACGAACACGGCGGCGACGGCGGCGAAGGCCGTCATGGGCCGGCGCCGCCGCCACAGCAGCGGCAGGACCAGGCCCGCCTGGACCAGCAGGATGGCCGCCGGCGGCAGCTGGGTGAACGCGACACGGAACCGGTGGGGTCCGTCGCCGTCCCCGGCACCCCCGTGCAGCAGGTCCGGCAGGCAGAACATGAGGAAGACCACGACCACCACCGTGGTGTCCAGCACCCAGGGATGGTCGCGGTCGGCGTGGCGCAGCCGCTGGCCGGCCCGGGCGAGCCGGGCGGCCAGCGGTCCCATACCGCCGATGTCGCCGGTGGACGTGGCTGTCGTCAACGTGGTCACCTGCCCATGGTGCGGGCCGTCAGACGTCGCTGCGCACCAGCCGGTACGCCGCTCCCGCCAGGGCGAGCGCCGTCCAGCCGAGGAAGACCAGCAGTCCCGCGGTGGGAGACAGGGTGGTGCTGTCGTGGGTCAGCGCGAACATCGACTCGCCCGCGTTGCTCGGCAGGTAGGGGCTGATGTCGTCCTGCCAGGAGCTGGGCAGCAGGGAGATCAGCCCCGGGATCAGCATCAGCGTGGCGACCAGCACCGAGATGCCGCCGGCCACCGACCGCAGCAGTGCGCCCAGGGCGGTGCCGATCACCCCGACCAGGCCGAGGTAGAGTCCGGCGCCCAGCAGGCTGCGTACGACGCCCGCGTGCGTCAGGCTCATCGCGGCGGGCGTGCCGGAGACGATGGAGCTGCCGAACCCGAAGGCGACGAACGCGCCGAGGGTACCGATGATCAGCGCGACCAGCCCGAACACGGCCGCCTTGGACCACAGCACGGGCAGCCGGCGCGGTACGGCCGCCATGGTGGAGCGGATCATGCCGGTGGAGTACTCCCCCGCCGTGACCAGCACGCCGAGCACGCCGAGGGCGAGCTGGGCGAAGTTGGTGCCGAACAGGGACAGGCGCACGGCCGTGGACTGGGCGAAGTCCCGGTCCAGGTGGCCGGAGTCGTACCCGGACTTGTAGCGGCTCGCGGCGATCAGACCGAAGGCGACGAGGAACAGCAGGCCGAGGCCGAGGGTGATCCACGTCGAGCGCAGCGACCACAGTTTGGCCCACTCCGAGGCCAGCACGCGCCGTCCGGTCACCCGGTAGGCGGGGCGGGCGGGAGCGGCCGGGGGCGTCTCGACGGGCGCGGCGAGGGTGCTCATGCCGCCCTCCCGTCGGCCGCGGGGGTCTCGATGCCGGCCGTGGAACCCTGGTACTCCACGGCATCCCTGGTCAGGTTCATGAACGCCTCTTCCAATGACACCGTGCGCGCGGACAGTTCGAACAGCGCGATTCCGTGCTCGGCGGCCTTGAGGCCGACCTCGCGGGCGCTCAGCCCGGTCACCTGGAGCTCTTCGGAGCCGGCCCGGCCCGTGATGTCGACGCCGGGACCGGCCAGCACCTCCCGCAGCCGTGCCGGGTCCTGTGTGGCCACCTTCACCGTGTCGCCGCCCGCGTCGCGGACGAGGTCCCGCACGGTGGTGTCGGCCAGCAGCCGGCCGCGGCCCACGATGATGAGATGGTCCGCCACCAGGGCCATCTCGCTCATCAGGTGGGACGACACGAACACCGTCCGGCCCTCCTCGGCGAGTGCCTTCAGCAGGTTGCGGATCCAGAGCACGCCCTCCGGGTCCAGCCCGTTGACCGGCTCGTCCAGCATGACCGTCTGCGGATCGCCCAGCAGGGCCGCTGCGATGCCGAGCCGCTGGCCCATGCCGAGCGAGAAGGCACCGGCCCGGTTCTTCGCCACGCTGCCCAGTCCCGCGAGGTCGATGACCTCGTCGACCCGGCGGGCGGGAATCCCGTGCGTCAGCGCGAGCGCCCGCAGGTGGTTGTGGGCGGAGCGGCCCGGGTGGATCGACTTGGCTTCCAGGAGGGCGCCGACCTCCTGGAGGGGTGCGTGGTGCCGGGCGTAGTGCCGGCCGTTCACCCGCACGGTCCCGCTCGTCGGTGCGTCGAGCCCGACGATCATGCGCATGGTCGTGGACTTTCCCGCACCGTTGGGCCCCAGGAAGCCGGTCACCGTGCCCGGCTCGACGGTGAAGTCCAGCCGGTCGACGGCCGTCTTCTCGCCGTACCTCTTGGTCAGCTGCTGTGCCTCGATCATTCGCGTCTCTTCCTGTCGGACACCGGCGCCCGTCCGTTGCCCCTGACGCCTCACCCACCACGCTAGGGTCCGGAACACGCCGATCCGGTGGTACCGGGGACTGATCCGCGCGCGTCGGGTCGTACCGCGGTACTACGTGCCGCAGCTGCCGAGTGCGCTGTTCAGGATGCGTTCAGGCGGGGAGTGCCATCGTGCGGATCATGACCGCAGAGCACGTCGTCGACGACCGTCCCCTCACTCCCGTTCGCCGGATGGCGAACAAGGTGCCGGAGGTGACCGTCTACTTCTGGATCATCAAGGTGCTGACCACCGGTATGGGCGAGACGGCGTCGGACCTCCTGGCCCACCTGTTCGGCCCGGTACCGGCGGTCGCGCTCGGCGGTCTGGCCCTGGTGGCCTCCCTGGCCGTCCAGTTCACTCTGCGCAGATACGTCGCCTGGGCCTACTGGACCGCCGTCGTCATGGTCAGCGTGTTCGGCACCATGGCCGCCGATGTCCTGCACGTCGGCCTGGGCGTGCCGTACACCGTGTCGACCCCGGCCTTCCTCGTCGTACTGACCGCGGTCTTCGTACTCTGGTACGCGAGCGAGGGGACGCTGTCCATCCACGGCATCCGCACCCGTCGGCGCGAGGTGTTCTACTGGGCCGCCGTTCTCGCCACCTTCGCCCTCGGCACCGCGGCCGGCGACCTCACCGCCACCACCGGCTTCGGCTACCTCGGATCGGCCGTCCTCTTCGCGGCCGCCATCTGCGTCCCCGCCGTGGCGCACCGTTTCGGCGCCCTGAACGCGGTGGCCGCCTTCTGGACGGCGTACGTCATCACCCGGCCCCTCGGTGCCTCCCTCGCCGACTGGATGGCCCTCGGCCACAGCCGCGGCGGCCTCGGCCTGGGACTGGGGCCGGTCACCCTGGCATGGACGGTCGCCATCGTCGCGTTCGTCTGCTCTCTCGCCCTGTCACAGCGCGACACCCGCACCCGCACCACGGCCTGACCGGCGGCACGCGGGAGCGGCCCGGCGGACGAGGTCCTCGAGGATCACGCCGCGGGTGCGGCAGTGGCGGTAGCCGGGTGCACGCATGCGGCCGCCCATGTCCTCGCGGCCGGCCCAGCGGCCGCGAAGGAGCCGAGGTCAGGCCGGTGTCTCTTCGTGGTGCTCCTCCTCGCTCGGCAGGCCCTCCGGGCGGCGGCCGCGCGGCTGCTGGGGCTCGGGGCGGACCGAGCCGGGCGGGACCTGCCGGTCCACCGGCTCATCGACGGTCACGGTCAGCGGCTCGCCGAAATGGAGCACGGTCAGCGGTTCCCCCTCCACCAGCTGGTAGCGCGCACGGGTCCGCCCGATGTCGACCTTCAGCCTCCGTCCGCGTGTCTGCACCGTGAAGGCCACCCTGGACAGCGCTTCGGGCAGCCGCGGTGCGAACCCGAGCAGGCCCGGCTTCCCGTCGTCGTCAAGGTGTCGCCGCAGGCCGCCGAAGCCGCCGACCAGGGCGAGCCAGGTCCCCGCGAGGGAGGCGATGTGGAGACCGTCACGGGTGTTGTGCTCCAGGTCGTCGAGGTCCATCAGCGCGGCCTCGGCGAGGTAGGCGTAGGCCAGTCGCAGATGCCCGGTCTCGGCCGCGAGCACCGCCTGGCAGCACGCCGACAGGGAGGAGTCCCGGACGGTCAGCGCCTCGTAGTAGGCGAAGTTGCGTACCTTCTCCTCGTCGGTGAAGGCGTACGGGCACTCCAGCATCGCCAGTACCACGTCGGCCTGCTTCACCACTTGCTTGCGGTACAGGTCGAAGTAGGGGTAGTGCAGCAGGAGCGGGTAGTGCTCGGGTGGGGTGGCGTCGAAGTCCCAGTGCTGGAAGTCCGTGAAGCCGGCCGACTGCTCGTGCACGCCGAGGGTCTCGTTGTACGGCATCGCCATCCGGACCGCGGCCTCGCGCCAGCCGGCGGTCTCCTCGTCGTCGACACCGAGTTCCTCGGCCCGGTCCGGATAACGCGCGGCCACGTCCGCGGCGGCCATCAGGTTCTGGCGGGCCATCAGGTTGGTGTACAGGTTGTCCCGCGCGATGGCGCTGTACTCGTCGGGTCCGGTGACGCCGTCGATGTGGAAGACACCGTCGGTGTCGTGGTGGCCGAGGCGACGCCACAGCCGGGCGGTGTCGACGAGGAGGTCGAGGCCCTCGTTCCGCTCGAACTCCTCGTCTCCGGTGACCATGACGTACCGGACGGCCGCCATGGCGATGTCCGCGTTGATGTGGAAGGCAGCCGTCCCGGCCGGCCAGTAGGCGGACGACTCCGAACCGTCGATCGTCCGCCAGGGGAACATGGCCCCCGCGAGGTTCAGCTCACGGGCGCGTGCCCGCGCCGCCGGCAGCATGCGGTGCCGCCAGCGCAGCGCCGACGCGACGGCCTCCGGGGCGGTGAACGTCAGTACCGGCAGCACGTAGGACTCGGTGTCCCAGAACGAGTGCCCGTCGTACCCGGTCCCGGTCAGCCCCTTCGCGGGAATCGCCCGGTTCTCGCCCCGGGCGGCCGCCTGGAGCACGTGGAAGAGCGCGAACCGTACCGCCTGCTGGATCTGCGCGTCGCCCTCGACCTCCACGTCCGCTCCGGCCCAGAACTCGTCCAGATACGCCCGCTGCCCCGCCACCAGCCCGTCCCAGCCGGCGCTGACCGCCGCCGCCACCGCGCCGTCCACCTGGTCGCGCACGGCCGACAGCGAACGCTCCGCGGACCAGCCGTAGGCCACGAACTTGAACAGCCGCAGCGGCTGCCCGGGCGCCAGGTCCGCCGTCACCGTCAGTCGACTGACGTCGGGCTCGCTCTGTGCCGTCCACCGGGTGCTCTCCGGCCCTTCGACCAGATGGTCGGCCGCCGCTCCCACCCGCAGCGCGCTGCGGTCGGTGCAGTGCAGCAGCCGCAGCCGGGTGCCTTGTGCGAAGCTCTCCTCCGGCGTCAGCGGGGACTCGATCGCCGCGGCGACCCGCGGATCGCCCTGCAGACTGGGCAGTTGTTCGTTCGCGACGAGTTCCGACTGAACGGCCACCGTGACCGGTCCGTCGACCGGCTCGACCTCGTACACGACCGCGGCCACCGCCCGCTGGGTGAAGGACACCAGCCGCCGCGAGGTGATGCGGACCGTACGGCCGCCGGGAGACATCCACCGTGCGGTACGGCTGAGCACACCGGTCCGGAAGTCCAGAACCCGCTCGTGCTCCAGCAGCCGGCCGTAGCGCAGATCGCACGGGTGATCGTCCACCAGCAGTCGGATGATCTTGCCGTCGGTGATGTTGATCATCGTCTGGCCGGACTCGGGATACCCGTAGCCGGCCTCCGCGTAGGGCAGGGGATGCCGCTCGAACACGCCGTTGAGATAAGCGCCGGGCAGCCCGTGGGGCTCCCCCTCGTCGAGGTTGCCTCGCCAGCCGATGTGCCCGTTGGACAGGGCGAACACCGACTCGCTCTGGGCGAGCAGGTCCAGGTTCAGCTCGTTCTCACGCAGGCACCAGGGCTCCACCGTGAAACTGGGATGAATGATCACCGCGACTCCAGGATCTCGGCCGGACCGCTGACCACGAGGTCCGCCCGGCACCCCGTCCTCGCGGAGCCGGCCGTCCCTGCGTTCGTCGTGGTCGTCCACCGCCTCGAAGGGCACAAAGTCAGTCGCCTCGCTTGTGACGCGTTTGCGGAGATGTTCGTCGAACAGCGCGTTTCCGGGCAGCCGCAGGTACTTTCACGGTCCGGGTCAGCACGGCGTCGAGGCTAGGTGGTGCCCACGGCCGACGCTTCGCACGCACCGTCCGGCACGCCGGAAGGCACCCGCTCGGTCGAGGCACCGCACGGCGGCCATGGCGACGGCCGGCGCGTGGGGCGGGCTACGAGTCGGACTGCGGCACGCGCACGGCCAGTTGGTACACGCACCGGTGGCAGGCGCCGGGGATGGCCGCCGCCGCCGATAGCGGGTGTCTCGCTCAGCCGGCCCTGCGGGTTCTGACTCCGTCGGCTTCGAAGTCGTAGACGGTCCGGTTGATGCGCAGGCCGTCGACAGCGCCGGTCCACAGGTGGTCGCGGCCCTTGCTCACCGCGGCGGGGTAGCTGGTCGGCTGTGCGCCGCCGTCGTCGAGCTGGGGTTTCAGGTGCTCGAAGTTGCATGGGTCAAGCCTCCGGGACCCGGTCTCCCCTACGCTCTCCAGATGGCTGACGAGTGTTTCGGGCATCCACGGCTCGCCGCGATCTACGATCCCCTCGACCCCGACCGCAGCGATCTCGACGCCTATCTCGGAATGGCAGCGGAGTTCGGGGCGCATCAGGTCCTGGACATCGGCTGCGGCACTGGAGTGTTCGCGCTTCTCCTGGCCGACCGGGGGATCGAGGTCGTCGGTGTCGATCCCGCCTCGGCGTCCGTCGATGTCGCTCGGGCCAAGCCCGGAAGCGAGCGAGTGCGCTGGATCCGGGGTGATGCGACCGACCTGCCGCCGCTGCAGGTCGACCTCGTGACGATGACCGCGAACGTCGCCCAGGCCATCGTCGATCCACAGACGTGGCGGACGACGTTGCGCGGAACCTACGAAGCGCTGCGGCCCGGCGGGCGTCTGGTCTTCGAGACCCGTGATCCGGCCCGACGCGCCTGGGAGGAGTGGACCCGCGAACTCTCCCATCGCGTGACGGAGATCCCGGGCGTCGGCTCCGTCGAGAGCTGGGTCCAGGTGATCGAGGTGAGCCCGCCCCTGGTGACCTTCCGCGGGACCTACGGCTTCGCTGCGGACGCAGAGGTGCTGACCTCGGATTCGACGTTGCGGTTCCGAGAACGGGCCGAGGTCGAGCGGGACTTGGCCGCGCAGGGCTATGTGGTCGACGAGGTCCGCGACGCGCCTGACCGACCGGGAAGGGAGTTCGTCTTCGTGGCACGACGTCCGTGACCTTCGAGGTGCCACACCGGTCGCGATCGAGTTTCGCGCGGACCGCAGGTTCAGTCCCCGGCGATCCTGATGACCGTCCTGCCGGGGACGCGACGCTCGGGGGCGAAGGCCGCGGCCGCCTCGGTCAGCGGGCGGACCGCGCCGACCCGCACCCGGAGACGTCCGTCCCGGAGCCGCTGCGCCAGGTCCGCGAGGCGCGCCCGGTCGGGTTCCACGACGAAGAAGAGCGCCCGGCCGTCCTCGGGCCGGACCGTGGGCGGCTGGGCGATCGAGACGAGCGTGCCGCCCGCCCGCACCAGCGCGGCCGAACCGTCGAGGACGTCACCGCCGATCACGTCGAACACCACGTCGACCTCACCGGCGTCCGCCATCCGCCCGGTGTCGAGGTCCAGGAACGTGTGCGCGCCGAGCGCGAGGACGGTGTCCCGGTCGGCGGGGCGGCCGGTGCCGATCACGCGGGTACCGGCCTCTCGCGCGAGCTGTACCGCCAGCGAGCCGACGCTCCCCGCGGCGCCGTGGATCAGGACGGTCTGGCCGGTCACGATCCGCGCGTGGTCGAACAGGCCCTGCCAGGCCGTCAGACCGGCGATCGGCAGCGCGGCCGCCACCGTATGGTCGACGTCCGCGGGCAGCGGGGCCAGGTTACGAGCCTCCACGGCGACGTACTCGGCCAGCGATCCGTCGCGGGCCCAGTCGGTCAGGCCGAAGACGCGCTGGCCGACCGTGAGACCGGTGGTGCCGTATCCGAGCTCCGCCACGACACCCGAGACCTCGTGCCCGGGCACGCTCGGGGTTCGGTCACGGCCGGCGCGATCCGTCCATGTCCCGGGCCAGGTGAGCTCTCCCCGGGTGAATCCCGCGGCATGCACCCGCACGATCACGTCGTTCTCCGCGGCATGGGGATACGGCAGGTCGGTCAGGGTCAGCCCGCTGACTCCGGCGTCGCGGTCGCTGACGGTGACGGCTTGCATGAGCGTTCCTCCTGTCTGCTCCGTGAACGGGCCTGCGCGTGCGAACGTCCGGGCCCGGGGGGCCGGCGCGCGGACTTCTCGGAGACCGTTCGGGCGAGGCTGTCCAGCCGTGCCTGGTACCCGTCGAGGAACGGGGTCGGTCGCTGCCGGGCCGGTTCCGCGGCCGGCTGACCGATCCGGGTCCCCCGGGTCAGGTCATCACCAAAAAGAGTCCTCGCCCTGTGCTGTCTCCCGTGCTCCTGGCTGCATCGTCGCCATTCGGGTGCCTTGCCGCCACTCGGCGACACCCTTCAGCGGGCCGCCCGCACCTGGTGGGCGAGGGCGGTACCGGGATGCCGTAGCTCCCGCTCGAACATCGCGGGCGCCTCCGCCCGGGCAGCCGGCAGGTCAGAATCCGATGGCTTCGCGGAGCAGCAGGACCGTGCCGCGTCCGGCCTGGTGTTCCGCGTTGAGGATGAGGAGCCGGTTGACGGCGCTCGGCCATCCGTAGGCCTCCCGGGTGCGGGCGCTCTCCAGCGGGAGGCAGTGGTCCTCGACGCGCCGCAGCGCGGTGTCCAGGTCGGGTACCACCTTCTGCGCCCCGACGATCCAGATCGCGCGGCCCGCGCCGCCGGCGTAGCCGGGCAGTTGGCTCCCGCTGCCCGAGGCCACCACGAGGGAGCCGGTCTCGGTGAGCGCGGCGACGCTGCCCACGATGACGTCGGGACAGGCGAGCAGCCGCCGGATGTCGTCGGCGCCGGTGCCGCGGTCCATGGCCAGGACGCGTGGCTTGACGGCCTGGTACCGTCCGCCCGCGTTGATGTCCTCGTCGATGCCGGACAGGCGGAGGGTCTCGCTGGCGGCGGTGAACACGCCGGCGCCCTCCGGTATCAGTTCCTTGACGCGGGTGCGCGCGGCTGCGGCGTCGTCGAGGATCTCCACGGTGAAGCCGTGCGCGGTCAGTGCCGCGGCCGCCCGTTCCAGGCGCTGCTCGGGCGCCGGGGCGGCGAACTGTGTTGCCGGTATGGGGGTGGTCATGGTGTCTCCGGGGTTCCTGTTCGCTGGATGATGTGTCCGTCTCACCGGTTCGACAACACAGCCCGGCGGAACGTCAGGCGGCGAGCGGACCTCACATTCCGGTGCGCCGTCTTGTCGAACCGATGAGGACAGCTGCGACCGAGGGAGACATCGCCACCATGACCACGCGATCCGGGCAAGGACACGGACAGGCCGATCCGGGCCTGGACGCGATCATGAGCGAGCGGCGACAGCTGATGAACATCGCCTAACGGCTCCTGGGCTCAGTGGCCGAGGCCGAGGACGCCGTCCAGGAGACCTACACCCGCTGGTACGCGCTGTCCCCCGGGCAGCGGGACGCCATCGATTCCCCCGGCGCCTGGCTGACGACGGTCGCAGGCCGCATCTGCCTCAACGTGCTCGGCTCCGCCCGGGTCCGGCGGGAGACCTACGTGGGCGAATGGATCCCCGAGCCGCTGCCCGAACGCGCGGAATGGACCACCGGGCGGCCCGGCGGCACCACCGCCGACCCGGCCGACCGGGTCACCCTGGACGAGTCGGTCAGTCTGGCCTTCCTTGTCGTGCTCGAATCGATGACCCCGGCCGAACGGGTCGCGTTCGTCCTCCACGACGTCTTCTGCCACTCCTTCGCCGAGGTGGCCGAGATCGTGGGACGTACCCCGGCGGCATGCCGTCAGCTGGCCTCCTCGGCCCGCCGCCGGGTCCGGGCCGCGCGGCCTTCCGCGGCTCCGACGGCCGAGCGCGCCGGAGTCGTCAGGGACTTCAGGCGGGCATGGGAGGCCCAGGACATCGACGCGCTCGTCGGCCTGCTCGACCCCGCCGCCACGGCTACCGCCGACGGCGGCGGACTCGCCACGACCTTCCTGCACCCCATCGAGGGCGGCGAGCGGATCGCCCACGCCTGGCTGGAGATCGCCCGTCGCAGGCCCGGCACCATGGCGCTCCTCGAGCGTACGGTCAGCGGTCAGCCCGGGCTGGTGGCCGTACAGGACGGCGTCGTCGTGACGGTGTTCGCGTTCGACGTCGCGGGCGACCGGATCACACACATCTGGGTCATGCGCAACCCCGAGAAACTCCGCCACTGGACGACGACAGACCGACCGGCGGCACCACGGCCGTCCTCGCTCTCGGGCCCCTCCGCCTACGGGTGTTACGCCTGCCACCAGCGGTCGGCCTCGACGCGAGCCAACTCGGCGTCGTACTGACACGCGTCGAAGTGGAGGTCCGGCGGAGCGTGGGGCACGGGGCTGTTCCCCACCCGCGGCACCTCCCAGTCCGACCACTGCACGATGTCCCCGAACCGCTGGACGACCACGGTCAGGAAGCCGCAGCAGCCACCGGTGCAGTCCGGCTCCCCCAGCTCCAGGCGGAGCGCCTCTGCGGACGCCCGAAACGGGCTGGGGCGGCCGGCCGGCAGCGCATCGACCGCGTACGGTCCGCGTCCGCCCGGGCCGACCGCCTCCTCGACCACGTCCTCGCCGTTGACCCGGAACCGCACCTGCGCGGCGAACCGGGGTCCGGGCGGCAACACCACGATCTCCAGACGATCGAACATCCGACCACCCTATCCAGTCCCAGCCAGCGCCCCGCCGAGTCGTCTCCGACGTTTCCTGAGTGCTGCGGGCTTGAGGGTCGGTTCGCCGCGGGTCAACGTTCCGCGGCGAACGACTCGACGTAGGCCAGGGCTCCGTACAGCGCGTCTCGCAGGGGTGTCGACTCGCCGGCCGCCTGATCCAGCAGCGCTCCGCCCTGGAACGCCATCGACGACTACGCCCCCACGGCCGGCGCGATGCGTACGGCCGCCGCGAGCCTGAACCACGCCCAGCCCGGCGACCCGGTCAAGGCCGCGCGCGCCATCGTCGAGATGGCCGCCACCCCCGAGCCGCCCCTGCGCCTCCCGCTCGGAGCCGACACCCTGCAAGCCTTCGACGCCAAACTGGACACCTTCCGCAAGGAGATGGACGCCTGGCGGCACGTCGCCCTCGCCACCGATCACGACTAGGACAGCCCTGCCGACCTTCACGCCCTGGACGAGTTACCCACCGGTCCGGCCCAGCACGCAGCACCCGCATTCACACACATGAACATCATGCACATGGGTGTACATGGTCTGAGCCTGCATGCCACACTCCTTCAACTTCTGTGCACCACAGTCCAGTTGGAGAGGCAGGCAGTCATGTCCATCTCCCGTCGGGCCGTGCTGGCCACGGCCGGCGGCGCCGCGGCCGCCTACGCCGGCGTACCTCTGCCCGCGCACGCCGAGGCCGGGCACGTGCCGGCCGCCACCACGCACATCCTCACGGCCGCCGCCGACTACGCGGTCGAGAAGGTCCGCGCCGTCGCACCCGGCGTCAGCGGCTTCCCGGTCGTGACCAAGTTCGAGAAGTGGACCTACTCCCAGAACGGCGACTGGGTCGGGGGGTTCTGGCCCGGCACCCTGTGGATGTGCTGGCTCCACACCGACGACGACCGGTTCCGCACCCTCGCCCTGGACTCCGCCCGCAAGCTCGCCCCCCGCCGCACCGACACCACCACCCACGACCTCGGATTCCTGTTCACCCCCTCCTGGGTCACCGCCTGGCGGCTGACCGGAGACGACCAGTGGCGCACCGGCGCCATCCAGGCGGCCGACTCCCTCAGCCGGCGCTACAACCCGCACGGCCGGTTCCTGCGCGCCTGGGGTGCGCTGGACGACCCCGCCAACGCCGGGCGCATCATCATGGACACGATGATGAACCTTGATCTGCTCGTCTTCGCCACACAGCAGACCGGTGACACCGCCTATCTCGACATCGCCGTCGCCCACGCCGAGACAGCCCAGCGCCTCTTCCCACGGGCCGACGGTTCCACCCCGCACGTCTGGGACCTCGACCCGGCGACCGGCGCCCCCATCGGCCCCAACACCGTCCAGGGGTACAGCCCCACCTCCTGCTGGTCCCGCGGACAGGCCTGGGGGATCTACGGATTCACCACCCTCTACCGCCGTACCGCCGACCGCCGGTTCCTCACCACGGCGACGCGCCTCGCCGACTACGCCATCGGCGTGCTCACCCCCGACCACGTGCCGGTCTGGGACTACCGGGCACCCCAGCACCCCCACGACATCAAGGACGCGTCCGCCGGAGCCATCATGGCCTGCGGGCTCCTCGACCTGGCCGCCGCGACCGGCCATCAGAAGTACCGCGGCGTCGCCCTGCGGCTGCTGACCGCGCTCGCACAGACCTGCCTGACCAAAGCCTCCACCCGGGCGGACGCCGTTGTCGCCCGCTGCACCCGCAACCGGCCCGCCGAGGACGGCATCGAGGTCTCCCTCCCCTACGCCGACTACTACCTCCTCGAAGGCATCCACCGGGTCCTCCACCGCGAGGCGCTGGACCGCGCCATCGACCTCACCATGCCCTGACCGCGACGGCGCGCGGGCGCGGCGACAGTGGGCGCCGCGTTCGCCCGCCGGGGCGGCACCGGCCGGCCTCCCGCAGTTCAGTGGCTGTTACATGGATCACTGTCCCTCGCGCCGACCGGTGGTGAGATGATCACACCATGGGGACGGAAGAACTCGTTCGGCGCCGGACGCGCCGAGCCGTCACGCCGGCAGCCGGCGTCCCAGACCACCGAGTGGACCTTCCGCGCCCCGAAAGGGGAAGTACCGTGTCCGTGTTCCAGCGCATCCTCGTCGCCGTCGATCCCAGCCCCGCCCGCCGCTCCGCCGTACGGCTGGCCGGCGAGCTGGCGCGGCTCGCGAACGCCGAGGTCCGCGTCGTACACGTCATCGCCTCCGCCGCCTCCGTCGCGGCGGTCGTCCCGCTGGAAGGCGACACCGAGGCCCAGGCCGTTCTCGACGAGGCGCTCGCCGCCCTCCGGGACCAGGGCGTCAAGGCCGAGGGAACCCTTCTGAGGGGGCTCACCACCCAGGTCGCCGCCGCCATCTCGGAGACCGCCGAGGAGTTCGGCGCCGATCTCATCGTGCTGAGCCCGCACCACCGCAGCGCCGCCCAGGCGCTGTTCGACCCGCGGGTCAGCGATGCCGTCGCGCACCACACCCACACCGCGATCCTGCTCGCCCCGGAGAGCCAGGACCAGGACTGACCTGATGCGAGCCCTGGGGTCGCCGCGGACCTTCCTGTCCGCGGCGGCCCCGGGGCTCCCGCATGCGGGCCCTCCGCGCGAGCCGACGCCGTCCCCTAGCGTCGACGCCAGGGCAGCGCCTCCCGTTCGCCACCGTCGGCGTCCATCCGCTGGAGCGCGGCGTTGATCGCCTCACCGACCGCGGCGAACTCAGCCACCTGCTCGGGGGTCAGGGCGTCGAAGACGGCCCGGCGGACAGCCTCCACGTGGCCGGGGGCCGCGCGCTCCAGGAGGCGCATGCCCTCCTCGGTGAGGACGGCGAACTGGTTGCGACGGTTGCCGGGGTCCTCACGGCGGTCGACGTAACCGGCCTCCTGAAGACGGGTCACGGCGTGGGTGAGCCGGCTCCGGGTGATCTTCAGGCGTTCGGCCAGCTCGGACATGGTCAGGCTGTGATCCGGGACCGAGGACAGGTGGGCGAGCAGGGTGTAGTCGGCGTGGGTCATGCCCGCGTCGCGCCGCAGCTGGCGATTGAGGTGGTCGGACAGGTGGGTGGAGAACTGGACGTAGGCGAGCCACGCCCGTCGTTCCTCGGGGTTCAGCCAGCGTGGCGTCGTGGTCATGCGCGCACTGTAACCAGTCACGTTTGAATGTTCATACTTCCGCGCCTCCGCCCGGACGCGTGTTTCCGGCGTCGTGGCCGGGCCCTCCCGGGTGTCCCGGAGCGGGGCGCGGGAACACGTCCGCGGACGTGTTCCCGCGCCTGGCGGCGGGCCGGGGTGTCAGGCGCCGACGTACTCCGCGAGGTGCTCGGCGGTGAGGGTCTTGCGGGTGGCCACGAGGTCGGCCGGGGTGCCCTCGAAGACGATCCGGCCGCCGTCATGGCCGGCGCCGGGGCCGAGGTCGATGATCCAGTCGGCGTGGGCCATGACCGCCTGGTGGTGCTCGACGACGATGACGGACTTACCGGCGTCGACCAGCCGGTCGAGCAGGCCGAGGAGTTGCTCGACGTCGGCGAGGTGCAGGCCCGCGGTCGGCTCGTCGAGGACGTAGACGCCACCCTTGTCGGCCATGTGCGTGGCCAGCTTGAGGCGCTGGCGCTCGCCGCCGGACAGGGTGGTGAGCGGCTGACCGATGGTGAGGTAGCCGAGGCCGACGTCCTGGAGGCGCTGGGCGATCCGCTGGGCGGCCGGGACGTTCGCCTCGTCCGCCGCGAAGAACACCACGGCCTCGTTCACCGAGAGGGCCAGCACCTCGCTGATGTCGCGGCCGTGGAGCGCGTAGTCGAGCACCGACCTCTCGAACCGCTTCCCCTCGCAGTCCTCGCAGGTGGTGGCCACGCCGGCCATCATCGCCAGGTCGGTGTAGATGACGCCGGCGCCGTTGCAGGTGGGGCAGGCGCCCTCGGAGTTGGGGCTGAACAGGGCCGGCTTGACGCCGTTCTCCTTGGCGAAGGCCTTGCGGATCGGTTCGAGGAGCCCGGTGTACGTCGCCGGGTTGCTGCGCCGGGAGCCGCGGATGGCGCCCTGGTCGACGGAGATCACCCCGGCGCCGGCCGGGATCGAGCCGTGCACCAGGGAGCTCTTGCCGGACCCGGCGACGCCGGTGACGACGGTCAGGACCCCGAGCGGGACGTCTACGTCGACGCCCTGCAGGTTGTGGGTGCTCGCGCCGCGGATCTCCAGCGCCCCGGTGGGCTTGCGGACGGTCTCCTTCAGGGTGGCCCGGTCGTCGATGTGCCGGCCGGTGATGGTGCCGGCCTTGCGGAGGCCCTCGACGGTGCCCTCGAAGCAGACGGTGCCGCCGCCTGCGCCGGCGCCGGGGCCGAGGTCGACGACGTGGTCGGCGATCGCGATGACCTCGGGCTTGTGCTCGACGACGAGGACGGTGTTGCCCTTGTCGCGCAGTTGCAGCAGCAGGCCGTTCATGCGCTGGATGTCGTGCGGGTGCAGGCCGGTGGTGGGCTCGTCGAAGACGTAGGTGGCGTCGGTGAGCGAGGAGCCGAGGTGGCGGATCATCTTGGTGCGCTGCGCCTCGCCACCGGACAGGGTGCCCGCCGGCCGGTCCAGCGAGAGATAGCCGAGGCCGATCTCCACGAACGACTCGAGGGTGTCGCGGAGCGTCGTGAGGAGCGGCGCCACCGACGGCTCGTCAAGGGTCTTGACCCATGCGGCCAGGTCGCTGATCTGCATCGCGCAGGCGTCGGCGATGCTGATCCCGGCGATCTTCGAGGAGCGGGCGCCCTCGCTCAGGCGGGTGCCGTCGCACTCGGGACAGGTGGCGAAGGTGACCGCCCGCTCCACGAACTCGCGGATGTGCGGCTGCATCGACTCCTTGTCCTTGGAGAGCATCGACTTCTGGATCCGCGGGATCAGACCTTCGTACGTCATGTTGATGCCCGCGATCTTCATCCGGGTCGGCTCGCGGTGCAGGAAGTCGTGGAGTTCCTTCTTGGTGAACTTCCTGATCGGCTTGTCCGGGTCGAAGAAGCCGGACTCGGTGTAGAGGCGGGAGTTCCAGCCGCCGCCCTTGTAGCCGGGGACGGTGATCGCGCCCTCGTTGAGGGACTTGGTGTCGTCGTAGAGCTGGCCGAGGTCGAGGTCGGTGACGGCGCCGCGGCCCTCGCAGCGCGGGCACATGCCGCCGGTGATGCTGAAGCTGCGGCGCTCCTTGACCTGCTGTCCGCCGCGTTCGACGGTGACGGCGCCGGCCCCGCTGATGGAGGCGATGTTGAAGGAGAACGCCTTGGGCGAGCCGATGTGCGGCTTGCCGAGCCGGCTGAAGAGGATCCGCAGCAGTGCGTTGGCGTCGGTGGCGGTGCCGACGGTGGAGCGGGGGTCGCCGCCCATCCGCTGCTGGTCCACGATGATCGCGGTGGTCAGGCCGTCGAGGACGTCGACCTCGGGGCGGGCCAGGTTGGGCATGAAGCCCTGGACGAAGGCGGGGTAGGTCTCGTTGATCAGCCGCTGTGACTCGGCGGCGATGGTGTCGAACACCAGCGAGCTCTTGCCCGAGCCGGAGACTCCGGTGAAGACCGTCAGCCGGCGCTTCGGGATCTCGATGCTGACGTCCTTGAGGTTGTTCTCTCGCGCGCCGTGCACACGGATCAGGTCGTGGCTGTCCGCCACGTGCGGCGTGGACGCCTGCGTCTCTGTCTTTCCGGCCATGCTCAAACCCGTCTCCATCCGCTGCGCGGGGCCTCCGTCGACGGCCGCCACGCTAGCCGGGGTGGAACACTAGCGCTTCTCCATTACTGACCGGTCCCACCGCCCGCCGACCGGTCCCACCACCCGCCGACCGGTCCCACCACCCGCCCACTGACCTGCCCGGCCGCCCGACCGCCCGCTGACCTGCCCGGCCGCCCGACCGCCCGCTGACCTGCCACGCCGCCCGGCCGGCCGCGGGCGGGCGGCGGGGCGGGCGGGCCGGGGCCGGCGGCCGGCGCGGGCGGACGGCCCGGGGCCGGCGGCCGGCGCGGGTCGAGTGCCGGCGCGGGCGGCCGGGCCAGGGCCGGCGGCCGGCGCAGGCGGGCCAGGGCCGGCGTCCGGCGCAGGCTGACCAGGGCCGGCGTCCGGCGCAGGCGGGCCAGGGCCGGGGGGCGGCGCGGGCAGGCGGCCAGCGCGGGCCCGGTGTCGGCGCGGGCGGCCGGGCCAGGGCCGGGGGCTGGCGTGGGCCGGGGGCCGGCACAGGCTGACCAGGACCCGGGGGGCGGCGCGGGCCGGGGGGGCGGCGCGGGCCCGGTGTCGGCGCGGGCGGCAAAGGGCCGGGGGTCGGCGGGGGCGGGCGGCAGCCGGGGGTCGGCGTGGGGCTCCACCGCCCAGGTCCCGCTGCCGGGTGGGCCCGGCGATCCCGCCGTACCGCACGGGCCCCTGCAAGGCCCTGCCGACCCGGGCCCTCGGCCACCGCTCACCCTGTCTCCGACGGACTGCCCGCCGGGCCCGGCTACGAAGATTTTGCGTTCTCGCGGGACGCCCATGAACCGACCCCGACCTGGGCGAAGTCCGCATTGTCCGCCCCCACGGCTCACAGATAACGGCGAGTTCACCGGGCTCCCCTTCCTCGGCGGTCTACGCGCGTGGTGTCATGCGCACGCTCACCCACCCCCCACGTGAGCGTCAACTCGACTAGGAGTCACGCATGCTGTCGAAGATTCTCGGTCGCGCGGGTGTCGCCCTGGCGGCCGGCGCGGCCGTGATCGCCGCCGCGGTCCCCGCGAACGCCGCGAGCTACACCGCGTTCGCCTTCTCGCTCAGCAGCAGCGAGCCCACGATCTACGACTTCATCAACTCGGCCACCAGCTCGCTCGACATGACGATGTACGAGCTGGAGGACACCACGGCCGTCAACGACCTCATAGCCCTGAAGAACAAGGGCGTCACCGTGCGGGTGGTCCTGGACCGGGCGCACCAGAGCGCCAACAGTTCCGCGTACAGCGCCCTGACCAAGGCGGGCGTGGGTGTGGTGTGGTCGCCGTCCGGTTTCGTCTACACGCACCAGAAGACCATCACGGTGGACGCCACCAAGTCGCTGGTCCTGACCGGCAACCTGACCTCGCAGTACTACTCGACCGGCCGGGACTACGGGGTGTTCACCGACGACACCCGCGATGTCGCCGCCATCGAGAAGGTGTTCGCCGCCGACTACGCCGGCACCTCGGTCACCCCCACCGACGGCGACCACCTGCTCTGGTCCCCCACCGACTCCCGGAGCCGGCTGCTGTCCGTGATCAACGCGGCCACCAAGACGCTCGACGTCGAGGAACTGGAGTTCAGCGACAGCACGGTGGTCAACGCGATCGTGGCCAGGGCCGAGGCGGGCGTGAAGGTGCGGATCGTTCTGGAGACCCCGGGCGACTACTCCAGCGAGGTCTCCGAGATCGAGAACGCCGGCGGCACGGTCGTCGGCTACTCCGACCCCGACGGCTTCTACGTCCACGCCAAGGCCATGGTCGCCGACTACGGCCTGTCCACCCAGGAGGTGGAGGCCGGCTCCATGAACATCAGCAGCAACTCCCTGTCCAGCAACCGGGAGCTGGGCATCATCCTGACCGGCACGGGGGTGGCCCAGTCGGTGGCCACGACCGTCGAGACCACGTTCAACAGCGACTACAAGGGCGGCACGGCCGCGTAGCGCAGTGGGCCTCCGGCCTCCCCACCCCGGCGACACCTGTGCACGGGCCGGGGTGGGGCTCGGCCACACGGGCGGGCCGCGGGGGCGTCCCGACGTCAGCGGGATTCGGCGATGGTCCCGCGAACGGCGAGGCGCGGGGTGAGGACGACCTCGTGCGGCTCGGTGCGGTCCTCGTCCAACCACTCGACGGCGGCGGCCGCCGCGTGTCGGGCCCGCTCCTCGACGGCGGCGGCCACCGCGCGCCGGGCCCGCTCCTCGACGGCCGCCGTCACCGCGCGCCGGGCCCGCTCCTCGACAGCCGCCCTCCGGCGGAAGGCGCGGGCCCGAGACAGGTCACCGTCCGGCGCGGTGGCAGGTCTCGGCATGCCGGACAGCCGGTGCCGCACCGTCCTGCCGTACCACCGCGGCCCGGTCCGCCCCACCCCGTGACCAGTACCGGAAACGAGATCACCGGGCCCGTCGTACGCCCGTCCGGCACCTGCCGCCCGACTGGCCGGCCCGCCGGGCGGAGACCGCGTTCCACCGGGTCGCCGCCGAGACCGAGGTCCCGGCCCGCCGGATGGCCGCCGGTCTTCGGGACACCATGCCCCTGTGACCGCTGTGACCCCTCCCATCCGGTCGACGGCCCCGCGGCTCGCCGGGAATCCCCTGGTCAGCACGGATCACCGCCGATCTATGCTTCTTGGAGCAGGAGGTTCGCCGGACCGCCGATGG
Organism: Streptomyces sp. NPDC001220; assembly: GCF_053597895.1. NCBI lineage: Bacteria > Bacillati > Actinomycetota > Actinomycetes > Kitasatosporales > Streptomycetaceae > Streptomyces > Streptomyces sp. NPDC001220. Next base: position 286,427 of record NZ_JBSFJE010000008.1, read on the forward strand.
AGAGGGTGCCCGGGTACGGCGACGCCGTCCGTCCGGCATCCGCACCGTGTCCGTCTCTCCCGAGGAAGCCCCCGTTGAACTTCTGGTCGATCTATGAGCACGGTTTCGCGCGGGTCGCCGCGTGCACCGGCCACACCGTCATCGCCGACCCCCTCGCCAACGCCGAGGCGGTCCTGCGCCAGGCCCGCCGCTGCGCCGAGGACGGCGTCGCCGTGGCCGTCTTCCCCGAGCTCGGCCTGACCGGTTACTCGATCGAGGACCTGCTCCTCCAGGACGTGGTGCTCGACCAGGTCGAGGAGGCCCTCGCGACGGTGGCGGCCGGTTCGGCCGGACTGCTGCCGGTCCTCGTCGTCGGCGCCCCGCTGCGCCACCGCAACCGGATCTACAACTGCGCGGTGTTCGTGCACCGCGGCCGGATCCTCGGTGTCGCACCGAAGTCGTACCCGCCGAACTACCGGGAGTTCTACGAGCGCCGGCAGATCGCCTCGGGCGACGACGAGCGGGGCGGCACCATCCGGATCGGCGGCGAGTCCGTGCCGTTCGGGGTGGACCTGCTGTTCGACGCGGAGGACGTCCCCGGCCTGGTGCTGCACGCCGAGATCTGCGAGGACATGTGGGTGCCGGTGCCGCCGAGCGCGGAGGCCGCGCTGGCCGGCGCGACCGTGCTGGTGAACCTCTCGGGCAGCCCGATCACGGTCGGCCGCGCGGAGGACCGCAAGCTGCTGTGCCGCTCGGCGTCGCAGCGCTGTCTGGCCGCGTACGTCTACGCGGCGGCCGGGCTGGGTGAGTCCTCGACGGACCTGTCCTGGGACGGCCAGACCATGATCTACGAGAACGGCGCCCTGCTCGCCGAGACGGACCGGTTCCCGCTGGACGACCAGTACGCGGTGGCCGACGTGGACCTGGACCTGCTGCGTCAGGAGCGGGCCCGGGTGGGCTCGTTCGACGACAACCGCCGTACGCACGCGGCACGCACCGGCAGCTTCCGTACCGTCCCCTTCCGGCTCGACCCGCCGACCGCCGACCTGGGCCTGCGCCGCCGGGTCGAACGCTTCCCCTTCGTCCCCGCGGACCTGGAACGGCTCGCCCTGGACTGCTACGAGGCGTACAACATCCAGGTCGCGGCGCTCCAGCAGCGGCTGGCGGCGATCGGCGGCCCGAAGGTGGTCATCGGGGTGTCCGGCGGCCTCGACTCCACCCACGCGCTGATCGTCGCCGCCCGGGCGATGGACCGCGCGGGCCGCCCGCGCAGCGACATCCTGGGCTTCACCCTGCCGGGCTTCGCCACCGGCGACCACACCAAGGGCAATGCCCACAAGCTGATGAACTCGCTCGGCGTGACCGCGGCCGAGCTGGACATCACGCCCACCGCGCGCCTCATGCTCAAGGAGATGGGCCACCCGTTCGCGGCCGACGAGCCGGTGTACGACATCACCTTCGAGAACGTCCAGGCCGGGTTGCGCACCGACTACCTCTTCCGGCTCGCCAACCAGCGCGGCGGCATCGTGCTGGGCACCGGTGACCTATCCGAGCTGGCGCTCGGCTGGTGCACCTACGGCGTCGGCGACCAGATGAGCCACTACAACGTCAACTCCGGTGTGCCGAAGACGCTGATCCAGCATCTGATCCGCTGGGTGATCAGCAGCGAGCAGTTCGACCCGCGCACCGGTGAGACCCTTGCCGCGATCCTCGACACGGAGATCAGTCCCGAACTGGTGCCGGGCGAGGAACTGCAGTCCACCGAGTCCAAGATCGGCCCGTACGCGCTGCACGACTTCACCCTGTACCAGGTGCTGCGGCACGGGTTCCGGCCGTCGAAGATCGCCTTCCTGGCCTGGCACGCCTGGCACGACCGGGAGGCGGGCGCCTGGCCGCCCGGCTTCCCCGAGTCCGACCGAAAGGCGTACGACCTGGCCGAGATCCGGCACTGGCTCGACTACTTCTGCCGGCGCTTCTTCGCCTTCGCCCAGTTCAAGCGCTCGGCCATGCCGAACGGCCCGAAGGTCTCGGCGGGCGGCTCCCTGTCTCCGCGTGGCGACTGGCGCGCCCCGTCGGACAGTTCGGCGAAGGCCTGGCTGCACGACCTGGCACGGGTCCCGGAGGCGTAGCCTTCCTGCCCGCGATTTGGTGTCCGCCCTGCGGCCACGCTAGGGTCGATCTCGCGCGCGGGACTCCAAATCCGGGTGACGCGCGATGCGTTGGTGGTCCAAGGAAAGACGCCCCACTTCCTGTGGGGAGATGCAGGTGCAAGGCCTGCCCGGCGCTCCGTCCGAAGAGCCCCGCCCCCGATCCGTCGGGGGCGGGGCTCTTCGCATGTACGGCTCTCGGCGGCGGCGCCGTACACACCCTGACGGAGGAACCTCCCGCCGACACCCGGAAGGAGCCTTGGAGCAGGGCAAAGCACCTGGTCAGAGAGGACTCGTCGGGAAGGCGGGCAGCTTGCGGGCCGGGGCACCGGTTGCGGCGCCCCGTGCGGCTTTCCAGGGTGGGCACAAGGACAGCAGTGTCGAAAGGAACCTCCATGCGCGCCCTAGCCTCCCGCGGCCTCCTCATCTCCCCGCTGGTCTGTGCCGCCCTGGTCTTCGGGCCGGCCGCCGCCACCGCTGCCGCCGCCGACGCCGGCCGTGAAGCATCGGGTTCCGGTGCCGCACACACGGTTCCATGGCCCGGTACCGATGTCGCCACGCTGCTGGACCGCATCGAAGCGATGGACACGACGCGGTACGACCGCGCCCTGACCCCGCTCCTGGACACGCTTCCGAACCTCGCCACGGCGGACGGCACCGGTGTCGACCCGGCCCGGGCCGCCGCCTACGCGAAGGAAGTACGGGAATGGAGCGCCGCTCTCCAGGAGCGGCTGCGGAAGCTGGACGCCGACGGCACGGACCGTGCGGCCCGGGCGGCCGACCCCGTCTCGGACCTGCTGAACGCCGTCCAGGCCGCCGTCAAGAGCCTGCTCGCCTCGCTGACCTCGCTCGACCTCGGCGGAGTGGTGAGCGCCGTCACCGGGCTGCTCGGACCCATCCTGGCCGCGGTCGCCGGGCTGCTCGGCGCCGTGCCCGCGCTGCCGTCGCTGCCCGCCACGGACGCCGCCGCGTCGACGACGACCGTCGCGCCGTGAGGGACTGAACCGGACCGACCGCGGTTCGCCGCCGCAGTGCCCGTGTTCCAGGGCGCCGCGGCGGCGAGCCCGTTCGGCCGCGGGACGGTCGGTCAGTTCCCGTTCCAGCCCGGGACGGTCTGCAACACCTGCTCCGCGACCCGTTCGAGAGCCGTGTCGTCGGGCAGCACGTCGTCCTGCCGCCAGATCGCGACCTCGAACGTGCCCTTGCCATCGTCCTTCGCGTGCTTCGAGACCAGGAGACAGCGCGCCGTGCCGCCGGGCCCCGTGGTCGCCTTCCCGCCGCCGAGGTTGAAGCCGATGGAGATGGTCGGGCTGGAATAGAGGACGGCCGGGTGCCCCGAAACGGTCGTCCTGCGTGCGCCGCCCATCAGGTCGCCGACCTCGGCGACGGACAGATCGTCGTAGGACGCCGACAGCTTCACGGAGTACGTCTTCAGGGTCACCGTGGCGTCGGGCGAGGGGATCTTCGTGCCCCCGGCAAGCGTGATCCAGTCACCGCTGCCGCCGGCGGTCTCGGCCTGTTCCTGCGGTGTTCCCAACAGGGCCGGAAGGTCCGGGCGGTTCAGCGCCTTGCACAGCCGTGCGCCCGAGACATAGCGGGCCGGCAGCCGGTCGGTCGACTTCGAGCAGGCCGCCGGTGCGCTGCTCGCGTCCTGCGGGTGGACGAACGCCTTCTGCGCCCACAGGACGCCCACCACGCCCAGGAACACGGCCACCGCCGCGATCGCCTGGACCGCCGGTCTGCCTTCCTTTTCGGGCTCGCTGAAACCTTCGGTCATGTCCCCCACCCCCACTGTGCGTCCCCTGTGCGCCCTGGAGCCTAACCGAGGTTCACGGTACTGATGTTCACGGGGATGGCACGGTCCGCTCAGCCCTTCTCGGTGGCTGTGGCTTCCCCCGGCGGTGTTTGATGGCGGCAGCACGCAGGGCCGGAGAAGCAGGGGTGGACGCGGTGACCGACGGACGGGTCGTCGAGGCGAGTGGGAGCGCACTGGTGGTGCGTCGCGCACCGCGGGACCGGACGCGCGCGGCGGTGCTCGTCCTGCACGGCGGCCAGGAGAGGGGGCTGCGGCCGGCGCGACCCTGGCAGCCGGCGGCCCTGCGCATGCGCCCCTTCCTGAGCGCCGCCGCGTCGGTCTCCTCGCCCCGCGACGTGCTGGTCGGCCAGGTGCGCTACCGGTACCGCGGCTGGAACGACGCCGCCGATCCGCTCCAGGACACCCTGCGCGCCCTCGACGAACTGCGGGGCCGGGCCGGGGACGTGTCCGTGGTGCTGGTCGGCCACTCGATGGGCGGCCGGGCCGCGCTGCGGGCGGCGGCCGACCCCGCGGTGCGCGGTGTGCTCGCGCTGGCGCCCTGGTGCCCGCCCGGCGACCCCGTGGACGACCTCGCCGGAACGCGGATCGTCGTCCTGCACGGCGACCGTGACCGGGTCACCGAGCCCGCCGAGTCGGCCGCGTATGTACGTCAGGCCCGCGAGGCGGGTGCGCAGGCCGGAATGGTGCTGCTCAGGGGCGGGGATCACGCGATGCTCCGCCGCAGCCACGACTGGCACCGGGCCTCGGCCGCCGCCGTCCGCCGGCTGCTGCGTCCCGAACGTGATCTGGAAGGCTGGACGGCCGAGGCCTGTGGGGCCGAGGAGCCGCTTCTCCGTTGACGCGCGCCCTGATAAATTGCGGCGCCCCCACGCGGCATCCACTCCGAGGACGGCTGATGTCGATCACGAAGTTCGTCAAGCTTGTCACGTACCTGACAGCAACGCTCATGGTTCTCGCCCTGTCCGGCACCACCCCGGCGACCGCCGCACCGCGGCCCGCCGCGGCCTCCTCCGCACCGCGGTCGGCCGCCACGGCACCGGTCGCATCCGCCGTCGGCACCTGGCAGCCACCCCTGTCCACCCGGGGCCGCTACATCGTCGACGCCGCCGGGAACCGCTTCCGCCTGAAGGCCGCCAACTGGGACGGCGCCCAGGGGTCCTGGACCGGAAGCGGAAACAGCTCCGACCCCGCCGCCCACCACGCCGGCCAGGACTCCTACGGCATCCCCCTGGGCCTGGACCGCGCCTCCCTCCCCCAGCTCCTGTCGGACTTCCAGGCGCTCGGCATCAACAGCATCCGGCTGCCGTTCTCGAACGAGATGATCCATACGACGACGCCGGTACCGGGCGCCGCGGTCACGGCGAATCCGCAGCTGCGCGGAGAGACCCCCCTGGAGGTCTACGACGCCGTGGTGGCCGCCCTGACCGGCGCGGGGTTCGCCGTCATCCTCAACAACCACACCAACACCTCCCGTTGGTGCTGCGGCATCGACGGCAACGAGCGGTGGAACAGCAGCCAGTCCACCCAGCAGTGGGCCGACGACTGGGTTTTCATGGCCCGGCGCTACGCGGCCAACCCCCGTGTCGTGGGCGCCGACCTCTACAACGAGGTGCGCCGTGACGTCCTCAACGACCCCAACTGGGGGCTGGGCGACGACCACGACTGGTACGCGGCCGCCCAGCTCGCCGCCGACCGCATCCTCACCGAGGCCGACCCGAACCTGCTCATCGTCATCGAGGGCATCAACTGGACCGGGCTGCCGGTGGACGGCTTCCCGCACGACCGCCCCACCCTCACCCCCGTCCGCACCCTCTCCCACACTCTGGTGGACGCCCACAAGCTGGTCTACTCCGCCCACTTCTACGGCTACACCGGCCCCCACCACAGCGGCGCCACCGGCATCGGCGAGACCAGCGATCCCCGCTACCAGGACCTGACCCGCGACGAGCTGTACCAGGTCCTCTCCGACCAGGCCTTCTTCGTCACCACCGAGGGCAAGCACTACACCGCGCCCGTGTGGATCAGCGAGTTCGGCATCGGCGCGGGCGAGACGGGTACGGCCGCCCGCACCTGGTTCGGCAACATCACCGACTACTTCGCCGACCACGACGCCGACTTCGCCTACTGGCCGCTGGTCGGCTGGGAGGGCCACGACGACTGGGCGCTGCTGCGCTACGACACCGCCGGGCACCGGTCCGGCATCCTCGACGGAGGCGACTGGCGGGCCACGGCCTGGAATCACCTCCTCAACTCCCCCGGCCGCACGGGATACATCGCGCCGGGTACCACCTGGCGGATGCTGGCCACGGACCACGGCGACGCGGTCCAGTCCCTGCGGACACGGGCGGCCGGCGACTGGGACTCGGGCGCCTACAAGGCGGCCTGCCCCGACGGGCTGCGGCTGGTCGGCCTCGCCCACTCCGGCGGACGCGGCCTGTGCACGGACGCGACGACCGGCGATCTGCGGGCCACGGGCAACGCCCAGACGGTCGTCACGGACGAGCGGTACGTCCCGGCGGGCGGCGACTGGGCCTCGGGATACACCAAACTCCAGTGCCCGGCGGGTCAGTTCGCGATCGGCTACAGCCGCCGCGGGGAGCGGGCGTCGGCGGTGCTGTGCGTGCCCGCGCGCGCCGCGCTGAGCGCGAGCGGCCGGACGGTGTGGTTCGACCGGTCCGACAACCGCCCCACCGATGCCGCGGGCGACGACTTCGCGTACGGCGCCTACAAGGGCCAGTGTGCCGCCGGCGAGTACATCGCGGGCGTCGCGTTCACCACCCGCATGGGCAGCACGCAGGGTCCCGCCGCCGTGCTGTGCGCGCCGCTGCCGTCCTGACCCCGCCCGTCACCGGCCCGCCGCTCCCGTCACCACCTTGGCCAGGTCCCGGACGCTCATGTCGGCGCAGGCGCTCCGCCGGCCGGCCGGGGCGCAGCCGTACTCGGTGGTGAGGGGCGCGGTGTCGCTAACGGGTTCGGGAGGCGGGGTCGGCGCGGCCGCGACCCGCTCAGGGCACGCGCGCCAGGCCGCCACCCGAAGCCGGCACGGCCAGGTCGTCGTGGTGCGCCGGGGAGCCGGGGCTCTCGGCGGTGGCCATGAGGATGGACTGCTGGAGGCGGCGCAGTCGCGCCGAGGGTTCCAGGCCGAGGTCTCTGACGAGGAGGGTGCGCAGTTGCTGGTAGACCTGGAGTGCCTCGCCGCGCCGGCCAGAGCGGTAGAGGGCGAGCATGAACTGGGCGTGCAGGTTCTCGTGGGTGCGGTAGCGGCTGGTCAGGACGGTGAGTTCGGCGAGCAGTTCGCGGTGCCGGCCGAGCCGCAGGTCGGCCTCGATCCGCTGGTCCAGGGCGCACAACCGGCTCTCCTCGAGCCGCCGCGCCTCCATGGCCAGGTGGGCTCCGGTGTGGACGTCCGCGAAGGGCGGGCCGGTCCACAGGTCCAGCGCCTGGCGCAGGGTGCGGGAGGCGCTCGCGAAGTTCTCGTCGTCCATGGCCCGGCAGCCCAGTTCGCGGAGCCGCTCGAACTCGTGGACGTCACTGCCGCCGCCCCCGGAGGCCAGCAGGTAACCGCCCGGCAGGGTGGTGAGGACGTCCTTCGCACACGGCGCGTCCGCGTCTTCGGGACCGGCGCCCTGACGCAGGGCGGTCGCGATGTGTTCCCTGAGCTGGAGCACATAGGTCTGCAGGGTGGTGCGGGCGCTGCGCGGCGGGGCACCCGCCCAGAGCTCCTCGACGAGAGTGGGGACGGGCACCACCTGGTCGGCTCGGAGCGCCAGCAGGGCCAGCACCTGGCGGGGCTTCGGCGCGGTCGGGGCGATGGAGACCCCGTTCTCCCGCACGTTCAGTGCACCCAGCAGCCCGATGTCCACACGCGTCTCCCTGATCCTCTCACCTGACACTCCGCCAGTAGAAAACAGCGCAAGCGGTCTGTCAACAAACCGTCCGCCGGCCCGCTTTCGGCGGACGGCCACAGGGGGCCGCACCGCCCCCGGGAAACACCGAAGTGGCTGCTCCGCGCCGCCTTTTCGACGACCCTCGGGGCGGAGCGACACCGACCGGACGGTTCGGACCGGGCTGCGAGCCGTAGCGGACAACGGCCCGGAGAACAGCGCGAACGGAGCCATCCGGTCGGTTACTTGACCATGGATCGGCTCAGCGTCCTCGGCCACGGGAGCCGGCGGGCAGGGTGAGGAAGACGATTCCCAGCGCCAGCACCGCCAGTCCGCACCAGGAGACGGCAGGCAGGCGCTCGCCCAGGACCGCGACTCCCAGGACGGCGGCCACCGCGGGCTCGACCAGGGTCAGGGTCGTCGCGATCTGGGCGGTGGTGTGCCGCAGGCCGTATCCGAAGAGCCGGTAGCAGAGGAAGGTGGTGACCGCGCCGAGGTACAGGACGACCAGCGTGCCGCGCGCCGTCAGCAGCCACGGCCCGGCGCTCCACAACAGCACGGGCAGCACGAACAGTGCCGCTCCCCCGAACATCACGCCCATCACCGGGCCGGAGGCGTGGCCGCGGGCGATGAGCCGTCCGCCGACGAGGGCGTAACCGGCGTACGACAGCCCGGCGAGCCCGGCCAGCAGAACGCCGAGGGTGTCCACGGGGGCGCCGTCACCGGCGAGCGCGGGCCCGAGGACGAGCACGGTGCAGCCGAGGACTGCCGCGCCGGTCGCCGACGCCCAGCGGACGGTGGGCCGGGACTGGCGCGTGAGCAGACCGAGGAGGCCCGCGAAGACGGGAGCGCCGCCGAGTGCGACCACGGTGGCCACGGCGACGCCGGTGCGGGCCACGGCGGGATAGAAGGTGAGCGGGTATCCGGCCACCGCGAGGGCGCCGAGGACCAGCAGCCGGCGTTCGCCGCCGGTGCAGGCCCGGGGCAGGGTGCGGGCGCCGGGTGCGGTCAGGAGCAGCAGGAGGCCGCCGAGGACCAGGCCGGCGGCGCCCACGGCGGCGGCCGGCGCTCCGGCCGGGGCGAGGGAACTCGCGGTCCCGGTGGTGCCCCACAGCACGGCGGCCGTGAGGATCGGGACCGGCCCGGCGAGCGCTCCGGCCCGACGGGGGCGCGGACGCGCGCGGGTGGAGCCGGTGCGGGGCCGGGAGAAGGGGGATGAGGTGTCGTTCGGCACAGTCGTGAACTTCCGTCGTCGAATACCGTCTGCGGACTGGTTTCGGAACGGGCGCACGACACAGGCCCCGGGCGGCCTCGAAGGCAGGGCCGGGAGCGTGGATTCAAGCCGTCGGCTGGTGCGCCCGTCAGGCGCGGAGCGGCGGCAGAACGACGTGCCAGTAGGTGTTCACACGGCGATGGTATCCGGGCGGTCCGGAAGCGGTCGGCCCGTCCGCACGTCGGGACGGCTGCCGCGCACGGAGCACGGCAGCGGTCCGGGGGCCGCTGCCGCGACCCTCGGCCGGCGGGCGGAGCCGGGCGGCCGCGGCCGCCGATCGAACCTGTCGGGTCCGTGATCGTCGGCAGCCCTCCTCCGCACGTCAATGACTTGACCGGGTGCGCTTGTCGTATGATTCGACCAAGTTTTGGCCAACGTGCGTAGATATCGTTTCCCGGGTCGGCCGCGTGGGACAGACTCACCCGCGGAGGGGGGACGAGCACGGCCGAGTCACGCCGGGCGTGCCATCCCGCAGTGTCGCGTCGCCCAGGGGAGGGCGGCGAACAGACCAGCGGAGGGATCCATGACGCAGTCGCTTCCGGGGCGGCACCCTGCCCAGGAGCAGGCGTTCGCCGGGCGCGGACGGCCACCGGTCGTCGTGATCGGGGCCGGGCCGTACGGACTGTCGGTGGCCGCCCACTTACGGGCGGCGGGAGCACCGGTCCGCGTCTTCGGCGATGTGATGGGCAGTTGGCGGCATGCCATGGCCACCGGCATGTTCCTGAAATCGACACCGGCCGCGACCGATCTGTCGGCGCCGGAGCCGGGCGGCCGGCTGGCGGACTTCCGGCGCGAGCACGGCGAGCCGGAACTGACCGAGCTGACCCCGATCCCGTGCGACGTGTTCGTACGGTACGGGCAGTGGTTCCAGAAGCGGTACGTCGGCGGGGTGGAGCCGGCCCGGGTGACCGCGGTCGAGCGGGCCGCGTCCGGAGCCGGCTTCGTCGTCCGCGCGGACGACGGGCAGGAGACGGCGGCGTCGGCCGTCGTGGTGGCGACCGGTCTGAACGGACTCGCCCATGTCCCGGACGAGTTGCGGCACCTGGCACCCGAGGGGCCCGGCCCCCGGGCGCCGGTGTCGCACACCAGCCACCACACCGACCTGTCCGCATACGCGGGCCGGCGGGTGGCGGTCGTCGGCGGTGGCCAGTCCGCGCTGGAGAGTGCCGCGCTGCTGCACGAGGCCGGCGCCGAGGCCCAGGTTCTGGTGCGTGAGCGGAAGGTGCTGTGGGGCATGCCCCCGGACCTGGCCCGGCCCTGGACGCAGCGGCTGGCCAAGCCGGCCTCCCCGCTGGGCACGGGCTGGATCCTGGCCGGGGTCTGCGCCGCACCGGGCGGTGTGCGGTGGTTCCCGGCGGCGGCCCGGCTGCTGCTGTTCCGGCGGGCGCTCGGCCCCTCGGGCGGCTGGTGGCTGCGGGAGCGGGTGGTGGGCGTCGTACCGGTGCACACCTCGCGCCGGGTCACCGGTGCGGCGCTCTCCGGGGCGGCGGTGCGCCTGGACGTCACCGGTCCCGGGGGCGAGCTCGAGTCCCTCACCGTCGACCATGTGCTGGCGGCCACCGGCTACCGGCTGGACCTGGACGCCCTGCCCTTCCTGTCCCCCACCGTGCGTCGCGCCGTGGCGTGCGTACCGGGTTCGAGGGCGCCCGCGCTGCGGGGGACGTTCGAGTCGTCGGTGCCGGGGCTGTACTTCACGGGCTCCCTCGCGGCGCCGATGTTCGGGCCGATGATGCGGTTCGTGGCAGGCACGGAGTTCGCGGCCGTACGGATCGCCCGGCACATCGGAACCTCCTGAGCAGCGGAATTCGGTTGCGCCGGGTCCGGCCGGCCCGGTGAGCTGGTTCCATGGACGGTGCCGTGGACCAGGTACGACGGGCGGGGGCGGCCGACGTCCGCGTGCGCGCACGGCGACCGGCCCGGTGGCACGGGCCGGCGCTGCTGGGCGCCCTGATGCTGGCCGCCTTCACCTTCAACACCGCCGAGAACCTGCCGATCGGCCTCCTGGAGGTGATCTCGGCGGGTCTTGGGGTGTCGCTGTCGGCGGCCGGTCTGCTGGTCACCGGTTACGGCCTGACGGTGGCCGTGGCGTCGCTGCCGCTCGCCCATGTCACGCGGGCCGTGCCCCGGCGTCACGCGCTCACCGGGCTGCTGGCCGCGCTCGTCGTGTCCAGCGCGGCGGCGGCACTGGCCACCGCGTACTGGCAACTCCTCGTGGCACGGCTGCTGACCGCGCTCGCCCAGGCGCTGTTCTGGGCGGTACTGGGTCCGGTCGCGGTGGGTCTGTTCGCGCCCCGGGTCCGGGGGCGGGTCGTCGGGGCACTGTCCGTCGCCGGTTCGCTCGCCCTCGTCCTCGGAGTGCCCGCCGGGACCTGGCTGGGCCGGCACGGCGACTGGCGGACGCCGGTGGCGGCGCTGACGGTGCCGGGGCTCGTCTCACTGGTGACGATCGCGGTACTGCTGCCGACGTCACGCCCGCAGGACGCGCCCGCGGCCTACGGCACCCGCCCCGACACCCGCCGGTTCGTGACGGTGCTGGCGGCCGGGACGCTGTCCGCCACCGGGGCGTTCGCGGGCTACACGTACATCGTGACGTTCCTGGGTGAGGTGAGCGGGTTCTCGCCGGGCTCGACCAGTTCCCTGCTGGTCGTCTTCGGATTGGCGTGTCTGGCCGGTGTGGCCGTGACCGGGGCGCTCCTCGACCGCTTCCCGCAGTCCGCGCTGACCGCCGCCGTGGCCGTCCAGGCGGTGGGCATGCTCGGCCTCTGCTCGGCGGGCGGCCGTCCGGTGGCGGCAGTGGTGTTCCTGGTCCTGACGGGCGGTGCGCTCGGGCCGGTGTTCATGGCCGCCCAGAACGCGATGCTGCACTGCGCCCCCGGCCGCACGGACATCGCCCTCGCGGCCAACTCCGGCCTCTACAACGCCGGTATCGCTGCGGGCGCCGCGCTCGGGGGCCTGCTCCTGCCACCGGCCGGGGTACGGTCCGTCTTCCTGGCAGGCGGGCTGCTGACCGCCGGCGCCTGCACCCTGCTGCTCGGCCGCCGGCCGCTTCGCGTCGGAGGGGGTGTCAGCCGACCTGGGTGAGCGGGCCCGTGGGGTCGGCGGCCTGCGTGTCGTCCTCGGTGGCCGCCAGGACGGACTGGCGTATCTTGCCCAGCACGGCCGAGGGTTCCAGGCCGAAGTCGTGTACGAGGGTGGTGCGCAGGCGCTGGTAGGCGGCGAGGGCCTCACCGCGGCGGCCCGAGCGGTGCAGGGCGAGCATGAGCTGACCGCACAGGCTCTCGTGGGTGGGGTGCCGGCTGACCAGCACGGTGAGTTCGGCGATCAGCTCGCGATGCCGGCCGAGCCGCAGATCGGCCTCGATACGCCGGTCCAGCGCGCACAGCCGGCTCTCCTCCAGCCCCCTGGTCTCGGCGCGCAGGCAGTCTCCGGCAGGGACGTCGGCCAGGGCCGGACCGGTCCACAGGTCGAGCGCGGCACGCAGCAGCCGGGCCGCCTCGCGATGGTCCCCCCCGTCCATCGCCCGGTACCCGGTCCGACTGAGCCGCTCGAACTCCCGGACGTCACTGGTGCCTTCACCGCTGTCGAGCAGGTAGCCCCCGGGTACGGTGCGCAACACCTGTTTCGGGGTGCGGCCGCCCGCGTCGACGCCCGTCGCCGACGCACCCGCGACGAGTTCACGCAGGTGCATGATGTACGTCTGCAGGGTGGGGCGTGCGCTGCGCGGTGGCCGTCGCCCCCAGAGTTCCTCGGTGAGCGTCGCGACGGTCACCGCCCGGTCGGCGTGCAGGGCGAGCAGGGCGAGCACCTGACGCGGCTTGGGCGCGGTCGGGGTGATGGAGACGCCCATCTCGCGCACGTCGAGCGTGCCGAGTATGCCGATGTCCACGCCGTCTCCCTGCCCGTCCGCCACTGGGGTGCTCCGAGGCGAGTCCCGGGCACCCGAGTCAAAAACGGCATGGGCGGTTTGTCAAACCGAACTCCCCCGCCTTTGTCGGCTCTTGACCCGCGGTCAGGAGTCGGCGAGCGCGGCGCCGACGAACTCACCGCTGCGTGCGGCGAGTTGGGGAAGCACCAGTGACCAGAACTGCTCGACGTGCTGGGGCGAGATCCGGTCGCGGTCGGCCGCGCCGAGCACCTCGAACCCGACCGTCGCGGCGACTATCACCGCGGCGACCCGGTCCGGCGACACCCCCTCGGCGAGCTCGCCCTGATGCTGGGCCCGCACCAGCTGTTCGCACACCCACGTGCGCCACCAGCACCCGAAACCCGGGCCGTTCTTGCGGGAGGGGTCGACGCTCAGCTTGAAGCCCGCGCGGACCACGACGTCGGTGGCGACCGCGACCAGCAGTTCCCGGGTCACCGTGATCAGCAGGTGCAGTGCGGAGGCGGCCGACGGACGCCGGTCCGCGACCATGTGCTCGATGGTTCGCCGGGCCGCGTCCTCCACCTCTACGGCGAGGGCGTCCTTGCTGGGAAAGTGGAAGTGCAGCGCCCCGGCGCTCACTCCGGCCCGCCGGCTGATCGCGGGCAGCGAGGACAGCGCGTAGCCGTCGTCCGCGAAGATCTCGGCCGCGGCGTGAACGAGGGCCTGGCGGGTTCGGGCCGCCCGGAGCTGCTTGACCATCGCGATCCCCCTGTTGATCCGGGCGAATCCGGAATTGGACGGTCCGATTCCCCCTGGGCCTGCAACATTCCGATTCGAGAACCCTAGCAAACAGCATGATCGGTAGGTTTGCCAGAGTTCGGAGTGCGGGCAGAGGACCCTGATGGCCCTCCCGCATCGTCGGGAGAGGGTGACCCCCCGGATAACGAACCAGGCAGGTGGTTTGACCGGAGGCGGGTCAGGCCTCGGTCGCCACCAGCGATTCCTGCCGCCGGCGCTCGACTTCCTCGACGACCCGGGCGCCGCGGTCGGGCGCGGTGTCCAGTCGGATCAGGGCCGCGGGTGTGGCTATCGCCGGCAGTACGTGGTTGTAGAGGACGGAGATACGGTCGTTGAGATCGGTCCAGTCGGAGACCACCTCGGACATGAACTGGGTCCCGATCCAGGCCCCGAGGAAGCACTCCGCGGTCTCCTGCGGCGTGACGTGCGGCAGCACCTCGCCGCGTTCCTTGGCCTCCACGAGCTTCTCGGTCACCACCTCGGTCCAGGCGGGCCAGGCACTGCCGAACAGCGAACGCCCCTGCAGGTCCGCCGACAGCCGTATACCGGCGAGCAGGATGACCTCCTTGGGGATGCGGTGGGCCAGCGTCATGCCGATGTCCACCCACTCCTGGAGCTTCAGCTCGCGCGGCACCCAGTAGTCGTCGCTGATCTGGGCGTTGATCACGCCTCGCGCGAGGGCTTCCTTGGAGTCGAAGTGGAAGTACAGGGCTCCCTTGGTCACTCCGGCCCGCTCGAGGATCTCGGCGATCGTCGCCGCCGTGTATCCGCGCTCGGCGAAGACCGCGGCGGCGGCCTCGACAACAGCACGGCGGGTCCGAATCGCACGCTCCTGACGCGCCATGGGGACCCCCTCCTCGGTCAAAACAAAACCGGACGTGACGTACCTTACCCCAACCGGGGGTCGGCATTTCGGCCGCACAGGGCCGATTCCCGGCCGGTCCCGCGTCGGCGCCGGTGCGTCGGCACGGGACCTTCAGGGCAGTTCACCAGGCGGTGCGCCCGCCGTCCACGGTAAGTGTGGCACCCGTGACGAAGCTCGCCCTGTCACTGCACAGCCAGGCGGCGGCCTCCGCGACCTCCTCGGGGTCGGCGGCGCGCGCCTGCGGGGCGGAACGGTAGGCACGCGCCTCGTTCTCGGGCGACTTGGCGAACCAGTCGTCGATCATCTCGGAGCGGGTCAGGCCCGGGGCGATGGCGTTCACACGGATGTGGTGCGGGGCGTACTCGACGGCGGCGGCCTTGGTCAGTCCGATCACCGCGTGCTTGGAGGCGATGTAGGGCGCGGCCGTCGAGGAGGCGACCAGGCCGCCCACACTGCTGGTGTTGACGATCGAGCCGCCGCCGGTCTCCAGCATCGCCGTGATCTCGTGCCGCAGGCAGTTCCACACGCCCCGCACGTTGGTCTCGGTGACCCGCTCGTAGTCGGCGTCCTCGATGAGGTGCATCGGGGTCTTCGGCAGCGCGACACCGGCGTTGTTGAAGGCGGCGTCGAGACGGCCGTAGCGGCTGACGGCGAACTCTACGGTCCGGCGCACCTCTTCTCCGTCCCGCACGTCCAGGGTGCGGTGGCTCGCCTCGGCTCCCTCGGCGCGCAGTTCGTCGGCGAGGTCGCGGAGCCTGTCCTCGCGGCGGGCGGTCAGGACGACGGTGGCGCCCTGCCGGGCGAACAACCGGGCGGCGGCCGCGCCGATACCGCTGCTGGCGCCGGTGATGAGGGCGACCCGGCCCGCCAGTGCGGCGCCTTCCGTTGCGGTCACCTGGTCACCTCAGGGGCGGTGGAGAGGGAGTCGGCATCGTGCCAGAAGACGTCGAGCCCGGCCTCCCGGTCGAGGGTGCGCAGGCGCTGTTCGTCGATCTCGGCGAGGCTGCCGACCAGGTGCCGGACACCGAGTTCGCGCATCAGCTCACGCTGGAAGCCGTGCTCGAAGGTGCTGGGGTGGCCGACGAACGGCACGTCCAGCTCCTTGGCGTGACCGGCGAAGCGGGCCACGTCGTCGATGAAGAGGACCTGGTGGCGCTCGAGGCCGAAGCGGTCCTCGGCTATCTCGCGGATGCCGGGGCGGAAGTCGTTGGTGCAGATGTAGTGCGGAGCGGTGAACAGCTGCTCCCAGGCGCCGAGATGGCGGCGGAAGTGGTCCTCGTCGAGACCGCCGTAGCAGATGACGTCCAGGCCCGCGGCGCGCAGCCGGTGCAGGAGTTCCTCGGCACCGTCGAGGGGGTGGACGGGATGGGCGCGCAGATACTGCTCGCGTTCGGCGAAGTAGTCGGCGATGGCGTCCTGTTCGCTCACCTCGGCGCCGGTCTCCTCCAGCAGCACCCGGGCGGCGGCGAGGCGGGACTGCGAGAAGAGCCGCTGTTCCAGTTCCCGGGTGTACGCACCGCCGTACTTGAGGACCAGGCGGTGCAGGACGGGACTGAAGCTGTCGTTGAGCAGGACGCCGTCGATGTTGACGGCGGCGAGGCGCAGGGTGCGCAGTGGTTCCATCGGGTCTCCCTCTCGCAGGCCGTTCGAACATCATGCAGGGGCGGTCGGGGCCCGGTGCGGCCCGGGTGGGCCGGCGGGCGGTGAACTCCCTCGCGGAGATGGCCGAAAGAGACCGCTGCACAGGTTTTGACGTAGGCGGGCCGCACCTGTCATCCACCGATAACCGGCCGCCGACATCTGCCAGTTAGTCCGTTTTTAGCCGTGCCTTCGACTTGCTTGAGGGCGAAAATACTTGGCCAAACCACCACCGAGCGGAGTCATGCATGGATCGAGTCCAACCACGCTTGGCGAATCCTTTACCTTGTGGCCGACCCGAGAAAACCGGTAGGTCCGTATCTTATAGGCGTCGAACAGAGCTTCAAGCCAACGAAGAGCTTTCCGACGGGGGGTTGTCGATGAGCCTGTCCACCAGTGAGATCGGAGTGGGTCTGCCCGTACTGCCCCGGCTGACCACCACGGTGCCGAAGGAGTACGTCCACCGGGCGTCCCTGGCCGAGGTGTTCCTCTCCGGCTGTACCGCGCAGGACGACGGGCTGCGGTTCTCCCTCACCGGACAGTGGCCGCGCGCCCACACCTTCTTCAACAGCGCCGACGGCTCGAGCCACGACCCGCTGCAGGCCGCCGAGACGTTTCGACAGGCCGGCATGTTCGTGACGCACGCCGAACACGGGGTACCGCTCGGGCATCACTTCGTCCTGTGGTCGCTCAGCTGTCACACCGATCTGGAGCAACTGCGCATCGGCTCCCGGCCGACCGACTTCGAGCTCGAGGTGACATGCCCGGACACCGCCCCGCGCGGCAGGGCGTCCGCGCGCCGGATGGGCATAGGCTTCGCGCTGCACCGGGACGGCCGGCCCGTGGCCCACGGAGAAGGGCTGTACTCCGTCGTCACACCGTCCGTCTACGCGCGTCTGCGAGCCAGCCGGCCCGCGACACAGGCGACTTCGGCGGACCCGGCGGTCGCCGCCGACCCGATGCCGCCGTCCGCGGTGGGCCGCACCTCCCCCGCCGACGTGGTGCTCACCCCCACGGACGCCCCCGGCCGGTGGCTGCTCACCCCCGACCTGGCCCACCCGATCCTGTTCGACCACGACGGTGACCATCTGCCCGGCATGGTCCTGCTGGAGGGTGCCCGCCAGGCCGCCTGCGCCCACCTGGCACCGCGTGCGCTGATACCGGCGAGCACGTCCACGACCTTCGACCGCTACGTCGAACTCGACAGCCCGTGCTGGGTGGACGTGACCGAGGTGACTCGCGGGGGCGACGGCACGGTGACCGTGCGGGTCGTCGGCCGGCAGGGCGGCGAGACCGTCTTCACCTCCACCGTGCACGGTCCCGTCGTCGGCTGAAGATCCCGTGAAACGGCCGCTGCCGGGCCCCGGTTCGGGACCCGGCAGCGGCCGTCGAGCTGTCAATGCCGGTCGCCGCCGATGTGCCGGTCACCACCGACGTGCCGGTCACCCCCGACGTGGCGGTCACCGCCGATGTGCCGGTCACCCCCGACATGCCGGTCACCCCCGACGTGCCGGTCACCGCCGACGTGCCGGTCACCACCGACGTGCCGGTCACCACCGCCGTGGCGGTCGCCGCCGTCACGGCGGTGGTGCAGACCCCAGGAGGCGGAGTCGACAAAGCGACCGTGGTCGTTGCGCAGGGTGGCGGTGTCGGCCTCGTGGTTCCAGACGGACCTACGGCGGTCCTGGTACAGGTCCGTCATGGTGTCCCGGCCCTGCCCGGTGTGGACCCGGACCGTGGCACGGCCGGCCAGCCGGTAGTGATGGAAGGTGTAGCTGTGACCTTCGGCGTCCGACAGCGTCCAGCCGCTCAGGTTCACGTCCCGGCGGGTGGTGTTCGTGACGTCCACCCACTCCCGGTTCAGGGCACGGCCGGAGAAGACCGCGCGGCCCTGCAGGTCGTGCTGGACGGCGCTGATGACGACCGCGTCGCGGGACGGATTCGCGGAGTGCGGGGCGGCGGCAGCGGCGGGCAGGGCCACAGCGCCCACCAGGGCGGCCGCCACGGCGGTGACGGAGCCGAGACGACGGGCGGTCGCGAAGACGGATTCGGACACGAGGTCCCCCTTTACGGGGTTGGCACACCCCTGCGCGGGCGGCGCGAAGCCGAGGTCCGCGAGGGGCATGTGGTGCGGTGCGGCGGCCGGGCGGCCGCGCAGTCACACATTGCAACGGGGCGGCCCGACGTGTGGGACACACACCATGCCCATTACCGATCTATCGCTTTGCTATGACTCTCGAATGTAACGTCCATTTATCAAGTGAATGAACCGATTTGCTCAGACATGGGGTCCAAAAGCCGTGCAATCAGCGGGCCGGCGGGCCTCCGTGACACCACGGGCCACCCTGCGAACTGGGCCCGCTCACCCGAAAGTGAGTAACAGTCAGGGGCCGATCGGACCGCCACCTGAAGACGATCTCTTGGCCGTCATGAGGAGTTCCTCGATTGGTCGGCCGCGACAGTGGTCGGGAGAAAGCGTTTGCCACTACGTTTTGGCTTGCCTTTTGGCATGTCCACACTCTCTCAGCGCACCCCTCCCCGTAGGAGACACCCCCATGCGCAGACTCGTTGCCTGCCTGGCGGCCGCGGTCGCCGCCCTCGGCGGGCTCACGGCGACGGCCACTCCGGCCGCGGCGGCCGGCTCGGGCACGTTCAGCGTGCTCACGTACAACGTCGCCGGGCTTCCGGAGTCGCTGTCGAGCGCATCCACGCCGCGCGACACCAGCACCACCGAGATCGGCCGGCGGATCGCGCCGTACGACATCGTCAACGTCCAGGAGGACTTCAACTACCACGCGTACCTGTACTCCACGGACACCCACCCCTACCGCACCGCGACCAGCGGCGGCGCGGGGATAGGCAGCGGGCTCAACACCGTCTCCGACTACGCCTGGGACGGCGACGACTTCGAGCGCGTCGGCTGGAACTCCTGCCAGCTCGACTCGGGTGACTGCCTGACCCCCAAGGGCTTCACCTTCATGCGCGAGCGGCTCGCCGAGGGCGTCTACGTCGACTTCTACAACCTGCACACCAACGCGGGTACGAACGACGGCGACGAGGCCTCCCGGGCCGACAACCTCAGCCAGCTGACGTCGTTCATCAGCACCCACTCGGCCGGGAACGCCGTCGTGGTCATGGGTGACACCAACACCCGTTACACCCGCACCGCCGACACCATCGCGGAGTTCGCCTCCGCCAACGGGCTGACCGACGCCTGGGTCCAGCTGATCCGTGGCGGCAGCGCGCCTGCCAAGGGCAGCGACACCCTGCTCTGCGACCAGACCGGGGCCACCGTGCCCAACACCTGCGAGGTGGTCGACAAGGTCCTGTACCGCAGCAGCAAGCTGGTCACGCTGAACGCGACCTCGTACAACAACGAGCACGCCAAGTTCCTCAACGCCGACGGCCTGATGCTCTCCGACCACGACCCGATCACGGTCGGCTTCTCCTGGTCGCAGAACTCGGACTTCCAGCTCAGCGACCAGTTCGGCGGTCCGCACGGCGACTACTACCAGGACCTTCCGAGCGTCCCGGCCGCCGCCCGCGCCACCGGCATCTCGTTGCGCTCCGGCTCCCGCGTCGACCAGGTCGGCATCACCCTGGGCAACGGCACCACGCTGACCCACGGCGGCACCGGCGGCACGGCGTCCTCGCTGACGCTGGGCGGCGGCGAGTACGTGACCACGGCGTACCTGTGCGAGGGCAAGTACAACAACACCACCCGCATCTTCTACGCCAAGTTCACCACCAACCTGGGCAACACCCTCGCCGGTGGTACGACGACCTCGGACTGCGTGACCCGCACCGCGCCGTCGGGCTGGCAGATCGCCGGCTTCCACGGCCGCTCCGGTGACGAGCTCGACAAGGTCGGCTTCATCTACACCAAGCGCTGACCGCGCCCGGCCGGCCGGCGGACGCACCGACGGTTCGCCGGCCGGCCGTACCAGGCGGGCGGACGCACGAACCGTTCGCCGGCCGGCCGTACACCGCGGGCGGACGCGTCGGCGATGATGGCCGGTATGCGCATCCGCATCGACGCGACCGACCTGCCCGGACGGTCCTGCCCGGCACCCGGGGACAGCGCTTTCTCCGCGTACCACGGCATTCATGTGGCCGTGCAGCGCCGGAACCGTCCTAGCGAACTGCTCGACCCTCAGCCGGGTGACGCCGTCCTCGCGACCTGGTCCCTGCCCTGCACCGCGGTGGCCTCGGACACCGGCATCGACTTCAGGGGACCGTACGTCCAGGGCGGCCCCGGCGGCCGGTTCGTCTATCTGTCCTGGGGAACCGTGGACCCCGGCGGCGGCTTCACGATGTTCCGCCGGGCCAAGCTGATGCTCGACGCCGTTCCGGGCGCGGTGGCGGAGGCAGCCGTACGGGACGGGCTGCTGGTCGGCAGGCTCGGGCTGACGGACGCCCGGGGCATGCCCCGGTGCGCGCGTGTCGTACCGCCGGTCGTCGTCTGGAGCGTTGGCAGCGATCCTCAGCCGAGCACCGCGCGGTAGTCGGCGCGGGCGGTCGCGAGGGGGAAGCGGGCGCCCCGCACCGGCTGGTCACGCCGAGGCGACCCGTACTCCCGGATCCGCCGGGCGAGTTCCGCGCCGTCGTTCACGCGTGTCAGGGAGGCTGCCCGCCTGGCCGAAGACGATGGTGTGGTCGCCGTCGCGGATCACCCGGTCCTCGGCGTGCCAGAGCACGGCACGGGACAGGACCGCGCGTTCCACGTCGGCACCGCGGCGGGTGAGGTCGGCCGCGGTGTGCGCGTGGGTGACGCGGACGACGTCCTTCTCGATGATCGGGCCCTCGTCGAGGTCCTCGGTGACGTGGTGGGCGGTGGCCCCGACCAGTTTCACGCCCCGCTCCTTGGCCTTGGCGTACGGCCCGGCGCCGATGAAGGCCGGCAGGAAGGAGTGGTGGATGTTGATGATCGGCACGCCGGCCTCGGCGATGAAGTCGCCGGAGAGGATCTGCATGTAGCGGGCGAGGACGACGAAGTCGACGTTGTCCTTGAGCAGCCGCAGGTGTGGTCCGGCTCCTCGCGCCGCCTGGCGGGCCGGGGTCTCCTGGGCGGGACTCATATGTGGTGGTCCTTCCTGAACCGGGCGATCCATTCGGAGGTGGCCCGCAGTCCGCCGAACGTATAGAAGTGGATCTTCACCTCGCCGTGCCGGCCCGGGTCGTAACCGTCTGCCAGGGCGTGCAGGAACCTGTCCGGGCCCGCGGTGCCCATCAGGTTGGTGAGGGAGAGGCCGTACTTCTTGGCGATGGCGGTGCTGGTGCCGACGCCGAACCGGGCCGCGTAGGCCATCAGGCGGCGCACGCCGGCCGGTCCGGGGACGCCGATACGGACCGGCAGCGCGATGCCCTCGTCCCGGGCCCGCTCGACCCAGGCGAGGACGGGATCGACGTCGAAGCCGAACTGGGTGATGACGCCGCCGTCCAAGCCCTGCGCGGCGAGCGCGGCACTCTTGTCGCGCAGCACGGACCACAGGACGTCACCGGGTATGGCGGGGTGGCCCTCCGGGTAGCCGCTGATGCCGACGTGCCGGACGCCGTACTCCTGGAGCAGGCCGGACTCGATCAGTGACAGCGAGTCGGCGTAGGGGCCCTCGGGGCGGGCGGGGTCGCCGCCGACGGCGAAGACGTTGTCGCTGGTGCCGTCGGTGCGCAGGCCGGTGAGGAACTGCTCGAAGTCGGCACGGGAGCCGAGCCGTCGGGCGGAGAAGTGCGGCACCGGCACGAAGCCGAGGCGCCTGACCGCGCGCGCCGCGTCCAGTCGCATCCGCAGGTCCTCGTTGCCGAGGAAGGTGACGTTGATGCGGGTGCCCTGCGGGATGGTGTCGCGGGCCTCCTCCAGGCTGGGGGCGTCCTTGCCGGTCATCTCCAGGGAGAAGTCCTCCAGCAGTGCGGTGCTCACCGCAGCCGAGGCCGTGTCGAGGGTGGTCATCGTGCTCCTTGCCGAACGTGAAGCTCCGATTTTCGAACATCGAGGGTCGGGGGTTTCATCCGGGAGTCCGCCTCAGGCGTCGCGGCGGTACCGGGTGCAGCAGGATCCCGTCGGTGACGATGTGGCCTGCGCGGGTCACCGGCACGTACTGCTTGGCCTGGCCGACCGCGAACCGCTCGAAGTCGTTGGCGCCGTGCTCGGCGAGCAGCCGGGTGGCGTCCGGGCCCTCGATCCACAGGTCGTACATGGGGTGCGACAGATCGAGCAGCGCGACACCGTCGTGCCAGGCCGCCTGTTCCTGCCGCCAGCCCGTGTACTCGCGGGCCACGACCTCGGGCGTCCACGGTTCGGCGCCGGGTTCCACAGCAGGGCGACCGGCGAACCGGCCCTGTCGATCCCGTCCTGGAGGCTGGGAATGGTCATGCGGCTCCTTCGCCACTACTCAATCGATCCACTTAATCGATTCAGTGCTTAAACGTTCTAGCTCGGACGCCAGCAGCGGGGTTCCCGGCTTGGCGAGGTTCGGTGTCCGCACCCTTTGCTTGTGTACGGCGACGGTGGCAAGCGCTGACTGTCCGCTCCACCGGGCGGGCCTGGGGGCGTGGCGGATCCGCCCGGTGGTACATGCGTTGACCACCGATGGTTTTGATTGAGCTTTGTACCACTTCGCTGGAAACCGCTTCACAGAAAAGCCGGTCACAGCCGATCGCTGGGTGTTAGAAATTGGCCACAGAACGTCGGGCTCTGAACGGCCCTGCGCACCCTCCCTGTTGTGAAGTGGAACGACCTTGCCCAAGTTCAGACCTCTGACCGGCAACTGGCGCGTCGCCAGACGCCTCCAGGCCATTCTGCTCATCCCTGTGCTGGTCGCTCTCGCTCTCGGCGGTGTCCGGGTGAAGAACTCGGTCGACACCCTGCGGGACGCCGACGACGCGGTGCGCGTGGCGGAGTTGGTGCGGGCGGCGAACGCCTACGCCAGTGACGCGATCAACGAACGGGACGTGTCGGTCATCCCGCTGCTGGAGGGCGAGCGGAACGCACCGGCGGTGGCGGCGGCCCGCAAGGTGACCGACGCGGACGCCGAGGCGTTCGACCGGGCGGTGGCCCGCACGCCCAGGACCGCGGGCCTCATCAGGCGCATCGAGCTGGTCCGGGCGGGCGAGAAGCAGTTGCCCGCGGTGCGGGCCGACGCGTTCACCGCCCGACTGACGGGGGTGCAGACCGAGGAGAGCTATCACGCCGTCCAGCACCCGCTGATGGAGCTCTCCAACGAACTGGGTTTCGGCAGCAACAACCAGGCCAGCTTCGGCCGCACCCTCTACGCCATCTCGCTGACCCAGGCGGCCGAGTCCCTGATCCGTTCCATCGGCACGCATCTGCTGGTCGAGGACCGCACCGCCCTCGCGGAGGGCGAACTGCCGACCCAGCTGGGCTCGTTCAGCTCGTACGCCTACCTGGAGCAGGTGGCGCTCCAGGAGTACGCGGGCGCCGGTACCGCGCAGGACATGACCAGGCTGCGGGCCGCCTTCGCGGACGCCGAGAAGAAGGGTGCGGAGCAGACCGCGAAGGCGGCCGAGCAGGCCAAGGCGGCCGGGCGGACCTTCGTGGCGCCCCCGAACCTGGCGAAGATGATCAGCGAGATCGCCGGCGGGAAGCCGACCGAGCAGCTGGCCGCCGAGGGCATCACACCCGCGTCGTTCTTCGCCGCGTCCACCCTCGCCTTCGACGCCTGCCGGGGCATCGAGGTCCACCTCACCGACACGGCGCTCGCCGATGCCCGGAGTGTCGCCGCCGAGGCGAAGCGGAACGCGATCACCAACGGCTCGCTCGCGCTCGGCGCCGTCCTCGCGGCGCTGCTGCTCGCGGCCTGGGTGGCCCGTTCGATGAGCCGGGGCATGCGCCGGCTGAGCGCCTCGGCGATGGAGATCGCCGAGCAGCGGCTGCCGGCCGTGATCACCCAGTTGTCCCAGGCCGTGCCCGGCCAGGTGGACACCAGGGTCACGCCGATCCCGATCACCACCACCGACGAGATCGGTGAGGTGGCCCGTGCCTTCGACCACGTGCACCGGGAAGCGGTCCGGCTCGCCGCCGAACAGGCCCTGCTGCGCGGCAACATCAACACGGTCTTCACCAACCTCTCCAGCCGCAACCAGTCGCTGGTCGAGCGTCAGCTGGCCCTGATCACCGAACTGGAGGGGCACGAGGCCGACCCCGAGCAGCTGGCGAACCTGTTCAAGCTGGACCACCTGGCCACGCGGGTGCGGCGCAACGGCGAGAACCTCCTGGTGCTCGGCGGTGAGCGGCCCACCCAGCAGTGGGACCACCCGCTCCCCCTGGTGGACGTCATCCGGGCGGCGGCCTCCGAGGTGGAGCAGTACGAGCGGATCGAGCTGTCGGGCGTCCCGGAGACCCAGATCCACGGCCGTGCCGTCACCGACCTCGTGCATCTGCTGGCCGAGCTGCTGGAGAACGCCACCGCGTTCTCCTCGCCGCGCTCGACGGTCCGGGTCACGGCGACCCGGCTGCCCGACACCCAGATCATGATCGAGATCCATGACCAGGGCATCGGCCTGATGTCCGAGGACTTCGCACTGATCAACCACAAGCTGGCGAACCCGCCGACCGCCGACGCCGGCGTCTACCAGCACATGGGCCTGTTCGTGGTCGGCAGGCTGGCCGACCGGCACGGCGTCCGCGTCCAGCTGCGGCCGGCCGCCGGGGAGACCGGTACGACCTCGCTGGTGATGCTGCCGGGCACCGTCCTGTGGCGGGACGGCGCCGAGTCCGACGCCGACACGCTGACCCTGGCCGCGGTCAAGGCGCGTGCCAAGCCCGGCCGCGACATCGAGGCACTGCTCGCGGAGGGGCCCGCCGACCCGTTCGGCGCACACGAGGCGTGGGGCGACGGCATCCCGGCACCCTCCCCCGCCGAGCCGTCCGGGTCCGCCGGCCCGTCCGAGCCGTCCGGGTCCGTCGGCCCGTCCGAGGCGCCCACCCCGCCCGGCCGGTCCCGCCGGGCACCCAAGCGCACCCGCCGCCCCGCCAAGGACGGCTGAGCCCCGGGGCCCGGATCAGGGCGGTCGTGCGGGCCGCAGAGCCCGCGCCACCGCCCAGACCACGGAGACGAACGGCACGGCCACGACGGCGCCGATCACCCCCGCGACGATGCTGCCCGCGATGACGGAGACGGCGACGACGAGGGGGTGCAGGCGCACCGCCCAGCTCATCACCAGCGGGTGCAGCACATGTCCCTCCAGCTGGCCGATGACGACGATGAGCACGAGGACGCCGACGGCGGTGAGCGGCCCGCGCCCGGCCAGCGCCACCACCGTGGCCACGCCCAGGGCGATCGGCGAGCCGACCAGCGGGACGAACGCGGCGAAGAACTCCAGCAGGGTCAGCGGCAGCGCGAGCGGCACCCGCAGCACCAGCAGGGCGATGCCGACGAGTACGGCGTTGACGGCGGCCACGATGATGATGCCCCGGGTGTACCCGGCGAACGTCCGCCAGGCGGCGTGCCCCGCCCGGTCCCATGCGCTCCGGGCGCCGGCGGGCAGGAGCTCACGGCTGGTCCAGGCCCACAGCCGTTCGCCGGAGTTGATGAAGAAGACGGAGGAGAAGAGCGCGAGCGCGCCCCCGGCGACCACTTCGACGAGCGTGCCCAGGCCGCTGAGCGCCCTGCTGGCCAGGTTGGAGCGGTTGGCCTGGATGTAGTTCACGATCTGCTGCTGGAGATGCGACAGGGCGCCGGGGCCGAGCCGGAAGGGCGGCCGCTGGAGCCAGACCTCGATCCGGTGGATGCCGCCGCGGAACTCGTCGGCCAGCGTCGCCGACTCCTGGGCGATCGCGTTGCCCACCAGGGCCAGCAGCCCCAGGAACACACAGATGCTGCCGACCAGGCTCACGGCCACCGACAGGGGTCTGGGGAGCCACCGGCTCAGCAGGTCGGTGAACGGGCGCAGCACCGAGGTGACGACCAGGCCCAGGAACAGGGCGACGGCGATCAGCTGGAAGCGGCCGAGGACGATGAAGACGCCGTACACGACGATGCCGAGCACGATGAGCCGCCAGGCGTAGGCGGCGGCGATCCGCAGGGCGGGGACGACGACCGTGCTGACGGAGGCGGAGGCACGCGGATCCCGGGTGCGCTTGGGGATCCACACCGGACGGCCGGTCCGGACGGCCTGCCCCGCGCCCCGCGCCCGGCGCGCCGGGCCCCGCCCGGCCGCCGGCCCGCCCGCACCCGCCACCGCGCCTCCCGTTGCCGGCCTCCGTCACCTCAGGTGCGCGTAAGGGCACCTCTAGTGCACGTTAGGGGCGATTCGGGCGGCGGGCGGGGTGTGCTGGGCCAAGGGGGTCAGGGTGCCGCCGTCGTGGTGACGGCCGTACGGGCGGCTCGTTCGACCAGTTTCACGCCGTCCGGCATGGACGCGTTGCCGTTGGAGAGGACCGCGACGAGGTAGTGGTGGCCGCCGGCCGTGACGCGTCCGACGCTGTTGATGTCCCACAGGTCGGTGGTGGTGCGCATCAGCCAGCCGTTCTTCAGCGCCCACCCGGAGTCGGCGGCGGCCGAGACGCCCCAGGACTGGTCGGCGGCGATCTCGGTCATCAGGGTGCCGATACGGCTTCGGGACGCCGAGTCGAGCGGTGTGGGGCCGGCGCCGAAGACCGCGCTCAGCAGGCGTATCTGATCGCCTGCCGTGGTCCTGGTGAGCCCCCAGCGGCCTCCGGTGCCGGGCGTGGTCGAGGTCAGTCCCAGCCGCTTGTTCGCCGACGCCAGGCCGGGGGCCCCGCCGATGGAGTGCCACAGGGCGTTGGCGGCGTCGTTGTCGCTGTCGCGGATCATCACCTGCGCCAGGGCGCTCTCCCGCGCGGTGAGGGCGCGCCGGTGGTCACGCGCATGGAGCAGCAGCGAGGCGAGAATGTCGACCTTGACGATGCTCGCCGTGTCGTACGGCGTGTCGTCGCCGTAGACCACGGGTTCCCGGCCGCCGGCGTCCAGGTCGAGGACGGCGGCGGTCACGCGCGCCTCGGCCGGTGCCTGCACGGCCGTACGGAACGTGGAGCCGGAAGCGGAGGCGGCACCGGCCGCCAGGGCCGCCGGTGCGGCGCCGGCCAGAAGGGTCACCACTGTGGCCACCACGGCGAGGGGGCGGTTGAGCATGCGGGGCCTCGGCAGTTCAGGTCGGAGGGACACAGAACTGCGAACATAGACAAAATGCCCGGTCGGCGACGTGACCACCGCCACGAAAAGGGCCGTACCGGGCAAATTGTGAGCAGAGCAACAAGGCCGTGACGAAGCGGGCATTCCGAGGATTCCGGGGGACGGAACACGGATTCCGGAGGCCTCATCCGGGCCTTTCCGGGGGAAGAATGTGACCAGAGTGACGGACCGACCCCTGGGAGGTGCCATGAGCACATCGGCGGAACCGCGGGTGAGCGGTCTGGAGGTCCGGTCCATCGACTATGTGCCGCTCGACGAGCGGCACGGCAAGCTGTGGCATCTGGGACCGCTGTGGTTCATGTCGAACGCGCAGATCGCCACCCTGGCCGTGGGGCTGATCAGCATCACGGAGGGCGGCAATCTGATCTGGTCGCTGCTCGCGATCGTCGCGGGCACCGTGATCGGCACCTTCTTCATGGCCTTCCACTCGGCGCAGGGGCCACAGCTGGGGCTGCCGCAGATGATCCAGTCGCGGCCCCAGTTCGGCTATGTCGGGGCGCTGCTGGTGTGGCTGTTCGCGTACGTGCAGTACGCGGGGTTCAACGTGTTCAACACCAGCCTGGCCGGTGAGGCGCTGAACTCCACGATCCACGGTGGCGTGAAGCTGTGGGTGATCGTGGTCACCGCGGTCGCGTTCGTCATCGCGCTGGTGGGCTACGACATCATCCACAAGGCCGAGCGGTTCCTGACCTACACCTTCCTCGTCATCTTCGGGATCTTCACCGTCGGTGTCCTGGTCACCCTGCACTACCCGCCGGGCTCCTTCGACCTCGGCGCCTTCAAGTGGACGCCGTTCCTGGCCCAGTTCGGCGTGGTCGCCGGCTACCAGATCAGCTGGGCCATCTACGTCTCGGACTACTCCCGGTACCTGCCGCCGGACGTGACGGTCCGCAAGACTTTCTACTGGACGTACTTCGGCTCGGCGCTCGGCGGTATCTGGCTGATGGTGCTCGGGACGCTGCTGGCCGCCTGGGCGGGAGACAGCTTCGACACGATCCCCTCGATCAACGCCGCCGGCGACAAGGTCTTCAACGGCTTCGGCGCGATCGTGCTGCTGTTCGCCGCCCTGGGCCTGATCTCGGTCACCGCGCTGAACATGTACGGCGGTTCACTGACGCTGATCAGCGCCATCGACTCGTTCAAGCGGGTGCGGCCGACGCTGGGCGTGCGTCTGATCACCATCGGCGTGACCGCGGCGCTCTCCCTGATCGGGGCGCTGGCGGCGACCTCGAACTTCCTGACGAACTTCAACAACTTCCTGTTGCTGGTGCTCTATCTGTTCATCCCGTGGACGTCGGTCAACCTGATGGACTACTACGTGGTGCGCCGCGGCCACTACGCGATCGCCGAGATCTTCAAGCCGAACGGCATCTACGGCCGCTGGGGCTGGCAGGGGATCGTCTCGTACCTGGTCGGGTTCGCGGTCATGATCCCGTTCTTCTCCGTCGGCACGCTCTTCGTCGGCCCCGCCGCCAAGGCCCTCGACGGCGCCGACATCTCGCTGTTCGTCGGACTGCCGGTCTCGGCGCTGCTGTACTGGTGGCTGACCCGATCGATCGACGTCGAGGCGGAGACCCGCATCGCCGAGGCGGAGGCCGCGGCCCTGGAACAGGCGGCGCACGAGCACCGGGAACCCTTCTAGCCGAGACGCGTCACAAGGCGGCTGTTTTCCAGGCCGTCCTCGACCGGGAGGCCGCCGCTGCGGCAGCCGTTCGCCGGGGCGCGTACGCAGTCGAGGCAGGGCCGTCCGCTCGCGAGGGTGGAGGCGTCGCCGACGACGAGGGTGCCGGGGGCGAGGCGCGGCTCCAGCGGCTTCAGCACGGGCGGGCAGATGCCCTTCACGCCCTTCCGGCCGTCCAGGTGATCCGGAGTTCGCCGGGGAGTTCAGGTCGCGTTGCCTGGCGCCGCGGCGCCGGCGCGACCGTGCCCTGCTGGAACGAGCCGTGGCGGCGGGCCGGTTGCCCGCCGGGGCTCGACCCGGAGACCGAGACGGACCTGCTGACGGGCCCGCTCCGCCACCGGGTGCTGGTGTCGGCCGGGCCGGTCGGTGAGGAGTTCACCGACGCCCTTGCCGACGCGCTACTGCTGCGGCACGACGGGCCGGCATCGGCCCGGTCAGTCATCGCCGTGCTCAGTACGCGGAGTTGACGTTGTCGATCGAGCCGTAGCGGTGGGCGGCGTAGTTGGCGGCCGCGGTGATGTTGGCCACCGGGTCGGTGACGCTGTGCGCGGTGCCGTTGACGTGGTACGCGTTGAAGGTGGGGTCGATCACCTGGAGCAGGCCCTTGGAAGGGGTGCCCTTCTGCGCGTTGACGTCCCAGTTGTTCTGGGCGGAGGGGTTGCCACCGGACTCGCGCATGATGTTGCGCTTGAGGCCCTCGTAGCTGCCCGGGATGCCCTTGGACTTCATGATCTGCAGGGACTGCTTGATCCAGCCGTCGAGGTTGTTCGAGGAGCCGGACTTGTGGCTGTTGTTGCTGGAGGCCGTGACCGCGGTGGAGGTGTGCGCCTGCGTCGCTTCGGCGGCCTGCGCGGTCGTCGGCATGAGGGTGAGGGCTGCCGCCGCGGCGCCGGTGGTGGCGAGGCCGGTGAGGCCGATGGTGCGGAGGCGAGCGATGCGGGTGCGAGTGGTCATGGTCATGTGAGCGAATCTCCGGTGGGGACGGCGTCGGCGCCGGCCGCTGTGTGCGGCGGCGTGGGGCGGAGCCCCGTACAACCGGCGGGAGTGGACGGGCCCGGCGGAGATCCGCTCGGTCCATCGCCCGTCTCCCGGCGACGACAGCAATGGTTAGCGGCGCCCGGACCGGGACGCAATGATGTGACGTACTACGTAACTTCGTATAAACCGGCGATATGCACCTTTTGATGCGGCTTGCATGGCGTTCAGGGCGTTTCCCGTCTACTACCTCCGATAGGATGTGATCTGGCTCCTATGGGTGGCGTCACGCCTCCGGGGCCCATCGGAGGGAGAAAACCGAGCGGTCCGCCATGATCATCGAGGTGGCCCGAAGGGGTTCGGAGGCGGCGGAGGGGGGTCGGAGAGGGTCGCCCCCACAGCTCGCGTACAGCCCGCCGGAAGAGCATCGGGGGCATGTCTGACACCCTCACACTCGCGGCGGACGCGATCCGAGTGCTGATCGTCGACGACGAACCCGAGCTGACCGAGCTGCCCTCGGTGGCCGTCACCGCGGCGGGCTGACGCCCGTTCGTGGCGCAGGACGGGTACGGCGCGCTGCGCACCGCCGGCCGTAGACCGTGCGGGGCGCCGGATACGCCCTCAGACCGGCGGACGACCAGGCATGACGGCGGTCCGCCGCGCCCTGGCCCATCTCCGCGGACGCTCGCTGCGGGCCCGTACGGTCCTCGTCCACGCCGTCACCCTGGCCGCCGTCTGCGCGGCGATGGCCCTCGCCACCGTGCTCGTCCAGCGCTACTACCTGATCCGGGACCTGGGCCTGGACGGCGCTCGCCGACGACGGCACGGGTACGGCCGACGCCTCGGCCGGTCCCTCCCCCAGCGCCCCGCCGAGCGGTGGCCCGGGCGGTGGCGGCGCCGGCGGTCCGGGCAACCAGTCACTGACCGAGGAGTTCTTCGGCCTGACGACCGACGGCAGGCGGATCGACGACCTGTTCACGATCCACTCCCCCAAGGTCGACACGGCCCCGGTGATCTCCGCCGCGAACGCCTTCCTGCAGGCGGTCGCGATCACCTCGGCCGCCAAGACCAACGAGTCGATGAAGGCGGACGCCTTCTCCGACAGCGTCCGGGTGCACAGCCCGGTGGTCTGGGTCGAGGTCGACTGCCAGGCACCCGGCCCGCTGCGCGGCGCGTACGGCGGCACCCCGGGCGTCCCGACCCAGATGCACGTCCAGTCCGTCATCCGCACGCCCAACGGCAACGACTACGGCAAGGAGCTGACCCGCCGGCACTGCCTGACGTCACCCCACCACCGGTAGTCCCTCCCGCAGGGGCTTCCACCGCAGGTGAACGCTCTCCCCCGCCGAATCCGCCCGCAGCAGGGACAGGCGGGGGCGAACGGCGTCGGTGCGTGCGGTGGGCGGCTTGCGGCGCCCGGCCCCGAACTGGACCGGCCACTCGGCGGCCGGGCCCCGGTAGTCCTGGTCGGCGGCCGCGTGCAGGGTCCAGTGCGGGTCGTACAGATGGGTGCGTCCTACGGCACACAGGTCGGCGCGGCCCGCCAGCAGGATCGAGTTCACGTCGTCGTAGGAGGCGATGGCGCCGACCGCGATCACGGCCGCGCCGCTCTCCGCGGCCACCTCGTGGCGGATCCGGTCGGCGAAGGGGGTCTGGTAGGAGCGGCCGTAGGCGGGGCGCTCGTCCTTGGTGACCTGGCCGGTGGAGACGTCGATGGCGGCCGCCCCGTGCGCGACGAAGGCGCGGGCGATCTCCACGGCGTCGTGCTCGGTGTTCCCGTCGGGGGCCCAGTCGGTGGCGGAGATCCGCACGGTCAACGGCCGGTCGGCGGGCCACACGGACCGGACCGCGTCGAAGACCTCCAGGGGATAGCGCAGCCGGTTCTGCAGCGAGCCGCCGTACTGGTCGGTGCGCTGGTTGGCGAGGGGCGAGAGGAAGGAGGAGAGCAGGTAGCCGTGGGCGCAGTGGAGTTCGAGGAGGTCGAAGCCGGCCTCGGCGCCCCGGCGGCCCGCCTCGACGAACTCGGAGGTGATGGCGTCGAGTTCGGTGCGGGTGAGTTCGCGGGGGACGGGCGATCCGGGGCCGTACGGCAGTCCGGACGGGCCCACGACCTCCCAGTTGCCGTCGGGGAGCGGTTCGTCCATGCCCTCCCACATCAGGCGGGTCGAGCCCTTGCGGCCGGAGTGGCCGAGCTGGAGGCCGATGCGGGCGGTGCTGCGGTCGTGGACGAAGGAGACGATCCGCTGCCAGGAGCCGAGCTGTTCGTCGTTCCACAGGCCGGTGCATCCGGGGGTGATGCGGCCCTCGGGAGAGACGCAGACCATCTCCGTCATCACCAGACCCGCCCCACCCATCGCCTTCGACCCCAGATGGACCAGATGGAAGTCACCGGGCACGCCGTCGACGGCGGAGTACATGTCCATCGGGGAGACGATCACCCGGTTCTTCAGCTCCAGCCGCCCGATGCGGAACGGCTGGAACATCGCGGGCGCTTCGGTGTGCAGTCCCTGCGCCGTGGCGAAGGCGGCGTCGACGCGGTCGGCGAACTCCTGGTCCCGGGTGCGCAGGTTGTCGTAGGTGATACGGCGCGACCGGGTCAGGAGGTTGAAGCAGAACTGGGTCGGTTCCTGGCCGGCGTACATGCCGATGTTCTCGAACCACTCCAGGGAGGCCTGCGCGGCTCGCTGGGTGGACTCCACCACCGGGCGGCGCTCGCTCTCGTAGGCGGTCAACGCGCTTTCCGCGTCGGGGTGTTCGTGCAGACAGGCGGCCAGGGCGAGGGCGTCCTCCATGGCCAGTTTGGTACCGGAGCCGATGGAGAAGTGGGCGGTGTGGGCGGCGTCGCCGATGAGGACGAGGTTGCCGTGGTGCCAGTGCTCGTTGCGGACGGTGGTGAAGTTCAGCCACTTGGAGTTGTTGGCGAACACCTGGTGCCCGCCGAGTTCGTCGGCGAACAGCTCCCGGATCCGGGCCACGGCCTGCTCGTCGGAGACACCCGGCGTGAACACGGCGTCCTCCGAGACGTCGAAGCCGGCCCGGCGCCAGACGTCCTCGTGCATCTCCACGATGAAGGTCGAGCCGGTGTCGGAGTAGGGGTAGCCGTGGACCTGCACGACCCCCCACTCGGTCTCCTTGACGAAGAACTGGAAGGCCTCGAAGACCCGGTCCGTGCCGAGCCACATGTACTTGCTGTGCCGCCGGTCCAGGGAGGGGCGGAAGGCGTCCGCGTGGGCCGCCCGGACGGCCGAGTTGACGCCGTCCGCGCCGACGACGAGGTCGTGCGAGGCGCGCAGCTCGGCCACCTCGGGTGCCGGGGTCGAGAAGTGCAGGGTGACGCCCAGCTCCCGGCAGCGCTCCTGGAGGAGGTGCAGTAGTTCCTTGCGGCTCATGGCGGCGAAGCCCTGGCCGCCGACGGTGTGGCTCTCGCCCCGGTAGTGGATGTCGATGTCCGTCCAGCGGGCGAAGCGGCGGGACATGGCCTCGGAGAAGACGGTGTCGGCGTTCTCGATGCCGCCGAGCGTCTCGTCGGAGAACACCACTCCGAAACCGAAGGTGTCGTCGGGGGCGTTGCGCTCCCAGACGGTGATCTCGTGGGCGGGATCCAGCTGCTTCAGCAGCGCCGCGAGGTAGAGCCCTCCCGGGCCACCGCCGATGATCGCGATCTTCAAGGGAGTTCCTCTCACTGCTCAGCGGTCTGTTCGGCTTCGATGATCTTGCGGAGCGCGAACCGCTGGAGCTTTCCGCTGGTGTTGCGCGGCAGGACGTCGTGGAAGCGGACGTCACGCGGGTACTTGTAGGGCGCCAGGACCTGCTTGACGTGGTTCTGGATCTCCTTGGCCTTCGCCGGGTCCCCGGTGACGCCCTCGCGCAGGACGACGAAGGCACAGACGACCGAGCCGCGTTCGGGATCGGGGCGCGCCACCACCGCCGACTCGACGACGTCCGGGTGGGTGTCGATGGCGGCCTCCACCTCGGGGCCGCCGATGTTGTACCCGGAGGAGACGATCATGTTGTCGCTGCGGGCGTGGTAGTGGAAGTAGCCGTCCTCGTCGCGGTGGAAGATGTCGCCGGTGACGTTCCAGCCGTTGACGACGTAGTCCTGCTGGCGCTTGTCGTCGAGGTAGCGGCAGCCGACCGGGCCGATGACGCCGAGCCGTCCCGGCTCACCCGGGCCGAGCTCCTCGCCGTCGAGACCGAGGATGGTGGCGCGGTAGCCGGGCACGGGACGCCCGGTGGCGCCGGGCCGGATGTCGTCGCCCGCGGCGGAGATGAAGATGTGCAGCAGCTCGGTCGCGCCGATGCCGTCGATGACCTTCAGCCCGATGCGGTCCCGCAGTTCCTGCCAGGTGGTGAGCGGTATGTGCTCGCCCGCCGACACGCCGACCCGGACGCTGCTCAGCTGCCCTTCCTTGCCGTCGCGGACGATCGCCTTGTAGGCGGTGGGCGCGGTGGCGAGGACGGTGACCCCGTGTCTCTCGACGAGGTCGGCGAGTTGGGCCGGGGTCGCCGTCTCGGTCAGCAGGGCGCAGGCGCCGGCCCGCAGCGGGAAGACGACCAGCATGCCGAGGCCGAAGGTGAAGGCGAACGGCGCGGTGCAGGCGACCAGGTCGTCCTCGCGCAGCCCCAAGAGGTGGCGGCCGAAGGTGTTGTCGATGGACAGGATGTCCCGGTGGAAGTGCATCGTGATCTTGGGGACGCCGGTGCTTCCGGAGGTGGGGCCGAGCAGCGCCACGTCGTCGGCCGCCGTCTCCACGTCCTTGAACTCGCCGGACTTGGCGGCGCATCGGGCGACCAGGTCGTCGGGGCCGGGGCCGCCGTACTCGACCAGCGTCAGGCCGGGCAGGACGGTGCGGAGCTCGTCGGTGAAGCGGTGGTCCACCAGGGCGACGGCGGGCTTGGTGCGTTCGGCGATCGGGATGATCTCGCGGGCGCGCAGGGCGGCCATCGTGGTGACCACCACCCCGCCGGCCTTCAGGACGCCGAGCCAGCAGGCCACCGTCCAGGGGGTGTTGGGCGCGCGCAGCAGGACGCGCCGGCCGGGCACCAGGCCGAGGTCCTCGGTGAGGACCTGGGCGACCTGGTTGGCGCGGGTGCGCAGTTCGCCGTACGTCCACAGCTCCCCGGCGGGGGTGCGCAGGGCCGGGCGGTCGGGGCCGTGGCGTTCGACGGCCGCGTCGATGAGCTCGGTGGCCGCGTTGAGGCGGGCCGGGTAGCTCAGTTCGGGCGTGCTGAACTCGATCGTGGGCCACAGTTCGGCGGGCGGCAGATGATCCCGGGCGAAGGTGTCCAGGTGCGAGGTCGGTGAGAGCGGAACAGCCAACGTGGGGTTCCTTCCGGGAGCCCGCCGGTGGAATGCGGCGGGCGGTCAGGCAGGGCGGATCATGCCCTCCTGGACGACTGTGGCCAGGTGACGGTGGTCGCGGGTGAAGAAGCGTCCGGTGCCGAGGCCGCGGCCCGCGTCGGCGGCCACCGCTTCCTGGGCGTAGAGCAGCCAGTCGCCCACCGGTGCGGGACGGTGGAACCACATGGCGTGGTCGAGGCTTGCGGTGACCAGGCCGGGGTCGGCCCAGGCCAGGCCGAGGACCCGCAGGACCGGTTCGAGGATCGTGTAGTCGCAGACGTAGGCGAGGGCGGCGAGGTCGCGCTGGGCGTCGGTGAGTCCCTCGACGGGCCGCAGCGCGTCGAACGGCCTTAGCCAGACCGCCTGGTGGGGCAGCCGCTCGCCCTCGACGGTGAGGTAGACGGGGCCGGGGACGTGGCGCATGTCGAAGCCGCGGCCGCCGCGCCAGTAGGCCTTGGACTCGGCGGTCATGGTGCCGCCGGTGCGCTCGGCGAGGTACTCGGCCGAGCTGGGCAGCGTCTCAGGGGCGGGGATCTCCCCGGCGAACTCGGTACGGAAGGAGCCGCCCGGCTCCCCCGTCGCGAAGTTGGCGAGGCAGACGTAGAGCACCTTGCCGTTCTGGTAGCCGCGTACCTGGCGGGTGCTGTAGCCGCGGCCGTCGCGCACCACCTCCACCTCGTAGCGGACCTCGGCGCCGATGTCGGCCGGGCGCAGGAAGTAACTGTGCATCGAGTGCAGCGACTTGCCGTCGGTCACCGAGCGCATCGCGGCCGCGGCCGCCTGGGCGACGAGGTCGCCGCCGTAGGCCTTGGGCCAGGGGCAGGGCTGCGTGGTGGCGGTGAAGGCGAGGTCGAAGTGCTCGGGCGCGGCGGGCTTGAGGGTGAGGGCCGCGGTGACGATCGCGGAGGTCGGGGCGGCGGTCATCGGTTCAGCCAGTCGCGCAGGTCGGTGTCGGCCACGTCGGGCAGGTTCACCACGATGTTCTCCGGGGTCCGGGTGGTCATCCACACCAGCGGCTTGCTCCGGGAGAGGTTGCACTCGACGTGCGGCATGAAGGGCGGGACGAAGACCCAGTCGCCCTCCGCCATGTCGACGTAGTCCTCGAACTTCTCGCCGAAGTAGATCCGGGCCCGGCCCGACAGGACGTATCCGCCGGTCTCGGCCTCGCCGTGGTGGTGGTTGACCGAGCGGTAGCCGGGCTCGTTGCTGACCTTGCCGTACCAGAGGCGGCGCGCCGGGGTGTGCTGGGCGCTGACGCCCGACACCCGGACGGCACCGCCCGAGTCGGCGGCGTTCACGTCCTCCTGACCGGCCCGGGTGACGACGGGCGCGACGATGCCGCTGGGCAGCCGGTACATCTCGCTGTCGCCTTCGAGTCGGTACTTGCTGAGGTCGGGCTCCATGGAACGGCTCCGTTTCCGTGGGCTTGCCGGGATCGTCGGCCTGTCGGGGTGTCGGCGCGTCTGGGGCATCGGCCTGTCGAGTCCGGAAGAGGACCGCGCCCTATCTCGTATTTTTCACGGTCGTCATTTATTGTCAATACGACCGGCCGTGCGGCCGGAGCCGGACACCACCGAACCGGAGGCCTCATGACTCCCGTCGCCGTGAACCCGCCCGAACTGCCCGCCCCGAGCGGCTACTCGCACGGAACGCTCGCGGGCAACACGCTCCACCTGGGCGGCCAGACCGCGCTCGACGCCGACATGAAGATCGTTCCGGGTGGCATCGTCGAGCAGTTCCGCCAGGCGTTCGGCAACGTGCTCACCACACTGCGGGCGGCGGGCGGCGAGCCGGCGGACCTGGTGAGCGTGACGATCTATCTCACCGACATCCCCGACTACCAGGCCCACGGCAAGGAGATCGGCAAGGTGTGGCGGGAGCTCGCGGGGCCGGTGTATCCGGCGATGGCGGGCATCGGCTGCACCGCGCTCTGGCAGCCGGAGGCGATGATCGAGATCCTCGGGGTGGCCGTGATCCCGGAGGAACGGCTGATCAGGCCGTAGGCCTAGGCAGTGTGGATGACCGCCAGGGCGTGTTCGCGGGCGGGCGCCCGGAGCGTCCTGTCGAGTTCTTCGAAGAGCGCGCCGGCGGTCTCGCCGCGCCAGCCCTGCGGCAGCAGGGAGAGCGGCAGGCCGGGATCGCGGTACGGGAGCCGGCGCCACTCGGTGAGCATCGGCAGGTAGATCCCGAACGCCTCCTGCGGCGCGATCCCGCCCGCGGCGGCGCGCTCACGCACCGGCGCGTACCGCGCGAGGAAGTCCGCGTACAGCGCGGTCAGCTCGTCGAGGTCCCACCACTCACGGACCTTCGCCGACAGGTCGCCGAAGGCGAAGTGGTCGCCGGTGAAGATGTCGACGTACGGGGTCAGTTCGAGGCGTTGCAGGGTGCGGCGGGTCTCGTCGGCGAGGATGCCGGGGGCCACCCACACGCCGGGGGCCGCGGTGCCGAAACCCAGCCGGGTCAGGGCCGTGCGCAGGGCGTGCCGCTTGTCGCGCTCGGACTCGGGAACCGAGAAGACGACGACGAGCCAGCCGTCGTCGGCCGCGGCCCGGTTCCGCTCGAAGATGCGTATGTCGCCCTCCGCCAGCACCTCCAGCGCGGTGTCGGCGACGGCGTATCCGGCGGCTCCCTCGTGGCGCTCGCTCCGCAGCACCCCGCGCCGCTTCAGCCGGGAGACCGCCGAGCGTACGGCCTGCCCCTCGACACCGAGATCGGCCATGAGGCGTATCACCGAGGCCACGGAGAGCCAGTTGTGCTCACCGCGCGCGTACAGCCCGAAGAGAGTGATGATCAGCGGGCCAAGCCGGCTGTCCCGGCCGCCCGCGCCGACGGCGGACGACGGCTCGACCTCCGCTGTCATGTCCACCCACCTCCGGCCGACGTCACCCTCCTGATCGCCAAGCAGCCTACCGCGCATGCCGCCACACCACCGGCGCGGTGGATCGGCACCCTGGACGGTGCCGACCACCGCCCCCCCCCAGCGCTGTGGACCACCGCCCCGCCCGGGGCGAGCGCCGTACCCCGGCGGTGCGGGCCACCGCCCCCGGCCTGCCGACCGCCACGACCCGGCGCTGTGGGCGCCACCACGCGCCCGTGCTGAGTGGCGCTCCCCCGGTCGTGCGGCCGCCTCGCGCTGCGTGTCGGGCCATCGCGGCACATCGTGGTGGTACGGGCGGCGTACCGCACGCTTCGCCTGGGCAGAACGAGTGACCTCTGCGGGCCGAGCGCGAGAGACTGCGTGGCGCCCGCACCGGGCATCGTGTTCTTCCGCGCCACCATTGCCTCAGATGCCTCTGTCGCCATCTCTGTTGGGGAGTCCGACATGACCACACCCCGGGACCTGTTCATCGTCACCGTGTACGACGCCGCAGGCCGGTCCGTCGAGCAGGGCGACCTCTCGCTGGCGCTCGCGGGAGCCGAACTGGTCGATCTCCTCGGCGCCGGGGCGGTCACCCTCGACGACGAGACCGTCGTACCCGCTTCCCCGGGCGGGACGGGCGACCGGCTCCTCGACGAGGCGGCGGCGGCGCTGAAGCGCGAGGCGCCGTACGAGTCGGTCGAGGACTGGCTGTGGCGCCGGGGGCGTGGCCTGTCCGCCGCCTATCTCGCCGAACTGGAGGAGGACGGGACGGTCACCCGGGAGCGGCGGCGCTGGCTGCCGCTGCCGACCGGGCGGACGGCGCCCGCCGACTCGCCCGAGCATGCCCGGGCGCGTGATCGCTGGACGTCGGGCGAACCGGTGCTCGCCGCGTTCGCGGCCGCCGTCGGTATCCAGGACGAGACGCCCAAGGATCTCGCGAGCACCGTCTCCGACGCGACCGTGACGGTGGTCGCCGCCGTGGACGGTGCCGTGACGGAGCTGGCCGCCGTCCGGCAGCGGCGGGAGATCGAGGACGCGGCCTTCGACAACGTGTGGCGCGGCCTGTGACGGCAGCCGTCGCGGCTCCAGTCCACCGGGGCGCCTGCTCCCCGGTGGGTGCGGCCGTCTCCCCGGTGGGTGCGACCGCGAACCACCTGCGGTCGGGACCCTGGCCGTTCGGATCGCCCGGCTTGCTGTCGCCCGGGAAACGGCAGACGGGTCGGCCGGGGCGGCGAGGAGCGAGGGACGGCGGTCCGGCCGGCCGGGTCAGGTGCCGTCGAGGTAGTCGCGCAGCACCTGGGAGCGGGAGGGGTGACGGAGCTTGGTCATCGTCCTGGCCTCGATCTGCCGGATGCGTTCGCGGGTCACGCCGTAGACGACGCCGATCTCCTCCAGGGTGCGGGGGCGGCCGTCGGTGAGTCCGTAACGCAGCGCGATGATGCCGGACTCGCGGGCGGTCATGTCGGTGAGCAGGGAGCGGATGGTCTCCTGGAGGAGGAGGTGGGTGACGGCCTCCCAGGGCGCGGGCGCGTCGGTGTCCTCGATGAGGTCGCCGAACTCTCCGTCGCCCTCCTCGCTCAGCGCGGCGTGCAGGGAGACGGGTTCCCTGGTGTAGGCGTCGAGTTCGACGAGTCGTTCGACCGGGATCTCGGCCTTCGCGGCGACGTCCTGCAAGGTCGGCGGGACGCCCGTCTCCTGGATGAGTTCCCGGCGCGCCCGGGCCACCCGGTTGATGATCTCCACGGTGTGAACCGGGATCCGTATGGTGCGGCTCTGGTCGGCCAGGGCACGGGTGACCGCCTGCTTGATCCACCAGGTCGCGTACGTGGAGAACTTGAAGCCCTTGGCGTAGTCGAACTTCTCCACCGCGCGGATGAGTCCGGCGTTGCCTTCCTGGACGAGGTCGAGAAAGTCCAGGCCCCGGCCGGTGAAGCGCTTGGCGACGGACACGACCAGGCGAAGGTTGGCCTCGGTGAGGTGGGCCTTGGCACGGGAGCCGTCCTCGGCGAGCAGGGCCAGTTCCTCCCGTGGATGCCGGTTCTCGCCCTCCGCCAGCAGCCGTTGCGCGTACAGGCCGGCCTCGACGCGCTTGGCGAGGTCCACCTCCTGCTCCGCGGTGAGCAGCCGGACCCTGGCGATGACGCGCAGGTAGTCCTTCACCGGGTCGGTGCTGCCGCCCTCCGCCGGGAGCCGTGGTGCGGGGCCGTCGGTCTCGTCGTCGAACGGGGACAGCTCCCGCGTCGGCCCGGCTTCGCTTGGGGCGAGGCTCATATCGTCTCCTCCAGCAGCGCACCGGGATACCTGCCGGTGTGCGGTCCCGGGTGGACCGCGTTCTGTTCCGGGGTGCCCGCGGCGATCACCTGTCCGCCCCGGTGGCCCCCTTCCGGGCCGATGCCGCCCGGACGGTCGGCCGTCCTGACGACGCCGAGGTGGTGCTCGGTGACGACAAACGTGTTCCCGCCTCCGAGAAGTCGATGCGGGGCGGCCCGCAGGCGTTCCCCGTCGGCGGGGTGCGGACCGGTGGTGGGTTCGTCGGGCAGACGGAGAGTGCGGCGCGGTGGATCGACGGCGATCGCCGGGGGCAGTTCCTCGACGGTGTCGGCGTCGGGCCTGTCGAGCTGTCCGAGGAATTTCCGTGCGTACGCGGACAGCGATTCCGCATATCGCCGCCGCCTTTCCGTGAATACGGTGACGAACGCCAGGCTCGACTTACCCCGAGCGGAAACTCCCGTGAATACGACGAGCGACCTCCTGGGCAATTCCACGGGGACACCGCGAAGGTGGTGCCGGCGAGCGCCTTTGACGCGGAGTCGACTGCTCACTCATTCGAGGCTACCACCGCGAATCCGCCGTATACGGCCGCCGGGGAGCCGCTTTCTCATGTGAGGAACATCGCGCTTGACAGGTCTTTTCGCGGTATGAGCAAAAATCCTCAAGGGGGCCGACCATTTCGGTCACGGAGCCCACGTGCCGCACACGTCCCGCCGGTTCACCCTCGTACCCTCGTTCAGGACACGCCGCCCGGCTGCCGAGAACGAGAGGAATCCGCATGCGGATCGCGATCCTGGACGACTACCAAGGCGTGGCCCTGAGCCTGGCCGACTGGGATTCACTCCGGGGGGACGTGCACGTGTTCAGGGATGCCTTCGAGGACGAGGAGGCGGTGGTGGCGGCGCTCGCCGAGTACGAGGTGGTGGTCGCCATGCGGGAGCGGACGCGCTTTCCGGCCTCGACGCTCGGCAGACTGCCGCGCCTGAAGCTGCTCGTGACCACCGGGCCGGTCAACGCGGCGATCGATCTGGACGCCGCACGCCGGGCCGGGATCACCGTCTGCGGTACCGGGTATTTCGGGTACCCGACGGTCGAACTCACCTGGGCGCTCGTCCTCTCCGCGGCCCGTATGGTCCCGCAGCAGGTGGACTCCGTACGCCGGGGCGGCTGGCAGGTGGGGCTGGGGACGAGCCTCAGGGGCGCCACGCTCGGAATCCTCGGCCTCGGCCGGCTCGGGACCGCGGTCGCGGAGATCGGGCGCGCCTTCGGTATGCGGACCATCGCCTGGAGCCAGAACCTGACGCCCGCCGACGCACAGGCGAAGGGAGCGGAGTACGTCTCGATGGACGAACTGTTCGCCCGCTCCGACGTGCTGAGCATCCACCTCGTCCTCAGCGAGCGCACCCGGGGCCTGGTCGGTGCGCGCGAACTGGGCCTCATGAAACCGACGGCGATCCTGGTGAACACCTCGCGCGGGCCCGTCGTGGACGAGGCGGCACTGATCGACGCGTTGACCGGGAAGCGGATCGCGTCGGCGGCGCTGGACGTCTTCGACCGGGAACCCCTGCCCGCCGGTCACCCGCTGCGCACCCTGCCGAACGCCGTGGTCACTCCCCACATCGGCTACGTCAGCCGGGATCTGTACGAGGTCTTCTACCGGGACGCGGTCGAGGACATCGCGGCCTGGAGCGCCGGCACCCCCGTGCGCACGCTGTTCTGACGCCGTGCTCCCGGCAGAGCGAAGGGGCCGGCAGGCCGCGGGCTGCGGCCTGCCGGCCCCTTACGGGAGGGCGGTTCAGGACGGCAGTGTCCAGCTCTGGTTGGCGGAACCCGAGCACGACCAGATCTGCAGTCGGGTGCCGTTGGCCGAGCTGGGGCCGGTCGCGTCGAGGCACTTGCCCGACTGCGGGTTGACCAGGGAGCCGTTCGCGCCGGGCTGCCAGACCTGGGAGCCGGTGCCGTTGCAGTCGTAGAGCTGCACCTTGGCACCGTTGGCGGTGG
The DNA here is from genome assembly GCF_053597895.1 of Streptomyces sp. NPDC001220. Lineage (NCBI taxonomy): Bacteria > Bacillati > Actinomycetota > Actinomycetes > Kitasatosporales > Streptomycetaceae > Streptomyces > Streptomyces sp. NPDC001220. The sequence goes on from NZ_JBSFJE010000008.1 coordinate 328,992, forward strand.
AAGCCCCGGTCACGTCCATGCACTTGCCGAGGGAGCTGATGGTCCCGGCCGTGGAGACCGTCCAGTTCTGCGCGCTGGTGCCGTTGCAGTCGTAGAGCTGTACGGCGGTGCCGTTGGCGGTCGCGGCGCCTGCCACGTCCACGCACTTGCCGCCGTAGCCGTGGATCGGACCGGTGGTGTTCGTGGGCGGGGTGACCGGACCCGACTGGCCGGACGCCCACTTGATCTCCTGGAGCAAGAGCTGGTTCTGCTGGGCGCTGCCGAACGTCGACGACAGGGTGGTGTTGGTCGAGTAGTCCATCGCGTTGTGGCCGAAGTTGTTGTAGACCATCTTGTAGTTGCGGTTGGACCAGACGATCGGGTAGTAGCCGCTGTACCAGGTCTGGTTGGGGTCGGTGCCGACCGGGAAGGTGGACGGGGCCATCGAGGCGAGGATGTCGATGGAGGGGTTCTGCCGCAGGTCGTTCTGCCAGCTGTACCACTCGCTGACCGAGGACGTGATGGTGGCCGGGAGGTTCGCGGTCGCGGGGTGGGTGCGGTCGTCGATCTGAAGGGTCTCCGCGGTCGGACCCCAGCTGTTGGTCTTGAAGGTGCCGGTACCGAGGAACGTGTTGTGGTACCAGGGCCAGTCACTGGTGTTGTCGTTGTACGCCGAGACGTGGAAGCCGATGAATCCGCCGCCGCCCGCCACATAGCTCTGGAAGGCGGACTGCTGCGACGCGGTGTGCGGGTAGTCGTCGAGGAACATGACCACCTGGTAGTTGGCGAGCGTCGCGGTGTTGAGCCGGCTCCAGTCCGTGGTCTGGGTGTAGGTGAAGCCGTTCTGGGCGCCGGCCTGCGGGAACCAGGTGCTGGCCTCGTGGTCGAAGCTGATGTGCGCCGCGTCGTATGTGCCGTCGTAGAAGGCGATCACATTGACGGGCGTGGCGGCCCGCGCGGTGTGTACGGGTGCTGCCTGGACGCCGAGCACCACGGCGACCAGGGCGAGGAGTCTCAACAGGGTGCGGGGCCAGGCTATGTCCGGGTGGGGGGTGATCATGCCAGGACCTTCCTCATACGTGAACGCCGGAAGACATACGTAGACGTGCCGCATTGAAGGCCCTGGTCCGTGGACATGTCAATGGTGCAGACCAAACATCGGTGAGCGTCCTGCCGGCGGGAACCGGGACGCGCGCGTCCCGGGCCGCCCCGCGCTCACGCCGTGCGGAAGCGGTTGATGGCCGGCTCGTGCCGTTTCCGCAGTTCGGGGTCGGTGACGCCGAGGCCCTCTCGCGGCGCGAGGCACAACACGCCGACCTTGCCGTGATGATGGTTGCGGTGGACGTCGGTGACGGCCCGGCCGGTGTCGGTCAGCGGGTAGGTGCGCGAGAGGGTGGGGTGGATGCGGCCCTTGACGACGAGCCGGTTGGCCTCCCAGGCCTCCCGGTAGTTGGCGAAGTGGGAGCCGATGATCCGCTTGAGGTGCATCCAGAGGTAGCGGTTGTCGAACTCGTGCCGGTAGCCGGAGGTGGAGGCGCAGGTGACGATCGTGCCGCCCCTGCGGGCCACGTAGACGGAGGCACCGAAGGTCTCCCGGCCCGGGTGCTCGAAGACGATGTCCACGTCGTCGCCGCCGGTCAGTTCACGGATGCGCTTGCCGAACCGCTTCCACTCCCGCTGGTCCTGGGTCTCCTCGTCGCGCCAGAACCGGTAGTTCTCCGCGCCGCGGTCGATGATCGCCTCGACGCCCATCGCCCGGCAGATCTCCGCCTTCTGCTCGCTGGAGACCACGCAGATCGGTATCGCGCCGCCCGCCAGCGCGTACTGGGTGGCGTACGAGCCGAGACCGCCGCCCGCGCCCCAGATCAGCACGGTGTCGCCGACCTTCATGGCGGCGCCGTTGCGCGAGACGAGTTGACGGTAGGCGGTGGAGTTGACCAGGCCGGGGGCGGCGGCCTCCTCCCAGGTCAGGTGCCCGGCCTTGGGCATCAGCTGGTTGGCCTTCACCAGCGCCAGCTCGGCCAGCCCGCCGTAGTTGGTCTCGAAGCCCCAGATCCGCTGCTCCGGGTCGAGCATGGTGTCGTCGTGGCCTGCCGCGTCCTCCAGTTCGACGGACAGACAGTGCGCGACCACCCGGTCACCGGGCTGCCAGCGACGCACCCCGGGTCCGGTGCGCAGGACCACACCGGACAGGTCGGAGCCGATCACGTGGTAGGGCAGGTCGTGCCGGGCGGCCGGCCCGCCGGTGCGGGCGTACCGTTCGAGGAAGGCGAAGGTCGGCACGGGCGAGAACAGCGCGCTCCACACCGTGTTGTAGTTGACGGCGCTCGCCATGACGGCGATCAGGGCCTCGCCGGGGCCGGGCTCCGGGGTCGGTACGTCACCGATGTGCAGGGCCTTGGCGGGTTCGCGGTCGCCGACCGGGACACCGTCGAACATGTGCTGCTCGTCCTTGCGCAGCACGGCGGCCCGGTAGGACTCCGGTACCGGCAGGGACGCGAAGTCACGTGACTGCGCGTCGGGGGACTCGATCGCGGCGGCCAGGTCGGTCATCACCACAGGCTTCCTTCGGTCTGGGGGCGTGCTCGGGGAAGGTTCGGTCAGGCGCCGTGTCCCGGGCCCGGGTGAAAGGCCGCCAGGTCCTCGGTCAGCGCCCGGACCACGCCGGCCTGCTGCTCGGCCAGGTAGAAGTGGCCGCCGGGGAAGACGCGCAGGGTGAAGGCGCCCTCGGTGTGGTCGCGCCACTCCTCGGCCTCGGCGAGGGTGACCTGCGGGTCGTCGTCGCCGACGAGCACACTGACCGGGCAGCGCAGCCGTGGTCCCGGCAGGTACCGGTAAGTCTCCACCGCCGTGTAGTCACCGCGGACGGCCGGCATGATCATCTGAATGACGTCCTCGTCGAGGAGCAGCCGCTCGTCGGTGCCGTTGAGCCGGCGGATCTCGGCGACGACACCGGCGTCGTCCATCGAACGGACCCCGCGGTCGCGCACCTTGGGCGGGGCGGTACGGCCGGACGCGACGAGCCCCAGCAGGTCGAGCGAGGAGCGCTGTTCGATCCGGCGCGCCACCTCGAACGCCACGCAGGCGCCCATGCTGTGCCCGAACAGCACCAGCCGGCGCGGAGCCTGGGACTCCAGCACGGTGAGGATCTCGTCGGCCAGTCGGTGGATCGACGTGCGGGGCGGTTCGGCGCGCCGGTCCTGGCGGCCCGGGTACTGCAAGGACAGGACATCGGCGACGGGGGCCAGCGCGTCGGCGAGCGGCCGGAAGTAGCTGGCGGAGCCGCCCGCGTGCGGGAAGCAGACCAGCGACAGGTCGGTGTGCCGGGTCACCGGCCGGTAGCGGCGAATCCAGAGTTCCGGTGCGGTCAGGGTGTCGGTCATCCCCGTACTCTCCGTGTGCGGTGGGGCCGTGGCCGTGTGGCCGGGGGCGATGAGGCCGTGGCCGTGTGGTCGGGGGCGGGAGGCCGTCGGCGGGTGGTCGGGGGCGGGCGGGTGTGTGGATGGGGTGCGTGCCCACCGGAGGCATCCGGTGGGCATCCGACCGGTGTGCTGCGGGTCAGCCGGTGACCCGGACGGGCAGTTCGGCCAGGCCGCGCATGATGATGTTGGGCACCCGGGCCGGGCTGTCGGTGACCGGCTCCAGGTCCAGCGCGGCCAGGGCGGACACCGCGGCCTGTGCGGTGAGCCGGGCCAGCGGCGCGCCGACGCAGAAGTGGATGCCGAGTCCGAAGCCCAGGTTGCGGCCGGCGGGCCGGTCGAGCCTCAGCTCGTCGGGGTCGTCGTAGACGTCCGGGTCGTGGCTGGCGGCGCCGATCATCAGCATGACCTGCTCGCCCGGCTGGATGGTGTGCCCGGCGATCTCCGCCTCGGCCAGGGCGACCCGGGAGATCATCTGCACCGGTGTGTCGAAGCGCAGCATCTCCTCGACCGCGGCGGGCACCTGGCCGGGGTGGGCACGCAGCCAGTCCCGCTGGTCGGGGTGGCCCAGCAGCGCGAACATGCCGTTGCCGATCAGGTTCACGGTGGTGGCGTACCCGGCGGAGAGCAGCAGGGTGCAGGTGACCTCCAGCTCCTCCGGGGTCAGCGTGTCGCCGCCCTCCTCGACGGCGACCAGTTCGCTGATGAGGTCGGTGCCCGGCCTCGCCCGGCGCTCCTCGGCCAGCTCGCCGATGTACCGGTACAGCTCGGCGCGGGCGTTGTCGCGTTTGGCGATCTCCTCGGGCCCGAGCAGGAAGCTCGGGTCCAGGCCGCGTGCGATGTCCCCGGACAACTCGTCGAAACGGGCCGCGTGCTCGGCCGGGACGTCCAGCAGCGCGTTCTGCATCCGGCCGGGCAGCGGGTGCGCCACCGCGCTCATCAGGTCGATGGGACCGTCGCCGGCCTCGGCGCGCGCGGTCTCGATCAGCTCGCGCACGACCTGTTCCGCGGTGGCCCGCATCCGGTCCACCTGGCGGGCCGCGAACGCCTTGCCGACCAGGGCGCGGATCCTGGTGTGCTCGGGCGGGTCGGAGAAGATGAACGGCCGCACCACCATGCCGTCGGCCTCGGTGCGGAAGTGGTCGGCGACGGTGGCGCCGTCGCCCCAGCCGAAACGCTGGTCGCGCAGTACCGCCGAGCAGGCCTCGTGTCCGGTCACCGCCCACAGCCCCAGCGGGGTGCGGGTCACCGGGCCCTTCTCCCGGATCTGCGCGTAGACCGGGTAGGGGTCGGCCAGGAAGGCCGGGTCGAAGGGGTCGAAGGGCAGCAGCTGGGCTATGAAGCCCGGGTCGAGCATCGGTGCCTCGGTCATCGCTGTCGTTCCCAACCCCGCGCGGGACGGCCGTCACCGCGCGGAAAGAGTCTCGGTACGGGGAGGGGCGAGGGATACGCGGAAGAGGTCAGCCCGTGGCGGCCGGGGTGGCCGCGGTGAACGTCACCGGCAGGCGGTCCAGGCTGTTGGCCACCAGGCTGGGCGTCCAGGTCAGCTTCTCGTCGGGAACGGCGAGTCGGAGGTCGTCGAACCGGTCGAACAGGGTGCGCAGCGCGATCCGGGCCTTGAGCCTGGCCAGGGGGGCGCCGATGCAGAAGTGGGTGCCGTGGCCGAGTGCCAGGTGCTTGGAGGCGTCGCGGTGGATGTCCAGTGTCTCCGGGTCGCTGAACTGCCCCGGGTCGTGGTTGGCCGCGGCCAGCGAGATCATCACGTGCTCGCCCGCCTTGACCCGCGCGCCGCCGAGCTCCATGTCCTCCGTCGCGAAGCGGTACACCACGGTGAACACCGGGCTGGTCAGCCGCAGCAGCTCCTCGATGGCCGGGGCGAGCCCCTCGGGGTCGTCCTTGAGCTCGGCCAGCTGCTCAGGGTTGCGCAGCAGCGCGAGGATGCCGTTGGAGAGCAGGTTGATGGTGGTCTCGGCGCCGGCCAGGAGCAGCAGCATGACCGTGGAGCGGATCTCCAGGTCGGCGAGGGCGTCGCCGTCCTCGTTGGCCTGCACCAGACCGGAGATGAGGTCGGGGCCGGGGTCGGCACGACGCTGCGCGGTCAGCTTGGTCAGGTACTCCTCGAACCAGCCGACCGAGGCGACGACCTCCTCGGGGCTGGAGGAGTTGCCGAGGCCGACGAAGATGTAGGTGTTGCGCTCGAACTCCTCGACGTCGACGAGCGGCACGCCGAGCATCTCGTAGAGCACCGTGGAGATCAGCGGCGAGATGAACGAGGCCTTCAGGTCCGCGGTGCCGGCCTCGGCGACCGCGTTGAGCAGTTCGTCGGTGATCTGCTGGATCCGCTCGCCGAGGTCGGCGACCCGGCGCGGCGTGAACGCCTTGGAGACCAGTCTGCGCAGCCGGGTGTGCTCGGGTGGGTCGGCGAGGTTCATGTGCTGGTTGAGGATGGACTTACGGCCGTCGTAGCCCACGGAGGGCCACAGCTCGGGCAGCGCGTTGTCGAAGTGCTTGCTGAGCTTGCGGTTGTTGAGCGCGGCGAGCGCGTCGTCGTAACGGGTGATCATCCAGACCGGGTTGCCGTCGGGCAGCAACAGCTGCTCCACCGGGCCTGGTTCGGGCAGCCCGGGCGCCCAGGCGCGGGGGGCCGCCGTGGCGTCGGCGTGCACGGGACAGCCGGTGGCCGGCGCGCCGTCGGGGTGGGGCATGTCGTGTCCTCTCATCGTGGGGTGCTGGACTCGTGGGGTGCTCGGTTCGTGAGGTGCTCGGTTCGTGAGGTGCTCGGCCGTCACGGGGTGGTGGCGGCCGGGGACGACGGGGTGGGGACCAGTGCGGTGAGCTTCGCGGCTGCGTCGGGGAACCGGTCGGCGGGGCCGGCGGCGGCCACATAGCCGTCCGGGCGCAGCAGCACGTACTTCTCGGTGGGGCCGTCCAGCGGGAAGTGCGCGACCAGTTGGGGCAGTCGGTCGGCCAGCTCCGCCGCCTCGGTGGCCAGTCGGGTGTCCTTGCCGCCGTAGGTGATCAGCTGGAACCGGCCGGCCAGTTCGTCGGTCGGCTTGGGGATCCACCGGGGGTCCCGGGTACCGGGGCGCGGCCGGGCGCGTTCCGTGCCGCCGAACAGCACGTCCGGGTAGTGGCTGCGCCAGCCGGCCAGCATCGGGGCGTAGCCGCGGGCCAGTACGCCGGTGGCGTCGAGCAATCGCCAGGTGATGTTGCGGATCTGACGGGCCAGCGGGCCGACCACGGCCTGCCGGGCCATCCGGCCGGTGGCCTGGAGGGTCTGCTCGATCGCGGCCCGGCGCTCCGGGTCGTAGGTGTCCAGTACCGACTCGTGCAAGCGGCCGTGCACCACGCCGGCGAGTTTCCAGGCCAGGTTGCGGGTGTCGGGGATGCCGAGGTTGAGGCCCTGGCCGCCGATCGGGCTGTGCACGTGGGCGGCGTCGCCGACGAGGAAGCAACGGCCGGAGCGCAGCGCGCCGGCCACCCGCTCGTCGCTGGCGAACAGGGTCACGGTGCGCACCTCGGTGAAGCGGAGCCCGCCGGGCCCGCGTTCGTCCAGCAGTGCCTGGGCCTGCTCGGCGGTGGCCTCGGTGCCGTCCGGGACCGCGCCGGAGATGCGGAACTCCCCGCCGGGCAGCGGGGCGATCAGCGCGACCCCGGTGTCGGCGAGGAAGTAGTGGATCTCCTCGGTGCTGATCCCGCCGCTGCCGTGTTCGCCGGCGATACGTCCTTCGGCGAGCAGGAAGGTGGCCGGGAACCGGGCCCCGGAGAAGTCGATGCCCAGCTGGGCGCGGACCTGGCTGTGCAGCCCGTCGGCGCCCACCACCCAGTCGGCCTCGATCTCGGTGGTGGTGCCGTCCGCGCGGCTCGCGGTGACGGTGACCGTGTGCGTGTCCGGGGCGACCTTGGTGACCCGGGTGCCCCACTCGACGTCGACGCCCCGGTCGGCCAGCGCCTGGGCGAGCAGCCGGCCGGTGCGCTCCTGGGGCAGCACCAGTGGGGCGTTGGCCTCGCTGAGCGGTACGCGCACGCTGCCGCCCGAGCCCAGGTGGTAGTGGAGTGCGGCGGGCTGGACGCTGTCGTGGACGGCCCGCTCGGCGAGCCCCAGTTCGCCGAGGACCTCCCGTACCGGCGGCCACAGCAGGATCGCCCGGGAGCCGGTGTGCGGGTGGTCGGCCGCGTCGACCACGGTGACCGCCACGCCGAGCCGGCTGAGCTGTGCGGCCATGGCCAGGCCGCACGGGCCCGCGCCGACGACCAGAACGGTGGTACGTCGTTGTGTCACTGTTTCTCCAGCCACTCGTGCACCGCCTGGGCAGTACGGTCGGCGTGCTCTTCGAGGACGGTGAAGTGGTCGCCGGCCAGCTCCACCACGTCGTGCGGGCAGGCCCAGGAGGCCGGCGGGCGGGCGAACCCGGTGAGCGGCTCGGTGGCGCGGGCCACCAGGACCGGCGTGCCGGAGTCGGCGGGTTCCCAGTCGGTGAGCAGCCGCAGGTAGCCGCCCATGGCGGTGAGCCGGGCGTCGGTGACCGCGCCGTTGTCGGCCAGCCGGGTGAGCATCTGCTCGAACAGGGCGGCGCCGTCGGTGGTGAGTTCGGGGCCGAAGACGAAGGTGTCGACGAGGACCAGGCCGGCGGCCGGCCGGCCCCGTGCGGCCAGCGCGGCGGCGACGCCGTCGGCCAGCAGTCCGCCCGAGGAGTAGCCGACCAGCACCACCGGCCGCTCCCCCGCCGCCGTCTCCACCTGCCGGGTGACGGCCGCGATGGCGGCGGGCCGGTCGGCGGGCAGCGGTTCGCCTTCGAGATAGCCGGGCAGGGCGAGTGCCGAGACCGCGCGCCGGCCGCGCAGTCCGGCGGCGAACCGGGCGTACTGGTGCGGGCCGGAGGTGGCCAGCACGGTGGGCAGGCAGACCAGGAGCGGGCCCTCGTCATGGGCGGTCAGCTCCACCGGTGCGGGCAGCGGGGCGGCCTCGTCGCCGGAGCCGAAGGTGGTACGCAACTTGGCGGCGGCGCCCAGCAGTTCGATGAACTCGCCGGTCTTCCCGGCCTCGGTCGCCGCGCGGTACAGGCCCGTGAACACCCCGGCCTCGGGGGTGGCGGCCGGGTCCGGGCCGAGTTCGCCCCCCAGGTACCGGGCGAGCGCCTCGGGGGTGTCGTGCTCGAACAGGGTGGCCGCGGTCAGTCGTAACCCGGTGGCCGCCGACAGCCGGTTGCGCAGCTCCAGGGTGGTCAGCGAGTCGAAGCCGTGTTCGAGGAAGCGGCGTCCTGGGTCGATCGCGGAGCCGTCGGCGAAGCCCAGGACGGCGGCGGCCTGCCCGGTGATCGCGGCCAGCAGCGCGCCGTACCGCTCGGCGGCGGGCAGGGCGGCCAGCCGGCCGGCGTCCGGGGTGTCCGGGCCGGTGGGCTCGCGGCGGCCGCGGCCGGGGGTGAAGTCGGCGATGAGCGGGCGCGGTCCGGTGAAGGTGTACGCGGCCCGGAACCGCGGCCAGTCCACGTCGGCGAGCAGCAGCCGGGTGTCCCCGGCGGTGAGCGCGGCGCCGAGCGCGGCCAGGGCACGGTGCTCGTCGAGGACCGCGATGCCCCGGCCGGCCAGCCGTTCCCGGCGGGTGGCCGCCACGCCGGTGGTGTCGGCCGGGTCGTCCCAGGGCGCCCAGGCCACCGAGAGGGCGGGCAGCCCGGCAGCGGCACGGTGTTCGGCCAGCGCGTCCAGTGCGGCGGCGGCCGCGGCGTAGCCGGCCTGGCCGACGCCGCCGAAGGTGCCGGACACGGAGGAGAACAGCACGAACGCCGTGAGCGGGGTGTCGCGGGTGAGGTCGTGCAGGTGCCGGGCGGCGGTGACCCCAGGGTGGGGCGCGGCGGTGCCGTCGAGGGCGGTCAGGGGCGCCTCGGTCAGCGGTACGGCGGTGTGCAGCACGGCGGTGACCGGCTGCCCGGCGAGCAGTTCGGCGACGGACTCACGGTCCGTCAGGTCGCAGGCCACGGTGTGGACTTCGGCGCCCAGGTCGCGCAGTCCGGTGACGACGTCGGCGGCCACGGTGGCGTCCGGGTCGGTGGCCAGCAGCAGCGCGGGGGCGCCGACTGCGGCCAGCCAGCGGGCCGTGGCCGCGCCGACGGCGGTGTCCGCGCCGGTGACCAGGGTGGTACCGGTGGGGCGCCAGACGGCGCCGGTCGGGGCGGTCAGTGGGCTGCGCACCAGGCGGCGGGCGAACAACCCGGCCGGGCGGACGGCGAGTTGTTCCTCGCCGGTCCGCCCGGACAGCGCCGCGCACCAGCGGGTCAGCGCCCGTTCGTCGGCCTGGGCGGGCAGGTCGACGATGCCGCCGGTGAGGGCGGGGTGTTCCAGGGACACGGTGGGGGCCAGGCCCCACAGGCCGGCCCGGTCCGGGTCGCCGTCCGGCTCGGCGTCCAGGGCCACCGCTCTTGTGGTGGTGAACCACAGCGGGGCCGCCACGCCCGCTTCGACGAGGGCACGGACCAGGGACACGGCGGCCGGCCAGGCCAACAGGGCGAGCACCCCGGCGGGTTGCGCGCCGGCCAGCGCGGTGCGCAGGGCTTCCGGGTCCGGCGGACCGGCGGCGACCTCGACCCGGATCACCCGGGCGCCGTGCCGGGCCAGCGCGTCGGGTTCCGGACCGGTGTGCCCCGGGGGTACGGCGACCAGCCAGTCCCCGGAGAGCCGGGCGCTCGCCGGGTCGGGCACCGGCCGCCAGTCCAGGGTGTGGCGCCAGGAGTCCACGACGGACTGCTCCCGCCGCTGCCGCCGCCACGCCGACAGCGCGGGCAGTACGGCGGCCAGCGGCGCGGTGTCCAGTTCCAGGGCGTCGCTGAGGCCGGCCAGGTCGGCGTTCTCGACCGCCTCCCAGAAACCGGACTCCATCGGATCGGAGGTCGCCGTCGCGGCGGTGGGGTCGGGCTCCGGCCAGTAGCGCTGCCGTTGGAAGGGGTAGGTGGGCAGGTCCACCCAGGCGGCGTCCCGGCCCGCCAGGGCGGCGCCGAGGTCGACCGGGGCGCCGCGGGTGTGGGCGTCGGCCACCGAGCGCAGGAAGCGGTCCAGGCCGCCCTGGTCCCGGCGCAGCGAACCGACCGCGGCGGCCTCGGCCCCGGCGTCCTCGGCGATCTCCTGGACGGCGGTGACCAGGACCGGGTGCGGACTGACCTCGACGAAGTGCCGGAACCCGGCGGCCAGCAGGGTGCGCACGGCCGGGTCGAAGGCCACCGGCCGGCGGGCGTTGTCGAACCAGTACTCCGCGCCCAGGGTGCCGGTGCCGGTGAAGGCGCCGGTGACGGTGGAGCAGAACGGCACCTCGGCGGCGGTGGGCCGTACGTCCGCGAACATGTCCACGATGCGGTCGTGCAGCGGGTCCACCTGGTCGCAGTGCGAGGCGACGGTGGAGGCGACCAGGCGGGCGCGCAGCCCGTCGGCGGTGGCCTCGGCGACGAACCGATCGAGGCCGGCCGGCTCGCCGACCACCGTGACCGCGTTCGGGCCGTTGACCCCGCCGATGTGCAGCGCGTCGCCCTGCGCGGCCAGCCGGGCGCGGACCTGCTCCTCGGGCGCGGCCACCGACACCACCGCGCCGTTGCCGCGCAGTTCGTCGGCGAACAACTGGCTGCGCAGCACCACGATCTTCAGCGCGTCGTGCAGGGACAGCGCCCCGGCCGTGTAGGCGGCGGCGATCTCGCCCTGGCTGCTGCCGACCACCGCGGCCGGGGTGAGGCCGTAGGAACGCCACAGTTCGGCCAGCGACACCATCACCGCGAACAGCACCGGTTGCAGGATCTCGATGCGCTCCATGTCGGGCGCGCCGGGCGCCCCGCGCAGCACGTCGGTGAGGGACCAGTCCACGAAGGCGCGGGCCGCGGTGTCGCACTCGGCGAGGTGCGCGGCGAACACCGGTGCGGAGTCGAGGAGTTCGGCGGCCATGCCGGTCCACTGGGAGCCCTGGCCGGGGAACACGAACACCACCCGGTCGTCCGGTGCGGCGGTGGCACCGACCAGGGTGTCGTGCGACCGGCCCGCGGCCAGGGCGGCCAGGCCCTCGGCGGCGGTGTCCGGGTCGGCGGCGACGACCACGGCACGGTGTTCGAGGGCGGCACGGGAGTGCAGCAGGGCCGCGGCGAGGTCGGGCAGCGGGGTAGCGCTCCGCACCAGGGGCAGCAGGCGCTCGGCCTGGGCCTGCAGGGCCTCGCGGGAGCGGGCGGAGACCACCAGGGGTACCGGCGCGGGCCTGCCGATCGCCTCGGCCGCCACGGCCGTTCCCGGCTCCGGCGCCTCGAACTCGTCGGCCTGTTCCAGCAGTACGTGTGCGTTGGTGCCGCTGATGCCGAACGCGGAGACGCCGGCGCGGCGCGGTCGGCCGGTCTCCGGCCAGGGCTGCTCCTCGGTGAGCAGCGCCACCGCGCCGGAGGTGAAGTCCGCCTCGGAGGTGGGCGCGTCCACGTGCAGGGTGCGCGGCAGCCGGTCGCCGCGCAGTGCCATCACCGTCTTGATGATGCCGCCGACCCCGGCCGCCGCGCCGGCGTGGCCCAGGTTGGACTTGAGCGAGCCCAGCCACAGCGGCCGGTCGGCGGGCCGGTTGCGGCCGTACGTGGCGAGCAGCGCGTTGGCCTCGATGGGGTCGCCCAGCGCGGTTCCGGTGCCGTGTGCCTCGACGGCGTCGATGTCGGCGGCGGCCAGGCCCGCGTCGGCGAGCGCGGCGCGGATGACCCGTTCCTGGGAGGGCCCGTTGGGTGCGGTCAGCCCGTTGGAGGCGCCGTCCTGGTTGACGGCCGAGCCGCGTACCACGGCGAGCACGCGGTGGCGGTTGCGGCGCGCGTCGGAGAGCCGTTCCAGCACCAGGATCCCGGCGCCCTCGGCCCAGGCGGTGCCGTCGGCGGCCTCGGCGAACGCCTTGGCGCGGCCGTCCGGGGCCAGGCCGCGCTGCCGGGACAGTTCCACGAACCCGGCCGGGGTGGACAGCACCGACGCCCCGCCGGCCAGCGCCAGCGAGCACTCACCGCGGGCCAGCGACTGGCGGGCCAGGTGCAGGGCGACCAGGGAGGCCGAGCAGGCGGTGTCCACGGACAGCGCGGGGCCCTCCAGGCCGAGGGTGTAGGACAGCCGTCCGGAGAGCACGCTGATCGCGTTGCCGGTCAGCAGGTACCCCTCCAGGTCCTCGGCGGCCTGCGCGGCGAGCATCCCGTAGTCCTGGGCGCCGCTGCCGACGAACACTCCGGTGCGGCTGCCGCGCAGCGACAGCGGGTCGATGCCGGCCCGCTCCAGCGCCTCCCAGGAGGTCTCCAGGAGCAGCCGCTGCTGCGGGTCCATGGCGAGGGCCTCGCGCGGTGAGATCCCGAAGAACGTGGCGTCGAAGTCGGCCACGTCGTACAGGAACCCGCCCTCCTTGACGTAGGTGGTGCCGGGCCGGTCCGGGTCGGGGTCGAAGAGGCGGTCCAGGGGCCAGCCCCGGTCGGTGGGGAAGGCCGACATCACGTCCCGTCCCGCGGCCACCACCTCCCACAGGTCCTCGGGCGAGGCGATGCCGCCGGGGAAGCGGCAGGCCATGCCGACGACTGCCACCGGCTCGGTGTCGCGCTGCTCGTAGTCCCGCAACCGCTGCCGGGTCTCGTGCAGGTCGACGGTGACCTTGCGCAGGTAGTCGCGGAGACGGTCGACATCACTCATGATCAGCTCAACTCCGAGTCGATGAACCGGAAGATCTCTTCGTCGCTGGCGGTCCCGAGCTGCTCGGTGACCGACTCGCGGCCGCCGTCGGCGCGCGGGGTCAGCCGCCCGACCAGTCCTTGCAGCCGGATCAGCGCCCGCCGCCGGTCGTCCTCGCCGGACACCTCGGCCAGCACTCCGGCCAGCCGGTCGAGTTCCTCGTCGAGGGAACCGACGGCGGTCGCGGCGGGCACCACCAGCTGCCGGCGCAGGTGGTCGGCGAGTCCGGCGGGGGTCGGATGGTCGAACACGGCGCTGGCCGACAGTCGTACGCCGGTGGCCGCGCCGAGTCGGTTGCGCAGGTTGACCGCGGCCAGCGAGTCGAAGCCGAGGTCGGTGAACGGCCGTCCGGTGGGCAGCGCGTCCGGGTCGCCGTGCCCGAGGACGACGGCCACCTCCCGTCGTACCACCTCGACGAGTTCGCGCTGCTGGTCGGCCTCGGGCAGCGCGGCCAGCCGGTCGGCGAGCCGGGACTCGGCGGCGTCCGGTTCACCGGTCACGGTGGTGAGCGCGTCCCGTACCTCGGGCAGGTCGCCCAGCAGCGGGCTGGGCCGGGCGGCGGTGAACGCGGGTGCGAAACCGGCCCAGTCCACGTCGGCGACGGTCACGGTGGTGTCGGCGTGCCGCACCGCGTCGGCCAGCGCGGCGAGCGCCTCCTGCGGGGGCAGCGCCAGCACGCCCCGGCGGCGCAGTTCCTCCCGGCGCCGGGCCTCGGTGCCGGCGTCCGCCGCCCCGAACCCGGCGCCTTCCCACGGGCCCCAGGCGATGGAGGTGGCGGGCAGCCCGCGGGCGTGCCGATGCTGCGCCAGCGCGTCGAGGTAGGCGTTGGCCGCGGCGAAGGCGCCCTGTTCGCTGCCGCCCCAGGTGGCCGCGACGGAGGAGAAGAGCACGAAGGCGTCCAAGTCACCGGTGAGCCGGTGCAGGTTGGCCGCGCCGCGCACCTTCGCGTCGAGGGTGGCGGCGACCTCGGCGAGGTCCGTGCCGGCCAGCGGGCCGGAGCGCAGGGTGCCCGCGGTGTGCACGACGGCGGTCAGCGGGGTGTCCGCCGGGACGGCGGCGAGCAGTCCGGCGAGCGCGGTCCCGTCGGCCGGGTCGCAGGTGCTGACGGTGACCGGGACGCCGAGGTCGTCCGGTGCGGTGACGGCCGGGTCGTCGGTGGTGAGGACCAGCGCCTGTGCGCCGTTGGCGGCCAGCCAGCGGGCCACCGGCAGCCCCATCGGGCCGAGGCCGTCGGTGACCAGCACGGTGCCGGTGGGCTGCCATGGCCGGGCCGGGGTGCGTCCGCCCAGCGGGGCGTGCGCGAGGCGCGGCACCAGCAGCCCGGTGTCGCGTACGGCGGCCTGGTCCTCGGTGCCGGCCAGCAGCGCGGCCAGCCGGTCGAGTCCCCGGCCCGGGTCCTCGGGCAGGTCGACGATGCCGCCGAACAGCTTCGGCTGCTCCAGCGCGAGGGTGCGGCCCAGGCCCCAGAGCATGGCCTGCTCGGGGTGGCGCAGCCGGTCGGCCGGGGTGGCGGCGACCGCGCCGGAGGTGACCAGCCACAGCGCGGTGCCGGTGTCGGCCAGGGCGTGCACCAGGTCGAGGGTGGTGGCCAGTCCGGCGGGTACGGCGGGGTGGTCCGGGTGCGGGCCTTCGGCCAGGCCGAGCAGCGAGACCACCCCGGTGGCCGTGCCGGCCTCGGCCGCGACGGTGTCCTGGTCGACCACGCGGGCCTCGGCCCCGGCACGGCCGAGTGCGGCGGCGCACTCCTCGGCCAGGGCCGGTGTGTCCGGGCCGAGGACCAGCCAGGTGCCGCTCAGTACCACGTCGGTGGCCTCGGCGGGCCGCCAGCCCACGGTGTAGCGCCGGCTGTCGGTGGTGGCGGTCGTCTCCTGGGTGGCGCGCCAGGCGGCCAGTGCGGGCAGGACCTCGGCGAGCGGTTCGGCCGGCACGCCGAGCAGGTCGGCCAGTGCCTTGGGGTCGGCCGGGTCGACGGCCGCCCAGAACGTGCCGTCCGCCGCGTCGGGGCCGGTGTGCTCCGGGGCGGCCAGCCAGTAGCGCTGTCGTTGGAAGGCGTAGGTGGGCAGGTCCGGCGGGGCGGGACGGGTGCCGTCGAAGGCGGCGGCCAGCCGTACCGGGAACCCCGCGACCTGTGCCTCGGCCACGGAGAGCAGGAACCGGTCGAGGCCGCCCTCGTCACGGCGCAGCGAGCCCACGACGGTCGCCTCGTCCAGCGTCTGGTCGATGCCGGGCGTCAGCACGGGGTGCGGGCCGACCTCGACGAAGCCACGGTGACCCTGCTCGGCCAAGGCGCGCACGGCTGCTTCGAAACGAACGGTCTGCCGGAGGTTGCGGTACCAGTACTCCGCGTCCAGCGTGGCCGGGTCGGCCCAGTCGCCGGTGACCGTGGAGAACATCGGCACGTCGGCCGCCCTCGGCCGCACCTCCGCTAGGGCCTCGACCAGTCGTGTCTCGATCCGCTCGACCTGCGGGGAGTGGGAGGCGTAGTCCACCGCGATACGACGGGCACGGGTGCCCCGCGCCTCGCAGTCGGCCAGCAGCCGGTCCAGGGCCGCCGGGTCGCCGGAGACCACCGTGGCGGCGGAGCCGTTGACCGCGGCGACCGTCACGCCCGCGGGCAGCAGGGCGGTCACCTCGTCGGCGGGCAGCGTCACGGAGGCCATCCCGCCGTGTCCGGCCAGTTCCCCGGCGATCAGCCCGCTCCGCACGCAGACCACCAGCGCGGCGTCGCGCAGGGACAGCGCCCCCGCCACACAGGCGGCGGCGATCTCCCCCTGGGAGTGCCCCACCACCGCGTCCGGTTCGACGCCGAACGACCGCCACAGCGCGGCGAGCGACACCATCACCGCGAACGACACCGGCTGTACGACGTCCACCCGCTCCAGGGACGGCTGACCGGCCTCCCCCCGCAGTACACCCGGCAGCGACCAGTCCACGAACTCACCGAGCGCCGAGGCGCATTCGGCCATCCGCTCCGCGAACACCGGTGAGGAGTCCAGCAGTTCCACCGCCATGCCCGCCCACTGCGCCCCCTGCCCCGGGAACACGAACACCGTGCGGCCGGTGGCCCCGGCGGTTCCGGTGGCGATGTGCGCTGCGGTGTCCCCGGCGGCCAGCGCGGTCAGTCCGGTGAGGAGTTCCTCGCGGTCGGCCGCGACCACCACGGCGCGGTGGGTCAGCGCGGAGCGCCCCGTGGTCAGTGCGGCGGCCGACTCGGCGACTCCGGCGTCCGGTTCGGCGGCCAGCCAGGTGCGCAGCCGGCCGGCCTGGGCGCGCAGTGCGGCCTCGGTGTCGCCGGACAGCGGCACCGGCACGGGCCGCCGGGGGGCCGGCTGCGGGGCCGGAACCTCCGGGCCCTGTTCGATGATCACGTGGGCGTTGGTGCCGCTGATCCCGAACGAGGACACCGCCGCCCGCCGCGGCCCCTCCCGTTCCGGCCAGGGCCGTGCCTCGGTGAGCAGCCGTACCGCGCCGGCCGACCAGTCCACGTGCGAGGTCGGTTCGCCGATGTGCAGGGTGCGCGGCAGCACCCCGTGGTGCATCGCCTGGACGACCTTGATCACACCGGCGACGCCGGCGGCGGCCTGGGTGTGCCCGATGTTCGACTTCACCGACCCGAGCCACAGGGGCTGTTCGCGGTCGGCTCCGTAGGTCTCCAGCAGCGCCTGGGCCTCGATGGGGTCGCCCAGGGCGGTGCCGGTACCGTGCGCCTCGACCAGGTCCACGTCCGCGGGGGACAGCCGGGCCGCGGCGAGCGCGGTGCGGATGACCCGTTCCTGGGAAGGGCCGTTGGGGGCGGTGAGCCCGTTGGACGCGCCGTCCTGGTTGACCGCCGAGCCGCGCAGCACACCGAGGACGCGGTGGCCGTTGCGGCGGGCGTCGGAGAGCCGTTCCACCACCAGCAGGCCGACGCCCTCGGACCAGACGGTGCCGTCCGCGTCGGCGGCGAACGCCTTCACCCGGCCGTCGGCGGCCAGTCCGCGCTGCCGGGAGAACTCGATGAAGGTGCCGGGGGTGGACATCACGGTCGCGCCGCCGGCCAGCGCCAGGGAACACTCCCCCGCACGCAGCGCCTGCGCCGCCAGGTGCAGGGTGACCAGCGAGGAGGAGCAGGCGGTGTCGACGGTGACCGCGGGGCCCTGCAGGCCGAAGGTGTAGGCGACCCGGCCGGAGGCGACGCTGCCCGCGGTGCCCGCGCCGAGGTAGCCCTCGACGTCCTGCGGGGTGCTGGGAAGCCGGGTGGCGTAGTCGTGGTACATCACGCCGACGAACACGCCGGTGTCGGTGTCCCGCAGGGACATCGGGTCGATGCCGGTGCGTTCCAGCGCCTCCCAGGAGGTCTCCAGGAGCAGCCGCTGCTGGGGGTCCATGGCGAGGGCCTCGCGCGGGGAGATCCCGAACAGGCCGGCGTCGAACTCGGCCGCGTCGTGCAGGAATCCGCCCTTGGTGAGATAGGTGCGCCCGGCGCGGTCGGGGTCGGGGTCGTAGAGCTGTTCGGTGTGCCAGCCGCGGTCGGTGGGGAACGGCGAGATGCCGTCGCCGTCCGCGGTCACCAGTCGCCACAGGTCCTCCGGGGAGCGCACTCCGCCGGGGTAGCGGCAGGCCATGCCGATGATGGCGATCGGTTCGTCGGCCGGCCCGGTGCGGCGGGGTGCGGTGGGCGCCGGGGCGGCGGCCGCGGTGAGCCTGTGCAGCAGGTAGGCGGCGGTGGCCGCGATGCTCGGGTGGTCGAAGGCGAGGGTGGCGGGCAGCGTGAGGCCGGTGCCGGTGGCCAGCCGGTTGCGCAGTTCCACCGAGGTCAGCGAGTCGAAGCCGAGGTCGGTGAAGGCGCGCCGGTCGCCCAGTTCGGCCGCGTTGGCGTGGCCGAGGGTGGCGGCGACCGCGCTGCGTACGGTGTCGTGCACCAGCCGGCCGCGGGCGGCCTCGTCGAGGCCGGCGAACGCCGCCCGGAGCGCGCCGGTGCCGGTGGCACGGCGGGCCGGGACCCGGACCAGGGCGCGCAGCACCGGGGCCGGCGGGACGGTGCGGGCCTGCTCGCGGAGTGCGGCCAGGTTCAGCCGGACGGGGACGGCCAGGGCGTTCGCGCCGGGTACTGCGGCGTCGAACAGCCGCATGCCCTCGGCCGGTTCGAGCGGCACCACCCCGAGGCGTTCGATGCGCTGCCGGGCGGTGCCGTCCGCCGTGTCGCCCATGCCTCCGGCCCACAGGCCCCAGGCCAGCGAGACGGCGGGCAGGCCGGCCGCGCGGCGGCGGGCGGCGAGGCCGTCCAGGACGGCGTTGGCGGCGGCGTAGTTGCTCTGCCCGGGGCTGCCCAGGATCCCGGCGGCCGAGGAGAACAGCACGAACGCGGCCAGGTCCAGGTCGCGGGTCAGCTCGTCCAGGTGCAGTGCGGCGGCCGCCTTGGGCCGCAGCACCCGGTCGATGCGCTCCGGGGTCTGCGCGGCGAGCATCCCGTCGTCCAGCACACCGGCGGCGTGCACCACGGCGGTCAGCGGGTGCGCGTCGGGGACACCGGCCAGCAGCGCGGCCAGCGCGTCCCGGTCGCCGACGTCGCAGGCCACCACCTGGGCGGTGGCGCCGAGCTCGGCGAGATCGGCGGCCAGTTCGGCGGCGCCCGGGGCGTCGGGGCCACGGCGGCCGGTGAGCAGCAGGTGCCGTACGCCGTGCTCGGCGGCCAGGTGCCGGGCCAGCACCGAGCCGAGGGCGCCGGTGCCGCCGGTGATCAGCACCGTGCCCTCCGGGTGCCATACGGCGGACTCGCCGGCGTCGGCGCGGACCAGCCGGGGCACCCGCAATGCGCCGTCCCGGACGGCCACTTGGGGCTCGCCGGTGGCCAGGGCGACGGGGTCGGGCAGGCTGCCGTCGCTGTCGAGGAGCACGATCCGGCCCGGGTTCTCCGACTGGGCGGAGCGGGCCAGGCCCCAGACGGCGGCGGCGCCCAGGTCGGTGCCGTCGACGGCTCCGGTGGTGCGCAGGGCGAGCGTGGTACCGGCGAACCGTTCCTCGGTCAGGAACGTGCGCAACAGGGCCAGGACGCGGTGGGTGGCGGTGGCGAGGCCGGCCGGGTCGTCCGTGGCGGCGGGCAGCGCGGCGAGCAGCCACTCTCCGGGCTCGGTCACCGCGGTGAGGTCGAGGTCCGCGCCGAGCCGGACGGGCGCGGGGTCCTCGGTGCCGGTGCTCGGTCCGGTCGGTGAGGGGTCCTCCGTGGGGATGGGCACGGGCGTCCAGTCGACCCTGTGCAGTGCCTCGGTCCCGCGGTCCGGGGCGGTCGGTCCCTCGGGTATCGGGCGCAGCGCGAGGCTGTCCACGGTGAGGACCGGGGCGCCGTGGCCGTCGTACGCGGCGATGGCGAAGCCGCCGTCGGCCGGGGTGAGCCGCACCCGCAGCGTGTCGGCGCCGGGCTGCCGCACGGTCACCCCGGTCCAGGCGAACGGCAGGGCGGCCGAGGACGCCTGCGGGTCGGTGGCCAGCGCGTGCAACGCGGCGTCCAGCAGCGCCGGGTGCACCCCGAAGCCGGCGGGCTCGGCCTGCGCGGGCAGGGCCACCTCGGCGTACAGCTCCTCGCCGTGCCGCCAGACCCGGCGCAGGCCCTGGAACACCGGTCCGTAGGCCAGGCCCCGGTCGGCCAGCAGCTCGTACAGCCCGCCGGGCTCGTCCCACTCGGACTCGGCCGGGGGCCACTCGCCCAACGGTGGCGCGCCGTCGTCCGCCGGTTCGACGGTGCCGGAGGCGTGTCGGGTCCACGGCTCGTCGGCGGTGCCGGCCTCGGCCCGCGAGTACAGGTTCACCGTACGGCGGCCCCGCTCGTCGGGCGTGCCGAGCACCAGCTGGAGTGCGACGCCGCCCCGCTCGGGCAGGACCAGTGGTGCCTCCAGGGTGAGTTCGGTGATCCGGCCGCAGCCGACTTCGTCCCCGGCACGGGCGACGAGGTCGACGTACGCGGTGCCGGGCAGCACGATCCGGCCGGCCACCACATGGTCGGCGAGCCAGGGCTGGGCGGTGGTGGAGAGCCGCCCGGTGAACAGCGTCCCGGCCCCGTCCGCGAGCGTGACGGCCGCGCCGAGCAGCGGGTGCCCGATCGTGCCGAGACCGGCCGCGCGGGCGTCGGCGGCCGTCTCACCGGTCATCCAGAACCGGCGGTGCTGGAACGGGTAGGTGGGCAGCGCAACCGGCGCCGGCGCGCGGTCCTCGGTGACCGCGGCCCAGTCGGCGGAGATGCCGTGCACGTGCAGCCGGGTCAACGCGTCCAGCAGCGCCGGGATCTCGTCCCGGCCGTCGCGCAGGGTGGGCAGCACGACCGTCCCGGCGGCGGGCTCGTCGGCAGACCCCGCGGCGCGCTCGTCGGTGGACCCGGCGTCGGACTCGTCGACGGACCCTGCGGCGGGCTCGGTCGCGGTCAGGCAGTCGCGGGTCATGGCGGTCAGCGCGGCGGCCGGGCCGATCTCCATGAACGCGGTGGCCCCCGCCTCGGCCAGGGCGCGTACCGCGGGCAGGAACCGCACGCTGTCCCGGACGTTGGCCACCCAGTGCTCCGGGTCGGTGATCTCCCGCTCGGACAGCGGTGCCCCGGTCACCGTGGACACGACCGGCAGCCGTGGCGCGCTGAACGGGATGCCGGCGACGATCTCCCGGTACTCGGCCAGGATGCCGTCCACGTGCGGTGAGTGCGGGGCCATGCCGACCCGCAACTGCCGGGTACGGCGGCCGCGTTCACGCCAGTGCGCGCCGATCCCGGCGACCGCGTCGGCGTCGCCGGACACCACCACCGCATGCGGGCCGTTGACGGCGGCCAGCCGTACCAGCCCGGCGTACCGGGCCAGCAGCGGGGCGAGTTCGGCCTCGGTGGCCTGGACGGCGACCATCGCGCCGCCCGTCGTGGCCGCCGCCATCAGCCTGCCGCGCGCGGTGACCAACCTGGCGGCGTCCGGGAGGGTGAGCGCCCCGGCGATGTGTGCGGCGACGATCTCACCGACGGAGTGGCCGGCCACCAGGTCCGGGCGCAGCCCCCAGCTCTCCGTGAGCCGGACCAGGGCGACCTCCACGGCGAACAGCGCGGCCTGGGTGAAGTCGGTGCGGTCGAGCAGGGCGGCCTCGGGACTGCCCTCGGCGGCGAACAGCACCTCGCGCAGCGGCCGGGGCAGGTGCCGGTCGAGTTCGGCGCACACCGCGTCGAACGCCTCGGCGTAGGCGGGGAACCCGGCGGCCAGTTCACGGCCGGCCCCGAGGCGCTGGGAGCCCTGGCCGGGGAACAGGAAGGCCAGTTTCCCGGCGTCCGCGGCGAAGCCGGTGACCACGTCGGCGTCGGGGGTGCCGTCGGCGAGGGCGGTCAGCCCGGGGCGGGGATCGGCCGGTCCCGGGTGCCGATCCCCGGCGTGGGGACCGGTCAGCACCGCCGCCCGGTACGGGTGCGCGGCGCGGGTGGTCAGCAGCGAGTGCGCCAACGCGGCCGGTTCGGCATCCGGGTGGTCGCGGAGGTGGGTCAGCAGCCCGGCCGCCTGTGCGCGCAGGGCCGCCCCGGTGCGGGCGGACAGCACGACCGGCAGCGGCAGCGGGGCGCGGGCCGGCGGCCGCGGCGGTGCCTCGGCCGGCGCCTGTTCGACGACGATGTGCGCGTTGGTGCCGCTGACGCCGAACGAGGAGACCGCGGCGCGGCGGGGCCGGCCGGTCTCCGGCCAGGGCCGTGCCTCGGTGAGCAGGGAGACCGCGCCGGAGGCCCAGTCCACGTGCGGACTGGGTGCGCCGACGTGCAGGGTGCGGGGCAGCAGCCCTTCCCGCAGGGCCAGGACCATCTTGATGATCCCGGCGACACCGGAGGCGGCCTGGGTGTGCCCGATGTTGGACTTGACCGACCCGAGCCACAGCGGCTCGCCGTCCCGGCCCTGGCCGTAGGTGGCCAGCAGGGCCTGCGCCTCGATGGGGTCGCCCAGGGTGGTGCCGGTGCCGTGCGCCTCCACCGCGTCGACGTCCCCGGTGGACAGTCCGGCCGTGGCCAGCGCGGCGTGGATCACCCGCTGCTGGGACGGGCCGTTGGGTGCGGTGAGCCCGTTGGAGGCGCCGTCGGAGTTGACCGCGGAGCCGCGCACCACGGCCAGCACCGGGTGCCCGGCGGCGCGGGCGTCGGAGAGCCGCTCCACGAGCAGCATCCCGGCGCCCTCCGACCACGAGGTGCCGTCGGCGTCGGCCGCGAACGACTTGCAGCGGCCGTCGGCGGCCAGGCCGCGCTGCCGGGAGAACTCCACGAACAGCCCGGGGGTGGCCATCACCGTGGCACCGCCGGCCAGCGCCAGGTCGCACTCGCCGCGGCGCAGCGCCTGGGCGGCCAGGTGCAGTGCCACCAGCGAGGACGAGCAGGCGGTGTCCACGGTCAGGGTGGGGCCTTCCAGACCGAACGCGTAGGCGAGCCGGCCGGAGGCGACACTGGCCGCGCTGCCGGTGAGCCGGTAGCCCTCCACGCCCTCGGCGGCGTGGTGCAGCATCGGGCCGTAGTCCTGGCGCATCACGCCCACGTACACCCCGGTCCGGCTGCCGCGCACGGCGGCCGGGTCGATCCCGGCGTGTTCGAAGGTCTCCCAGGAGGTCTCCAGGAGCAGCCGCTGCTGCGGGTCGGTGGCGAGCGCCTCGCGCGGGTTGATGCCGAAGAAGTCGGCGTCGAAGTCGGCGGCGGCGCGCAGGAATCCGCCGTGCCGGGTGTAGGAGGTGCCCGGCCGGTCGGGGTCGGCGTCGAACAGCGAGTCCAGGTCCCAGCCGCGGTCGGCCGGGAACTCGGTGATGCCGTCACCGCCGTCGAGCAGGAACCGCCACAGCTGTTCCGGGGACCGGATCTGCGACGGGAACCGGCAGGCCATGCCGACGATCGCGATGGGCTCGTCGGTGTCGACGCCAGCCCCGGCCGGAGGCGGCGCTGCCTTGTCCTCGGGCGCGTCCTGGCGCAGGTGGCCGGCGACCGCGGCGGGGGTCGGGTAATCGAACACCAGGGTCGCGGGCAGGGCGGTGCCGGTGGCCGCGGTGAGCCGGTTGCGCAGTTCCACCGCGGACAGCGAGTCCACGCCGAGTGCACGGAACTCCGCCTGCGGGTCGACGGAGCCGGCGTCGGCATGGCCGAGGACGGCGGCGGTCTCGGCGCGCACCAGGGTCAGCAGTTCCTCGGCGGTGAGCCGGTCGGACCCGCTGGCCGTAGCGGGCCCGGCCGCCGTGGCGGTACGACGTCGCGGGCCGCGTACCAGGCCGCGCAGCAGGGGTGGCAGCAGCGCCGGGTCGGCGGCGTGCAACCGGACCTTGGCCGGCAGCAGCACCGGTTCGTCGACGGCCAGCGCCGTGTCGAACAGCGCCAGCCCCTCCTCGGCGGAGAGCGCCTGCACTCCGGCGCGGGCCATCCGGGCCAGGCCCGCGGCCGAGAGTTCGCCGGTGATGCCGCTCGGCGGGGCCCAGAGCCCCCAGGCCAGCGACTGGGCGGGCCGGCCGGCAATGCGTCGCCGGCCGGCCAGTGCGTCCAGGCAGGCGTTGGCGGCCGCGTAGTTGGCCTGGCCGGGGCCGCCGAGGGTGCCGGTGGCCGAGGAGAACAGCACGAACGCGGCCAGGTCCAGGTCGCGGGTGAGCTCGTCCAGGTGCAGTGCGGCGGCCACCTTGGGCCGCAGCGTCGCGGCCAGCCGCGCCGGGGTGAGCGCGGTGAACAACCCGTCGTCGGAGACCCCGGACGCGTGCACCACGGCGGTCAGCGGATGTTCGGCCGGTATGCCGGCCAGCAAGGCGGCCAGCGCGTCCCGTTCGGCGGCATCGCAGGCCACCACGCGCACGTCGGCGCCGAGTTCGGTGAGTTCGGCCTCCAGTGCGGGGGCACTGCCACGGCGGCTGGTCAGCAGCAGGTGCCGTACCCCGTGCTCGCGCACCAGATGCCGGGCGACCAGGCCGCCGAGGGTACCGGTGCCGCCGGTGATCAGGACGGTGCCCCGCGGGTCGGGCCGGCGGGGCAGGGTGAGCACCAGTTTGCCGGTGTGCCGGGCCTGGCTGAGGTGCCGGAACGCGTCGACGGCCCGGGAGACCGGCCACACGGACGGCGGCGGTACGGTCAGCGCCCCCGCGGCGAACAGCTCCAGCACCGCGACCAGCAACCGCTGCATCTCCCGCGGCGGCAACTGCATCAGGTCGTACGGCAGATAGTCGATGTCCGGGAAGCCGGCCGGGTCACGCAGGTCGGTCTTGCCCATTTCCAGGAACCGGCCGCCGGGGCGCAGCAGTGCCGCCGAGGCGTCGACGAACTCACCGGACAGCGAGTTCAGTACGACGTCCACCGGCCCGAACCGCGTGGCGAAGCCGGTGTCCCGCGAGGAGGCGATGTGCGCGTCGTCCAGGCCGAGGTCGCGCAGCACCTGCCACTTGCCCTCGCTCGCGGTGCCGTAGACCTCGGCGCCGAGATGCCGTGCCAGTTGTACGGCGGCCATGCCGACACCGCCGGCCGCGGAGTGGATCAGCACCTTCTCCCCGGCCCGCAGCCTGGCGAGTTCGACCAGACCGAGCCGGGCGGTGAGGTGTGCGATCGGCATGGCGGCGGCCTGCTCGAACGTCCAGCCGTCCGGAATCGGGGCCACGGCCGCCCGCTCGGCCACCGCGACCGGGGCGAACGCGTCGCCGAACAGGCCGGTGACCCGAGTACCCGGGGCGAGGTCGGTGACGTCGTCGGCGACCTCGGTGACCACGCCGGCGCCCTCGCCGCCGAGGGCCGCCTCACCGGGGTACATGCCCAGAGCGATGAGCACATCCCGGAAGTTCAGCCCGGCGGCCCGCACGGCGATACGCACCTGGCCAGGCCGCAGGGGGGCCGCCGCGGCGGGGGCGGCCACCAGCGCGAGGTTCTCCAGGGTGCCCGGGCGGGTGACGGCCAGCCGCCAGTGCGGTTCCACGGGCGGCACCAGTTCGGGCCTTACCAGCCGGGGAGCGTGTAACAGGCCGCCGTGCAAAGCGAGTTGGGGCTGACCGGTGGCCGGTACGGCGGGCAGGGCGCGACGGGACCCGGCGGTGTCGTCGAGATCCGCCAGCAAGATCCGCTCGGGCTGTTCGGCCTGCGCGGCACGCAGCAGCCCCCACACCGCCGCACCTCCCGGATCGGCCGGGGCGCCGGCGGGTTCGGTGGCGACCGCGCCGGTGGTGACCACGAGCAGCCGGGCGGGCGCCGCGCTGTCGGCCAGCCAGTCCTGCACCTGCCGCAGCACGGTGGCGGTGACCGTCTCGACGGGCTCCCCCGCCGGGACGGCCAGCACGGTGAGGTCGGCGTCCCCGTCATCCGCGAGGTCGATCCCGGTGGCCCGCAGGTCGGCGGCCAGGGACTCGGGCAGCGCCCCCAGCGCCGACCACCGACCGCCGGCCGGTTCGGCGGGGGCCGGGACGGTGTCCCAGTCCAGCCGGAACAGCGAGTCCCGGGGCACCCGGCTCGCCCCCTCTCCGGCGGCGGCTCGCAGAGTCAGCGACTCCACGGAGGCAACCGGGGCTCCGGCGCCGTCGAACAGGTCCAGCGCGAAGGCGCCCGTACCGGTGGGTGCGAGCCGCGCCCGCGCGGCGGCCGCTCCGGCGGCGTGCAGCCGGACGCCGGACCAGGAGAACGGCAGTCGCGCGGTGCCCGTGTCGTCGGTGAGCGCGAGCGCGTGCAGGGCCGCGTCCAACAGCGCGGGGTGCAGCCCGAAACCCCGGGCCCGGTCGCGGAGTTCGTCGGGCAGGGCGATGTCGGCGAAGAGCACGTCACCGCGCCGCCAGGCCGCGCGCAGCCCTTGGAACGCCGGTCCGTAGCCGAGGCCCCGAGCGGCGAGATCGGCGTAGGCGGCGTCCACGGCCACCGGGGTGGCGTCCGTCGGTGGCCAGTTCTCCTCCGCGGCGAGGGGTTCGTGCGGGCCGACGGCGAGGGTCCCGGTGGCGTGCAGTGTCCACGGCTCGTCCTCGGACGCGTCCTCGGCCAGAGAGTAGATCTCCACGGCGCGACGGCCGGAGTCCTGGGCCTCGCGGACGGTCAGTTGAAGCCGGACCGCACCCGTGTCGGGCAGCACCAGCGGTGCCCTCAGCACGAGTTCCTCGACCCGGTCGCAACCGACACGGTCGGCGGCCTGCACCGCCAGCTCCACGAACGCCGCGCCGGCCAGCACGATCGCACCGTTGACACGGTGGTCGGCCAGCCAGGGCTGGGACACGACCGAGAGCCGGCCGGTGAGCAGATACGCGTCCGACCCGGCCAGCGCGGTGGCCGCACCGAGCAGCGGGTTACCGGCCGGGAGCAGTCCCGAGGCGGCGAGGTTGCCTCCGGGAGCCGACTCCAGCCAGTAGCGACGGCGTTGGAAGGCGTAGGTGGGCAGCTCGACCCGGGCCGCGGCCGGCAGGTACGACGCCCAGTCGACACCACCGCCATGCATGTGGAACCGGGCCAACCCGGTCGCCACCGAACGGACTTCGGGCTGGTCGCGACGCAGCAACGGCACGAACACCGCCGTCGCGTCCACCGGCAGACAATCCGGTCCTACGGCCGTCAACGCGGCATCGGGACCGACCTCCACGAACCTCGACACACCCTGCTCATGCAGGTGAGCAACCGCATCGGCGAACCGGACCGTGTCGCGGACATTACGCACCCAGTAATCGGCATCCACGGGAGCGGCCTGGAGATCCACCGTGGACACGAAAGGGATGCCCGGAGAGGCGAAGACGACCTCGGCGATCGCCTCACTGAACCGCTCCAACACCGGCTCCATCAACGGCGAATGAAACGCATGACTCACCCGCAGTCGCGTATTCCGCCAGCCCCGCTCCCCCGCCGCCTCCGCGACCGCCGCCACCGCCGACTCGACACCGGACACGACGACCGAGCGGACGCCATTGACCGCCGCGATACCGACCTGGCCGGACAGAACCTCCGCGACCTCCGCCTCCGTGGCATTGACCGCGAGCATCGCGCCACCGGACGGCAACTCCTGCATCAACCCGGCACGCGCACACACCAAAGTGACCGCATCATCCAGCGACAACACCCCCGCCACATGAGCAGCCGCCACCTCACCCACCGAATGCCCCACCACGAAGTCCGGCACCACACCGAACGACTCGAGAAGCCGGAACAACGCGACCTCGACCGCGAACAGACCACACTGCGCGAACAACGTCTCATCCAGCTCCGCGCCACCGTCGAGAATCACCTCCCGCACCGGCCGCCCCAACACCGACTCCAACCGCCCACAGACATCCGCGAACGACTCCGCGAACACCGGATAACGGTCGACGAGCTCCCGCCCCATACCCGACCACTGAGACCCCTGCCCCGAGAACAGGAACCCGGTGCCGCCCCCGTGTCCGGCGACACCGGAAACGGTCCCGTCGGCCAACTCCGTGAGCCCGGCGAGCAGTTCCTCTCGGTTCGCGGCCACCACCGCACCGCGATGCTCCAGAGCGGCCCGGGACAGCGCCGCCGCACGCGCCACCTCCGCGACACCGGCACCCGGCTCGGCGAGCAGGTACGCACGCAACCGAGCCGCCTGCCCCCGCAACGCCTCGGCACTCCGCCCGGACACCAGCACCGGCACCGGCAACACCGGTTCCGAAACAGCTGCCGGCTCGACGGCCGGCGCCTGCTCGATGATCACGTGCGCGTTGGTCCCGCTCACCCCGAACGCCGACACCGCCGCCCGACGGACCTCGGTCTCCGGCCAGGGCCGTGATGCGGCGAGGAGTTCCAGCGGGCCGCCGGCCCAGTCGACGTGCGGGGTCGGGGTGTCGACGTGCAGGGTGCGGGGCAGCACCCCGTGGCGTATCGCCTCGACCACCTTGATCACGCCGGCGACGCCCGCGGCGGCCTGCGTGTGCCCGATGTTCGACTTCACCGACCCCAGCCACAACGGCCGCTCTCGATCGGCGCCGTAGACGCCGTGCAGGGCCTGTGCCTCCACCGGGTCGCCCAGCGAGGTGCCGGTGCCGTGCGCCTCCACCGCGTCGACGTCCCCCGGGGACAGTGCCGCGTTGGTCAACGCCTCGACGATGACCCGGCGCTGTGCCTGGCCGTTGGGGGCGGTTAGCCCGTTGGACGCACCGTCCTGGTTGACGGCGGAGCCTCGGATGACGGCGAGGACCGGATGGTTGTTGCGCTGTGCGTCGGAAAGCCGCTCCAGCAGCAGCATGCCGGCGCCCTCGGACCAGCCGGTGCCGTCGGCGTCTGCGGAGAACGCCTTGCACCGGCCGTCACCGGCGAGTCCGCCGAGCCGGTCGAACTCCACGTAGGTGCCGGGGGTGGACATGATGGTCACGCCGCCGGCCAGGGCAAGGGTCGTCTCTCCCGAGCGCAGCGACTGCACCGCCAGGTGCAGGGTGACCAGGGAGGAGGAGCAGGCGGTGTCCACGGTGACGGCGGGGCCTTCGAATCCGAAGGTGTAGGCGACCCGGCCGGTGGCGATGCTGGCGGCGTTCCCGTTGCCGATGAAACCTTCCAGTTCCTCGGGCACGTTGTCCATCAGTGTCGCGTAGTCGTGGTACATCACGCCGGCGAAGACACCGGTGCGGCTGCCGCGTGCGGTGAGCGGGTCGATCCCGGCGCGTTCGAACGCCTCCCAGGAGGTCTCCAGGAGCAGCCGTTGCTGCGGGTCCATGGCGAGCGCCTCGCGCGGCGAGATCCCGAAGAACCCGGGGTCGAAGTCGCCGGCGTCGGCGACGAACCCGCCGAGCCCGACCGGCAGTCCGGCCAGGTCCCAGCCTCGGTCGGCGGGGAACCCGGAGATCCCGTCCCGCCCGGCGGCCAGCATCTCCCACAGCTGCTCGGGGGTGCCGACGCCACCGGGGTAGCGGCAGGCCATGCCGACGATCGCGATGGGCTCGCGCCGGGCCTGTTCGATCTCGGCGAGCCTGCGCTGCGCACTCTGCGCCTCGCTCAGCGCACGCCGGAGATAGTCCCGGAGCTTGTCCTCGTTAGCCACGCGGTTCCCTTCCTCACCCTTGGTCGGCGCCGAGGCCGTCGACGAGGCCGAACAGTTCGTCGTCGGAGGCCGACGACAGGTCGTGCTCCGGTGCGGCGCCGGACTGCTCCTCGCCGCCGTACTTGGCGAGCAGCGCGGTGAGCCGCATGCGCAGCCTCGCCTGGTCCACGGCGCCGGGATCGGCACCGGCCAGTGCTTCTTCGAGCTGGTCGAGTCCGGCGAGCGGCGAGCCGGTCTCTGCGCCGTCGGCCGCGGGCATGGAGGTGTGCAGGTGTGCGGCCAGTGCGACCGGGGTGGCGTACTCGAAGACCACCGCGGCGGGCAGCCGGATGCCGGTGGTCCCGGACAGCCGGTTGCGCAGTTCCACGGCGGCCAGCGAGTCGACGCCGAGTTCGGCGAAGGTGCGGTGCTCGGCCACGGCGGCCGGTGAGTCGTAGGCCAGCACCCTGGCCGCTTCGGCGCGGACCAGCTCCAGGAGCGCCTTCTCCCGGTCGGGTCCGGACAACGTGGCCAGCGCGGCGGCCGGTGCGGAGCGAGCGTCGGCGGCCGTTGCGGCGGTCGTGGTGGACGGCTCCCGGACCAGGCCGCGCAGGACCGCCGGGACCGGGCCGCCTGTCCGCAGGGCCGTGCGGTCCAGGCGCATCGGGGCGAGTACCGGTTCGTCGACGGCTCGCGCGAGGTCGAACAGTTCGAGCGCCTCGGCGCTGGTCAGCGGCCGCAGCCCGGCGCGGGCGATACGGGCCAGGTCGGCATCGGACAGTTCGCCGGTGATGCCGCTGCGCTGCTCCCACAGCCCCCAGGCCAGTGAGGTGGCCGGCAGCCCGGCGGTGTGCCTGGCCCTGGCCAGCGCGTCCAGTGCGGCGTTGGCCGCCGAGTAGGCGCTCTGCCCGGCGGCGCCGAGCACCCCGGCGGCGGAGGAGAACAGCACGAAGTCGGTCAGCTCACGGTCGCGGGTCAGCTCGTCGAGCCAGCGGGCGCCCAGCACCTTCGGCGCCAGCACCGCCGCCAGCCGCTCCTCGGTGAGCCCGGTGACCAGCCCGTCGTCCACCACCCCGGCGGCATGCACCACCGCCGTCACCGGATGCTCGGCCAGCAACGCGGCCACCGCCTCCCGCTCGGCCACGTCACAGGCCACCACCGCCACCTTCGCGCCCAGTTCCCGGAGTTCGGCGGCGAGTTCGGCCGCGCCCGGGGTGTCCGGTCCCCGGCGGCCGGTGAGCACCAGCTCACGCACTCCGCGGTCGCCGGCCAGATGACGGGCGAGGGCCGCACCGAGTGCGCCCAGCCCCCCGGTGATCAGGACCGGGCCGCGCGGATCCCATGAGGAGCCGTCCCGGTCGGTGATCCTGGACAGCGGGACATGGGACAGCCGTGGCACGAACACCGTGCCGCCGCGCACCACCAGTTGCCCGCCGGGCACGTTCCACGCGGCAGCGGGAATCCCGGCGCCGTCGGGGGCCGCGCTGACGTCGGGGGCCGCGCTGACGTCGGGGGCCGCACTGGCGTCGGGGGCCGCACTGCCGTCGGGGGCCGCGGTGACCGAGGAGCCGTCGGTGGCCACGCTGATATCGGTGCCCGCGGTGGCCGAAGAGCCGTCGGCGGCCACGCTGATATCGGTGCCCGCGGTGGCCGAAGAGCCGTCGGCGGCCGCGCTGATATCGGTGCCCGCGGTGGCCGAGGAGCTGTCGGTGGCCGCCCTCCCGTCGGTGCACGTGACGGCCGCGCCGCCGTCGGTGCCCGGCTTGGCCGCGCTGCGGTCTGCCCCGCCGGCGTCCTCGGAGTCGGCCAGCAGGAACCGGTCCGGGTGCTCCTGCTGCACCGACCGCAGCAGCCCCCAGACCGCGGCGGCGGCCGGATCGGTGCGGGCGTTCCGGGTCCGCAGCGCCAGCCGGCTGCCGGCGAATCGGTCCTCGGCCAGCCAGGTACGCACCGCGCCCAGCGCCCGGCCGGCCGCGGCCACCGGATCGGCCTCGGTCCCGACCGCGAGCACCACCACCTCGGGCGGTTCGCCGTCGGGCAGTTCGGCCAGCTCGGTGCAGTCCAGCACGGTCGGCTCCGGGCCGCCGAGCAGGGCGGCGGGCACCAGTTCCTCGGCGTACAGCGATTCATGGTGGCCGAGTTGTTCGGCCGAGATCGGCCGGACCGCGAGGGACTCGACGACCCCGACCGGGGCGCCCGACGCGTCGGCCAGTTCGATCCGGGCCGCCTCGGCGGCGACCGGGGAGATCCGCACCCGTAGCGCGGACGCTCCGGTGCGGCGCAGCGCGATCCCGTTCCAGGCGAAAGGCAGCAAGGTACGGTCGCCGTCGTCCTCGTGCAGGTAGCGCAAGGCGTGCAGCGATGCGTCCAGCAGAGCCGGGTGCAGCCCGTACCGGCCGGCGTCGGTCAGATCGGGCAGCTCGATTTCGGCGAGGATCTCGTCGCCGCTCCGCCAGGCCGCGCGCAGGCCCTGGAACGCCGGGCCGTACTCCAGCCCGGTGGCGGCGAACTCGGCGTAGGCCGAACCGACGTCCAGCGCGACGGCGTCCGGCGGCGGCCAGGCAGCCGGCGCCTCCTGAGGCTCTGCCGACACCGGGCCGAGTACGGCACGGGCGTAGCAGGTCCACGGGGTGCCGTCCTCGGCCGGGCGGGCGTGCACGGTCAGCGGCCGCTCTCCCGCCGCGTCCCGCGCACCGACCCTCATCTGCACCTCGACCCCACCGTCCTCGGGCAGCACCAGCGGTGCCTGGAGGGTGAGTTCGGCGACCTCGCCGGCGCCGGTCTCCGTGGCGGCGTGCAGGGCCAGTTCGGCGAACACACTGCCGGGCACGACGGTCGCCCCGAGCACGGTGTGCTCCCCCAGCCAGGGCTGTGCCCGGGTGGCCAGCCGCCCGGACAGCAGGAAGCCGTCCTCCTCGGCGAACTCCACGGCCGCGTCCAGCAGCGGATACCCGCTCCGGTGCGGCGGTTCGGCACTCTCCAGCCAGTAGCGGCGGTGCTGGAAGGCGTAGGTGGGCAGCTCGACCCGGGCCGCGGCCGGCAGGTAGGACGCCCAGTCGACACCACCGCCATGCATGTGGAACCGGGCCAACCCGGCCGCCACGGAACGGACTTCGGGCTGGTCGCGACGCAGCAACGGCACGAACACCGCCGTCGCGTCGGCCGGCAGACAGTCCGGTCCTACGGCCGTCAACGCGGCGTCCGGACCGACCTCCACGAACCTCGCCACACCCTGCCCATGCAGGTGAGCAACCGCATCGGCGAACCGGACCGTGTCGCGGACATTACGCACCCAGTAATCGGCATCCACGGGAGCGGCCTGGAGATCCACCGTGGACACGAAGGGGATACCCGGAGAGGTGAAGACGACCTCGGCGATCGCCTCACGGAACCGCTCCAACACCGGCTCCATCAAAGGTGAATGGAACGCATGACTCACCCGCAGTCGGGTGTGCCGCCAGCCCCGCTCCCCCGCCGCCTCCGCGACCGCCGCCACCGCCGACTCGACACCGGAAACCACCACAGAACGAACCCCGTTGACCGCCGCGATCCCGACCTCACCGGACAGAACCTCCGCGACCTCCGCCTCCGTGGCATTGACCGCAAGCATCGCCCCACCCGCCGGCAACTCCTGCATCAACCCGGCACGCGCACACACCAAAGTGACCGCATCATCCAGCGACAACACCCCCGCCACATGAGCAGCCGCCACCTCACCCACCGAATGCCCCACCACGAAGTCCGGCACCACACCGAACGACTCCAACAGCCGGAACAACGCGACCTCGACCGCGAACAGACCACACTGCGCGAACAACGTCCCATCCAGCTCCCCGCCACCGTCGAGAATCACCTCCCGCACCGGCCGCCCCAACACCGACTCCAACCGCCCACAGACATCCGCGAACGACTCCGCGAACACCGGATAACGGTCGACGAGCTCCCGCCCCATACCCGACCACTGCGACCCCTGCCCCGAGAACAAGAACCCCGTAAGCCCACCCCGGTCAGCCAAGGCACCACCATCACCCGCCAACTCGGCTAGTCCAGTGAGCAGTTCCTCTCGGTTCGCGGCCACCACCGCACCGCGATGCTCCAGAGCGGCCCGGGACAGCGCCGCCGCACGCGCCACCTCCGCGACACCGGCGTCCGGTTCGGCGAGCAGGTACGCACGCAACCGAGCCGCCTGCCCCCGCAACGCCTCAGCACTCCGCCCGGACACCAGCACCGGCACCGGCAACACCGGTGCCGGAACAGCTGCCGGCTCGACGGCCGGCGCCTGCTCGACGATCACGTGCGCGTTGGTCCCGCTCACCCCGAACGCCGACACCGCCGCCCGCCGGACCTCGGTCTCCGGCCAGGGCCGTGATGCGGCGAGGAGTTCCAGCGGGCCGCCGGCCCAGTCGACGTGCGGGGTCGGGGTGTCGATGTGCAGGGTGCGGGGCAGCCGCCCGTGTCGCATGGCCTGTACGACCTTGATCACGCCGGCGACGCCCGCGGCGGCCTGCGTGTGCCCGATGTTCGACTTCACCGACCCCAGCCACAACGGCCGCTCTCGATCGGCGCCGTACGTGCCCAGCAGGGCCTGTGCCTCGATCGGGTCGCCGAGCGTGGTGCCGGTGCCGTGCGCCTCCACCACGTCCACGTCCGAGGGGGACAGTCCCGCCGCCCCCAGCGCGGCGCGGATGACGCGCTCCTGCGAGGGGCCGTTGGGAGCGGTGAGCCCGTTGGACGCGCCGTCCTGGTTCACCGCCGAACCGCGCACCACCGCCAAAACCTCGTGACCGTTGGCCCGCGCGTCGGACAGCCGCTCCAGCACCAGCATGCCGACACCCTCGGACCAACCGGTGCCGTCGGCGTCGGCGGAGAAGGACTTGCACCGGCCGTCGGCGGCCAGGCCGCGCTGCCGGTCGAACTCACGGAACGGGGTCGGGCTGGACATCACCGTCACTCCGCCGGCGAGCGCCAGGGTGGACTCGCCGGAGCGCAGCGACTGGGCGGCCAGGTGCAGGGCCACCAGTGAGGACGAGCAGGCGGTGTCCACGGTGACCGCGGGGCCGGTGAACCCGAAGGAGTAGGCGACCCGGCCGGTGGCGATGCTGCCCAGATTGCCGTTGCCCAGGTAGCCCTCCAGTTCCTCGGGCACATGGGCCAGCCTGGTCGCGTAGTCCTGGTACATCAGCCCGGCGAACACCCCGGTACGGCTGCCCCGGACGCCCGTCGGGTCAATTCCGGCGCGTTCCAGCGCCTCCCAGGTCAGCTCCAGCAGCAACCGCTGCTGCGGGTCCATCGCCAGTGCCTCGCGCGGGGAGATGCCGAAGAGCCCGGGGTCGAAGTCGGCGACGCCGGTGAGGAATCCGCCCAGTCCGACCGGTAGTGCGCCGAGGTCCCAGCCGCGATCGGCGGGGAAGGAGGAGATGCCGTCCCGGCCCGCGGCGACCAGATCCCAGAGCTGCTCGGGCGTGCCGACCCCGCCGGGGTAGCGGCACGCCATGCCCACGATCGCGATCGGTTCGTCGGCGGCGGCCGCGACCGCGGGCGCGGCGGGTTCCGGTCCGGTCCGGAGGTCGCCGGCCTCGGCGAGGACGAATCCGGCCAGCGCGGCCGGGGTGGGATGGTCGAACACCAGGGTGGTGGGCAGCCGGAGTCCGGTGGCGGTGCCGAGGCGGTTGCGCAGTTCCAGCGCGGTCAGCGAGTCGACACCGAGGTCGGCGAAGGACTGCTCGGCGCCGACCTGTTCGGCCCCGGCCAGGTCCAGCACCCCGGCGGCCTGCGTGCGCACCAGGTCCAGGGCGGCACGACGGCGCTCCGGTACGGGCAGCGCCCGCAGCCGGTCGGCCCAGCCGGACTGCTGCCGGGTACGGCGACGGCCGCGGACCAGGCCGGCGAACACCTCCGGCAACGGGTCGAGCCGGTGGAGAGCCGTGGTGTCCAGCCGCATCGGCAGGACGGCCGCCTCGCCGAGCCCCACGGCGGCGTCCAGGAGTGCCAGGGCTTCCGCGGTGGGCAGGGCGGAGATGCCACTGCGGGCGATACGGGCCCGGTCGGCCTCGGAAAGCTCGCCGGTGATGCCACTGCGCTGTTCCCACAGTCCCCAGCCCAGCGAGGTGGCCGGCAGCCCGTCGGCGCGGCGCTGCCGGGCCAGCGCGTCCAGGTGGGCGTTGGCGGCCGAGTACGCTGCCTGTCCGGCGTTGCCGAGGGTCGCGGAGGCGGAGGAGAACAGTACGAACCGGGTGAGGTCCCGGTCGCGGGTCAGTTCGTCCAGCCACCGCGCGCCCAGGACCTTCGGCGCCAGGACCGCCCGCAGCCGCTCCTCGGTGAGCCCGGTGACCAGACCGTCATCCACCACCCCGGCCGCGTGCACCACGGCTGTCACCGGATGCTCGGCCAGCAACGCGGCCACCGCCTCCCGCTCGGCCACATCACACGCCACCACGGCGACCTCGGCGCCCAACTCACCGAGCTCGGCGGCCAGTTCCCGCATACCGGGCGCGTCGCCACCCCGCCGGGAAGCGAGCACCACACCCCGCACCCCGTGGCGCTCCACCACATGCCGTGCCACCAAGCCCCCGAGGGTCCCACTCGCCCCGGTGACCAACACGACGTCCTCCGCCGACCAGGGAAGAGCGTCCCCGGCCGTCTCCGTCACCCGCGCCAGCCGAGGCACGAACACCTGCCCCGCCCGCAGGGCCAGTTGGGGTTCGTCGGCGGCCAGTGCCGCGGTCAGCTCCGTGTCCGTGACAGTGGGGTCGTTCGTGTCCAGCAGCACGAACCGGTCGGGCCACTCGATCTGCGCCGAGCGCACCAGCCCCCACACCGCCGCGCCGGCCGGGTCCGGCACCTCGTCGGCGGTGACCGCGACGGCACCACGGGTGACCAGGACCAGCCGGGCGCCCGGCGCGGACTCCTCGCTCAGCCGGCCGCGCAGCTGGTCCAGTACGGCGGCGGTGCGCTCGGCCACGGGCATGTCCTCGACCCGGAACAGCACATCGGCGCCGGCAGGACGGGGGCGTCCGGTGCGGGCGGGCGTCCAGTCCAGCCGGTACACCGAGTCCCACCGCGCGGGCGCACGCAGTTCGCCGGTGAGGGCACGCAGCACCACGTGCTCGACGGTGCCGACCGGGGCGCCGCTGCCGTCGGCCAGGTCCAACCGGACCGTGTCCGCCCCGACGACGGTGAGCCGAACCCGCAGCGCCGTCGCGCCCGTGTCGTACCAGCGGACCCCTCGGAAGGCGAAGGGCAGCCGCAGGCCGTGGTCACCGCGCAGGGCGAGGGCGTGCAGTGCCGCGTCGAGCAGCGCCGGATGCAGCCCGAACTCGGCCGCTCGGACGTGCTGTTGGTCAGGAAGGGAGATCTCGGCGAAGATCTCGTCGCCGCGCCGCCAGGCCGCGCGCAGCCCCTGGAACGCCGGGCCGTAGCCGAGGCCGGTGGCGGCGAGCCGGGGATAGAACCCGTCCAGGTCGACCGGCTCGGCATCGGCCGGGGGCCACTGCACGAGATCCGCACCACCGCCGTCGTCGTCGCTCTCGGAGAGCACACCAGTGGCGTGCCGGGTCCAGGGCGCTGTGGAGCCCTCCGGCCGGGAGTGCACCTCGATGTTGCGGCTGCCGGCGTCGTCGGGTTCTCCGACGACGACCCGCAGGGCGACGCCGCCCTCGGCGGACAGGACGAGCGGCACCTCCAGGGTCAGCTCGTCCAACTGGTCGTCACCGAGCAGTTCGGCGGCGTGCCGGGCGAGTTCGACGAACGCGGTGCCGGGCAGCAGCACCGTACCGGTGACCTGGTGGCCGGCCAGCCAGGGCTGGGCCCGCACGCTCAACCGCCCGGTCAGGACGGTGTCGATGGCACCGGGCAGGGCGACCAGCGCGCCGAGCAGCGGATGCCCGGCGGGCAGCGCACCGAGCGCGGCCGGGTCTGCCGACTCGGCGTTCTCCAGCCAGTAGCGTCGGTGCTGGAAGGCGTAGGTGGGCAGGTCGACCCGGGCCGCGGTGGGCAGATAGCGGGTCCACTCGATTTCGCCGCCATGCGCGTGGAAGCGGGCCAGCCCGGTGGGCAGGGTCACCGATTCCGGCTGGTCGCGACGCAGCAACGGCACGAACACCGCCGTCGCGTCCGCCGGCAGACAATCCGGTCCTACGGCAGTCAACGCGGCGTCCGGACCGACCTCAACGAACCTCGCCACACCCTGCCCATGCAGGTGAGCAACCGCATCGGCGAACCGGACCGTGTCGCGGACATTACGCACCCAGTAATCGGCATCCACCGGTGCCGTACCGACATCCACCGTGGATACGAAAGGGATGCCCGGAGAGGCGAAGACGACCTCGGCGATCGCCTCACGGAACCGCTCCAACACCGGCTCCATCAACGGCGAATGAAACGCATGACTCACCCGCAGTCGCGTATTCCGCCAGCCCCGCTCCCCCGCCGCCTCCGCGACCGTCGCCACCGCCGACTCGACACCGGACACGACGACCGAGCGGACGCCATTGACCGCCGCGATACCGACCTCACCGGACAGAACCTCCGCGACCTCCGCCTCCGTGGCGTTGACCGCGAGCATCGCCCCACCCGCCGGCAACTCCTGCATCAACCCGGCACGCGCACACACCAGAGTGACCGCGTCGTCCAGCGACAACACCCCCGCCACATGAGCAGCCGCCACCTCACCCACCGAATGCCCCACCACGAAGTCCGGCACCACACCGAACGATTCGAGAAGCCGGAACAACGCGACCTCGACCGCGAACAGACCACACTGCGCGAACAACGTCCCATCCAGCTCCGCGCCACCGTCGAGAATCACCTCCCGCACCGGCCGCCCCAACACCGACTCCAACCGCCCACAGACATCCGCGAACGACTCCGCGAACACCGGATAACGGTCGACGAGCTCCCGCCCCATACCCGACCACTGAGACCCCTGCCCCGAGAACAGGAACCCCGTAAGCCCACCCCGGTCAGCCACCGCGCTGACCGCGCCCGGCTCGCCATCCGCCAACTCTGCGAGTCCGGCGAGCAGTTCCTCCCGGTCCGTGGCCACCACCGCACCGCGATGCTCCAGGGCGGCCCGGGTGGTGGCGGTGGCGAACGCCATTCGGGCGACGGTCAGTTCGGGGTCGGCCGCGACGAACTCGCGCAGTCGCGCGGCCTGGTCGGCCAGGCCGGTCGCGCCACGGCCGGAGAGCACCACCGGCACCGGGAGGGAGAGCACCGGCTGCGGGGCCGTCGCCTGCTCCGCGCCGTCCGGCTCGGGAGCCTCCTCCAGGATGACGTGGGCGTTGGTGCCGCTGATGCCGAAGGAGGACACCGCCGCGCGGCGCGGCCGTTCCCCGCGTGGCCAGGGCACCGCCTCGGTGGCCAGCGAGAGGGTGCCGGAGGACCAGTCGATGTGCCGGGACGGGGTGTCCGCGTGCAGGGTCTTCGGCACGCTCTCGTGGCGCAGTGCGAGCACGGACTTGATCACCCCGGCCACCCCGGCGGCGGCGAGGGTGTGCCCGATGTTGGACTTCACCGTGCCGAGGAGCAGCGGCCGTTCACGGTCGGCGCCGTAGGCGGCCTGCAGGGCCTGTGCCTCGATGGGGTCGCCCAGGGAGGTGCCGGTGCCGTGCGCCTCCACCACGTCGACGTCGGCGGGGTTCAGCCCGGCGGCGTCCAGGGCGGCTCGGATGACGCGCTGCTGCGAGGGACCGTTGGGTGCGGTGAGCCCGTTGGACGCGCCGTCCTGGTTCACCGCCGAACCGCGCAGTACCGCCAGCACCTCGTGGCCGTTGGCGCGCGCGTCGGACAGCCGCTCCAGGACCAGCATGCCGACGCCCTCGGCCATGCCCATGCCGTCGGCCGCGGCGGAGAACGCCTTGCAACGGCCGTCGGCGGCCAGCACCCGCTGGCGGCTGAACTCGATGAGCGGTCCCGGTCCGGCCAGTACGGTCACGCCGCCGGACAGGGCCAGCGTGGACTCTCCGTTGCGCAGCGACTGCACGGCCAGGTGCAGGGTGACCAGGGAGGTCGAGCAGGCGGTGTCGAGGGTGATGGCCGGGCCCTCGACGCCGAGAGTGTAGGAGATCCGGCCGGAGAGCACGCTGGGCACCACGCCGGTGACCAGGTGTCCCTCGACGCTCGCGGGGGCGTGGGCCAGGCCGGTGCCGTACTCCTGGTAGTTCTGGCCGACGAACACTCCGGTGCGGGTGCCGCGCAGCGCGGTGGGGTCGATGCCGGCCCGTTCCAGTGCCTCCCAGGAGGTCTCCAGGAGCAGCCGCTGCTGCGGGTCCATGGCCAGCGCCTCGCGCGGCGAGATCCCGAAGAAGCCCGCGTCGAACGCGCCGGGGTCGTCCAGGAAGCCGCCGCGCCGTACGTAGCTGTGGCCGGAGCGCTCCGGGTCGGGGTCGTAGAGGCCGTCGACGTCCCAGCCGCGGTCGGTGGGCAGTTCGCCGGTGACGTCCCGCCCCTCGGACAGCACCCGCCACAGGTCTTCCGGGGAGCGGACCCCGCCGGGGTAGCGGCAGGCCATGCCGACGACGGCGATGGGTTCGGTGCGGGACTGTTCGACGTCCTGCAGACGGCGGTTGGCCTTGCGCAGGTCGACCATGACCCGGTTCAGGTAGCCGCGCAGCTTCTCTTCCTCGGACATGTGCAACCCCCTTCAGTTCGCGCCGAGTTCACGGTCGATGAGGTCGTACATCTCCTCGTTCGACATCGGGTCGAAGTCCTCCTCGTCGTTGCCGAGGTCCCCGCTGAACTGCGCGAGCATCGCCCGCAGCCGCAGTTCGACAGCGGCCCGGTCGTCGTCGGCATCCGCCCGGGACAGCCGCTCGGCGAGCCGGTCCAGTTCGGTGAGGAGGGGTGGTTCGGGGGGCGCGAGCCGGGTGCGCAGGTATGCGGCGACCGCGGCTGGAGTGGGCTGGTCGAAGACGAGGGTGGCGGGCAGCGCCAGACCGGTGGCCTCGCCGAGCCGGTTGCGCAGTTCGATCCCGGTGAGCGAGTCGTATCCCAGGTCGCGGAAGGCGTGGTCGGCGCCGATGGCGGTCGCTCCGGAGTGGCCCAGTACGACGGCCGCCTGCTCGCGTACCAGCCGTAGCAGGGTACTGCGGCGTTCGGTGTCCGACAGTCCGGCCAGACGCTGCGCCCAGGGCGAGCCGGACGGCTGCGACTCCGGTGCGGACGGCCCGTCCAGCACGCGCCGGGCCTCGGGGATCTCGGCGAACAGCGGCCTGCTGCGGGCGGAGGCGAACAGCGGCATGAACCTGGCCCAGTCGACGTCGGCGACGGACACCCCGCTCTCGGCGCGTCCGAGGACGGTGCGCAGCGCGTCCAGCGCCGGTCCGGGAGCGATCAACGGCAGTCCCTGGCGCCGCAGTTGGTCGGCGTCGACCCCGTCGGGGAACCGGGCGCCGTCCCAGACGCCCCAGGCCACCGAGGTGACCGGCAGACCGTTGGCGCGGGCCTGCTCGGCGAGGGCGTCGAGTTCGGCGTTGGCGGCGGCGTAGGCGCCGTGGTCGCCGCTGCCCCACACCCCGGCGATGGAGGAGTAGAAGACCAGGGCGTCCAGTTCGGCCGGGTCGAGCAGTTCGACGAGGTGCCGGGCGCCCTGGACCTTGGCGGTGAGGACGTCGGCGTACTCGTCGAGGTCGGTGTCGGGGAGCGCGGCCAGCCGCATCAGCGCGGCGGCGTGCACCACCGTGCGCACCGCGTCGCCCTGCTCGCGCAGCCCGGCCAGCAGGGCGGCCACGGCGGCCCGGTCGCCGATGTCGCAGGCGCGCGCGGTCAGCCGGACGCCGAGGCCCTCGAGTTCGGCCGTCAGTTCGGCGATCCCCTCGGCGCGTGCGCCGGTGCGGCTGACCAGTACCACGTGCCGTACGCCCTGGGCGGCGAGCCAGCGGGCGACCTCCGGGCCGAGCGCGCCGGTGCCGCCGGTCACGAGCGCGGTGTCCCGGGCCTGCCAGTCGCCGGCCGCGCCGCCGTCGAGCGGGGCACGCACCAACCGCCGTAGCAGCGTGCCGGATCCGCGTACCGCGAGCTGGTCCTCCTCGCCCCAGCCGCCCGCGAGCACCGCGCGCAGCTGTTCCAGCGCGGTCTCGTCGAGGTCGGCGGGCAGGTCGAGGAGGCCGCCCCAGAACGCCGGGTGTTCCAGCATCGCCACCCGGCCCAGGCCCCACACCTGCGCCGCACTCGGTTCGCGCAGCGGATCGGCGTTGCCGGTGCTGACCGCGCCGGAGGTCACCAGCCACAGCGGGACGGCCGCCTCCAGATCACCGAGCGCCTGCACCAGCGCCAGGGTGGCGGCCACTCCGGCGGGCACCACCGGGTGGTCGGGGTGCGGGCGGCGGTCGGCGGCCAGCAGGGACAGCACCCCGCGCGGGGGGTGCTCGGCCAGCGCACGGCGCAGCCGGTCCGTGAGGCCCGTGCGGTCGGCATGCTCGGTGTCCACGGTGAGGGTCCGCACCGGAAGGCCGCCGGTGAGCGTCTTCAGCCAGTCCTGCTCCGTACCCGAGGCGGGCACCAGCGCCAGCCACTCGCCGTCCGCTTCGGTGCGCTCCGGCGGGCCCGCGGGACGCCACTCGACGCGGTAGCGCCAGGTGTCGGAGCGGGGTCCGGCCTGCTCGGCCAGCCAGTACCAGCGGTGCTGGAAGGCGTACGTGGGCAGGTCGACCCGTCGGGCACCGGTCCCCTCGAACACCTCGGCCAGCCGTACCCCGGCCCCGCGCACCTGCGCCTCGGCCAGCGACTGGGCGAAACGCGGCCAGCCGCCGTCGTCGCGCCGCAGCGTGGCCAGTACAGCCGCCCGCGCGCCGGCGGCGTCCACCGTCTCCTGCACGCCCGGGGCGACGACCGGATGCGGGCTGACCTCGATGAAGGTGCCGATCCCGGCGTCCAGCGCGGTGCGCACCGCGTCGGCGAACCGGACGGTCTGACGGAGGTTGGTGTACCAGTAGTCGCCGGTGAGCTCGCGGGTGTCCAGTCGCTGTCCGGTGACCGTGGAGTACAGCTCGGTGCGTGCCGCCTGCGGACTGATCCCCGCAAGCAGTTCGGCCAGGCTGTCCTTGACGGCGGTGACATGGGTGGAGTGCGAGGCGTAGTCCACCGCGATACGACGGGCCCGCACCCCACGCTCCTCGCAGGCGGCCCGCAGCTCTTCCAGGGCGTCCGGGTCGCCGGAGACGACGGTGGACGTGGGGCTGTTGACCGCGGCCACGCCCAGCCGGTCGTCGGTGAACAGGGCCCGCACCTCGTCGGCGGGCAGCGCCACCGACATCATGCCGCCCTTGCCGGACAGTTCGGTCAACGCGCGGCTGCGCAGGCACACCACCGCGGCGGCGTCGGCCAGTGACAGTGCCCCGGCCACGCAGGCGGCGGCGATCTCGCCCTGCGAGTGGCCGATCACCGCTTCCGGTTCCACACCGTACGAGCGCCACAGCGCGGCCAGCGACACGGTGACCGCGAAGGTCACCGGCTGCACCACGTCCACCCGCTCCAGCGTCGGCGCGCCCGGCAGCCCGCGCAGCACGTCCAGTACCGACCAGTCGACGTACGACTCGATCGCGGCGGCGCACTCGGCCAGCCGGGCCGCGAACACCGGCGCGGAGTCGAGCAGTTCCAGCGCCATCCCGGCCCACTGGGCGCCCTGCCCGGGGAACACGAACGCCACCCGCCGTGCCGCGTCGGCCGCGGTGCCACGCACCACACCCGGGAGGTCACGGCCCTCGGCCAGCGCGCCGAGCCGCTCGCCGAGTTGCTCCGGATCCGCGGCCAGGACGACCGCGCGGTGTTCCAGCGCGGCCCGGCCGGCCACGCTGGACCAGGCGATGTCCCGGACCCGCTCGCCGGGGTGCGCGGCGAGATGCGCCGCCAGCCGTGCGGCCTGCGCACGCAGGGCCTCGTCGGTCTGCCCCGACACCACGACCGGCATCAGCCGAGGCTCGGTGTACACCCGCGTCCCAGCGAACACGTCCCCCTGCCCGACCTCGACGAGCCCTTCGACCCGCCCGGCCTCGGCGAACACCTCGGCCTGCCCGACCTCGACGAGCCCTTCGACCCGCCCGGCCTCGGCGAACACCTCGGCCTGCCCAACCCCGACAAGCCCTTCAACCCGCCCGGCCTCGGCGAACACCTCGGCCTGCCCGGGCTCACCGGACCCGTCGGCTCGCCCGGCCTCGGCGTGCCCAACCCCGACAAGCCCTGCAACCCGCCCGGGCTCGGCGGACGCTTCCGGCTCCGCCTGCTCGATGACGACATGCGCGTTGGTGCCGCTGATGCCGAACGAGGACACCCCGGCCCGGCGTGGCCGGCCGCGCTCCGGCCACGGCCGCGCCTCCGTCAGCAGCCGCACCTCACCGGCCGACCAGTCCACGTGCGGTGAGGGCTCGTCGACGTGCAGGGTGCGGGGCAGCACCCCGTGCCGTATCGCCTGCACCATCTTGATCACGCCGGCCACTCCGGCCGCGGCCTGCGCGTGCCCGATGTTGGACTTGACCGACCCCAGCCACAGCGGATCGCCGGCCCGGTCCCGGCCGTAGGTGGCCAGCAGCGCCTGCGCCTCGATCGGGTCGCCCAGCGGTGTCCCGGTGCCGTGGCCCTCGACCGCGTCGACGTCCTGGGCCAGGACTCCGGCGGCGGCCAGCGCGGTGCGGATCACCCGTTCCTGCGAGGGGCCGTTGGGGGCGGTCAGGCCGTTGGAGGCACCGTCCTGGTTGACGGCCGAGCCGCGCAGCACGGCCAGCACGCGGTGGCCGTTGCGGCGCGCGGCGGAGAGCGGTTCGAGCAGCAGCAGGCCGGCGCCCTCGGACCAGCCGGTGCCGTCGGCGGCCCCGGCGTAGGGCTTGCACCGTCCGTCGGCGGCGAGTCCGCGCTGCCGGGAGAACGCGGTGAACGTGGTCGGCTCGGCCATCACCGTCACACCGCCCGCCAGGGCCAGCGAACATTCACCGGAGCGCAGCGCCTGGGCCGCGAGGTGCATGGCCACCAGCGAGGAGGAGCATGCCGTGTCCACGGTGACCGCGGGCCCCTGCAGGCCGAGCGTGTAGGCGACCCGGCCGGAGGCGACGCTTCCGGCGGTGCCGGTGAGCAGGTGCCCCTCGACGCCCTCGGGCAGCTCCCGCAGCGCGGTGGCGTAGTCGTGGTACA
Source organism: Streptomyces sp. NPDC001220 (assembly GCF_053597895.1). NCBI lineage: Bacteria > Bacillati > Actinomycetota > Actinomycetes > Kitasatosporales > Streptomycetaceae > Streptomyces > Streptomyces sp. NPDC001220. The sequence continues at coordinate 373,117 of NZ_JBSFJE010000008.1, forward strand.
TCACGCCGGTGAACACGCCGGTCTGGCTGCCGCGTACCGAGGACGGGTCGATCCCGGCGCGCTCCAGCGCCTCCCAGGCGGTCTCCAGGAGCAGCCGCTGCTGCGGGTCCATGGCGAGGGCCTCACGCGGCGAGATCCCGAACAGCCCGGCGTCGAACCGGCCGGCGTCGTAGAGGAACCCGCCGTGCCGGGTGTAGCTGGTGCCCGGGTGGTCCGGGTCGGGGTCGTACAGGCCGGTGACGTCCCAGCCCCGGTCGGTGGGGAACCCGCCGACGGCGTCGACGCCGTCGGCCACCAGGTCCCACAGGTCCTCCGGCGAGGCGACCCCGCCCGGGAAGCGGCAGGCCATGCCGATGATCGCGATGGGCTCGTCCGCGGCCACCACCGGGGCGGCGGCGGGCGCAACGCTTTCGGCAGCGGCGTCGCCGATGACTTCGCCGCGCAGGTATCCGGCGAGTGCGGCGGGGGTGGGGTGGTCGAACACCACGGTCGCGGGCAGTCGTAGGCCGGTCGCCCGGCCCAGCCGGTTGCGCAGTTCCACCGCGGTCAGCGAGTCGAAGCCGAAGTCCTTGAACGGCCGGTCCGGTGACAGCCCGCCCGGGTCGGAGTGGCCGAGCACCACCGCCGCCTGGGTGAGTACCAGGTCCTGCAGCACCCGCAGCGGCTCCCCCTCCGCCAGCCGCCGCAGCAGCCCGTCGCCGTCCGCCGGAGCCTCCGTGGCGGCGGCGCGACGCACCACCGGCACCAGTGCGCGCAGCACCGGCGACAGCACGCCCTCGGCCGCCCGCTCGCGCAGCGCCACCGGGTCCAGGCGGGCTGCGAGCAGCACCGGGTCGTCCAGGGCGGTTGCCGTGTCGAACAGGTCCAGTGCGGTGGCGGAGTCCAGCGGCACCACGCCGACGCGGGCCAGCCGGGCCCGGTCCGGGTCCGCCATGCCCTCGGTCATACCGCTGCTCTCGGCCCACAGTCCCCAGGCCACCGCGGTCGCGGGCAGCCCGGCGGCCCGGCGCTGGGCGGCGAGCCCGTCCAGCGCGGCGTTGGCCGCCGCGTAGGCGGCCTGCCCCGCGTTGCCCAGCGTCCCGGCCACCGAGGAGAAGAGCACGAACGCCGTGAGTTCCGGGCCGGTCAGCTCGGCCAGGTGGCGGGCGCCGTCCACCTTCGCCCGGAACACCTCGGTCACCCGCTCGGGGGTGAGCGCGGCCAGTACCCCGTCGTCGAGGATCCCGGCGGCGTGCACCACGGCCGTCACCGGGTGCTCGGCCAGCAACTCGGCCACCGCATCCCGCTCGGCCACATCACACGCCACGACCGCCACCTCGGCACCCAAATCCTGCAATGCGGCGACCAGTTCGGTCATGCCCGGCGCGTCGGCGCCCCGCCGGGAAGCCAGCACCACACCACGCACCCCGTGCCGCTCCACCAGGTGCCGTGCCACCAGACCTCCGAGGGTGCCGCTCGCCCCGGTGACCAGGACGACGTCCTCCGCCGTCCAAGGAGCGGACCCGGCCGCCTCCGTCACCCGGGCCAGTCGCGGTACCAGCAACCGTCTTGCGCGCAGGGCCAGTTGGGCTTCGCCGGTCGCGGCCGGCCGGGCCAGCGACGCCTCGGACGCGGGGTGGCCGTCCGTGTCGACCAGGACGAAGCGGTCCGGGTTCTCCGTCTGCGCGCTGCGCACCAGACCCCACACCGCCGCCGCGTCGGGATCGACCGGCTCGCCCGGGCCGGTGGCGACCGCGCCGCGCGTGAGCAGTACCAGCCTCGACGCGGCGCACCGCTCGTCGGCCAGCCAGCGCCGCGTCACCGCCAGGGCGTCGGTCACCCCGGCCACCGCGACACCCACCACCGCGGGCACCGGCCCGTCCGGATCCAGGTCCGACAGCCAGGCCCAGGTCCCGTCCTGCGCCGGGGGCGGCGACGGCACCCAGCCGGTGCGGTACAGGTGATCCCGGCGGCCGGCGGCGAGCTGTTCGGCGCTGACCGGGCGGAACGCCAGCGAGTCGATCACCGCGACGGGGTTGTCCTCGGCGTCGGTCACGGTGAGGGACACGGCCCCGCCGGCCGCGGGGCGCAGCCGTACCCGCGCCGCGGTGGCACCGGTCCGGTACAGCCGGACCCCGGTGAAGGCGAACGGCAGCCCGGTGGTGGCCGTGGCGTCGACCGGGACGGCCGCGTGCAGTGCCGCGTCCAGCAGGGCGGGGTGCAGCCCGTACGCTCCGGCGTCCGCCGTCGCCGGTTCGGGCAGGGCGACTTCGGCGAACAGGTCCGCGCCGTGCCGCCACAGCCGGCGCAGGCCCTGGAAGACCGGCCCGTAGCCGTAGCCGAGCCGGGCCAGTGCCGGGTAGTGGTCGGCGAGTTCGACCGGGGTGGCGCCGGCCGGCAGCCAGTCGCCGGTCGCGGGCGGGGAGACCTCCGTCGTGCCGAGCCTGCCGGTGGCGTGGTGCGTCCACTCGGGCCCGTCACCCGGGCGGGAGTACACGTCCACGGCCCGGCCGCCGTCCTCGCCGGGCGCGCCGAGCGCCACCTGTACGCGCACGCCGCCGCGCTCGGGCAGGGTCAGCGGCGCGTGCACGGTCAGCTCCTCCAGCACCCGGCAGCCCGCCTCGTCCCCGGCGCGCACGGCCATCTCCACGAAGGCCGTGCCGGGCAGTACGGCGGTGCCGAAGACGGCGTGGTCGGCCAGCCAGGGCTGCCGCTGCCGGGACAGCTCTCCGGTCAGCAGCAGTCCACCGGTGGAGGCCACCGGCGCGGCGGCGCCCAGGAGCGGGTGGGCGGTGGCGTCCAGCCCGAGCCCGGCGGGGTCCGTGCCGCCCACCGGGGTGGGCAGCCAGTAGCGCCGGCGCTGGAAGGCGTAGGTGGGCAGTGCCGTCCGGTGGCCCGGGGCGCCGAAGGCAGGGGTCCACTTCACGGGGACCCCGCGTACCTGTGCCTCGGCCAGCGACTGCAGGAAACGGCCGGGGCCGCCCTGGTCACGGCGCAATGAGCCGACCACCACGGCCGTGCTGCCCGCCGCCTCGACGGTGTCCTGGACGGCGGCGGTCAGGATGGGGTGCGGGCTGGTCTCGACGAACACGCGGTGCCCGGTGCGGTCCAGTTCGCGGATGGTCTCCTCGAAGCGGACGGTCCGGCGCAGGTTCCGGTACCAGTACTCGGCGTCCAGGGTTGCCGTGTCGAGCCGTTCGCCGGTGACCGTGGAGTAGAAGGGGACCTCGGCGCCGCGCGGCTCCAGTCCGGCGAGCCGGTCCAGGAGTTCGGCGCGGATGCGCTCCACCTGTGCGGAGTGCGAGGCGTAGTCCACCGCGACCAGCCGGGCCCGCGCGCCTTCGGCGGTCAGCTCGGCCTCGAGTTCCCGGAGGGCTCCGGGTTCCCCGGAAAGGACCACCGCCGCGGGCCCGTTGACCGCGGCGACCGACACCCGCCCGTCCCGGCGTGCCAGCCGTGGCTCCAGCTCGGCGACCGGGAGCGCCACCGACATCATCCCGCCGGCACCGGACAGCGCGCCGAGCGCGGCGCTGCGCAGCGCGCTCACCTTGGCGGCGTCGCGCAGGGACAGCGCGCCCGCCACACACGCGGCGGCGATCTCGCCCTGCGAGTGCCCCACCACCGCGTCCGGCTCCACCCCGAACGACCGCCACAGCGCGGCGAGCGACACCATCACCGCGAACGACACCGGCTGCACCACGTCCACCCGGTCCAGCCCCGGCTGCCCCGCCTCACCCCGCAGCACACCCGGCAGCGACCAGTCCACGAACTCGTCCAGTGCCGCGGCACACTCGGCGATCCGCTCCGCGAACACCGGTGAGGAATCGAGCAGTTCCACCGCCATCCCCGCCCACTGCGCCCCCTGTCCCGGGAACACGAAGACCGTGCGGCCGTCGACGTCGGCGACCCCGCGCACCAGGCCGGGCGTCTCCTCGTCGGCGGCGAGGGCGCGCAGCCCTCGTACCAGGTCCGTGCGGTCGGTCGCGGTGCACACGGCGCGGTGCGGGAGCGCGGCCCGGGTGGTGGCGGTGGCGCGGGCGACGTCCGCGAGAGCCGCCCCCGGCTCGCTCTCCAGGTGTGCGGCCAGCCGTGCCGCCTGCGCCCGTAACGCGGCCGCCGTCTGCCCGGACACCACCACCGGTACGGGAGCGGACGGCACCGCCTGATCCGGTGCCGGCGCGGGTTCCGCCGGCACCACCTCGGGCGCCTGCTCCACGATGACATGGGCGTTGGTGCCGCTGATCCCGAACGAGGACACCCCGGCCCGGCGCGGCCGGCCGCGCTCCGGCCACGGCCGCGCCTCCGTCAGCAGCCGCACCTCACCGGCCGACCAGTCCACGTACGGCGAGGGCTCGTCCACGTGCAGGGTGCGCGGCAGCAGCCCGTGCCGCAGCGCCTGTACGACCTTGATCACACCCGCGACACCGGCGGCGGCCTGGGTGTGCCCGATGTTGGACTTCAGCGAGCCCAGCCAGAGCGGGTCGCCGACGCGGCCCTGGCCGTAGGTGGCCAGCAGTGCGTGGGCCTCGATCGGATCGCCCAGGGTGGTGCCGGTGCCGTGTGCCTCCACCAGGTCCACGTCCGCGCCGGAGAGTCCGGCGGTGGCCAGCGCGGTGCGGATCACGCCTTCCTGCGCGGGGCCGTTGGGGGCGGTCAGGCCGTTGGAGGCGCCGTCCTGGTTCACCGCCGAGCCGCGCAGTACCGCGAGCACGGGGTGGCCGTTGCGGCGCGCGTCGGACAGCCGTTCCAGGACGAGCTGACCGGCGCCCTCCGCCCAGCCGGTGCCGTCGGCCGCCGCCGCGAACGACTTGCACCGCCCGTCCGCCGCGAGTCCCCGCTGCCGGGAGAACTCCACGAAGATGCCCGGGGTGGGCATCACCGTCACCCCGCCGGCCAGCGCCAGCGAGCACTCCCCCGACCGCAGCGCCTGGGCCGCGAGATGCACCGCCACCAGCGACGAGGAGCACGCGGTGTCCACGGTGACCGCGGGTCCGCGCAGTCCCAGGCTGTAGGCGACGCGGCCGGAGGCCACGCTGGCGGTGGTGCCGGTCAGCACGTAGCCGTCGAGGCCGTCGGCGCCCTCGTGCATCCGGGGGCCGTAGTCCTGTGCCATGACCCCGGAGAACACGCCGGTCGCGCTGTCCCGCAGGGAGAGCGGATCGATCCCGGCCCGCTCCAGTGCCTCCCAGGACGTCTCCAGGAGCAGCCGCTGCTGGGGGTCCATGGCGAGGGCCTCGCGCGGCGAGATGCCGAACAGGCCCGCGTCGAACTCGGCGGCCCCGTAAAGGAATCCGCCGGTGCGCGCATAGCTGCGGCCCGGCCGGTCCGGGTCCGCGTCGAAGAGCCCGTCCAGGTCCCAGCCGCGGTCGGTGGGGAAGCCGCCGATCGCGTCGGTGCCGGCGGCCACCAGGTCCCACAGGTCCTCGGGCGAGCCGACCCCACCGGGGAACCGGCAGGCCATCCCGACGATCGCGATCGGCTCGGTGGCGGGCGCGGGATCCGAAGGCGGCCTCTCGGGCGCGGCCTCCCGTGGTGTCCCGGCGGCCAGTTCGGCGGCCAGGTGCGCGGTGATCCGTTCCGGGGTGGGGTGGTCGAGTACGGCGGTGGCGGGCAGCCGTACCCCGGTCACCTCGGCCAGCCGCTGCCCCAGCTCCACCGTCATCAGCGAGCCGAAGCCGAGGTCCTTGAACGGGCGCCGCATGTCCAGCTGTTCGGCGGAGTCCAGCTCCAGCGCCGCGGCCACCTCGGCACGCACCAGCGCCCGCACCGCCTGCTCCCGCTCGGCCGCGGGCAGTCCGGCGAGTCCCGAGTCGGGCCGGGCCGGTGTCCCGGTCTCCGGTGCGGCTGACACGGCCGGTACGACGGGGGTCGCGCCGCCGGTGGCCGTCACCCCGGCGATCCAGTGCCGCCGGCGCTGGAAGGGGTAGGTGGGCAGCGGGATCCGCCGGGCGCCGGAGCCGTCGTAGAACCGCGCCCAGTCCACGGGGACGCCGCGGGTGTGCACCCGGGCCACCGCGGTGAGCAGGGAGCGCGGATCGGGGCGTTCGCCGCCGGTCAGCGCGGAGACGAACGCCACGTCCTCGGGCGCGCTGCCCGGGCCCATGGCGCACAGGGTGCCGTCCGGGCCGAGTTCCAGGAAGGTGCGGGCGCCGTCCGCGCAGGCGGTGGCGACGGCGTCGGCGAACCGTACCGTGCCCCGGGTGTGCCGGGCCCAGAACTCCGGCCAGTCGAGGCCGGTGACGTCCAGTTCGGCGCCGGTCAGCGAGGAGATGACCGGGACGGCCGGGGTGCGCCAGTCGACGCGGGCAGCGGCCGCGCGCATCCCGTCCAGGATGCCGTCCACGTACGGCGAATGGCTGGCGATCGGGACCTGGATGCGGCGGGTGCGCCGGCCCCGCGCGGACCAGCGGGCGGCGATCGCCAGGGTGGCGTCCGCGTCCCCGGACAGCACGGTGGCGGTGGGGCTGTTGAGGGCGGCGATCGACACCAGCCCGCCGCTCGCCTCGGCGTCCGGCAGCAGCTCCGCCTCGGACGCCTCGACCAGGACCATCGCCCCGCCGGGCGGGATGTCCTGCATCAGCCTGCCGCGGGCGGCGACCAGCGCGCAGGCGTCGGCCGACGACATCGCCCCGGCGACGTGCAGGGCGGCCAGCTCGCCGAAGGAGTGGCCGAGAACCGCGTCCGGGGTGATCCCCCAGCTCTCCACCAGCCGGTACAGCCCGACCTGGACGGCGAACAGCGCCGGCTGGGTGTAGGCCGGTTCGTCCAGCAGGGCCGCGTCCGCCGAGCCCGCCTCGGCGAAGACCACGTCGAGCAGCGGCCGGGGCAGGTGCGGGCGCAGTTCCGCGGCGACGGCGTCCACGGCGGTGGCGAACACGGGGTGGCGCCGGTAGATCTCCCGGCCCATGCCCGGCCGCTGGTTGCCCTGCCCGGCGAAGAGGAACACGGTCCGTCCCTCGACGGCCGTGCCGCGCACCACCCGGGCGTTCGCCGTGTCCCCGGCCAGCGCCGTCAGGAGGCCGGGCACGTCGTCGGCGGATTCCGCGACCAGTACCGCCCGCCGCTCCAACGGGCTGCGGGTGGTGGCCAGCGAGTAGGCCAGGTCCACCGGGGACGCGGTCGACTCGTCCAGCAGGCCGGCCAGTTCGGTCAGCGCCGCCGGGGCCCGTGCGGTCAGCGGAACCAGGACCGGGCCGTCGTACCCCCCGGTGTCGTGATCCGGCGCCGGGCGGACAGCGGGCGCCTCGGTGAGGACCAGGTGGCAGTTGGCGCCGCCCATGCCGAACGAGCTCACACCGGCGAGCAGCGGGCCCTGGGTGGCCGGCCACGGCCCGGTCTCGGTGACCACCCGCAGGCCCAGCTCCGTCAGCGGGATCCGTGGGTTGGGGGTCCGGAAGTTCAGGCTGGGCACCAGTTCGCGGCGTGACAGACAGAGCACCGTCTTGAGCAGCCCGGCGATCCCGGCCGCGCCCTCCAGGTGCCCGATGTTGGTCTTCACCGAGCCGACCAGCAGCGGCCGCCGCCGCCCGGGTCCGGCCACCGCGCCGAGGGAGGCGGCCTCCACGGGGTCGCCCAACGGCGTTCCGGTGCCGTGCAGTTCCACGTAGTCCAGCTCGGCCGGGGACACGCCGGCCGCCGCGCAGGCGAGGCGCAGCACGTCCTGCTGGGCCTCCTGGCGCGGGGCCGTCAGCGAGTCGCCGCCGCCGTCGTTGTTGACGGCGCTGCCGCGGATCACCGCGTGCACGGTGTCCCCGTCGGCCAGTGCCGCCGACAGCGGTTTGAGCACCAGGACCGCGCCGCCCTCGCCGCGCACGAATCCGTCGGCCCGCTCGTCGAAGGTGTGGCAGCGCCCGTCCGGTGAGATCGCGCCGAGCGCCTGGGTGACGTCGTAGCCGTCCTGGGCGATGTTCAGGTTGACGCCGCCGGCCAGCGCCGTCGTGCACTCCCCCGCCGCCAGGGCCCGGCAGGCCAGGTGGACGGCGAGCAGCGCGGAGGACTGGGCGCTGTCCACCACCAGGCTGGGGCCGCGCAGCCGCAGGGCGTAGGACACCCGGTTGGCGATCATCGCCCGGTTGCGTCCGGTGGCCGAGTGCGGGCTCAGCCGGGCGCCGCGCAGCGTCGCGTAGTCGTCGTAGGTGGCGCCCACGTACACCCCGGTGCCGCGTCGGCGGTCGCCGTCGCCGGGGACGATCCCGGCGTCCTCGAAGGCCTCCCAGCCCAGTTCGAGGACCAGCCGCTGCTGCGGGTCCAGCACGGCCGCCTCGCCCGGGGAGACGCCGAAGAACCCGGCGTCGAAGGAGTCGACCTGGTCGAGGAAGCCCGCCCGTACCGGTTCGCCGGAGGGCAGTACGGGCACCGCCGGGCCGTCCGGGTGGCAGCGCCGTGGACCGGGTTCGCCCAGCGCGTCCCGTCCGTCGTGCAGCAGCCGCCAGAACTCGGCGGGGTCTGCCGCCCCCGGCAGCCGGCATGCCAGGCCGACGACCGCCACCGGTTCCTGGTCGGCGGCGTTGCCCACTCGGTCACCCACGCCGGACTCCTCCTCCACGTCGTCTTATCGAGGACACGTCTGATCCGCCCGGCACCTGCTGTCCGGACGTCCACGGTCGCGCTGTGCCACGGGCAGGGCTGAGCGGCCCCTTGGCCGGAGCGGCCTCCTGAACACACCCCGCGAACACCCCCGGCGTTCGGCCGGCGGGCATGCCGCAGGTCCGGCCCGGGGCAGCACCGGGCCGATCGGATCGCGGGCGGGGCGCGGACCGGCGTCGGGCACCGGTCCGCTTCAGGCTGCCGCGGTCACCACGTCGTGACCGTCGTCCCCGGACCCGCCGCGCGGCGGCCGGGGTGAGGGCGTCCGCCGTACGCGGCAGGACGCGGGCCCGCTCAGGCGCGGACGAACTCCACGGGCACTCTCAGGGCCACCGTGTGCTTGCTGTTGTTGGCCCAGGGCACCGGACCGGTCAGCCGTACCTCGGCGACCCGGTCGAGCAGCACGCCGAAGAGCGTGCGCAGTTCGATACGGGCGAGGTCGACGGCGAGGCAGCTGTGCGGCCCCTGGCCGAAGGCCACGTGCGGGTTGGGGTTGCGGCGCACGTCGAAGGACATGGCGTCGTCGAACACGCTCTCGTCCCGGTTGGCCGAGGACCACCACAGAGTCACCTTGTCGCCGCGGCCGAACCGTACGCCGTTGAAGGTGAAGTCCTCGGTGGCGGTGCGCCGGTTGTAGGGCGTCGGCGTGGACCAGCGCATCATCTCCTCGACCGCGCTGTCCAGCAGCGAGCGGTCCGCGCGCAGGGCCTGCCACTGTTCCGGCCGTTCGGCCAGGGCGAGCAGGCCGACCGCGATCACGTTGCGGGTGGGCTCGCTGCCGGCCAGGGTCAGCAGGTTGACGAACACCTCGCGCTCGTAGTCACGCAGCGGCGGTTCGCCCTGGCCTTCCGGGAGGTCGCCGGCGGCGATCACGGACAGGAAGTCCCGGGCCGGGTCGGCGCGCTTCTCGGCGATCAGCTTGACGCCGTACTGGTACATGGCCAGCAGTGAGGCCTGGCTGCGGGAGGAGGCCTCGCCGGACTCGCGGTCCTCGTAGCCCATCACGACTTCGGTCCAGTCGACGAACTGCGGCCAGTCCGCGCGGGGTATGCCCATCAGCGCGGCCATGACCTCGACCGAGTACCGGCCGGCCACGTCGTTCTGGAAGTCGCAGGAGCCCTGCTCGACGACCTCGTCGATGATCGTCTCGGCGCGTTCGGTGATGGTCGGGGCGAGCGCCTCGAGGACCGGACCGGTGACCGAGGGGCTGACCAGGTCGCGCAGCAACCGGTGCCGTGGGTCGTCCATCATGTTGAGCATCGCGCCGGAGTAGGTGCCGGCGGGCAGGTCGTCGAGGTGGGTGCCACCGCCCTCACGGTCGCCGCCGCCCTGGGAGGACAGCAGCGGATGGGCCGCGGCTTCGACCACGTCGGCGTAGCGGGACAGGACCCAGAAGTTCTCGCCGTCGCGGGTGCGGCCCGGCGGGTGCAGCAGGATCGGTGCTTCCCGGCGGAGCCGGGCGAAGACCTCGTGCGGGAAACCGGCACCGAACCGGTCCTGGTCGCTGAGATCGAACCCGCCGAGAACGGCGGGTAACTCGCTGGCGGAAACCTCGGTGGCGCTTCGCGATAACGGGAGGGCGGGCTGTTCCAATGACATTAGCTCTCCATTTTTTGCACTGACGTATCGAGGAACGTCAAAAGCAACATCAGTGTCACCCGATCGTGGAATTGACGTCAAGCGGCCCTTGAAGAAGTTGGGCTGACGCTGGGATGTCCTTTAGACGGGACCGCCGAGGAACGTCCCTGGCCACGGCAGTTGAGGCCGCTCGCCACAAGGGGGGCGTCCGAACTGTTGCATGGTGCAGGCGTACCGCACGGCCGATGAGAGAACAAACCCCCCAAGGACAATCCGCCGTGCTACGACAAACGGCGTATCGACACCACGATCTGGGTAGGATGCGCGGTTCACTTGAGGCCGCTGAGCATCACACCACGGATGTAGTGCTTCTGCAGCAGCAGGAAGAGCACCAGGACCGGCAGGGTGCTCAGCACCAGGCCGGCCATGACGATCGGCGTCGTACGGGTCGGGTCGACGTAGTCCTGGAGGAGCTGGATGCCGACGGGCAGGGTCATCACGTCCGGGTTGGCGGTCGAGACGAGCAGCGCCCAGATGTACTCGTTCCAGGCGTCGACGAACGTCAGCAGTCCGAGGGTGACGAGGACCGGCTTGGTCTGCGGGACGACGATCCGCCACCACACGGTGAACTCGCCGGCCCCGTCGATGCGCGCGGCTTCCAGCACCTCGTCCGGGATGGAGACCATGAACTGGCGCATCAGGAAGATCCCGAAGCTGCTGACGAGGAACGGCATGGCGAGCGCCGCGATGCTGACGGTCAGCCCGGCGCCGCCGCGCCCGAACAGGTCGTTGCCGCCCGCCAGCGGCCAGTGCACCAGGATCAGGAAGTGCGGGACGAGGAAGAGGAACGGGGGGAACATCATCGTCGACAGCACCAGGCGGAAGACGAAGTCCCGGCCCCGGAAGCGGAGTTTGGCGAGCGCGTAGCCGGCGAGCGACGAGGTGACCAGCACCGATCCGCTGATCACGGCGGTGGCGACGACGCTGTTGCGGAAGAGCACCGGCAGGTCCAGCTGGTGGACGGCCGCCCGGTAGTTGGACAGGTCGAACGCCTCGGGCAGGAACCGGTAGGGCAGCCGGCCGGCCTCGTCGGGGCCCTTGAAGGACGTCATCACCATGTCGAGGAACGGCACCACCGTGAGGACGGCGCCGGTGACGACCAGCAGGTACGACAGCCAGGGGAAACGCCGGCGGATCACGCGTCCTCCCCCTTGCGCCGGAAGAGCCACAACTGGACCAGCGTGACCGCGAGGACCACCGCGAAGAGCACGAAGGCGGCGGCGCTCGCGGTGCCCCAGTCGCCGTAGGAGAAGGCCTGCCGGTACATCTCGAGGGCGGCCACGTCGGTGGCGTCCCCGGGTCCGCCCTTGGTCATCACGATGATCAGCGCGAACGACTGGAGGCCGGTGAGGAACTGGGTGACGCACACGAACAGCAGGGACGGCCGCAGCAGCGGCAGCGTGATCCGCCAGAAGACGGTGACGGGCCCGGCGCCGTCGAGCGCGGCGGCCTCGTAGTACGACTGGGGGACGGACTTCAGCCCGGCGGTCAGGACGAGGATCGCGGAGCCCACCGAGGCCCAGGCCTGGACGACGACGACCGCGGGCAGCGCGGTGTCCGGGTCCTGGAGGAAGGCCACCGAGCCGACGCCCAGGGCGTTGAGGACGCCGTTGACGAGGCCGCCGGGTTCGTACATGTACTTCCAGACGTTGCCGACGGCGACGACGGTCGTGACGATCGGCAGGAAGTACAGCGTGCGCCACAGCCCCTGGAACCGGAGTTTGTCGATACAGGTGGCGACGAGCACCGAGCCTGCCAGCGCGAGGGCCACGGTGCCGAGGGCGAACAGCAGGGTGTTGGTGAGGACCGGGGTCAGGAACGTCGCCCCGTCCGCGAAGAGGCGGGTGAAGTTTTCCGGTCCGACCGGGTCGATGTCACCGAGGTCGAAGCCCGCCCAGCGGGACATGGACAGCAGCAGCGCGAAGCCGAGCGGCAGGGCGAGGAAGACGGCGTAGAACAGCAGGGTCGGCGCCAGGAAGAGGTAGGCGACGACGGCCTGGCGGCGCCGCTGCCGGTCACGCCCGCTGACGCCGACGGCGGACGGCCGGCGGGCCGCCCGTTCGGCGGCCTCCGCCGTCAGGGTGGCGTTCACCATGAGCGCGACACCTCCTGGTCGACCTGGCGGCGGGTGGTGCGCAGGGCCTCGTCGACGGACTGCTGACCGGTCCACAGCGCCTCGATGTTCTTGCGCAGCAGCGACTTGGCCTGCTGCGCGCCGGGGCCGTTCGGCTCCGGCACCGCGTAGGCCAGCGCGTCCAGGAACGGCCGCAGGTTCGGGTCGCCGCCCGTGCCGAGAAGGGTCCGCATGTCGTCGGCGCGGCCGGTCAGGGAGCCGACCGACACCTGCAGGGCGCTCATCCGGGTGGCGCCACGCACCTTGTCGGCGTTGAGCCAGCGCAGGAACTCCCAGGCCTCAAGGGGATGTTCACTGGCGGTGTTGACGCCGAGCATGAAACCGGTGGAGAGCGTGGCGCGCCGGCCGTCCGCCTCGGGCAGCGGCACGGGCGCCACGCCGACGTCGCGGTAGGCCTCGCCCATCAGGGACTTGAGGTTCGCCGTCCACCAGCCGGCGCTGATCACCATGGCCACCTGTCCGGACGCGAACGCCTTGTAGACGTTGACGCCGGGGTCGCTCGCGCCCTTGGCGACGAGGCGGTGCTGGAGGTCGAGGACGGCCCGGCCGGCCGGTGAGTCGATGGCGGTGCTCCTGCCGTCCGCGGCGACGAACCGTCCGCCGGCGGCGCTGAGCAGCGCGAGGGTCTGCCCGACGGTCGTGGAGTCGTCGTAGGTCGACAGTCCGAACCCCTGGACCAGGGTGTTGCCGTAGCCGTCCCGCCGTGCGGTGCGGTACGCCGTCTCCTCCAACTCGCGCCAGGTGCGCGGGGGTCCGTCGACGCCGGCCGTACGCAGCAGCCGCTTGTTGTAGTAGAGGGCGTACGTCTGCGTCTCGGTGGGGTAGCCGTAGACCCGGCCCGCCACCGACGAGGAGCCGACCGCGGCGGCGCCGTAACCGCGCCTGATCTCCTCGGTGTGCCCGGCCGGGGCCGGCCGCAGGACACCGGCCTGGACGAGCTGGCCGTTCCACAGACAGTACGGCTGGAGGATGTCGGCGCCCTGGCCCGCGGCCTGGCGGACCATCAACGTGGTCAGCAGGTCGGTGAACTCCACGGCTTTCGTCGCCACCTTGACCCGGTCGTGGGTGGCGTTCCATTCGTCGACCGGGCCCTGCAGTGCCTGTTTGAGTTCCCCGCTCGCGTAGTGGGAGAGCAGGGTGAGGACGACCGGCTCCCCGGGCCGCCCGGTGCCCCGGTAGAGCGCGGCGCAGCCGGACGCGAGCAGCGCGGCGGGCAGGGCGAGCACGAGGTGACGGCGGCTGGGCCGCCCGGCCGGGGGAGTCATCCGGCGGCCGCCTCGCGGCGCAGCACGTGGAACACCCGGGTCGTGGTGAAGCCGGTCTTCCGGTAGAGGTGGCCGGCCGGCGACTGTGCGCCGGTCCACAGGAACCACGCGGAGTGCGCGCGCAGGGCCCGCATGCGTTCCAGGACCAGGTGGAGAAGGACTTCGCCCAGTCCGGTGCCGCGCATCTCCTCCAGCACCCCGATCGGGCCGAACCGTTCGTCCACCGAGTCGAACGCGCCGTGCATCGCCCAGCCGACCATCCGGCCGGCCGGGTCGCGGGCGACGACGATCCGGTCGAGCGGTGTGCCCGCGGCCAGACACGCCCGGATCGTGCACGCCCAGTCCGGGCCGAAGTGGCGCCCGGCGAGCGCGAGGAGATCCACCAGGTCGTCGTCGGCCGGGGTGGCGAACCGGTAGCCGCGTCCGGTCAGTTGGTCCAGGCGGCGGGTCACGTCGTCCGGACGGCGGTAGCCGACCAGGCCGCGGTCCATCGCGGCCGCCTCGTACAGCGGGCGAAAACCCAGGGACTCCAGGAGCCCGGCCGCCTCCGGGTAGGCCTCGGCGTCGAGGCCGGGGAACACGTAGTTCGGGGTGTACGACGAGAAGTCCACCCGGGTACGACCGTGGCCGTGCAGCCAGTCGAGGGCCTCGGTCAGCAGCCGGCGGCCGAGTCCGTGCCCGCGGGCGTCCGGGGCGACGAAGAAGAACGGGATCCAGCCCTGCTCCGGCTCCAGGTCGGTACCGGCCATGGGCGTCAGCCGCCGCACCGCGTAGGCGGCACCGACCACGCGGTCGCCGTCGACGGCGACCCGCAGCCCTTCGGGGTCGAAGTTGGGGTCGAGCAGTACCAGGGTGCGGAAGCGGTCCGGGGTGATGGGGTCGGCCGGCACGCTGTGGCGCCAGGCCTCCACCACCCGCGGGCCGTCGCCCGCGCGAAAGCCACGGATCCCGGCCCGGGTCGTCGTCGTGCGGTCGGTCATCGAGGGGATCGTCCTTCCGGGCAGGGTGCCAGGTCCGCGGGGTAGAGCAGCACGTCGTCGCCGGCCCAGCGGGCGGGTGGCGCCGGCGGGTCGCACAGCGGCAGCGGGTCGTCGCCCGCGTCGACGGCCCGCCGCAGTCGGTCGGACCCCCAGAGCAGGTCGATGAAGTGCCGGTGGCCGGTCCCCTCGGCGCCGTCCTCGACGGTGTGCCAGGCGAAGTCGTCCGGGTACAGGCGGCGGAGCACCGCGAGCATCGCGACGGCGGTGCGGACGGGCGCGAACACCCCGCGGTCGGTGACGTGCAGCTGGACTCCGCGCAGCGGCCGCCCCGCGTGCTTGTGGAAGGCCGGTACATAGCGCAGGTCGCGGAAGTGCACGCCGGGCAGGGCGAGTTCGGCGAGCGCGGGCGCGAACCGCCCGTCGAGGTAGGGGGCGCCGACGATCTCGAAAGGCTGCGTGGTGCCGCGGCCCTCGGAGAGGTTGGTCCCCTCGAAGAGGCAGGTGCCGGGGTAGACGAGGGCGGTGGCGGGTGTCGGGATGTTCGGCGAGGGGGCGATCCACGGCAGCCCGGTGGCCTCGGCGTCCAGGGCACGCCGCCAGCCGACGGCCTCGAGCACCGTCAACTCGACCGCGCGGCCCGCCATTCGGGGCACGGCGGAGGCGTTGAAGTGGCGGGCGAGTTCGCCGCAGGTGAGGCCGTGCCGGACGGGGATCGGGACGCGTCCGACGAAGCTGGTCCATGCCGGGTCCAGGAGCGGGCCCTCACTGACGAGTCCGCCGAGCGGATTCGGACGGTCGGCGACCACGAACCGGATGCCGGTGCGGGCCGCCGAGACCATCAGGTCGAACATGGTCCACGCGTAGGTGTAGAACCGGGCGCCGATGTCCTGGAGGTCGTACACCAGGGTGTCGATGCCGCTGTCGATCAGCAGCTTGTCGAGCCGTTCGCCTTCGCACCGGTAGGTGTCGTACACCGGCAGGCCGGTGTCGGGGTCGGACCTGACCGCATCGGACTCGCCGGCCTGGCCGGTCCCGTGCAGGCCGTGTTCGGGTCCGAACAGGGCGGCCAGCGGCACGCCGGCCGCGAGCAGCGAGGGCGCCACCGGGCGCAGATCGGGGAGGACTCCGGCGTGGTGGGTCACCAGTCCGAACCGGCCGGGCCCGGCGAGCCCTGGCGAGTCGTGCAGGCGCGCGATCCCGGTCGTCACCGCGACACCGTCGTCCGTGCTCATCCCTCGCCCTGTCTGCCGGTGACACCTTCCTCAAGCAATGGTCGGGAATTTACTCTTATGTCCCGCATTTAGCGGCAATGAATCGCCGACGGTTCCCGCGCCCGCCCCGTCGGACACGCACGGGTGACCGGTGTCGGCCAACCGCCTTGGCGGTTCGCGGACTTGCCCTCGGGACCGGCGTCCCGCCGGCCGGCCCGGAGCGTCACGGCACGTCTGCGGAGGTCCCCCGGACGTGGGACGTTTCCGTGTCGTCAGGGCGTCCGGACGCGGTGACGGTGTGTGATGGCGACGGGCCTCGGTCTCCCCGTCGATTCCGGCGTCGCCCTTTTTCACCGTCTCACCGCTCACGAAGGACATCACGATGCGCCTCAGCCGTCCGATCGCCGCCGTTCTCGGCGGGCTCGCCCTCGCCGTCATCACCATCGGTCCGGCCGCCGCCGCCGACGGGACGTTCGTCTGGGTGGGGCCCAAGGGCAAGGCGTACGCCATCCAGAACCCGCCGGACCGCAGGTGCCTGGACCTGGCGCAGGAGGCGCGCGGTCCGCAGAACGCCACGAAGAAGGCGCTCGTCGTCTACAGCAAGCAGAAGTGCAAGGGCACCGCGCTGCGGATCGCTCCCGGTCACTCGGCGCCCAGCAGCGTCCACTTCGCGAGCGTGGTCTTCAACCCTCGCTAGACGCTTCGCCGCAGGCGGCGTGAGGCGCCGTCGTCCGGCTGCGGCTCCGTCGCGGCGGGGCCGCGTCGTGGTGCGACCCCGTGCCCCTCGACGCACCGCCGAACGGCGGCCGACGCCGCCCGGGCTGCTTGGGCCGCCTGCCGTCCAGCCCCCGACCGGTGGCGCCGATCACGACACAGTGACCGGCGCCACCGGTCTTTTTCCGCGCAGAAGGCATCCGGGCGCAGCGGTGCGCGGGCCACCGCCACGACCGGGGCCCGCACCGCTTCAGAGCCCCGCGACCGACGTCACACCGGGACGGCCCACATCACACCGGGACCCCCTTGATCGATCATCGGCCGGCCGGTTTAGCATATGAGCGCCACCTAGCTCGATCGAGAGTAGATCTGTGACTGTCAACGACGACTCGTTCACCAACTGGAAGAACCGCGAGGAGATCGCGGAGTCGATGATCCCGATCATCGGGAAGCTGCACCGGGAGCGGGACGTGACCGTCCTCCTCCACAGCCGCTCCTTGGTGAACAAGTCGGTGGTCAGCATCCTCAAGACGCACCGGTTCGCCCGCCAGATAGCCGGCGCCGAGCTCTCCGTCACGGAGACGATGCCCTTCCTGCAGGCGCTCACCACGCTCGACCTCGGCCCCTCCCAGATCGACATCGGCATGCTCGCCGCGACCTACCGGGCCGACGACCGGGGCCTGGGTGTCGAGGCGTTCACCGCGGAGGCGGTCGCCGGGGCCACCGGTGCCAACAAGATCGAGCAGCGCGAGCCGCGGGACGTCGTCCTGTACGGCTTCGGCCGCATCGGCCGCCTGGTCGCCCGGCTGCTGATCGAGAAGGCGGGCTCCGGCAACGGACTGCGCCTGCGGGCCATCGTGGTGCGTGGCGCCGGCGGCGAGGACATCGTCAAGCGCGCCTCGCTGCTGCGCCGGGACTCGATCCACGGCCAGTTCCAGGGCACCATCACCGTCGACGAGGAGAACAGCACGATCCTCGCCAACGGCAACGAGATCAAGGTGATCTACGCCGACGACCCCTCGCAGGTCGACTACACGGCGTACGGCATCCGGGACGCCATCCTCATCGACAACACGGGCAAGTGGCGCGACCGCGAGGGCCTGTCCGAGCACCTGCGCCCGGGTATCGAGAAGGTCGTGCTGACCGCACCGGGCAAGGGCGACGTCCCGAACATCGTGCACGGCGTCAACCACGACACCATCAAGCCGGACGAGCAGATCCTGTCCTGCGCGTCCTGCACCACCAACGCGATCGTGCCGCCGCTCAAGGCGATGGCCGACGAGTACGGGGTGCTGCGCGGTCACGTGGAGACCGTCCACTCGTTCACCAACGACCAGAACCTGCTGGACAACTACCACAAGTCGGAGCGTCGCGGCCGGTCCGCGCCGCTCAACATGGTCATCACCGAGACGGGTGCCGCGTCCGCCGTCGCGAAGGCGCTGCCCGATCTCAAGGCGCGGATCACCGGCAGCTCGATCCGGGTCCCGGTGCCGGACGTGTCGATCGCGATCCTCAACCTCCAGCTGGCCCGCGAGGCGTCCCGCGAGGAGGTCCTGGACTACCTCCGCGAGGTGTCGCTGACCTCGCCGCTCAAGCGCCAGATCGACTTCATCACCGCCCCGGACGCGGTCTCCAGCGACTTCATCGGCTCCCGCCACGCGTCGATCGTCGACGCCGGCGCGCTGAAGGTGGAGGGCGACAACGCCATCCTCTACCTCTGGTACGACAACGAGTTCGGCTACTCCTGCCAGGTGGTCCGGGTCGTCCAGCACGTCTCCGGCGTCGAGTACCCGACGTTCCCGGCGACGGCGGTCTGACGCCGCTCTCCCCGAACGGCTCACCTTCCTCGCGCTCGCGAGGGAGGTGAGCCGTTCGTCCTTCCCGGGGCGGGACCGGAGTACGAGTGGAGTCCGGGGTCGTGAGCGACGGCTTCAAGCGCGTGGGATCGCGCGTGTCGGTCTCCGAGGCCGGCTGCGCGGACGACCGGAGTCGGGTGCACCGGGCACGGTCTCCGCTCGCGGGCCGCCGGCCCTGTCGGCTGCTCAGTCGGGTGGGACTGCCGGGTCGGTGATCCGGTACCCCACGCCGGGTGTGGTGGCGATGACCGGGGGGTCGCCGAGTTTACGGCGCAGGCGGCTGATGGTCACCGTGACGGTGTTGGTGAACGGGTCGGCGTGTTCGTCCCAGACCTGTTCGAGGAGGCCCTCCGTGCTGAGGAACGCGGGGCTCGCGTTCAGGAGGGCTTCGAGGACCGCGAACTCCTTGACGGAGAGGTCGAGTCGACGGCCGTCGCGGCTGGCGGTGCGGCGCATCGGGTCGAGTTCGATGCCCGCCGTGCGCAGGGTGCGGGATCGGGCGGCGGGGCGGCGGCGGGCCAGGGCGCGGATGCGCAGGACGAGTTCGGGAAAGTGGAAGGGCTTGGCGAGGTAGTCGTCGGCGCCCAGGGTCAGGCCGCTGACGCGGTCGCCGGGTGAGTCGGCGGCGGTCAGCATCAGGACCATCACGCGGCCGTCCCGCTCGGTGATCATATGGCAGAGGGTGTCACCGTGGATGCCCGGCAGGTCGCGGTCGAGCACGACGACGTCGTACGGGTTGACGTCCAGCTTGGCCGCGGCGTCGAGCCCGTCGTGGGCCACGTCCACGGCCATGCCCTGGTCGCGCAGTCCCTCGGCGATGACCTCGGCGAGGGGGCGGGCGTCCTCGACCACCAGGACTCTCACAGCGCCACGCCCGTCTCCGCGCCGGGGGCTTCGGCCGTCGCCCTGCCGTCCGTACGGGGGAGGGTGATGGTGACGCGCAGGCCGCCGTCGGGGCGGGCGCGCAGGTCCAGGGTGCCGTGGTGGGCCTGGGTGATGGCCGCGACGATGGAGAGGCCGAGGCCGCTGCCCTGGCCGCTGCCGGTCCGGTCGGCGCCAAGACGGCGGAACGGCCGCGCGAGGTCCGCCACCCGCTGCTGGTCGAGGACCGGTCCGCTGGACTCGACGACGAGGGACACCGCCCCTGCGTCGTCCTCGTCGGCCCGTACCGCGACACTGATCCAGCCCCCGGGGTCGTTGTGCGCGATCGCGTTGTCGACCACGTTGTCGGCCACGCGGCGCAGCAGCGTCCGGCTGCCCCACACCCACGCGGAGCCGTCGATCCGGTTTTCGCGCACGGTCAGGCCCCTGGCCGCGATGTCCGTTGCCCGTCCGGTGAGGGCGGTCAGCGCGAGTCGGCCGAGGGGGAGGCGCGCCCGGTCGGTGAACTCGCCGTGCTGGGTGCGCGCCAGGACGAGGAGACTCTCCAGCAGCCGGTCCACCTGGTCGAGTTCGGCGCGCATCCGGGCGGCCAGCGTGACCGTGGTCTCGGGTACCGGGCCCGGCTTGGCGAGTGCCACGTCCAGGGAGGCCCGCATCGTGGTCAGTGGGGTACGCAGTTCGTGGGAGGCGTTGGCGACGAAGAGGCGCTGGGCGTCGAAGGAGCCCTCCAGGCGGCCGAGGAGGTCGTCGATGGTGTCGGCGAGGTCCTTCACCTCGTCATCGGGCCCGCCGACGGCCAGGCGTTCGTGCAGGCTGTCGGCGGTGATCCGGCGGGTGGCCGCTGTCATCACGCGCAGCGGGCGCAGCACCCGGCCGGCGACGAACCAGCCGAGGCCGACGGAGATCACCGCCATGACGCCGAGGGCGATGGCGGAGCCGATCAGGATCTGCCGGCCCTGGGTGCCGTGCGCCTGAGCCAGCTGGCGCTCCAGATCGTCGATGCGGCCCTGGGCCTGTGCCGCCGTGGCGGGCTGAGCGCCGCCGTCGGGGGCGGTCTGGCTGGAGTTCGATCCGCCGGATGCCACCACGGCCGCGATGGCGAGCAGCGCCGTTCCCGACAGCAGGAACAGCGTCACGTACAAGGCGGTGAAACGAGTACGGGTGGTGCCACGGCGCAGGCCGAGCCGGGCGGTCAGGCCCGCGAGCCGTCGGGGCCAACCCCATTTCATCCGCATGCTCCCTTCCCGCCACACACCAGGTCACGTACCGGGCCAGGCTAAGCCGAGGCGCCTAACAGCGAGATGACAGCGGCCGTTCGGCCCCTGTAACCCGCTTCGTCACAGAGTGGGGCCCATGAACAAGGAGAGTACGAAGGCGACGATCGAGGTCATCGGTCTGCGTAAACGCTTCGGGTCACAGCCGGCTCTGGAGGGGATGACGTTCACCGTGCGGCCCGGACGGGTGACCGGCTTCGTCGGCCCGAACGGCGCGGGCAAGTCCACCACCATGCGCGTGATCCTGGGCCTTGACGCGGCTGAGGAGGGAAAGGCTCTGGTCGCAGGGGTGCCGTACCGCACCCTGCGCCGACCGCTTCGGCACCTGGGGGCACTGCTCGACGCCGCCGCGCTGCAGCCGAGCCGCACCGCCCGTAACCACCTGCTGTGGCTGGCCCATTCACAGGGCGTGCCGGCCCGGCGGGTGGACGAGGTCATCGAACAGGCCGGCCTGGGCACGGCGGCCCGGCGCAAGGCCGGCGGCTTCTCGCTCGGCATGCGCCAGCGACTGGGGATCGCGGCGGCGCTGCTCGGCGACCCGCCGATCGTCATGCTGGACGAGCCGTTCAACGGCCTCGACCCCGACGGCATCGTGTGGATGCGCGGCTTCCTGTCGTCGCTGGCCCGGCAGGGCCGCGCCGTGCTGGTCTCCAGTCACCTGATGGGCGAACTCGAAGACACCGCGGACCATCTCGTGGTGATCGGCCGCGGCCGGGTCGTCGCGGACACCAGCGTGTCCGAG
The DNA here is from genome assembly GCF_053597895.1 of Streptomyces sp. NPDC001220. Lineage (NCBI taxonomy): Bacteria > Bacillati > Actinomycetota > Actinomycetes > Kitasatosporales > Streptomycetaceae > Streptomyces > Streptomyces sp. NPDC001220. Next base: position 394,378 of record NZ_JBSFJE010000008.1, read on the forward strand.
CTGCTCGCCGCGGCGTCCGGCGGCCGGGTCACCCTGCGCACCTCCGCGCCTCCGCGCGCCGCCCAGGTCCTGCACGGCGCGGGCGCCACCGTTCTCGCCACCGGCCCCGACACCCTCGGCGTCACGGGTCTGCCAGACGAGGAGATCGTGGCCCTGCTCGCCCGGAACGAGGTGCCGTTCTCCCAGGTGTCCGCGCACCGGGCGACGCTCGAAGAGGCGTATCTGGAGCTCACCCGGGACGCGGTGGAGTACCGGGGCATCCCGGCGGGGGAGGCCACCCGATGACCGCCACCCTCACCCCGCGCCCCCCGGCCGCGAGGCGCGCCGGGCGGGGCGGGTTCCTCAGGACGCTGCACGCCGAGTGGACGAAGTTCCGTACGGTACGCGGCTGGGTCCTCGCCATGGCGGGGGCGCTCCTGGTGACGATCGTGGTCGGCCTGCTCGGCACGGCCGCCCCCGGCGGCCGCGGCGCCCACTCCGCCGCGTACCCGAAGGGCCCCGGCGGCGAGGCCGTCAACGACAGCTTCTACTTCGTCCGCAAGACGCTCACCGGCGACGGCACGCTCACCGTTCCCCTGCGGTCGCTGACCGGTGTGGCCGACACCGGGACCGGCAGGACGGCCCGGAGCGCCCAGCCCTGGGCGAAGGCCGGGATCATCGTGAAGGAAAGCCTCACCCAGGGATCCCCGTACGCGGCGGTCATGGCCACCGGCGGTCACGGCGTGCGCATGCAGTACGACTACACGCACGACACGGCGGGCCCTTCCGGCCGGGTCTCCCAGGAGTCCCCGCGCTGGCTGCGCCTGGTCCGCTCCGGTGACAGTCTCACCGGTTCCACCTCCGCCGACGGCTCCCACTGGACCGAGGTCGGCCATGCGAAGCTGCCGGGGCTTGCGCGCACCGTGCAGGCCGGGCTCTTCGCCACGTCACCGGAGGCGAAGCAGGACACCGCTGCGGGCACGGGCTTCAGCCCCGCCGTGGCCACCGGCACCTTCGGCCGTCCCGGCCTCACCGGCGGCTGGTCCCGGAGCGCGTGGAGCGGCAGACAGGTGGGCGGCGACGCGGGCACCTCCGGCAGCTACACGAACACCACCAAGGGCGGCTTCACCCGGACCGACGGCGGCGGGTTCACCGTGACCGGGGCCGGCGACATCGCCCCGGTCGTCGGCGGGCCGGTCATGGGCGTCGGCTTCTCCGTCGAGAACTTCCTCGTCGGCACCTTCGCCGGGCTGATCGTGGTGATCGCCGTGGGCACGGTGTTCATCACCGGCGAGTACCGGCGCGGTCTGCTGCGGACCACCATGGCGGCAACTCCCCTGCGCGGCCGGGTCCTTGGCGCCAAGGCGCTGGTGGCCGGCGGCGTCGCGTCCGCCGTCGGCCTGGTGGCCGCCGCGATCACCGTTCCCGTCGGGGAACGCGGCGCGCGCGGCAGGGGCTTCCACGTCTTCCCCGTCACGTCGGCGACCGAGGCGCGCGTCATGGTCGGCACCGGCCTGCTCTGCGCTGCGGCCGCCGTGCTCGCTCTCGGCGTCGGTGTCCTGCTGCGGCGCAGCGGCTCGGCGGTCGCCCTGGTCATCGCGTCGATCGTGCTGCCCTTCCTGCTGGCCACCTCCGGCGTACTGCCCCCGGGCGGGTCGGAGTGGCTGCTGCGGGTGACCCCGGCGGCGGGCTTCGCCATCCAGCAGACCCTGCCGCGGTACGCGCAGGTGCTCAGCGTGTACGAGCCGTCGACCGGCTACTACCCGCTGGCGCCGTGGGCCGGCCTCGCCGTGCTGTGCGGATACGCCGCGCTCGCCTTCGGTCTGGCCGTGGTGCGGCTGCGCGGGAGGGACGTATGAGTCTCCTGAGCGGTGCACGACCCACGAGCACGGCGGACGGCGCGCGGCGCGGGGACTTCGGCCGTGCCCTGCGCGCGGAGTGGACGAAGCTGCGCACCGCAGGGGAAACGGGGCGGTTGCTCCTGCTCGCCGGCGCGCTGACCGTGGCCGTCGGCTGCGGTACCGCCAAGGCCGTGAAGTGCCCGGACGCGGGGTGCGGCCAGGACGCCGTCAGGCTCGCCCTGACCGGCGTCACCGTCGGGCAGGCGGTCGTCGCCGTGGTCGCGGTGCTGGCCGTCAGCGGCGAGTACGGCACCGGGATGATCCGCACCACGCTCACGGCGGTGCCGCACCGGCTCACCGTGCTCACCGCCAAGGCGACGGTCCTCACCACGGTCGTGCTGGCCTCCGGGGCGGCTGCCGTGACGGCCTCCCTCCTCGTCGGCCGCTGCATCCTGCCCGGCAACGGCTTCACCGAGGCGCACGGCTATGCCCCGCTGTCCCTGGCCGACGGCCCGACCCTGCGCGCGGCCGTGGGCTCGGTCCTCTACCTCGTCCTGATCGCCCTGATCGGCCTCGGCGTGGCGACGGCGGTACGGGAGGCGGCGACCGCCATCGGGATCGTGCTCGGGCTGCTCTACCTCTTCCCGGTCGTCGCCCAGGTGGTCAAGGACCCGGAGTGGCAGCACCGCCTCCAGCAGATCTCGCCCATGACCGCCGGACTCGCGGTCCAGGCCACCGTCCGTCTGCACGAGCTGCCCATCGGGCCGTGGGCCGGCCTGGGCGTGCTCGCGGCGTGGGCAGCGGCCGCACTGCTGGTCGGCGGCCTGCTGCTGCACAGGCGCGACGCGTAGCCGAACCGAGGCGACCGCGAACGCGGTCGCCTCGGACCCGGACGCCTCCGACAGCGGACCGACGGCAGGTATGCGACGCCCCCCTTCCCGCCCGGGGCACCACCCTTGACGCGCCCACGCCCCGATGGCAGCTTTTTATCGATACAAACAGCCTCCGAACATCGTTCGAGATATCGACCAAACGGCCTCCCGGACAGGAGTACCCGCGTGCCCACCGCCACCGCGATCATCAACCTCGACATCGCAGGCCCGACCATCAGCCGCCACCTCTACGGCCACTTCGCCGAGCACCTCGGCCGCTGCGTATACGGCGGCTTCTGGGTCGGCGAGGACTCCCCCGTCCCCCACGAGGGCGGCATCCGTCTCGACGTCGTCGACGCGCTGCGCGCCCTGGACATCCCCAACCTCCGCTGGCCCGGCGGCTGTTTCGCCGACGAGTACCACTGGCGGGACGGCGTCGGCCCGCGCGAGCAGCGGCCCCGGATGGTCAACACGCACTGGGGCGACGTCGAGGAGAACAACCATTTCGGCACCCACGAGTTCATGGCCCTGTGCGAACTCCTCGGCGCCGAGCCCTACATCAGCGGCAACGTCGGCTCGGGCACCGTCCGTGAGATGAGCGAGTGGGTCGAGTACCTCACCCGGGACGGCGACAGCCCGATGGCGCGGCTGCGCAAGGAGAACGGCCGCGCGGAGCCGTGGAAGGTCAGGTTCTGGGGCATCGGCAACGAGACCTGGGGCTGCGGCGGCAACATGCGCGCCGAGTACTCCGCCGACCTGGCCCGCCAGTACGCCACCTACTGCCGCGACCACGGCGACAACAAGCTCTACCGCATCGCCTCGGGCGCCTCCGACGCCGACTACAAGTGGACCGAGACCCTGATGCAGCAGATCAGCTGCTTCGGCTGCGAGGCCGCCCCGAAGAACTTCTTCCAGGGCCTGTCCGTGCACCACTACACGCTCTCCGGCCCCTGGGAGGCCAAGGGCAGCGCCACCGACTTCGGCACCGACGACTACTACCGCACGATGCTGTCGGCCCGCCGTATCGACCGCATCCTCACCGGCCACTCCACGGTGATGGACGTCTACGACCCGGGCCGCACGGTCGGCCTGGTCCTCGACGAGTGGGGCACCTGGTGGGACGTGGAGCCCGGCACCGACCCCGGCTTCCTCTTCCAGCAGAACACCCTGCGGGACGCGCTGGTGGCGAGCACCCACTTCGACATCTTCCACCGGCACGCCGCCCGCCTGCACATGGCCAACATCGCCCAGACCGTCAACGTGCTCCAGGCCATGCTCCTCACCGACGGCGACGCCCTGGTCCTGACCCCCACCTACCACGTCTTCGAGATGAACAAGGGCCACCAGGACGCGACGTCGCTTCCGGTGCACCTGCGCGGCGAGGACACCCGGCGCCGGGTCGGGGACGCCGAACTCGACACCTTCTCCGCCTCCGCCAGCGTCAAGGACGGCACGGTCCTGATCTCGCTGAGCAACCTCGACGCCGAGGAACCCGCCGAGATCGCCCTCGACCTGCGCGGCGGCACCCTCGGCGAGCCGACCGCCCGGATCCTCACCGCCGACAGGCTCCAGGCCCACAACTCACCGGGAACCCCGGCAACGGTCGCTCCGCGGGTCTTCGACGACCTCGCGGTGACCGGTCACGGCCTGCGGCTCTCCCTCCCGCCGCACTCGTTCGTCACCGTCCAGGCCTCCCTGCACCAGCGCTGACCCCCAGGAGTGCGCACATGACCCGATCCGCACGTCCCCTGCCCGCCCGCCACCTGCGGCCGCCGATGGGCTGGAACAGCTGGGACTGCTACGGCACCACCGTCACCGAGCAAGAGGTCCTCGCCAACGCGGAGTTCATGCGCGAGCGGCTGCTGCCGCACGGCTGGGACACCGTGGTGGTGGACATCCAGTGGTACGAACCCACCGCGCGGGCCCACGGCTACAACCCGGACGCCCCGCTCGTCCTCGACGGGTACGGCCGTCAGCTCCCCGCGCCGAACAGGTTCCCCTCCGCCGCGGCCGGGGCCGGGTTCGGGCCGCTGGCCGAGCGAGTGCACGGCATGGGGCTGCGGTTCGGGCTGCACATCATGCGCGGCATCCCGCGACGCGCGGTCGAGGCCGAACTCCCGGTGCTCGGGACGGAGTTCACTGCGGCCGACGTGGCCGACACCGGCTCCGTGTGCCCCTGGAACTCCGACAACTACGGCCTGGACCACGACCACCCCGGCGCCCAGGCCTACTACGACGCCCAGGTCGCCCAGTTCGCCGCGTGGGGCGTCGACTTCGTCAAGGCCGACGACATGCTCTTCCCGTACCACGAGCGGGAGATCGCCGCCTACGCCCGGGCCGTCGAGCGCAGCGGCAGGCCGATCGAGCTGAGCCTCTCCCCCGGCACGGACATGTCCCTCGCGCGCCTCGGCCACCTCCGCGAGCACGCCACCATGTGGCGGGTCTGCGACGACCTGTGGGACCGCTGGGCGGACGTCGAGGCGCAGTTCGCGCGGATGGCCCGCTGGGCCCCCGGGCAGGGCCGGCAGGGCTGGGCGGACGCCGACATGCTGCCGTTGGGCCACATCGGCATCCGTGCGGAGCGCGGCGCGGACCGCCAGTCGGCCCTCACCCGCCCCGAGCAGACCAGCCTGCTGACCCTCTGGCTGATCTCCCGCTCCCCGCTGATGATGGGCGGCGACCTGCCCACCAGCCCGCCGGAGACCATCGAACTGCTCACCAACGACGAGGCGCTCGACGTCCTGTGGCACAGCACCGGAAACCGCGAGGTGCTGCGCGAGCGGGACCTGGTGCTGTGGACCGCCCGGGACACCGACGGGCGCACCCGGTACGCGGCGGTGTTCTCGCTGGCCGACCAGGAGCGCCGGTTCGAGGTGCCGCTGGGGTCGATCGGGGCCGGATCCCGCGACCGGGTCCGGGAGGTCTGGACCCGTACCGACACCGTCCACGACGGCCGGCGGCTGACCGTCGAACTGCCCGCCCACGGCGCCGCCCTCTATCGTCTTGCCGAGGACGGCAGGCGGGAGTGAACGTGTCGACGATCCAGGACGTGGCGAAGGCGGCCGGAGTCTCGGCGATGACCGTCTCCAACGTGATCAACGGCCGCCCCAACGTCCGCCCGGCCACCCGGGACCGCGTCCTGGAGGCGATGACCCGGCTCGACTACCGGGTCAACGTCGCCGCCCGCAATCTGCGCAAGGGCCGTACCGGGACGATCTGCCTGGCGGTCCCCGAGATCAACCGCCCGTACTACGGCCGGCTGGCCGCCTCGATCATCACGGCGGCCGACCGGCACGGGCTGGGGGTCGGCATCGAGCAGACCGGCGCCCGCCGGGAGAACGAGCTGGCGGCCCTCGCCCTGTCCCGCAACCGGCTCTACGACGGCCTCATCCTCAGCACCGTGGGGATGGGGCCGGCCGACGTCCAGGCCCTGGAGGTCGACCATCCGGTGGTGATCCTGGGCGAGCGGATCTTCGGCGGCCCCGTCGACCACGTCGCCATGCCGAACGAGGCCGCCTCGGAGGCGGCGACCCGCCATCTCGTCGAGCGGGGCTGCCGGCGGATCGCCCTGGTGTGCGGGCGCCTGGGCAGCGAGACCGACGTGTCGAGCCTGCGGCACGCCGGATATCTGCGGGCGCTGGCGGCCGCGGGGCTGCCCGCCGACCCGGAACTGGTGGTCACCGCCGAGTCGCTCACCATGCAGGAGGCCGCCCGCCGGATCCGGGAGCGGCTGGCGGACGGCCTCGACGTCGACGGGGTGTTCTGCGTGACGGACACGGTGGCCATGGGTGTGCTGCGCGCACTCGCCGACGCCGGGCTCCGGGTGCCGGAGCGGGTCAAGGTGATCGGCTTCGACAACGTCGACGAGAGCGCGTACCTCGTCCCCTCCCTGTCCACCGTCGACCCGGACCACGATCTGATGGCCGAACGCGCGGTCGCCCTGCTGGCGGCACGCATCGGCCGGCCCGGGGCCGGCCCGGAGCGGGAGGAGTTCATCGGCCCCTTCCGCCTGGTGGTACGGGAGTCGACAGGCGGCTGAACCGCTCGGCCACCCGCAGCCGGCACCCGTACCGCGCTCACCGGGCCTCGGCGCGCGGCCCTGTGGTGCTCAATGGGGCCTCGGCGCGCGGCCCTATGGTGCTCAATGAGGCCTCGGCGCGCGGCCGTTGCCGACTCACTCCCGCGCGCCTCGCTCATGGCTGCCCACCTCCGACCCTGGCCCCGTCCGTGCCGTCCGACACGCGATCGCGTTCGGTATCAGACGAGGTGGCCGAAGACGACCAGGTTCTCCGTGTAGTCCTTCACGTCGTGGTCGTAGTCGCCGGCGCAGGTGATCAGGCGCACCTCCGGGCGGCGGGTGTCCGCGTAGACGCGATCGCTGGGGAAGTCGTCCTTCGCGAAGGTGTCGGAGCTGTCGACCACGAAGTCGGCCTCCGTGCCGTCGGCCCGCAGCACCGAGAAGCCGTCGCCGGGCTCCAGTTCGTCCAGCCGGACGAAGACGGCGGCCGAGACCTTGGTGTCGACGTGCCCGGCGATGATCGCGGTGCCCGCCTCGCCGGGCGCCGGGCCGTCGGCGTACCAGCCGACGAGGTTGGTGTCCGCGGCGGGCGGCGGCTGGAGCTGGCCCGAGGGGGCGAGGGTGAGGGTGGTGAAGGGGGCGTCGACAGCGATCTTCGGAATGAGCAGACGGGTCGGCGCGGACCGGGACAGCGCCTCGTCGGCCCGGCGCGCACCGCCCGAGGGGGCGGCGTCCGCGCTCTCGGCCGGCATGTTGCCCGAGGCGTCGGAGGCCTTGCCGTGTCCGAAGAGCATCGCCACGGCCAGGAGCAGGACGGCCACGCCCCACACGGGCAGCCGTCCGGCGCGCCGGGTGCCGTCCGGGTCCTCGGGATCAGGGGCCGCGGGGACGGGGCCCTCGGTGTTCGGGCGGGAGGTGCCAGCTGCCATTCGAGGTCACCTTTCTGAGCACGGCAGCGGGAGGGGGGAACGGGGCCGCGGCCGCGTCCATGAAGGTCGGCGGCCGCGGCTCCCGTATGCGCAGGCCCGTCAGGACACGGACCCGGCGGTCTTCCTGCGCCGCAGCGCGTAGGCGCCGGCCGCCCCCACACCGAGGACGGCCAGCCCGCCGGTCGTCACCCCCGGCGTGGCGAGGCCGCCGCCACCGGTGTGCATACCGCCGTGCGGCTTCTCGTTGTCCTCGTCGTCACCCCACGAGCCGCCCTGGTCCCGGCCCTCACCGCTCCCCCGGTCGCCCTTGCCCCCCTGGCCATCGCTGTCCCCCTTGTCGCCCTTGCCCCCCTGGCCGTCACTGTCCCCCTTGTCGCCCTTGCCCCCCTGGCCGTCGCTGTCTCCCTTGTCGCCCTTGCCCCCTTGGTCGTCGCCCTTGTCCTTGTAGGTCTCGGGATCGAACTTGCTGTCGTTGCCGCTGTCCGAGTCCCATCCACTGCTCAGCTTCGCCACGGCGAGGACTCCGCCGCCCGTGTACATACCGCCACGCGGTGCTTCGTGGCTGCTGTCGTCGTTGTGCTCCTTGCTGTAGGAAGAGTCGTCACGGCCTCCGTTGTCCCAGTCCCCCGCGACCGCGGCATGGGCGCCGGGTGCCGCGAAGGCGAGGGCTGCGGTGGCGGCCGTCGTCGCGAGGATCATGCGGGCAGAACGCATCTCGATGTCCTTCCGCCTTGGCCGGGCAGCGGATACTCCATCGGCTGATACGACCCGGCCCCGACATGAACCACCGTCAGCCAGCGCCACGCCCGGCACCATCCAGGCCGCCCATCCGTGGTGACGACACGCCCAACACCGCCCGGCTGGGTCAATCCCGGCCGGCGGGACGGGGCCATTCGGGGGTCTCCGGGCCCGCCGTCGGCGTGTCGCCGCCCGACGGGCCCGCCGCGGCGTCAGTAGCCGACGTGGAACGTGGCGTCGGCAAGCTCCGTGCTCGTCGACACGGGGTCGATCCGCAGGACGTAGTCGGAGTGGCGGATGTAGCGCGTCGGGTAGTTGTACGAGCGGAACGAGGACCAGGAGGAGTCGGCGAGACCCGCCGTCCGGTAGAACGTGGCGTCCTGGGCGAAGGCCGTCGTGCCGTCGTTCTCGTCGAGTTGCAGCTGGTAGTCGTAGTGGCGCAGGTAGCGGGTCGGGTAGTTGACCGACTGGAAGGACACGCCGCCGCTGTCGGCGAGGCCGGGGACCAGCTTCCACATGCCGTCGGTGTAGGGGTCGAAGGCGTACTCGTCGATCCGGCCGACGAAGTTGCTGTGCCGGACGTACCGGGCCGGGTAGTTGTAGGACTTCAGCCGGTTCCAGGCGGGGGTGCCCCACTTGGCGACGAGATTGCCGTACTCGGCCGAGGTGATGGGCTGGATGCCGCAGTGCTTGGAGTTGAGCGGCTGGGTGTAGGTCTTCTGGTCGAGGGCCGTCCAGGTGCCGGCGGACAGGGCGCTGGTCCCCCAGGCGTAGAAGACGCCGTTCGGGGACCAGGTGTCGCCCCACAGGTACCAGGTCGAGCTGGAGGCGAGGGACTTGACCAGGGTCGGGGCCTCGGTGCCGTTGTGCGAGACGGCCGTGCTGAACTCGGTGAAGCTGCCCGGGTCCAGTGAGCCGGAGCGGGCGCCGACCAGCGTCGAGTTCTTCTTGAAGTACAGGTAGTTGACGCCGTTCACACCGACCGCCAGGTCGCCGTCGATGACGTCGTAACCGGGGTCGAAGAAGACCTGGGGATCGCCGGCGGTCACGAAGTCCCCGGTGTAGTTGATCATGATGACGTTGTGGCCGCTGTCGTTGACCGCGGAGTAGATGACGCCGTACCGGCCGCGGCCGGGGTCCCAGAACGCCTCGGGCGCCCAGCTGTGGGTGTCCATGTCGTGCAGCTTCATCCGCCGGTAGCCGGTGAAGCTGCGCAGGTCGGTGGAGTCCCAGACGTGGATGTACTGGCTGACGTAGGTCCAGTCGGTGCCGTTCAGGTCGGTGGCGAGCACCACGAACGTGCCGTCCTGCTTGCGCAGGATGAACGGGTCGCGCAGGCCGAGGGAGCCCGCGGTGGGGGTCGCGACCGGGCTGTTCTGGTTGAGCGGGGTCCACTGGAGGCCGTCGGTGCTGACCGCGAGGTGCAGGCCGTAGTTGGCGGCCAGCATGTCGGGGGATTCGGTGAAGTAGCACATCACGTAGGCCGAGTCGGTGGCCGCCCGGGCGGTTCCGGCGCCGAGGGCGAGGGCGCCGGTGGCGGCGAGGGGGACGGTCGCGGCCGCGCCGAGGAAGTGCCGGCGCGACAGGGGGGTGCCGTTCATGTGCGCTCCAGACGAAGGGGGGATGTCCGAGACTTCGAACACGGTTCGGAGGGGCGATCAGAAACTAGAGGGACACGTGAGGTGCGTCAATCCTTGCGTAACAAGGGAGTTACTCGGATTCCCCGCACTCCACCGGGAGCGTGAGGGGGGCCGGACACAGTCCGGGGCCGCCACTGTGGGGCTCATGTGACCTGGCTGTCCACCGGGGGCAGGCGGCCGGGGCCCGGCCCTGCGCAGCGTCGTACGGCGGATCTCCGTGCGGAGCTCCACGGCGGGGAACGGGCCGGTGAGGTCGACGGCACCTCCCCCGTCCGGACCGGTCGGGTCGTACGGCGGTGCGGCCGCGTCTAGCCTCGGGCTGACAGCCCGTCTGCCGAGGACCAGGACGCCGTATGCCCCGCCGACTCCCCCGACGCGTGCTCGCTCTCCTGCTCGGCGCCCTGACCGGCGTGACCGCCGTCGCGGCGCCCGCACGCGCCGCAGGCGGCGGTGGTGTGACGGAGTATCCGATCACCACCACCGCCGACAGCCTGCCCGCCGGGATCGCCGCCGGGCCGGACGGGGCGCTGTGGTTCACCCAGTCCGGAGCCGCCCGGATCGGGCGCATCGCGGCGGACGGCACCGTCACCGACCGCCGCACCCCGACCCCGGGCAGCGCGCCCTTCGCCATCACCCCGGGGCCGGACCGCGCCCTCTGGTTCACCGAGCAGGCGGCCGGACGCATCGGACGGATCACCACCTCGGGCACCGTCACCGAGTTCGCCCTGCCCCGGGCCGCCAGTGCACCCGCCGGCATCACCCGCGGGCCCGACGGTGCCCTGTGGTTCACCGAACCGGGGACCAACCGGATCGGCCGGATCACGACCGCGGGCAGGATCAGCGAGTACCGGGTGCCCACGGCCGCCGCCCTCCCGTACGGCATCGCCGCCGGTACCGGTGGCGCCCTCTGGTTCACCGAACTGGCCGGCGGCAGGATCGGGCGGATCGAGACCACCGGCCGGATCACCGAGTTCCCGTTGCCCAGCCGCGCCGACTTCCCCGAGGACATCGTCGCCGGGCCCGGCGGGATGTGGTTCACCGCGTCCGGGTCGGACTCCGTCGACCGGATCGACGGCAGCGGCCGGGTCACCCGGTATCCGCTGCCCGGAGCGGACGGCGACCCCGGCGGGATCGCCGCGGGGCCGGACGGCCGGGTGTGGTTCACCGACCGGTCCGGCCGCATCGGCCGGGTGTCGGCGGACGGCGGGATCACCGTCGTACCGGTGCCTGCCGGTCCCGACAAGTCGCCCTTCCGGCTGACGGCCGGCCCGGACGGCACGGTGTGGTTCACCGAACTGCTGGGCAACGCGATCGGCCGGATCGAGCCGGCCTGAGAGCGGCCCGGCCGGAGCGGAGCGCGGTCGGAGCGGAGCGTGGTCGGAGCAGGCGCTACCAGGTCACCGGCAGCCGCTCCGGGATGCGCTTCATGAAGCCGGTGCGCCAGACCAGTTGGGCGGGCGGCACGGCGAGGGCGAGATCCGGCAGTCGGTCGAGCAGGACCTCCAGGGCGATCCGGGCGTGCGCCCGGCCCAGCGCGGTCGCCGGACAGTAGTGCGCTCCGCCGCCGAAGGAGAGGTGGTCGGCGGTGTTGTCGCGGTGCACGTCGAAGCGGTGCGGGTCCGGGAACTTCTCCGGGTCCAGGTTGGCGCCCTCGACGAGGACCAGGACGAGGTCGCCCTCGCGGATGTCGGTGTCGCCGAGCCGGACGTCCGCCAGGGCGAGCCGGGGCAGCGCGTCGCCGATGGAGAGGTTCACCCGCAGCAGTTCCTCGATCCCCGGGCCGATCAGGTCCGGGCGGTCCCCGAGGAGATCGCGTGCCGTGGGGTGGGTGAGCAGGTACACCAGGGCCATGGTGAGGAAGCCGGAGGTGGAGACGGTTCCGGCGCCGAACATGGTGACGCCGACGGTGGCCAGCATCTCGTCGCTCGGACGCTCGCCGTCGGGGCTGTCGCGGAGTGCGGCGAGCTCGCCCATCAGGCCGTGGGTGGCCGGGTCGTCGAGCAGGGCCGTCATCCGGGCGATGTCGCGGTCCCAGTTGATCCGGGCGCCGCTGACCGGGCACGCCGAGTTCATGAACGCGATGTCGAGGCTGCGCAGGAACGCCGGGGCCTCGGTCTGCGGGATGCCGAGGATGCGGCAGTGCATCCCCGCCGAGTACGGCTCGCAGAACGCGCCCCGCAGATCGGCCGTCGGCCCGTCCTTGACGAGCCGGTCGACCAGTCGGTGCGCCTCCGCGCGCAGCCACTCGGTGAGCCCCGGTGCCTTGGGGTTGAGGGCCTTGAGCACCGCTCGGCGCAGCCCGGCGCCGGTGATGTTGCCCATGTTGTTCACCACCTCGGGCGGGATGGTGAGCGCGTACTGGCGGGGCACGCCCGGTGCCGAGGTGTCCTTGAGGGAGAACCGGTCGTCGCGCAGCACCTGGTGGCACAGCCGGTACGACGACACCAGCCAGGCCTCGTCGCCGGCGATCGTGCGCACCCGCCGTACCGGGGCGGTGGCACGCAGGTCCCCGACCTCGTCCGGCACCCGGGTGCCGTCCCAGGAGAACGGGAAGGTCAGCAACTCCGTGACGGCGGTCATGCCGCGGCTCCTTCGACGGCCGGGGTGACGATCGCGTGCCCCTGGTTGCGGGAGGCGCGCAGTCCGGCACCGCGGGCGTACAACAGCTCCGCCATCGGAAGCAGTTGGTGGTAGCAGTTGAGGGAGGACGGCACCCGCAGGATGGCGGGGGTGTCGAGGAAGAGCGGGGCCTCCGCGCACACGTACTCCAGGCACACGGCGCGCTGCCGGTCGCTCGCCTCCTCTCCTCTGTCCGACAGGAAGCGGCTGACGAGGGCGTCGCAGACGGTCCGGAACTCGCCGTCCTCGGCCAGCCGGCCCCGCAGCAGGCGGTGGATCTCCTGGTAGGCGGCGTTGGTACGGAAGTGGGACATCGGCTGCCAGCGCAGCCGGGTGCCCTCCGGATCGGCCTCGGTGACGGCGTCCCGGACCTTGGCACGCACCCCACGCAGGTTCTTCACCGCCTTGCGGCGGGCCTCGTCGGGCGGATAGCCGGATGCCTCGTACATCTCGGCGACGTGCAGGTCGGTGTAGACGAAGTCGACTCTGTCGAAGTGGTCCAGTCCCCAGTGGGCGAGGTCGTGCAGACGCCGGGCGGAGAAGTAGCTGTTGCCCGGAGAGACGCCGATCACGGCGTGCGCACCCTCGTCGTGGATGACCTGGCAGTGGGAGGTGTAGGGCTGAACCTCGAAGACGTCGGCCATCAGCACGGATGCTGTGGTCAAGGGGGATACCCTCCGCCGCGCGCTAGTCCCTGCGGGGCCCAGTGCCCCTGGTGTGGCGACGCGACGGCCCTCACGCTAGCCGTACCGGTCCGACACGGGTAGTTACCGCCTGGGTTTGGCCGGAACCTGTCGTAGCAATGGTGGAAGTCCCGTGGAAATGCACGTGCTTTCCGGCCGCGGAGATGGGATTCTCCTCTACGGTCCGATGAGTACCGCAGGGGGAGGTATCACCGCAGTGAACCGTATGCGCACATCTTTCGGTGTCCTGGCTGCCGCCGGCATCGTCACCGCCGCCCAACTGGGGCTCGCCACCGGCGCGTCCGCGCAGGCCGGGGCGGCGCGGAGCACCGGCTGCCCGGTCGACATCGTCTATCCGAGCCGCTTCTACGTGAACTCGAGCGGCTGGGTCACCAACGGCGGCCTGTACTTCGCGGTGAAGAACACCAGCGCGAGCAAGAGCTTCAAGAAGGTCACGTTCACCGTGACGGACGTGAAGAACATCCGCTTCGGCAGTGCGACGGCCAAGGGTGGCAAGGTCAGCCACAAGACGTCGAAGACGGTGTCGGTGTACACGACGACACTGAAGAAGAAGACCAGTCTCGGCGTGAAGGTGCAGACGCATCTGCTGAACACCCGTAGCTACAAGGTGAAGTTCGCCCTGCACGGCACGGGGTGGAACTGCGCCGTCGACCAGGGCACCTGGGGGGCCTGAGCCTCGGCGGCCGCTGGTCCGGTGGCCGTGGTCGGCGGCGGCGAAGGTCCTGGCGCGGCGGCCGCCCGGCTCACCGGGCGGCCGGTCTCGGCTGTGCGGGCACGGGCAGGCGGCCTGGCGGAGGTGACGCTGGCCGGCGGGCGGGCGGCGATGGTCAAGCGCGGCGACGGGCCCGGCGCGGTACCCGCCGAGGCGGCCGGGCTGCGCTGGCTGGCCGCCGCCGGCGCGGTCGCGGTACCCGAGGTGCTGGCGCAGGACGAACGGTGGCTGGTGACCGAGTGGGTCCCCACCGGGCGTCCGGACCCCGAGGCGGCGACGCGTTTCGGCCATGCCCTCGCCGCTCTGCACGCCGCCGGGGCCCCGGCCTTCGGGGCGGCACCGCCGGACGGTCCGCGCGACGCCTGGATCGGCCTCGCCCCGATGCGCAACGAGCCGGGCACCGACTGGCCGCGCTGGTACGCCGAGCACCGCGTACTGCCGTATCTGCGGGCGGCGGTGGACCGCGGGACCCTGCGGCCCGGCGAGGCCGCGATGGTCGAGCGGGTCTGCGCGCGGCTGCCGGAGTTGGCAGGCCCGCCCGAGCCGCCCGCCCGGCTGCACGGAGATCTGTGGAACGGCAATGTCCTGTGGGGTACCGACGGCACGGTCCGGCTGATCGACCCGGCCGCGCACGGCGGTCACCGCGAGACCGATCTGGCGATGCTCCGTCTCTTCGGCTGCCCGTACCTTGACCTCATTCTGGAGGGGTACCAGGAAGTTGCCCCCCTGGCCGCCGGCTGGGCGGAGCGCGTGGCGGTGCATCAGCTGTTCCCGCTACTGGTGCATACCGCGCTCTTCGGACGGGGCTACGCCGAACAGACCCTGGAGACATCCCGGACCATCGCGGGCATCTGACGCCGTCACATGCCGGACGGGCATGTGAAATCGGCCACGGGCGGGAACGATTCGCCGCTGATTTCCGGCTGGTTCCTTAACGAGCCCTTAATTAGGACTGAGATTACGCAGAGTAAGGAAACCAACCACGCGTTCGAATCGTATAAGTGCATGGAAGAACGAAACAGGGAGAGACCATGCAACCGTTCGCGCTCAACTACGCACGCCCCGCAGTGCAGTTGGACGTCATCACTCCGTACGCGTATGACTCCGGACTGCAGTTGAACGTTCTCCTCGATGGCCGGATCGCAGCCACCGATCACGCAACGCTCAGAGCCCTGGGGACGACGACCTCAACCGCGGGCTCCAAGACGCACTTCGACGACTGAGCGCGGACCCCGACGATGACTGTGCTCATCCTGACCAGTGACGAGGACGTGACGGCGGACATGGTGGTCCTCCGGCTGCACGAGGCCGGAGTGCCCGTCGTCCGCCTCGATCCTGCCGATCTGACCAGCGGTGTGGCCCTGTCGGGCGAGTTCGTGCAGGGCGCCAGCGGCGGACATCTGTCCGTGAACGGGCGCCTGGTGAGCATGAACGGCCTCCGCTCCATCTGGGTGCGCAGGCCGGGAGTGGCGGCCGCCCGGGCCCCCCAGCCGTCCACCTGGCTGACCGAGGAGTCCGAACAGGCGTTGTACGGCCTGCTGCGCGGGACCGACGCGCGCTGGATGAACCATCCGGACGCGGCCCGCCGGGCCCGCCACAAGCCGTGGCAGCTGCGGCTGGCGCAGCGCAGCGGGCTCGCCGTGCCCGCGACGCTGATCACCACGTTCCCGCAGGCGGCCAGGGAGTTCGCGGAACGCTTCCCGGACCTGGTGGTGAAACCGGTGTCGGGCGCGCATCCGCAGGAGCCGCCGCGGGCCGTGCCGACCAGCCGGGTGGCGCCCGACGCCGACTTCTCGGCGGTGGCCTTCGGCCCGACGCTGTTGCAGCGGCGGGTGGCCAAGCGGGCGGACATCCGGCTGACGGTGGTCGGCGAGCGGCTGCTGGCCGCCCGTAAGCCGGTGAGCCCGGACGCGCAACCCGACGACGTGGACGTCCGGTTCGCCCCGTCCGTCTCTCCCTGGCTGGCGGTGGAGGTGCCGCCCCGAGTCGCCGAGACCGTTCACACGTATATGAAGGACGCCGAGCTGGCCTACGGTGCCTTCGACTTCGCGGAGGACGCCGACGGCATCTGGTGGTTCCTGGAGTGCAACCAGTCGGGCCAGTTCGGCTTCGTCGAGATGGACACCGGTCAGCCGATCGCCGAGACCATCGCCGGCTGGCTGGCGCACGGCACGGAGCAGTACCGGCCCTACGTCGACGGCGGGCGGAGCACGACGCCTTGACGGTCTGGGCGAGGATGTGGCACCGGGCACGGAGAAAGGAACGGGAGATGCGCATCGGACTGCTGGGGACGGGCCCCTGGGCACGGGCGGCCTACGCCCCCGCGCTGGCGGGGCACGGATCGCTGGACTTCGCGGGGGTGTGGGGCCGCCGCCCGGAGGCCGCGGTGGAGCTGGCCGGGGAGTACGGGGTCCGGGCGTACGACGACGTGGACGCGCTGTTCGCCGACGTCGACGCGGTGGCCGTGGCACTGCCGCCGGCCGTGCAGGCGGAACTGGCGGTGCGGGCCGCGGCGGCGGGCCGGCATCTGCTGCTGGACAAGCCCCTCGCGCTCGGCGTCGCCGAGGGGCGGGCGGTGGTGGAGGCCGCCGAGCGTGCCGGGGTCGCCTCGGTGGTCTTCTTCACCACCCGCTTCCAGAGCGAACCCGAGGCGTGGATCGCAGAACAGGCCGGCACGGCGGGCTGGTTCACGGCGCGGGCGCAGTGGCTGGGGTCGGTGTTCACCGACGGGAGCCCGTTCGCTGCGTCGCCGTGGCGACGGGAGAAGGGCGCGCTGTGGGACGTGGGCCCGCACGCCCTGTCCGTGCTGCTGCCGGTCCTGGGCGACGTACGGCGGGTGGCGGCCGCCGTGCACGGCCCCGCGGACACCGTGCATCTCGTCCTCGACCACGCCACGGGGGCGTCGAGCACGGTGACCCTGAGCCTGACGGCTCCCCCGGCGGCGGCGGGGGCCGATGTGGAGCTGCGGGGCGCGGCGGGGGTGACGCTGCTGCCGAGGAGTGCGCAAGGAGCGGTCCCCGCCCTGTCCCGGGCCGCCGACGCCCTGATGACCGCCGCCCGCACAGGCCACCCGCACCCCTGCGACGCCGCCTTCGCCCTGCGGGTCACCGAGATCCTCACGGAGACGGAGACCCTGCTGGGCAAGGACATCGACTAGCGGGACATCGACCAGCGGTACGCCACGCTCCGCCTCGACCGGGCCCGGTCCCCCCGGCGGGCAGCAGGAACCTCGGAAGGAACCGGGAGACCGGGCCGGACGGCGAGAGCACCGCGTGGCCGGCCGGTCACCCGGCGCCGACCGCGGCCGAGGCCCAGAAGTTCACCCGCTCCCGGACGACCGGGTAGCCCGCCTTGGCGAAGTGCGCGGCCATCGGGAAGTTGCCCTGGTCGGTGGCTGCGCCGATGGCCTCCGCGCCCTGCTCGACGAGAAAGCGGGTGCACTCGACGAGCAGGTCGTAGGCGTAGCCGTGCCCGCGCTGTCCGGGCAGGACGCCGATGAACCCGATGCACGGCCCGGACGGATTGCGGGCCGGGATGTGGATGCCGACCGGCTCCCCGTCGGGTGTGCGGGCCACCTGCCACCACTCGCGGGGCGAGGGGAACCAGTGGAAGATCTCCAGGTCCTCCTGGGCCGCCAGTTCCACTCCCCCTTTCGCGACGGCCCGGCGGGCGTGGGCGTCGAGGGTCGCGGAGCTGATGCCGCGCAGGATGGCGAGGAAGACCGAGTCGTCGGGTTCGGGGGTGAAGACGAGCCGGCCGGGCCGCTCGGGCAGGCCGCACTCGGGGGTCCAGCGGTAGTTGTAGCGCTCCACCAGCAGTTCGTAGCCCGCCTTGCGGGCGGAGCTGAAGCGGGTCTCGGCGGCTGTGCGCAGTGCGGGGACGTCACGCCAGCCGGCCGGCAGGTCGAGCTCCAGTTCGTCGGCCTGCCAGGGCGCGCTGCGCAGCAGCTCGGCGCCGGCCTCCTCCTCGCCCTCGGCCACGTCGAACCAGTTGACCAGAAGCGGCGCGGTGTCCTCCGGGCGGCCCCACCAGGCGGCGCGGGCGACCACCCGGCCGTCGCGCAGCGCGACCCGCTTCCAGTCGGGGCGGTAGCGGGTGCGCCGGTGCGTCTCGCGCAGGCGCAGCGGGTCGGGCAGGGCGTCGAAGAGGGTGGCGGTGCTGTCGTCGAGCGTACGGATGACCGGATCGGTCACGGATTCCTCCGGGATGTGTGCTGCGAGGAGCGCTCCCGGGTCAGCTCTGAGCCGTCACGCCCGGACGTCGGGGAGGGAGCGCGGGATGGGTGTGATGAACATCGCACTCGCCTCCTTCCGTCCGGTCCTGGGCGTGCGGCTCACACAGTAGGGCCAACGGTCAGCGCACGTCCACGGAATTCTCCAGCGCGGCATGTGAAGATCCCTGCGCGACCGGTGCCGGGGCACGGGCGTAGCTTAGGGATGTGACTTGGGTGCGCGGCTGGTCGTCGCGTGACTACCGGGACGGGCGTGGCTGGTTGCAGGGTGCACCGCCGCCGCGCTGGGTGCGGGTGCTGCCCGTGCTGCTGCTCGCGGTCGTGACCGCGGCGACGCTGATCAGCCCCGACGGACACGATTTCGGCTTCCTGCTCGGGGCCATCCCGCCGCTCGCCGTGCTGTCGTACGGCCCGCTGGCGACCGCCGTGCTCAGCTGCCTGGTCGTGGTCCTGCTGAACGTGCCCGCCACCCATCTGAACCATCCCGGCGACACCGACCTGCTCACGGTCACGTTCGTCGCGCTGCTGAGCGTGTTCGTGTCCTATGTGCGCAGTCACCGGGACGCCCAGCTGGTCACCGAGCGGGCGGTGGGCGAGGCGGTGCAGCGGGCCGTGCTGCCGCCACTGCCGGAGCGGGTCGGCGCGGTGGGGTGCACCGGGCTGTACCGGGCCGCACAGCACGGCACGCTGGTCGGCGGGGACTTCTTCGACGTGCGGGACGGGCCCTTCGGCGTGCGGGCGGTGATGGGGGACGTACGCGGGCACGGGCTGGCCGCCGTCTCCACGGTGGTGTCGCTGCTCGGCGCGTTCCGGGAGGCGGTCCTCGACCAGCCGGACCTGGAGTCGGTGGCGGCGCGGATGGACCGCCGGCTGTCGGTGGACTCGGCCGACGTACCGCACGCGGAGCTGTTCGCGACGGCGCTGCTGCTGGAGTTCTCCGCCGACCTGCGATCGGTACGGGTGGTGGCCTGCGGTCATCCGGCGCCGGTGCTGCTGCGCGACGGCCTGGCCCAGGAGCTCGCCGTCGCACCGGGGGCGCCGGTGGGGCTCGCTCTCGCGGGTGTGGAACCGCCGAAGGAGGTCACGGTCGAGCTGGGACCCGGCGACCGGCTGTTCGTCGCCTCGGACGGGGTCTGGGAGGCGCGTGACCGGGCCGGGCGCTTCTACCCGCTCCCGGAGCGGCTGGCCGGGTTCGCCGGTGCGGAGGCTGCCGAGCTCACCGAGCTGGTGTGGGCCGACCTGGCCAAGCGCTGCGAGGTGCGGGACGACGCCACCATGCTCGTCCTGGCGCCCGACATCACCTGAGGTCCCCTGCCCACGTCCCCGGCTCAGCCCACGTCCCACAGGAAGCGGTGGGTGTGGATCGCGAAGTACGGGAACGAGCGGACCTCGCGCACGCCCTCGATCGGCCGGACCACGTCGTTGACGAAGTCGAGCAGGTCCTTCGGGCCGGGGGTGACCACCTCGGCGAACAGATCGAACCCGCCCGAGGTGAACACCGAGTACACCACCTCGGAGTGTGCGGCGAGGGCGTCGGCGACGGCCCGGGGGTCGCCGTCCACGCCGATGCCGAGCAGCGCCATCGCCTGGCCGCCCATGGCCATCGGATCGGTGACGCCGACGACCTGCACGGCCCGGGAGTCCAGCAGGCGCTGCAGCCGCTGCCGGGCCGCGGAGGCGGACAGCCCGACCCGGGGGCCGAGGTCGGCGTAGGCGATCCGGCCGTCGGCCTGCAGTTCGCGCAGGATGGCCCGGTCGATGTCGTCCATGTGCACGTGGGCTCCCCTTCCTCAGCCGACGAGTTCGAGCAGGGCGGCGCCGAACACCGCGGTGTGGGTGTCGACGTCCTGCTCGGTGGTGTCGGGGCACATCAGGGCCATGTTGTGGAACGGGGTCAGGAGGATGCCCCGGTTGGCGAGATAGAGGTGCAGGAAGTCCTCCAGCTCGGGGTCGGCGGCGGCCGCGGACTCGGTACCGGTGCGCGGGGCCGTGGCGGCGAAGCGGTACTCGGTGCGGGCCCCGAGCCGGCTGACCGACCAGGGCAGGCCGTGCGCCTGGACGGCCTGCCGGACGCCGGTCTCGAAGCGTGCGGAGAGCCGCGCCATACGGTCGAACGCCTCGTCGGTGAGGACGTGCTCCAGGGTGGCCCGGGTGGCGGCGACCGAGAGCGCGTTGCCGGCGAGGGTGCCGCCGACCCCGCCCATGTCGACCAGGTCCAGGTCGGCACGGGCCAGCAGGCGGTCGGCGAGGCCGGCGGAGAGGCCGTAGGCGCCGGCCGGGATGCCGCCGCCGATGGCCTTGCCGATGGTCAGCAGGTCCGGCTCCAGGTCCCAGGCGGCCGTGCAGCCGCCGGGTCCTGCGGAGAAGGTGTGCGTCTCGTCGTTGATCAGCAGCGTGCCGTACTGCCTGGTCAGGGCGCGCACGCCGGCCAGATAGCCGGGTTCCGGCAGGACGATGCCGATATTGGTGAGCGCGGGTTCCATGAGGACGGCGGCCACGTCGCCGTGGGCGAGTTCGCGCTCCAGCTGCGCCAGGTCGTTGAACTCGGCGACCCGGCTGGTCAGGGTGACGTCGCAGGGCGCGCCGACGTTTCCGGGGCGGGGCGCGCCCTGGCCGTCGGGGCCCACGACGATGAGGGACTCGTCGACGCTGCCGTGGTAGCTGTAGCTGTTCACCAGGATCTTCGGTCGGCCGGTGACGGCCCGGGCGAGCCGGATCGCCCACCGGTTGGCGTCGGTCGCGGTGAGCGAGAAGCTCCAGCGGGCCAGCCCGAAGCGGCGGGTCAGCTCCGCGCCCACCCACTCCGCGTCCTCCGTCGGGAGCATGGCGGTGGCCCCGCCCAGCTCGGCGAACCTGCGGTGCACAGCCTCTGTCACGGCGGCCGGCGAGTGACCGGCCATCGCGCCCGTGTCGCCGAGGCAGAAGTCGATGTACGTGTGCCCGTCCACGTCGGTGACCCGGGCGCCGCGCGCGGTCGCCAGGTAGCGCGGGAACGCGCCGGCGGTCTTGTTCATCCAGGTCATCGGGACCCGGCCGAAGAGATGGCCGGCGTCGGCATATGCCGCCCGGGAGCGGGGATTTCGCCGCTCGGCCTCGGCGCTCTCCCGGGCCAGCAGGGCGTGCAGTCGGGTGCGGTCCATGGAATACCTCTGGTCGGGAGCGGCGACGACGGAATTCCGGGAGCCTACGACTGATACCGGCGCCTCATCAAGAGCCCGCACTTGAATCGATTGCCATGACGATTGATTCGAGCGTCGACTGATCCGGGTCGCGTCCGGGAGGCTCCCGTCGCACCGATCAACAAGCGAACCGGTACTCCGTGTTCGAACATTCGCCCCAAAACGCCAGGGTTCGCCACCCCTTCCGCCACGTAGAAATATCTACCAGCATGCATATGCCGGGTTGGCGTGCGAGCGCGCCGAGTGCCCGGCGTCGGTCGTTCCCTGCGCCCGAAACAGGTGAGCGGTGATCCCCCGGAGCAGTGCATGACGAACGCGATGTGGATGCAGGGTGTGGAATGGCTCGCGGCGGCCTCGGCGGACCCCCGGGCGTGCAAGTGGGAGTGGGACCACGGGGAGGGCGTCGCGCTGCTGGAGGCGGGCCGTTACTGGGACGTGCTGAGCGTCCCGGACCGGCTCGGCCTGCTCACGCTGGACCTGCTGTGGCGGCCGTCCCTGCCGGTGCCCGGGCCGACCCTGGCGGACAGCGCGGCGGGCCGGATCGGATTCTTCCTGCCGCCCGATCCGTCCGGCGGCTGGATCGGCTCGGGTCTTCGCTACGCGACCAAGGGCGCGTGGGTCGCCGTACCACCGCCGTACCGGCCCGCGCGGTATCTGGAGTGGCTGGTGCCGCCGGACGGCAGCGGCGCGCTGCATGTGCCGGGCACGCTGGAGCCGGCGCTGCAGGAGGCCAACGGCGCGCTGGCGGTGCTGGCCCCGATGTACGGGGAGTAGCGCGGTCAGCGGCGGGGCGGCGGGACGAACGCGACGGCGCGCCGGCTCTCGGCTTCGGCCGGCAGGGTGCGCCCCTGGTCCGTCCACTCCCGCAGGAGCTGGGCGTAGATCGGCTCGCGGGAGCGGAGGGCGTGCGGCTCCCGGACCGGGCGCCAGGGCGTGGGGGAGGATCCGTCCATAACCGGATCAACGCCCGGAACGCGCCGGTGGTACGCGCCGTCCGACGCGCTCACCGGGTCGGGTGAGAACACCCCCCGATCGGACCCGGCCGCCGGTCCTACAAGCATTCCGGCGGGCGTTCCCGCGGCCTCCGGCCGACAGGCGCCGTCGGGTGCGCGCTCGTATCCTGTGGAGTCAGGGTTCTGACGTCCGACCCCACCGCACGTTCCTCCTCACGTGCTTGGAGTCAGCCCATGTCGCACAAGTCCGCCATGCTGCGCGGCGGGGCCGCGATCGCCGTCGCACTGGGAACGCTGACGGTGCCGCTCGCCGGAGGGGCGGCCGTCCCCGAGCCCGCCGTGTCCGCCGCGCCGTCGCCCACCCCGACGCCGTCGCCCACGGGCCGTCCGGACGTCCGTGACATGACCCCGGCCGTGGCCAGCCGACTCGACGCGGCCGTGCGGAAGGTCCTGCGCGAGGCGGACGTGCCCGGTGTGACCGTCGGCGTCTGGACACCCGGCCGACCCGACTACGTTCGCTCGTTCGGGGTCGCGAACAGGGAGACCGGGCAGAAGATGTCGTCCGACCTGTACACGCGGATCGGCAGCGAGACCAAGATGTTCACCGTGACGGCCGTGCTGCAACTGGTCGACCAGGGCAAGGTGAGCCTGGACGACCCCGTCGGCGAGTACCTCGACGGGGTGCCGAACGGCGACCGGATCACTCTGCGGGACCTGGCCGGGATGCGCAGCGGGCTGTTCAACTACTCCGAGGACGACGGCTTCTTCAAGGCGCTGACCTCTGATCCGCAACGCTCCTTCACCCCCCAGGAACTGCTCGCCTACTCCTTCAAGCACCCGGTGAAGTTCCAGCCGGGGAGGAAGTTCGACTACTCCAACACCAACCTGATCCTGCTCGGCCTGCTCGTCGAGAAGGAGAGCGGGCAGCGGCTCGGCGACTACCTCCGGGAGCACGTCCTCGCACCGGCAGGCATGAGCCACACGGTGTTCCCGACCGGGAACGAGTTCCCCACCCCGCACCCGCAGGGCTACACCGACCAGACGGCGACCGGAAAGGTCGAGGAGACCGCCGGCTGGGACCCCTCCTGGGCCTGGGCGGCCGGCGCGATGATCTCCGACCTGGACGACCTGCACACCTGGGCGCGTACGGCGGCCACCGGGGTCTTCCCCGACGGCACGACCATGGTCGGCCCGGCCGTCCAGAAGCAGCGGCTCACGACCCCGTCGACGGGGATCCCGGGCGCCGGGTACGGCCTCGGCATCTTCGACGTCCAGGGCTGGATCGGGCACAACGGCTCACTGCCGGGCTACGAGGCCCTGACCGTCTATCTGCCGTCGACGCGGACGACCGTGGTCGTCCTGCTGAACACGGACATCAGCTACCGGGGGAACATCGAGCCCAGCACCCTGTTCGGCCAGGCGATCACCCGGATCATCTCGCCCGCCCACGTCTTCGACCTGCCGGCGCCGGCCGCCGCCACCCGCTGACGCACGAACCGCACAGGACCCAACTGGCTTACTGCGTACGGCATTTCCGACAGTTGACACAGAAGCGAACACACGCCGAGCAGATTCGAAGCGATGTAACGATTCACCGTGCGGGGCCGGTCGATGACGGTGTGTACTGTGCTGCGAGCGCCACATGGGAGGGCCCTGGGCTCCCCGTGCCCACTGCTGCCCTACTCTCCTGGAAACCGATTCCATGATCGAATTGCCGGAACTGGTGGCCGGTGGTCTCGCCGCCGGAACGCTCTGCGCGCTCGCGCTCGGCGGCAGCCTGCTGCGGACCCGGCGCCAGAAGGCGGCGCTGCGGGCCGAAGTGGCGGAGTTGCGCGCCCGACTGGCAGGCGCCGAGGGCACGTTCATCACCGAGGTCGAGCATCTGGCCGCCCGCCGGATGCCCGCGGCCGCCGCGCAGCTCACGCATCCGCACCTCAAGGTGCCGGGCCCGGCCGGGCAGCAGACGCCCGGGACCCCCACGGGGATCGCGCTGGAGTACGTACTCACCGCGCTGCGCGAGGAGTTGACCGCGCAGCGCATGCGCATCGACGCGGCCGCCCAGGCCGGCCTGCGGGGCGCCACCCGGGAGATCCAGGCCGCCCTGTACCGCCTGCAGGACGCGCTGCGCGGACTCCAGCAGCGCTACGACGACCCGGAGTTGGCGCAGACGCTGTTCGCGCTGGACCACGAGAACGAGCAGTCGCTGCGGCGCGCGCAGGTGGCCGCGGTGGTGTGCGGAGCCTGGGTGGGGCTGGCCCGCGAGGAGTCCCATGTGGTGGACGCCGTCACCGGCGGCCAGGCCCGGCTCGCCGGCTACCACCGGGTCAAGGTCCACCACCATCTGGAGCCGGGCACCGCCCTGGTGTCCCACGCCGTCGAGCCGGTCGCCATCATCGTCGCCGAACTCCTCGACAACGCGCTGCGCCACTCGGCGCCGGACACCGACGTCGTCGTCAATCTGGAGCACGTCCATCACGGGGTGTGCGTCACGGTCGACGACGCCGGCCTCGGCATGACACAGGACGAACGGGCCCGCGCCCAGCGGCTGGTGGCCGGCAGCGAGCCGATCCTGCTGACCGACCTCGGCGATCCGCCGCGCATGGGCCTGGCCGCGGTCGGCCAGCTCACCCGCCAGTTCGACCTGAGCGTCGACGTCTCCACCCCCTCGCCGTACGGCGGGGTGCGCGCGGTGCTGCGGGTCGACAGCCATCTGCTCGGCCGGATCGACCCGGACGTACGGCCGCCGTCGGCCAGCGCACCGCGCTCGACGCGCGAGCGCACGGTGGTACGCCGGGAACCGGCCCACGAACCGACGGCCGGTGAACCGGCGGTGCGCGAAACGCCGTCGGTGCGGGCCGCCGCGGACGGGGCGCCGTCGGCCGAGCCCCCGGCTCCCCCGGCCCCCGCACCCGCGACACCGACACCGACACAGACACAGACACCGACACCGACACCGGCACCGGCCGTCCCTGGAGCCGAGCACGAACGCGCCCCCGGCCACCAGGAACCCGGTGACCTGGGTGGTCTGCCGCAGCGGCGGCGTCGTACCCGTCCCGACGCCCCCGGAGCACCGCGGCAGCAGCCGGGCACCCGGCGGCCCGAGGAGGCGGCCGCCGCGCTCGCGGCCCTGCAGTACGGCACCGCGGCGGCGCGAACCCCCAAGCGGGCCGGCGCGCCCGATCCCCAACGGACCGACGACGAAGGAGGAGCGGCCAGATGACCAGCCGCGATGCGGGCGAGACGGCATGGGTGCTGGATCCGATCCTGCAGGTACCGCACGTACTGGCCGCCGTCCTGCTCACCCGGGACGGCCTCGCGACGGGGTACACCGAGGCCCTGTCCCAGGCGACCGCCGAGCGGGTGGCCGCGATCACCAGTACCGTGCAGGGCGCCTGCCGGGCCGCGGCCGCCGCGTTCGCGGACCGGGACCGGGCCGAGGTGCGGCAGGTGGTCGTCGAGTCGGACCACGGGTACGTGCTGATCGTGCCGACCGACCACGGCACCTGCGTGGCGGCCTACGGCGACCCGGAGGTGCGGCTGGACCTGCTGGCGCACCGGGTGCACTCGCAGGTGGCCCGGCTGGGCGAGAAGGCGATGGCGGCGGCGCCCAGAGGCTCCGACGGCGGCGCGCCGGCATGACCGGCCGCCGTGGCGGCCGTCCCCTGGTCCCCGCGTATCTCTCGACCGGCGGGGTGGCCCGGCCCAGCCGTCCGCATCTGGAACGGCTGACGGTGCTCACCCGTGACGGGACGCCCCTGCCGGCCGGTCTGCCCGCCGCCGAACAGGCCCTGCTGGAGCTGCTGTCCGGTGGTGCGCTGACGCTGGTGGAGGCGGCGGCGCTGCTGCGGCTGCCGGTCTCCGCCGTCCGGGTGCTGGCCGCCGACCTCGTCGACCGGGACCTGGTCCAGGCCCGCGCGCCGATCCCGCCCGCCGAACGGTTCGACCCCGACCTGCTGAAGAGAGTGGCCGATGGCCTCCGCGCCCTCAAACACCGGTGAGCTGCCCCGCGCGGGCGGCCCCCATCTCCCCGACACCGCCCGCGACCTGGTGAAGATCATGGTCACCGGGCCGTTCGGGGTGGGCAAGACGACCCTGATCGACTCGGTGTCGGAGATCCGCCCGCTGCACACCGAGGAGCACCTCACCGAGGCCTCCGTCCATGTCGACGAACTCGACGGGGTGCGGGAGAAGGAGACGACGACCGTCGCGATCGACTTCGGGCGGATCAGCCTGACCGGCGGCATCGTGCTCTACCTGTTCGGGACTCCCGGGCAGCAGCGGTTCCGGACGCTGTGGGACGACATCTCCTACGGGGCGCTGGGCGCCCTGGTCCTGGTGGACAGCCGCCGTATCGACGCCTCCTTCGACGTGCTGGGGCTTGTGGAGGAGGCGGGGCTGCCGTACGCGGTCGCCTTCAACGCGTTTCCCGACGCGCCCGGCCACTACACGGGCGAACAGCTGCGCGCCGCCCTGGACCTGGAGCCGGGCACCCCGATGGTCACCTGTGACGCCCGGGACCCGCACTCCTCGGTCGACGCGCTGCTCGCCCTCGTACAGCACCTGATCGACGACCGGCCCGCGGAGGCCCGATGACCGTGCAGCAGCAGTCCTTCACCGTCTCCGGACCGGTGCGCCTGTGGGAGGACGGCTTCGCCCGGAACCCGCACGGCTACTACGCGGCGCTGCGCGCCCAGGGCCCGGTGGGCTGGGCGGAACTCTCCCCGGGCACGCCCGCGTACGTCATCACCGAGCGGCACGCCGCCCTCGACGTGCTGCGGGACGTGGAGACCTTCTCGCACGACCCGCGGGACTGGGAGGCCACCGTCCCCGAGGACTCCCCGCTGCTCGGCATGATGCGCTGGCGGCCCAACGCCCTGTTCTCCGACGCCGACGCCCACATCCGCTACCGCACCAGCCTCATCGACGTGTTCGACCTGATCGAGCCGCACGATCTGCGCGCGCTGGTGCACCGGGCGGTACGACTGCTGGTGGACCGTTTCGGGCCGCGCGGCGAGGCCGATCTCGTCACCGACTTCACCCGGCCGCTGATGGCGCTGGTGTTCAACAACCTGTTCGGGCTGCCGGACAGCCAGGGCGACCGGCTCAACGAGGGCCTCCTGAAGATGATGGAGGGCGGCGCGCAGGCGGCCGAGGGCGAGGCGGAGTTCGCCGACTACGTGCTGCGGCTGGTCGCCGCCAAGGTCGCCGAGCGCGGCGAGGACCTGCCGAGCATGCTCCTGGACCATCCGGCCGGGCTGACCCCGGAGGAGGTCACCTGGCAGGTGTTCCTCACCCTCGGCGCGGGATACGAGCCGACCACCAACCTGGTGTCCAACGCGCTGTCCCGGATCCTCGGCAACTCCCTCTACTACTCCACGCTGACCAGCGGCGCCCGCCCGGTCATGGACGCGGTGATCGAGGTGCTGCACCACGAGACCCCGCTGGCCAACTACGGGATCTACTACGCCCGTCGGCCCGTCTCCTTCCACGGGGCGTGGGTCAGGCCGGCGATCCCGGTGGTCGTCTCCTTCGGTGCCGTGGGACTGTTCGCCGAGCGGGAGGCCGGCAGCGGCCGGCGGCCCGCGGACGCCTCGCACCTGTCGTGGGGCGCGGGCCCGCACGCCTGCCCGGTGCGGCACCACGCGCTGCTCATCGCGACCGAGGCGATCGAACGGCTCACCCTGTGGCTGCCCGACCTCGACCCGGTCCTGCCCCGCGAACGGCTCAGCTGGCGGCCCGGCCCGTTCCACCGCTCGCTGACGTCCCTGCCCGTCCGGTTCAGCCCCCGCTCCCCCGACCAGCCTGGAGAGTCGTCGTGACCGTCACCGACCGCATCGCTCTCGACCCGTTCGGCTCCGACATCGCGGCGGAGAGCGCACGGTTACGCGCCCTCGGCCCCGTCGTTCCGGTGGAACTGCCCGGCGGCATACCCGCCTGGGCGCCCACCGGCTACGACGTCCTCAAGGAGCTGATCCTCGATCCCCGGGTCAGCAAGGACCCCCGCAAGCACTGGCGGTTGTGGCCGGAGATCGGCGAACACCCCTCCTGGGGCTGGGTGGTCAGCTGGATCGGCGTGGTCAACATGCTCTCCGCCTACGGCCCCGACCACACCCGGCTGCGCAAGCTGGTGGCGCCGAGCTTCACGCACCGGCGCACCGAGGCGATGCTGCCACGCGTCACGGCCATCGCCGGGGAGCTGCTCGACGCGGTGGCGGCCGCGGGCACCGACGGCTCGGTGGTGGACCTCCGTGCGGAGCTGGCGCATCCGCTGCCCATGCGGATGATCTGCGAACTGTTCGGGGTTCCCGACGAGATGCGGGCGGACACCGGCGAGCTGATCGCGGCCATCATGGACACCTCCGACCCGACCCCGGAACACGCGCTGTTCGTGCAGGAGCGCATCGGCACGGTTCTCGGCGGGCTGATCGCGTACAAGGCCGACCACCCCGGCGACGACATGACCACGGAGCTGATCCGGGTCCGCGACGAGGACGGCGACCGGCTCAGCGACGAGGAACTGCTGTACACGCTGCTGCTGGTGATCGGTGCCGGATTCGAGACCACGGTCAACCTGATCGGCAACGCGGTGGTGGCGCTGCTGACCCGTCCGGTGCAGCTGGCGGCGGTACGCGCCGGGACGGTCGGCTGGGACGCGGTGGTCGACGAGACCCTGCGGGTCCATCCGTCGATCGCCGCGCTGCCGCTGCGGTTCGCGGTGACCGATCTGAAGGTGGCGGACGTCACCGTGCCGGCCGGGGACGCGATCATCACGACGTACGCGGCGGCGGGCCTGGACCCGGAGCACTACGGAGCGGACGCGGACGTGTTCGACGCGGCGCGCGGGGCCGACGACCATCTCTCGTTCGGGCTCGGGGTGCATCGCTGCATCGGCGCGCCGCTGGCCCGGGCGGAGGCACTCGCCGCGTTGCCCGCCCTGTTCGACCGCTTCCCGGGACTGCGGCTGGCGGTCGGGGCGGATGAACTGCGGCAGGTGCCGTCGTTCATCGCCTTCGGCTGGCAGGAGATCCCGGTACGGCTCGGGACGTGAGCCCCGCGCGGATCCGGGGTCGCGGGGGCTGCGACCGGTCCCCCGTTCCGGTCGTGCCCCCGCGGAAGCTGAACTTACGTGCGGATCCGGCCGTTGGGTACCGCGTCGATGCCCGATCGGGCACCCGGAGGACTCACCCGTGCACAGGTGAGTCCGGTTGGCCCGGATTCGCCCGGAGCAGGGCGGGGGCCGTGAGGTCCCCGAGGGCGAGGTGGGCCAGGACGACCTCGTACAGGTCGGTGCCGGCGGCCAGCAGCTGACGCTCCAGGACGGGTTCGGCGCCCCGGACGTGTTCACGGACGGTCTGGGCGTGCACCCCCAGGTCCTGGGCGGCGCGTTCGGCGTTGCCGCCGGCGGAGATCCAGGCGCGCAGGGTGCCCCGCAGATCACGGCCGTCCCGGGTCAGCCGGTCCAGCAGGTCGTGCGCCCAGGCGCGCAGCCCGGGTCCGGCCAGCAGGTCCCCGAGCCGCGCGCCGGACGTCTGAGGTGCCGTGGCGCCGAGGTCCTCCGTCCGGGCCGCCTGGGTGTTCAGGGCCAGGTGGGCGGTGGCGCGCACGGCGAGGTCGGAGAAGTCGGCGCCCAGCAGGGCCTCGACGCGGTCCATGCGGGCCCGGACGGTGTTGCGGCTGACGCCGAGCACCTTGGCCGCGCTGACGGCGGTGAACTCCAGGCCGAGGCGGGTGGTGGCGAGGAGTTCCGCGCGGGTGTGGTGGGGCAGGGTGTCGAGCGGCCGGAGCACGGCGGTGGACCAGGCGTGCAGCGCGGCGGGGTCCATCAGCCGTTCCGGATGCGTGCGTTCGGCGTAGACGGCGGCCTGGTCGGCTCGGAAGTGGGCGACGGCGAGGGCACTGATGGCCTGGCCGTAGGCGGTGGCGGTACGGGCGAGGCTCTGCCGGACGCTGCCCCCGAGGTAGGTGTCGGGGCGACCGTCGACGACCGAGCGCAGCCACTGACCCGCCCTCGGCGCGGGGCTGACGACGATGACATGGCCGTCGACCGCGGGACAGCGCACGACCAGGGCCTGGCCGCGGGTGATGTCGAGGCAGTCCTCGGCGAGGCCGTCGCGTTCCGCGGGGTGCCCCTCGACGACGTACACGCAGGCGCTGTCGGTGTCGAGGAGTCCGGGCCACAGGCCGGCGGCGACCCGGCGGGCGGAGACGGTGTCCTCGACCATCAGCAGTTGCAGGATGGCCAGGCGCAGGTCGGCGGTGGCCCGCCGGAGCCGGCGCCCGGCGGCCGTCGACTCGCGCTCGCGCAGCAGGAGTTCGACGACGCCGGCGGTGTGGGTGACGATCTCGGCGGCACGCCGGTCGAAGGGGACGGCGCGGGCCACGGCGAGCAGCGAGGTGGCCGCCGAGCGCGGGTCGGGGGCGCGGACGGAGACCAGACGGAGGTGGCGGTCGCCGTCCTGGACGGCGGCTGCGGAGATCCGGCCGGCGACCACCTCGGCGACGAGACTGTCGTCGAGGGACAGCCGCTCCCCGGCGAGCAGGGTGCCGTCGGCGTCCTGGAGGCAGACGGTGGCCTGCACCGCGCGGGCGAGCCAGGTGACCACCCGGCGCGGATCGCGGGCACCGGGGCGCAGATGGTCGAGGAGTTGCGCGGCCCAGCGGTCGCCCTGGGGTGTCGAGGGGTGCGGGCTCTCCCCTGCCCGGCCTGCCATCTCGCCCTGCTCCTCGTCCTAGCGTCGGCCTCGGCCTACGGACGTTACCCGATGAACGGGCAGGTCCCGACCGCCCGGTACAACTCCGCCGGCGGCCCTCGGGGGAAGGGCCGCCGGCGAAGAACGCCTCACCCGGGGCCGGGGGGAGGGCCCTCGGGCGGCTGAGTAGCGGGTTCCCCGGATTCCGGCGGGCATGCACACGGATTTTCCGCGGCCCCGACTCGGTGGTCCGTGGGCCGCCGACGACCGCGACGAGCGCCGCGGCGGCCCGGGTCGCGGGCCGTCCCGCCGCGTCCGCGCGACCGGCCGGTCCGGTACGGCATAAGCTCGTCGAATGGCGAAGTACTTCGACGTGCACCCCGACAACCCGCAGCCGCGCAGCATCTCCCAGATCGCCGACGCGGTGCGCTCGGGGTCACTCATCGCATATCCCACCGACTCCTGTTACGCGCTGGGCTGCCAGCTCGGCAGCCGGGACGGCATCGACCGGATCCGCGGCATCCGGCACCTGGACGACCGGCACCACTTCACGCTGATGTGCCGCGACTTCGCCCAGCTCGGCCAGTTCGTGCGCGTCGACAACGACGTGTTCCGGGCCGTGAAGGCGTCGACCCCCGGCAGTTACACCTTCATCCTCCCGGCGACCCGTGAGGTGCCCCGCAAGCTGCTGCACCCGAAGAAGAAGACGGTCGGGGTGCGCATCCCCGACCATGTGGTCACCCAGGCGCTGCTCGCGGAGCTGGGCGAGCCGCTGCTGTCCAGCACCCTGCTGCTGCCGGACGAGAAGGAGCCGCTGACCCAGGGCTGGGAGATCAAGGACCGGCTCGACCACCAGGTGGACGCGGTGGTCGACTCCGGGGACTGCGGCACGGAGCCGACCACGGTCATCGACTTCTCCGACGGCGAGGCGGTGATCGTCCGCCAGGGCGCGGGAGACACCTCGCGCTTCGAGTGACGACGGGGTCCCCGCGCAACCGTCCTCTCACCTTCGCGTGCCACGATGATCGTGACATGCCGCGCCGGGCCTCCCCCGACCCGACGCCGACTCCACAGAGAGGCACTGCGCCATGACCGCCGTACAGGGAACCGACGTGGACATCACCACCGAGGACGGTGTAGCCGACGCCTACCTGGCCCACCCCGCCGACGGCCTCCCCCACCCGGGCGTGCTGTTCTACCAGGACGCCTACGGCATCCGTCCGCACCTGAAGTCGATGGCGGACCGGCTGGCCGGTGCGGGATACACGGTCCTGCTCCCGAACGTCTTCTACCGCAGCGGCCGGACCCCGGTCCTCGAACTGCCCGAGTTCATCGACCCGGCCGCGGACCCGACCCTCTGGCAGCGGATCGGCCCGATCATGCAGGCGCTGACGCCCGAGCTCAGCGACCGGGACTCGGCGGCCTACCTGGACTGGTTCGCCGAGAGCCCGCTGGTGGCCGACGGGCCGGTGGCGATCACCGGCTACTGCATGGGTGCCCGGCTGGCCGTGCGGACCGCCGCCGCGTTCCCGGACCGGGTCGCGGCCGCGGGCGGCTTCCACGGCGGCCGGCTGGTCACCGAGGACGCGGACAGCCCCCACCTGCTGGCCGACCGGATCACGGCGGAGCTGTACTTCGGCTTCGCGGACCAGGACCAGTCGATGACCGAGGAGCAGATCCGCACCTTCGAGGAGGCGCTCACCGCCGCCGGGGTCCGCAACACCTGCGAGATCTACCCGGGCGCCGCGCACGGTTACACCCAGGCCGACACCCCGGCGTACTCGGCCGAGGCCGCCGAGCGCCACTGGGACGCACTGCTGGATCTGCTGAAGCGCACCTTCTGAGCGGAGCACAGCGGTACATCGGGGCCCGTCGGTCGACGGGCCCCGATTCTGTCCCACTCATTGACATGCACTCGCCCCACCGCCAGTCTGAGAGCGCTCTCAAACTGGTACGGACCAATGTCCGTACGACCCCGACCCCACACGGAGGTGGAGAGTGCGCACAGGACTCGCACGCCGGACGCTGCCCCTGACGGCCGCGGCGGCACTGATCGGCGGGGCGCTCACGCTGGGCACCCCGCAGCCGGCCGGCGCGGCCGTACCGGACACCATCCCCCTGAAGATCACCAACAACTCCGGCCGCGGCGACCAGGTGTACGTCTACGACCTCGGCACCCAGCTCTCCACCGGCCGGCAGGGCTGGGCCGACGCGAGCGGCACCTTCCACGCCTGGCCGGCCGGCGGCACCCCGCCGACCCCCGCACCGGACGCCTCGATCACGGGCCCGGCGGCGGGACAGTCGGCGACGATCCGGATCCCGAAGTTCTCCGGCCGGATCTACTTCTCCTACGGCCAGAAGCTCGACTTCAGGCTGACCACCGGCGGTCTGGTCCAGCCCGCCGTGCAGAACCCGAGCGACCCCAACCGCAACATCCTCTTCAACTGGTCCGAGTACACGCTCAACGACTCGGGTCTGTGGATCAACAGCACCCAGGTCGACATGTTCTCGGTGCCGTACGCGGTCGGGGTGCAGCGCTCCGACGGCAGCACGGCCAGCACCGGGCATCTCAAGCCGGGTGGCTACAACGGGTTCTTCAGCGCCCTGCGCGGGCAGCCCGGCGGCTGGGCGAACCTGATCCAGACCCGCTCCGACGGCACCGTGCTCCGCGCGCTGTCCCCGCTGTACGGCGTGGAGACCGGGGCGCTGCCGTCGACCGTCATGGACGACTACGTCAACCGGGTCTGGTCCAGGTACTCGACGTCGACCCTGACCGTCACGCCGTTCGCCGACCAGCCCAACACCAAGTACTACGGGCGGGTCTCGGGGAACGTCATGAACTTCACCAACTCCGCCGGAGCGGTGGTGACGAGCTTCCAGAAGCCGGACGCGAACAGCATCTTCGGCTGCCACAACCTGCTCGACGCGCCCAACGACCAGGTACGCGGACCGATCTCGCGCACCCTCTGCGCGGGCTTCAACCGGTCGACGCTGCTGACCAGCGCGAACCAGCCGGACAACAACCCGGCCGACTTCTACCTGGACACGGTCACCAACCACTACGCGCGCAAGATCCACGCGCAGATGGCCGACGGCAAGGCGTATGCCTTCGCCTTCGACGACGTCGGCAACCAGGAGTCGCTGGTCAACGACGGCAACCCGCAGCAGGCGTACCTCACGCTGGACCCGCTGAGCTGACACGGCCGGGCGTCCCGCACCCGGAGTCCGGGTGCGGGAGTGTGGGGGCTGAGCGCGCAGTTCCCCGCGCCCCAACGGGGGCGCGTTCAGCGGATCACCATCACCATCACGCCCATCGTCGCGAAGTTCCACAACGCGTAGCCGTCGGGGCGGGTCTCGCGGATGCCGCCCGTCCTG